>CAZMMZ010000001.1:0-35235 GCA_964567575.1 Candidatus Undinarchaeota archaeon
AATCAAATCCGAATCGAACTTCACTTAAACCTTGTTTCTCCATTGCAGTTCTTAACTTTTCTTTATCATTTGCGTAGAACATTAAAAATCCTCCGCCACCAGCGCCAACAAGTTTTCCACCAAGTGCTCCATTTTCCATTGCAGTTGTATACCACTCGTCAATTTTCGGATTGCTCATTGAAGAAGAACGTTTCTTTTTGTTTTGCCAGTGAATATCAAGAAGTTCGCCAAGTTTATCAGGATCATCAGCTTCAAATGCTTGCTTGCTTTGGAATCCAAGATCTTTTACTTTGTGGAGATTCTCAATCATTTCATCTTCATCCTGTTTGCTCTTGTCATCTTGCTCTTTCAAAATTCCAGACGCACTGCGAGAATAGTTTGTGAAAAAGAGAAGAAGATTGTCTTCAAGAGTATTCATTGTGCTTTTAGAAATCTGAAGAGGTTCTGAAAGTACAGTACCATCGCGCTCGAATGTGAAGCAAGTAACTCCACCAACTGCGCAGGCGTATTGGTCCTGTTTACCAATTGGTTCTTTTAGAGTATCAATTTCAATTTTGCATGCTTCCTCTGCAAGGCGTCTTGCTGAAAGTTTCTCTCGCTTGTGCAAGTGCAGTGCATTCAATAAACCAACAGTGAAACAACCAGATGAACCAAGCCCTGTGCCAGCAGGAATGTCTGCCATGCTTGCCATTTCAATACCGCTTTGAATGTTTGTTAATTTGAGGGCTTCGCGAATAATTGGATGTTGAAGCTCGTCAACATTTGAAACTTTTTCATGTTTGGAATAATGAGCAGTAATATCATTGTCAAAAGTCTCGTGCAGACTAATGTAAACGTATTTGTTAATAGCAGCGCTGATTAGGAACCCCCCGTACTTAGAATAATATGATTCTAGGTCAGTTCCGCCTCCGCCAAGAGTTACTCTCAAAGGTGTCTGGGTTATGATCATTTGTATACATAATCGGGGGAAAATTCATTTAAAAAAGTTATGATATGCAAATCAGTCGGTTTTTTTCTTTGATTTCTTCCGTAAGAAGCCTAGGTAATCAAACAGTACTTTTGGATTCCTCTTCACAAGCTGATAATACTTCTTTGCAAACTTCCAAGGATTCCTGAACAAAAGAGACATATTAATCTTAATAATGTTCTCTGAAACCATTTGCTCAATTTCATCAGGAGTAAAATCAGGAGTGACAATGTTTCCAACCCCATAATTCACTCTTTCGAAATCGAAACCAGGTCGGAGATATCCTTTCTCTTTGCAAATCTTATATAGCTCAGTTCCAGGAAGAGGTGTTGCTATAAAAATCCCAGCAGCATCAAACTTCAAGTCTTTTGCAATATCAAAAGTCTTCTGCATTTGGTATTTCTTTTCACCTGGGAACCCTACAACAAAATATCCTTTCACAATCAATCCAAGTTTCTTGGCATGCTTCACAATTCCCTCAACTTTTGAAAGGTTTGTGGGTTTGTGAATTATATGAGTAAGAACATCCTGATCTCCACTCTCAACAGCAATTGTGATTTCATAACATCCAGATTCTTTCATCTTATCAAGAAGCTCATTATCTAATGCCCAAATCGCTATGCCTTGTGGAGTATTCCAAACAATGTTAAATTTCCTGTCAATCATTCCTTGGAAAATCTTCATAGCTCTTTCTTTATTCAAAGTGAGATTATCATCTATGAATTGGAACTCTTTGATTCCATACTCTTTAATCAGAGTCTCCATTTCATCCAAAACTCTTTCAACAGCAAACGGTCGGAAACGCCTTCCCCAGAGTTTTGTAGTTGCACAGAACACACAATTACCAGTGCATCCCCTTGAAGTTGCGATTGTAGTGTTCGGTCTTTTAAGAGAAGTTCCGCACTGAGGCAAATTAATATCAAAATAAGTTTTCATAGGAAGCAGGTGTCTTGCTGGTTTTGGAAGCTCGTTAATATCTTCTATGAATTTTGTTTTAGGATTAACATGAATCTTGCCATCTTCCTTCCAGGCAAATCCATCAATATCAGAAACAGCCTCATTGTTTTTCAATTTATTGAGAAGCTCTCTAAAAGTGTATTCGCCTTCTCCGATTATTACATAATCCAGGAAGCTGGACTTAAGGGATTGTTCGGGTAGTGCTGATGGATGAGAACCACCAATTACAACAGGAACACTAGGATCAACTTGCTTTATGGAATTACAGATTTCAAGAACAGTCTTAATCTGAGCTGTGAAAAGACAAGATACCCCAACAACATCTGGATGGTACTCAGTTATTCTCTGCTTCAAGTCTTCCATACTTATACCTAGCCGTACCATATTGTCATTAATTTTTTCAGAATGATTGAAATCCTCTGCAGCAGCATCAATAATTTTAACTTCGTATCCTGCTTTTTCCAGGACTGCACCGAGGCACGCCATACCCATTGGAGGTGATAAATCTTCTTTGTAACCGGAAAAGCTTATCCTGTGCGGGAAGATTAATAGAACTTTCTTGATGTTTTTCCCTTTTCCAACACTGTCAGGTACCCCAACAATTGTTTCAACTCTCTTATGTTCAAAAGAAGTCTGAACGCCAGATCCGCAGATTCCAGATTTTGAACAGCCTGTGCAATCAGATGATTTAGTTGTTTCTGATTTGCCCTTCAGATAATCTTTAAATTGTTTGAGTCCTTCAGGTTCGCCAATTTCATAAAACCTGTCAGAAATTTCGCAAGCAAGCAGCCCTTTGTTCGCGATTAGAGTTTGGAATATTTCTTCAAGTTGTATTACTTTTTCAGAATGAATGGAATCTAAAATGGATTTTCTAATAATTGAAAGACCATAGTCAACATGTTTCATGTCTGGGGATTGCGCAGTCTTGTCATATTTTACAATCAGCCCATCTGCAACCTGCATGTTATTCTTATGATATTCCAAATCATTTTTGTAAACAGTGCAAAGCGCTGACTTGTCATTCTTGTTGAAATGGTCTATTACATCTTGAAAATTAGTTGTAAGATATGAATCGCCGTAAATCACAAGGAATTTATCATCCAAAAGATCTTCAGCCTGCTTTAACGCGCCCGCAGTTCCTTTGAGGTTCTCACCTTCGTCACTGTAGCGGATTTTGACATCGAATTTTGATCCGTCTCCGAAATAATCCTTGATTTGCTGAGCCTTGTAGCCAACGCAAAGAATAATATCAGTAACTCCGTTTCTCCTGAACAATTCAATTTGATGTTCTAGGAACGGCTTCCCATTAACTAGAATCATTGCTTTTGGAATCTTCTCAGTAATCGGACGCATACGAGTGGCCAATCCACCAGCTAGAACTACAATCTGCATTGTAAAAAGAACTCCTTTGATTAGTTTTTATAACTTATGGAAACAAGATTAGGATAATTTGAATGGGTTTTTAATCCAAAAAAGAACTCCAAAAAGATTCATAATATAATTCAAAATTAAAATCATTATAGAAAATGAAACAGCTAAACTTGAAGATATGCCAAGAAGTGTAAACATCAAGATTAAAACTGCATCCCTAGTTCCAACACCTGAAAATGAAATTGGTAATGCTTCAACAAGAGTTGTGAAAGGAAGAATCAAAATCATGTGAAAGTAGGTTACAGGGATATTGAGTGCCATTGCCCCAAAATACATTGATAAGAAACCAAATAGCCACGTAAGTATTGTAAAAAACGACAAAGAAAATACTGCTCTCTTGTTTTTAATAAAAATAAGTATGCTAGAATAAAAATCATCAAAAGCATTTCTCAGTTTACTCTGGAATTTTTCAGGGATAAGCATGTAAAAGAATGGCCTGAGAAGTTTCCTGATAATCGTCTTCTTGAGAAGTAATAAGAGTCCAAAAGCAAAAGCAATCGCCACAATAATTATTGTAATCATACTGGAATAAGAAAATGAGTAGAAATTAATAAGGAAAATTATACTGAAAAATGAAAGGATAATTAAAAAACCAATATCAAAAATTCTATCAATTAATGTAGAAGAAAATCCTTTGATAAGATTTGAATCTCCTTCTTTTTTCAAATAAAGTGCTCTTGAAAAATCACCAACTCGTCCAGGTGTGAGGGATCCAATAAAATAAGAAATTATAATTATCTTAAAACTTTCCCAAACTGAAATTTTTATTGATAATGATTTTAAAATGCACTTCCACTTTTTGGCTTTGAAAAAAGTAACAGGCGCCATAAAAATTATTGCCAGGGAAAAATAAATTAGATTAATTTCTTTGAATGTAGTAAGAATTGAAGAAATCCCTACTTTGCTTAAAATAAAAATAAAAAGCAAAACTCCAATCAGTGGGAGTACTCGTGATATTAAATTTTTTAATTTAATCATAGTTAACTTTGAATACTTTTATTTCTCCGCCGAAATCCTGCACTAACTCAAAATGATCAAGGTTTTCTCCATTAAAGAAATGTAATTGAGTTAACATATTATTCTCTAAATGTTCTGGGAAGAATATGGCATTGCGGAAGGTAGGATCTAAGTAAAGCATTGCATCATAAGCATTTTCATCCGGGGAGTCTACTAAATAATTATTACCTTCCTGAGAATAATAAATTCGTTTGATAGTTTGACTCTGGTATCCTTGACGTATTGATGCAGATATACTGTTTTCAGATAATGTTAAAAGAATCTGTGTATCTCCTTGAAGAGGATAAATTAAAACTTGACCAGATGCGATATTCTTTGCTTCAGATAAGGATAAGAAAGAATACCCCTGTCCCTGCCCACTAGCAAGGAAACTTATCGCCCCATATTTACTTATGAGATCTGTGCTCGTATAGAAATACGAGACCTCATATTTCTTCAGTCTCTCGACAGCTATAGCCTCATCAGTTGTTGTAAATGCAATTGCAAGATCATGAACATGATACCCATTTTGACTCCCGTCAGCAACAGCTGGCCGCTCACCAATAGCAGTCATTGCATGCCCAGGATCCCACCAAGAAGCAAAGATTGAATCTGTTGGTGTTGAATCGCGAGCCCAATACAAAAAGTCAAACCAGTTCTGACCAAGTGATGGACCAGATTGCAATGCAGAAAGTTTACCTGTCTTGTAATAAGAAATTCCACTTTGTCCACCTGGTTCAATTGAGATGTTTGGAACTGCGAATATCAACAATAATACTATAAGGATTGTAATAATTGAAACAATTGGTTTTTTAGCTTTGATTTTGGATACTGCAAAACCAATTGAGATTCCAGCAAAGATACAGAGAGGAAGTGCTAACATTGTAACAAATCTTGTTGCTTTCAAAGACATGTAAACACTAGCCGCGAGCCAGAGTGTAAAGAAAGCCAGGTGCGATAGATTACCCTTTAATTTTTTCCACAAACCTAACGGCAGAAGCGCAAGGAAGGATAGCGTCAGTAAAACAGGAGCGATATGTAATCTGTTTATAATTTGTCTTAGAGATGCTGGATTCATTTCAGAAACTGTTTTGTAAACATTTCTGACTTCTTCCCCACCGGGAGCGTCTACTAAAACTTCTGAAACTTTTAATTGCGTTCCTGCAGTGATAGAGGATAGAATATTGACATGAGCCATACCCCTACTAATACCAACAATAGACAATCCAAGAACAAGAACAATTGCAAAGACAATATATTTTTTCCAATTTGTTTGGAAATGCTCTTTAACTAAATTAAGAAGATTTCGACTGCCTGAGATGAATTTTACTCCAATCTGATAAATAAAATAAAATCCAACAAGACCTATCATTAAGATAGGGACAAATGTATAAGCAGTCCAAGTAAGTCCGAACAGTCCTAGACAGATACCTCCGGCTATACCATAGATATACGACGAATTATCCCAAGCTTTTAGGAATAAATAAAAGGTGAATACTGTGAAAAAAGCAACTATAGCATCACTATCTGCAAAACCAGAAACACTTCTTGTAATAAATGATGGGGCAAGTGAGAAAAGGAATCCGGCAGAAAGACCCGCATACGGACCAAATAATTGCTTAACAAGTAAAAACATTCCTAGAACAGCGAGAACTCCAAACATAGCAGGTGTCCAGCGATGCCAGACTAATAAACTAGGTGCGAATATCCGACCGAAATATTTGTAGGAATATGCTGAGAAATATGGATAGAATTCTTGATATGCTCGTCCACCTTCAGGAGCGTCGTGCATAGTATCCCACGCATATAACGTCGCACCATTCGGACACGGATCAGAGAATTCAACTTCTTCACCAAGAACTTCACTATAACAAATTTTCGTATCGCCAACATAACCGTGATCATAAACATTCTTAGCGTGTCTGTAATGCCAATAAGGATCCATTGCTGAGAGAGAATTTTCATGGATTCCAGTATATTTTTCTTCAGGGGCAAATCTAAGCCAACCTGAGAATAAAAGAAGTGCAAAAAGTAACAAATAAATTATAACTTTTTTATGGTTTTTTAACCAGCTTCCTGCTTTCGAAAGATCCAACGCCATTTCATCTCCAGAGTCTTTATCGCGTTTGAATTTTCCTTTTAGTTTTTCAAAACTAAAGGACATACTGTCCTCCCCCTCATTAGCCATGCACATTGGTTGAGAAATACAATTAATAAAGGTTATGATTTCAGCCTAAAAATTTGAAAACTTTGATTTCTTCATTGAAATTTCCAACAAGTTGGAAATGATCAAGATTTTGTCCATTGAAAAAGTGCAATTGCGTTAACATATTATTCTCTAAATGTTCTGGGAAGAACAGAACACTATCAAACTCAGGAGTGACATATAATAAATTAGACGTGCTGTTTATGTTTGAAGATTCAAGAAGGTATTGTTGATCGTCAATGTAATATAGAATTTTGTTGAGTTCGTAGTTTCTCCCAGCTTCTTTGAGAATAGCACTAACATGATCGCCATCAATATTTAAAATAATTTTAGAAGACGGGCTTAAATAATAAATAAAAAGACTACCAGATGCAGTTTCTTTAATTTCACTTAATGCTGCTATAGGATAACTAACTTTTTGGCCAGTTACAAGGAAACTTATTGCTTCATATTTAAGTAATAGATCGCTACTCGTATAGAAATAAGAAGTATTGTATTTTTTTAATCGCTCAAAAGCTAAAGATTCATCTGTTGTTGTAAGTGCAACTCCAAGATCGTGAACATGATAATCATTCTGGCTTCCATCAGCAACAGACGGGCGCTCACCAACAGCAGTCATTGCATGACCAGGATCCCACCAAGAAGCAAAAATCGCATCTTTAGGAGTTGAATCACGGGCCCAATGTAAAAAGTCAAACCAATTTGGCCCAAGTATTGAATTTGCTTGGGTGGCAATAAGTTTTCCAGTTTTATAGTAAGAAATTCCAGCTGACGAGGTTGGTGACATTGAAAGGTTTGGAAGTGCGAATAGTAATAAGAACAAAACAATAATTGTGAGAACAGAAACAACTGGTTTTTTAAATTTGATTTTTGAAACTGCAAAAGCAACTGAAGTTCCAGCAAAAATACAGATAGGTAATGATAACATTCCGACAAATCTTGTGGCCTTTAGAGACATGTAAATGCTAGCTAAAAGCCAAACAGAAAAAAGTACCAAATGAGGAATATATTTCTTTACTTTTTTCCATAACCCTACTGGTAAAAGCGCAAAGAAAGCTGCTGCTAGTAAAAACGGAGCTAGGTGTATTCGTTGAATTACTTGTCTTAAAGAAAGAGATTGCAATTCAATAATTGTTTTATGAACATTTCTAACAGATTCTCCTTCAAGAGAAGCTTCAGAAAGTTCTACGTTTTTTAATTTTGTTGACGCTGTGATTGAAGAAAGAATATTGGCATGGCCAATACCTTTGACAAAACCAACAATAGATAATCCAAGAACAATCACAATTGCAAAGATAACATACTTTTTCCAATTGGTTTCTAAATGATCTTTAATTAATTGAAAAATATTTTTACTTTTTTTACGGAATTTTCTGGCAATTTGATAAAGGAAATAAAATCCAGCAAAACCGAACATTAAAACAGGAACAAATGAATACGCTGTCCAGGTTATTCCAAAAAGACCAAGACAGAGACCACCAAGAACTCCATAAACATACGAAGATTTATCCCACGCTTTTATGAATAAGTAAAAAGTAAATATTGTAAAGAACGCAACGAGCGCATCTGTATCAGCAAAACCAGAAACACTTCGTGTAAGAAAGATTGGAGAAATGGAATATAAAAGTGCAGCAAAAATTCCTGCAGAAGATCCAAACAAATGTTTAACAAGAAGAAACATACCAAGAACTGCAAAAAGAGCAAAGAACACAGGAGTCCACCTGTGCCAAGTTAAAAGATTAGGAGCAAAGAAACTTCCAAAATATTTGTAAGAATACGCAGAGAAATATGGATAAAATTCTTGATACGCTCGACTTCCTTCAGGAGCATCGTGCATAGTATCCCAATAAACTTCCTCACCATCAACAATCCTTATTTCATCACCAATATATCCATGTTCATAAACATTTTTGGCGTGGCGATAATGCCAATAAGGATCCATAGCAGCGAACCCATCAGAGAGGTCTCCTGTGAATTTTTTTTCAGGAATAAATCGAATCCACGCAGAGAAAAACAATAAGAGAATTAATAGAACATACAGAATGGTTTTTTTATTTTGTTTAACCCATTTACTAATAGCAGAAAGATTAAGTCGCACTTCATCTTTTTCCTTCTTGTGCTTTTTATTTTGAATATCCCCACCTGAAAGATAAGACGTATCTATATCTACATCACTCATATCTCTGATTACAATAAAGAATTAATAAACATTATGCTTTCAATAATTCTCTTAATAAAATTGTTGCGTACGCGCCTTTCTCCAAATCGAATTTAATAGTAACAAAATCTTTTCCAGGTTTGCATTCCCAATTTTTTATTTCAGCTAGCCATTTTCTTGGACCACCTTTCACACTTGCTTCAGGAAATTGTTTTATTCTTAATTTTTCTTGAGAAAGATTATCTTTTTCTAAGAATTTTTTTTCTTTATCTGAAAGATCGGAATCATATCCAAGTAAAATACCCTCGCCGGCTAGTGATTCTCCCTTCTTCAACCGCTCTGATAATAATATATTAAAAATATTTGATTGATATGCATGTGTAAAAATCTTGTAGAGATTTTTACTAAGTTTTTTGAAAGCCCCAACAAAATCTGCAGGATGTTTAATTAATTGATTAATTATTGCATTCTCAAATCGCATGAATCGTGGGAACTGTCCAACCTCTTTAAAGTTTGGCCATTGTTTTGCAAGCTCAACTCGCATTGCTTTGCCTTCTGGTTGTTCATCATCTGTTGTTACTGTAAGGAATTCCTTGCACGCTCCTTCAATATTTTCCTGAAGCAAATATTTTCCAACAATATGATTATTTCTCCTCATTCCAAATCGTTGCTGTCCGAAAAAGTTTGGCATTCCACCAAGCTTCTCCAATTCAGCAAAAGTTTCTTCACAAGATTGCGCAGCTTTCTTTGGGTTTTTAACATCCGTGATTTTGATTGTAAAACGATTGCCCCAGAGATCACCGAGTTCCAAACGTTTGTCAAATTCCTCAAAGTCTCCGATTTGCACATCTTTTATTTTAATTTTAGATAATCTATCTGGATAAATTTTCCAAGCAGAGATTTTTTGAGAAGTTAATGCGAATTTATCTTTTGTGCCGGCATAAGAAAGACGTTTTCTAGAATTGCCAGAAAATCTTGCAATGTTTTGAAGGATTGTATCTTGATTCCAATCGCGTTTTACAAGAGTGAACCGCGTGTACTCGGTTTTGATATCAGTTACACTAGGTTTTGGATCAAGACTTGCAACAGATCCATCTGTTAAAATTTCCTGAACTACGAAATCTTTTGGCTCTTGTTTAAATTTTCCACTAAAGCCAGAGGATTTTGTGGCGAATTGTGTGATTCCAATTATTGAATAATCCATTAACCTAAAAGTTTCAACTCCCCAGTAACTTTGTCAATATCAGCTTCAATTGCAGGTCCAATTCCAACTGCGGTTTCTGTTCCAGCAGGAATTTCTGTGTGCCCTGCATCAGTTATGAGTACAGCATGCAGACCAAGATCTTTTGCTTCCTGAAAATATTTCACAAGCTCTTTCTCATCCTTAACTTCAAGAACAACTTTCTTCATTCCTTCTTGAAGCCAGTCCTGCGCGCAAGACTCTGTATCTCGATCAGCTTTTAGAAACGCCCCAACACTTGCATGCGCTCCTTGCGCAACTGCCTTGCCTTTGCTAAGAGTAAGGTCTTTTCTCAAAAGAATTGCTTGTTTGTATTTGAAATCCATAGTAAAAATAAGAAAGAAGTAGTTTAAACTTATTTCCCTGCTAACTCTTTTCCTTTCTGTGCAATAAATTCAGCAGACAAACCAAAATACTTGACTAATTCCCAAGAACCACCAGATTCTCCGAATCTGTCAGGAACTCCAATCATTGCAAACTTTTCAGGAGCAACTCCTGCTTCGAGTAGTGCCGCTGCAACACGATTTCCAAGCCCGCCTTTCTGATGCTCTTCTGCTGTGATTACAATCTTAGTTTCCTTACCAGCTTTTGCAAGTGTATCATTATCTAATGGTTTGAGAGTATGCATATTAATTATTCTGGTTTCAATTCCAAATTCTTCTTTCAAAATCCAAGCAGCTCGCATTGCTTCAGGAACTTCTGGACCGCATGCAACAATTGTTAAGTCCTCATTCTCAGATTTGTAATCAGATGCAAGTTTAGTTTCAAATGCATCAATGAAATTTTCTTTTGCTCCTCTGTATCGGATAACATTTGCTGTTCCGAATTTATATGGAGTAGATTCCGTTGTTACAATTGGAGTAGACTCGCGAGCGTATCGAATATAACAAGGACCTTCAATATCAAGAATCATTGTATTTGATGCTTTCTTAGTTTCAATAGAATCGCAAGGAACAAATACATTCATATTTGGTAAACCACACATTTGGAAAATATCTTCAAGAGCTTGGTGAGTTGCACCATCCGGTCCAACAGAAACCCCACCATGTGCCCCAGTGATTTTAACATTGTAATTCCCATAGCAAACAGTTGTGCGGATTTGATCAAGTGCTCGGCCTGCTGAGAAAACTGCATAAGTTCCAAAGATTGGAATCTTTCCTTCTTTTGCAAGACCTGCAGCAACTGCAGTTCCGCTTTGCTCTGCAATTCCCATACTCAAGAACCGATCATTACGATGTTTTTTGTCCTTGTGAAACATGTCGATGCATATTGATCCTGAGATATCAGCTCCAAGACAAACAATTCTTGGATCATCTCCAACCTCAGCAAGACATTCACCAAAACCTTTTCGAGTTGGCCTCATCTCTGCTTTCATATTGTCTTGTTCATTCCACCAATAATTTTTTGAAAATTTAGGAAGATTGCCTTCAACTTTCTTATCCATTTTTGTTTGGTAGTCTTGAGCAATTTTCAAAAGATCATCAACAGGAAGTTCAACCCCGATTTCTTTCAATGCCTGATCAAGCTGTTCTCTGTTAGGAGCTTTGCCGTGCCAGCCAGCTTCATTCTCCATAAAAGAAACAGACTTTCCTTTTACAGTGTTTGCAAGAATAGCTGTTGGTTTTTCCTTGACTGTTTTTGCTTTCTCGTAAGCATCAACGATTTGTTGCATGTTGTGGCCATCAATTTCAATTACATTCCAGCCAAAAGATTCGTACTTTGCTTTCAATTCACCCAAATCCATAACATCACTAACTTTGCCATCAATTTGTAAGCGATTAATATCAACAATTGCAACAAGGTTATCGAGTTTGTAATGAGCTGCTTCCATTACAGCTTCCCAAACCTGTCCTTCTTGCTGTTCGCCATCACCCATTAAACAATAAACTCTGTGATCTTTCTTGTCAAGCCGTCCAGCAAGTGCCATTCCAACAGCAATGCTTAAACCCTGACCAAGCGACCCTGTGGACGCTTCAACTCCCTCAAGTTTGAGTCTGTGCGGATGTCCCTGATAAGGACTTTCAAGTTTTCTGAGTTTCATTAAATCCTTGATATCAAAATAACCAGAATATCCAAGAGCTGTGTAAAGTGCAGGAGCTTTGTGCCCTGCAGAGAATAAGAAACGATCACGATCTTCCATTTGCGGATTCTTTGGATCGTGCTTCATTACATTAAGATACGCAGCTGCAACAAGATCCATACAAGATAATGAACCACCAGTGTGGCCAGAACCAGCAGCATGCAGAGCAACAAGCATATATGCTCGCATTTCTTTTACTGCGTTTTCAAGTTCAGGTATTGAGAGTTTTTTCATGATTCAACAAATTCCTTTAATCTTTTTAGTCCTTCGACAATACCTTCCTTAGAAGTGGCATATGAAAACCTTATGTATTCTTGTTCTTGGCCCGGATTCTTCGATCCGAAGTGAGTATCAGCTAAAACCGCTACGCCGTGGTCAAGTAATTTCTGTCGGAAATCCTCTGCGCTTGAAGCCCCGACTTTTTTGCAGGCTTCAGTTACATTTGGTAGTGCATAGAAAGCTCCACCAGGAGATATGCAAGAAATCCCTTCAATTTCATTCAAACCTTTAACAATTTGATCTCTGCGCTCTTTGAAACTCTTTGTCATCATTTCTGTTGCATCTTGTGGACCATTTAGAGCTTGAACAGCAGCCCATTGAACATGGTGTGGGGCGCAAGAATCTGTATTAGTCATCCATCTGGAGAAATGTGGTGAAAGGTTTTTGCTGTACGCGTAACCAAGTCGCCACCCAGTCATTGCATAACTCTTTGAAACGCAATCAACAATAATTGCGCGATCTTCCATTCCTGGAATGGAAATAATTGATTCGAATTTATTATCATAAACAAGCGAGGAATAAACTTCATCAGAATAAACCCAGAAATCGTGATCCATCGCCAGGTCTGCAATTCCTTTTAATTCATGTGATTTCAAAACTGCGCCAGTGGGATTCTGCGGAGAATTAATAATTAAGAGTTTAGTTTTTGGAGTAATCTTTTCAGCAAGCGAATCAATACTAAATGAAAATCCATTTTCTTCTAGCAAAGGAATTGGAACAGGAACTGCACCATTTGCTTTTGCTTGTGATTCGTAAATAGGAAATCCTGGGTTTGGATAAATAACTTCATCGCCAACTCCATGGTCTGTTGTTGAGAGAATGCTCCAGTAAATGAATGGCTTGCCACCGCAAGCAGTTGAGATGTGTTTTGCATCAACTTCAACTCCGCGGGTTCTTGAAAAATAATTTGCAGCAGCTTCTCGGAGTTCTGGAATTCCTGAAGAAGATGTGTAACCAGACTTTCCGTCTTTAATTGCAGTGATTGCAGCTTCTTTAATATGCTCAGGGGTATCGAAGTCAGGCTGGCCTATACAAAAGTTTACAATATCGGCTCCTGCTTTCAAGCGTTTATTAACATCTGCTAAAACAACGAAGGCATTTTCAGTTCCTAGTGTTGCTGTGCGATTAGATATATCAACCATGTGTCCTCCCAGTATAATTATGGCGCTTTGTTATAAAAGTTATGGCGATTGTGACATATGTAATAGACTAGGAAATAATAAAACACATATATTGGTTATTGTGAGAGAATTGGTGTGGTAAGAATATTCGCTTCTGCAAAAAACAGTTTTAAGGACTTTCTATTTAATTTAGAGTCTTGGAAAATTGGTGTGTTTGTTGCAGTTATTCTTCTTTCATTTGTGTGGCTTTTGGTGTGGGCAATAAACTCAGCTACTGCATTTGTTAATTGGAGAATGTTGGGGCTCTATACTGTTCTGATTCTGTTGCTAACATTTTCAAGAATGGGACGCTTCACAAAAGTTGGTATAAAATTCTCATACTTCTTGCTGTTCATGATAACAATTACACTTGGACCAATGACTGCAATTGTGCTGAGAATTATTTCAGTTCCGATTCGGTTGTGGATGTTTATTGCAGATTTGCCATTCAAGAGTTTCTTGAAAACAAAAGAGGATTATATTTTCAAGCAGTGGGCTTACAGTGCTCTTTCAATTCTGATAATTTGGCTTTTTGTAAAAATTATTGGAGTTAGTGTTGTTGTTTCAAATCTCAAATTATATTATTTGATACTTTACGGAGCTTGGACACTTGGATTACTTATTTTGCATATTGTGTTCCCGCGTGATTCTTTAACAAGATACTTTATTAACAGTGGCGCTGGGTTTGTGTTTAATTGGTTCTTGGTTACAAGCATTGGTTTATGGTTGTATACTTATTTGCTTGGGTTTATTTAATTCCAAGAGTTTGATTGGTCTTCTCCATACTCTCTTCTTTGCTAACATCACTGCACATTGCACGAATACAATCAATATTTTCTGGAATAACAAGACTTTCTTGTGGAATTGCTTGGAAGAAAAACAATTCATTTCCCTGAATTCCAATTGAATCTTCCCAAACCAAATTCTCATACATATCATATCTTGGACGACCGAAGTCACGAGCGAATTCCATAAGCTCTGCAGTTGATGTTAACCCGTCAGATGCTTTGACAAGCATGATTCTTGGATTCTTTTTGAAAAGTTCTTTGACTTGATCTGCAGTTGCTTCCTTGTCAAGTTCAATCATTAAAGAATGTGCATGCATGAAAGTTGAAGAAACTTTGAAAGCACTTGTAATAATATTAAGATCTGGAAGAACTGTATTTACATCAGGACCGTGATGACTTGGCACAGTAATTGGATTAGGAACAATCCCATCAACAGGACCGCTCTTGGAACTACCAGGATCTGAAGCGCGCCTAACTAAAACTACTCGAGCTTTCTTAATACCGAACTCTTTGTTAATATCATTTAGAGCTCTGCTCAATCCTGTGGTGTTACAAGAAACAACGCGAACCTCTTTCTTTCCAACAGCATCAGAATAATTTGAATAAGCATTGAAACTTGTTCCAGCAACTTCGTGCTTCTCTGCACCTTCGTAAATTACTTTCACAGATTTTGCATCATAATATTTTTCTTTGTTCTCTGCGCCTTTTCCTTTTGGTGAACAATCAACAACAATATCACATTGATCTAGAAGATCATTAATGTCGCCTTCGATTTTAATTCCAGCTTCTTCGAATTTGGATTTGTTATCAGGAAGTCCACAATATAATTTGAATCCTTTCTCAATTGCATTCTTTGCTTCCCAAGTAGGTCGAGTTTTTGTAACTCCAACAACTTCCATGTCGTCCTGCTTGGCAACTGCGTCAGCAACGCGCTTGCCAATTGTTCCATATCCGTTTATTGCAACTTTAATTGTCATTGTTTTCCCTCTTTGCAGCTTTTTCCAAAGCTTCAATTGCGTAAAGTTTGATACCAGCGAGGTGAGTAATACACGCCCCTCCGCCAGTGCTAATATGAGTTATCTTATCTTCAAGCCCGTGCTTTGTTATTGACATGGCAATGTGACCTCCGCCAACAACTGAGAATGCATCAGAATCTGCAATTGCTTTCACAAGATCAAAAGTTCCTTTTTCAAATTCTGCTTCCTCAAACACTCCCGCTGGCCCATTTGCAATAATTGTTCCAGCTTCTTTAATTCGTTCAATATATTTTGCAATTGTTTTGCTTCCAATATCTGCGAATCTTAATGGAAGAGGAGTTTCAGCAAGATCAATTTCAAATCGCTTTCCTTCTTTGTCAAGAGCCAAATCAACTGGCACTTCGATTTTGTCAGGGAATTGATCAAGAAGTTCCTTAGCTGAATTTACAAAACCATCAAAATTTTCAATTGCATCTGCACCGTGAATATTATATCCTTTTGCTGAAAGGAAAATTGTAGCAACAAGACCAGTTGTTAAAACTTTGTCCATAATCCCTGTTGCAAGGAATTGTCGAGCAACACGAAGACTTGATTTGATTTTGGAACCGCCTGCTATGTAAATCGCTGGCTTTTTATTTGAGCTCAGGATTTTTTCCATAACTTCAATTTCGTTTTGCATAACTAGTCCTGCGCATGATGGCAAGACTTCACAGAAACCAACAATTGATGGTTGCGATCTGTGAGCAGTTGCAAAAGCATCACTAACAAAATAATCTACAAGTGGTGCAATTGTTTTTACAAAATGAGTATTAGCTAAAACATCTGAAGGTCTTTTGAGAAGTTCTTCAGAAAGGAATCGAACATTTTCAAGAAGAAGTATTTCTCCAGATTTTAAATTCTTAATTGCGTCCTGCGCTGCAGGACCAACAACATCCGGCACATATGAAACTGGCTTGCCAACATATTTTTCAAGTTCTTTTGCATGTTTCTCAAGAGTTGTAAATTCATATTCAGAATCTGGTCGACCCTGGTGAGTCATTACAACAACTTTTGCGTCTTTATCAGAAAGATCTTTGATTGTATTAGCATGTGTTTTAATTCTTCGACAATCTAAGAACTCATTTGTTTCTGGATCAATTGGACAATTAATATCAATTCGAACAAGAGCTGTTTTGTCTTGAAAATTAAAATCATCAATTACTTTGAAATCCATTAAATGCCTCCGCAAATACCAATTAAAACTGCACGAGGATCCGCTGCTTTTGTGAATGCACTTGCAAGAAGAACTCCATCAACTCCGAGTTCCATTGCTTTCTTAACATCTGAGCCAGTTGAAATACCGGCGCCGCATAGCACTTTTACATTTGAATTAACTTGTTTAATGTTTTCTACAGTTTTTGTAATAACTTCGGGTTTTGCTTCTGATACTGAAATGCCAGCGCCAATAAGTTCTGGTGGCTCAACTGCAATATAATCCGGTGAGAACTCAGCAAGTTCGCGAGCTTCATCTTCATCTTGCGCGCAAACAATGCTAATCATTTCAGCTTGTTTTAATTTGTCAATTGTTTCATGAATTTGTAAATGAGGAATTCTTCGCTCTGAATGATTCAAAAGTGATCCAGTTGCTCCTGCTTGTTTTAATGCTTCAACAAGATTTGAACCAGTTCCGCTCCCAGGATTAATTGGGCTAGCATATTGTGCAATTGTTTCAATGTATTTAGAAGTTCTTAGAATATCAGTTGTTTGCGGAGCTGCAATTACGCGAACTCCAGTTGACTCTGCTGTTTCTTTGCAGATCTTTGCAAGTTCCTCTGATTTTTCTCCAATAGCTTCAGCGTAAGCCTTGAAATTTAAAATTACTATTCCCATTTGTTCTCTTACGAATACACCCGTGAAATTGCTTTAAAAGGATTATGTAAAGCAAATTTGTAGTGGGGGAAACGAAACCGCTAAACTTATAACCACCCTGTTTGATAGAAATCCACTATGACCACATGTACTAGCTGCGGGGCAAACCTGCAAGCAGAAGGAATAAAAGCCGAATTCAAGTGCCCTAAATGTGGGGAAGACACTATCGGCCGATGCGAGCGCTGCAAGAAGCTCTCTAGACCATACACTTGCTCTAAATGCAAGTTCGTGGGGCCATAGTAAGGGCTAGTAGTTGGTGGCCAGTGGCTTGTGGTTACAAACCACGAGCTGAACCAATTTCACCAAACAAACTACAAACCAAATAAGGAGGACAAACAAAAATGGGAAGTGTACTTATTGTATTCGATATTATTCCAAACGAGAAAGATCAGGCTGGAGCAGAAGCACTAGCTGAGAAACTCAAACAAGTTACAATTACAGGTTCAGGTCCAAGTGCAAAAGACGAATCTGTGCCAGAAGAATATTATGTTAATATAGGAGCTATTGAAGTTCAGGATTTTGTTTTCGGAACTAAGAAAGTTGCAGCAACTTATGAAATTCCAGATGCTGGTGGAGCGCAGGACGCATTAGAAACTGCACTCGAAGGTGTTGACGGAGTAGAAACAGTAACTTTCGTAACAGCTGGCAGACCGGTATAAGATTATTTCTTTAAAGAATTACTACAGAATTTATTTGTGTTAGCTGTAGCAAGACATGTTGAACAAATTGGCTGATTGCAATACGGACACGTGGTTGTGGAGGGCCGCATATTACAATGTCTGCAAACAGACATGAGTTCGTTCATAAAAGTTTATTAGGCTGTGATGTTATAAAAAGTTAGGTAAAAAGAAATGACACCAGACCATACAGAAATCAGCCAGTTCTTTGATGAGATAATTCATATTCTAATTAAAATTACTCCAATGCATGCAGATGTGCAAGATCATATTGCAAAACTAAGAACTTCTATTGACAAGCACAAATTACTTGGAGATAAATACGCTGAGGCATTGGATCAATTAACTGATACAGATTTGGAAAAGATGATTAGGTTTGTGGAAAGGCCAGGCAACCATCATCATATTGCTGAATTAGAAAAAATGGAGAAAGAGTTTGGAATTGAAGCTGCTGGCAGGCAATTCTTGAAACACTTTTACGACCACAACAAGAACCAGCTGATACACGCGGAAAAACTTCAGCATGTTGCAAGGCACTAAGCTTTAATACACGCAAAACCAACTTCTACATGTGATTAATATCAGGCCAATTTTAAAAGAAAAAGATCTTGATGCTATTCTGATTTTTAATCCAAAGCTTCACAACCGCGATCCAGCATTCACTTATTTCACTGGACTTATGGATTATGAACGAGCGCTTTACATTGGAAGTTCAACCCAGCGAGCTTATGTTGCAAGTTTTGAAATCCCGCGCGCAAAGAAAGAATCGTTCTTGAAAAATATCCAGCCAACACCAAAGAAAGGTGTGAAAAATATTTTGACTCGATACTCTGGAAAAACCGTAGGGATAAATGGAACCGCGCTTCCACTTTCAATTTTCAAAGTTCTGAAAAAACACAACATCAAAACAAAAGATGTTTCTCAGGAAATTGTAAACACAATGATGGTGAAAACCCCTGCTGAAATTTCTAAACTTAAGAAAGCTATCAAATTAACTCAAGGAATGTTTAAACTTGCAAAGAATGGTAAAAGTGAATTAGATATTGCTGCAGATATGGCAGCGTACTTGGTAAAGAATCAAGCAGAATTTTCTTTTGGCCCAATAATTTCTTATGGAAAGAATTCAGCATTACCACATGCAAAACCAACAAGCGCCGCCACAGGAATAAACCTGCTTTGTGATATTGGCGCAAAGTGGAAAGGGTATCATGCAGACATCACACGAAATTTTTCTTTGAAACCAGATAAAAAATACAAACAAGTTTACGAGATTGTTAAAGAAGCACATGACTTGGCAATTGATGCAGTTGAACCAGGGAAAACTGCAAAAGAAATTGATGCAATTTGCAGAGATCATTTGAAAAAGAATGGTTATGATTTAGTTCATTCAACTGGCCATGGAATTGGATTAACAATTCATGAGCAGCCATACATTTCCAGCAAACGCGACACTGTTCTAAAACCAGGAATGGTTTTCACAGTTGAACCTGGTGTTTATATTAAAGGACAATTCGGAGTTCGGATTGAAGATGATATTTTAGTTACAAAAACAGGAAGACAAATTTTAAGCAAATGAAAAGTGATCCAAAGTATTGTATTGACTGTCAGAAACAACAAATAGAGCGCGCTGTTGAACTTGGAGGAGTTTCTAATAAAATTAAACAAGAAGCTTTGAAATATTCTAAAGAACATGTTGCAGGAGTTCCTGCAACTGAAGGAACTGTTTTTCACCGGATGATAATGAAGGAAGCTGGAAAGAATCCATTTGCAGAGGAAAAGCAAGAAGGCACAGAAGCTGCTACTGAAATTCTCCAACATATTGAACCAACAATAAAGACTTTGAAAGATGCTTGCACTGCTGCTGTTGCTGGAAACTTTGTTGATGTTGTTACTGTGAAAAGTGAACAAGAACTTGAGAAAGTTGCAGCTGCATTTAATATTGAATTGGCAATTGATGATTTTGACAAAGCAAAAGAATGTTTCCAAAAAGGAAAGAAAATTTTGTATTTGACAGATAATTGTGGAGAGCATTTGTTTGATTTATTATTTATTAAAAAATTAAATGAAGTTGGTGTTGAAGTTATTGCTGCAGGGAAAGAAAGTGATATTACAAATGATGCAACTGTTGAGGATTTAAAGAACGCTGGGTTTGAGAAGTATTGCAAGGTAATATCAATAGGCAGCGACTGTATTGGAACGAACCTCGCTGAAGCGTCTGAAGAGTTTTTGAATTATTTTGAAACAGTTGATTTAATAATTTCAAAAGGAATGGGACATTACGAAACTTTGAGTGATAATCCAAAAAGAATTTTATTTATGTTGAAAGCAAAGTGCGAACCAGTTGCAAATGATTTGGGTGTTGAGAAAGATTGTAATGTGTTGAAGTTTAAAGAAAACTCCACGTAAGTTATAAGTAAAAGGAGAAACAATTAGAATACAATGGGAAATAACATTTACAAGAATTACTGGAAATTAATAAATCCAGGGGGATTAAGAGATGATAGAAAACTGTATACTTGTGTTGAAGTTTTTTACAAGGCAATAAAAAAACTGGGTGCTGAAAAGGTGTACATATTCCAAAATCCAAAATATCTTGCAAAAGGAGATCATCACAAAAAAAGAACTATTATGTATGAAGAAGCAGGGTTTGAGTTGCTAAGTAATTATTTAATTAAAAAGAGATATGATTTAGTTTTTCTTTACAAAAAAGGGAAAATGTTTAGAGTAGTTAAACCAGAGCATTGCATAACATTAGATAGAGGGGAAGAATCGCAGACAGAGTATGAGATTTCAAAAGACGCTTTTGAAAAAGCACGAGCGTCCCCAAGAGTTTACGACTTTATTTTAACGAATCTCATGTATGTGAGATCGAATATCTACATATTTGAGGAAGAATTTCTAAATCCTGCAAGAGGATGGGGAGAAATTTACAATCCAGAAGTAATGAAGAAAGTTATGAAACGAAAGACTACTACGTGTAAACTTGTTGGACAAATTTTAGCACACCTTCACTCAGCCGGTATACTACATAATGATGACCCAGGAGCTCATGCTTTCATAAATAGAAACACTATGGCTAACAGAAAACGCTCATTAGAGGAAAAGATTCGGATAATTGATTATGGGAATTCAGAACGGACTACAGATGAAAGAAAATTCGCAGAGGAACTTAGAAAGATTATTAGATATTATGAAAGATTGAAACTGGGGGTTGCATGTGGGCAAATAAAAATTGCTTATGATAAAACGAGGAAATTATTGAAAGAAGGTAATTAATCCACAACCTCAATAATAAATTCTAATTTTGTTTCAGGTTTCTCAAGTGCATCAACTAATTCCTTTTTCAAATCGCACGCTGCCTTGTCTGCATTTATCATAAGAGTTCGCTGGCATTTGAAATCAGATTTGCGAATAACAATATCATCTGGGTGTGTAAGAGTAAGTAAAGCATGACCTTCTCCAATTACAACATCTTCAATTTCTCCGACTTTCAAAGTAACTTGTATTTTTTTTCCAGATTGAATTAAATCTTTTAATTCAGGATTAAGATCTGCGCAACCGTGACTTGCCTTGACACCAATAATGCAGTCGCCCATAACAGTTAAGTCTGGGTGCTTAGTGATTTCAATTGTTGTCCCGTGCTCTGCGAGCACGTTTTCGTGTCCTGTTGCTGTAATTGTTTGTTTCATTTTCAACCCCACTGCTCCAAGCTTGATTGATTCTTTGCTCTTCCTGCTTTTTCTAATTTTTCATAAACGTGTTCAACTCTGTCTTTTGAAAAGTCGTGCTTCTCATGAAGAATTTCAAGAAGCTTATCAAGATCTGGTTCTCCCCATTTCAATTCATAATCTTTTGTGATATTTGGTTTAAGGAAAATTTCCTTAACCTCTTTTGGATCAACACCGAATTCGTGCTCTGCCCATGTTCCTTCTTTCACAGCTTTGAGAGCTTTCTTTGGGCCGAATCCTTTAATACCAGGATTGAAATCAGTGCCAACCATCAAACCGATTTCAACAAGCTGTTCGCGAGTCACATCAATTGTTTCTAAAACATCTTGCAATTCTGTGATAATTGGTTTGAGTTCGTAATAATAACTTTTGTTTGGAACTTTTCGTTTTCCAGTGATTGTAATATTACGAATAAATCGAGGAGCTCCGAAAAGTAGAGAATCGAAATCCTGCGACCCAACAGCATACACATCTTTTTCCTTGCACATCCATGCAGCTTGTGATTCCCCTTCTGATGGCGCTTGAACCCAAGGAATGCCAAGTGCATCAAGAAGATCTTTTGATGCTTGAATCATTGTTGAATCTAATTTGGAGGTTGCTTGCGCATATTTCTTTGCTGCCACCATATCTTTTTTTTCAATTGCATCCTGCCATTGTCTTCTGGCTTTCTTTTTGATACGACCGCGCGCAATAATTGTTCCTGCTTTTAATTTTGGTGGTTTGCCATCAAAAACAAAAGAAGGCAATATTCCAAATTCAATTAATTTTGAAGTGCGATAAAATAAACCTGAGAGGTGAGAAGTAACTCTTCCTTCTCCATCCATTAATGGTGTTCCATCGGGCTGGCGGATAATTGCAAGAAATTGATAAAGTGTGTTAAATGCATCAATAGCAACACGTTTGCCTGCTAGCTCTTTTAATTCAATTTCTTTTCCTTCAACAAGGCCAGATATATCAACACCCATACAATGGCTTGGAGGGAATTGTTTATTAAAGTTATTGACTATAAGAATTAAGAATAAAACGCAAATGGATAAAGAAAAATACGAAAAATTATTGGAAGAATATATTGGATCAACAGATGGAGCTGTTGATGAACTTGAAATTATTGGAGATTATATTGAATTTGGAAAAATAAGACAAGCAATGTACAACTGGTCTGAGCCAGTATTCTTAGGAGTAACTAAATTAATGCAAGACTTAGAATTGCAAGAAAAGGGTATTCTTGGAAAAATAGGAAGAAGCCGGGCGTGGAAAAGATTTCAGAAATCAAAAACAGGAAATTTTTTAAAGATGCCAGAAGGAGTTCTTGCTGATGATAAAAAATCGATGAAAGAGCGGTGGGACACTTATATCATGGGTGTTTTATACATACATTCACTAGTTGCATTTTCGGTTTTTGGGCTTTCATTACCAACCAATGCATATTTAGGAATATTAGCACTGGGTTTAGGAGGAAATACTGTTTTCAGTGTTACTGGAAATATGATAGCAAGCACTCTTAGAATTGGATTGCATTATCAGGATTTTAAGAAATTCGCAAAGAAAAATGACATTAATCTTATTGGGGATACTGCAGGGATTAAATTTATAAATATTGTAAAATTGCTGAAAATAACAAAGGTTTCTAGAGAAAAATATGGTAAACGGTTAGAAAGCCATAAAAAATTCTTGAAAAGTTCCAGAAAAATTCACAAAGCAAAACAAAAAACAAAAAAGATGTACAAAGAATATATCAAATATTTCAAGAGAGCATATCTTCCAAATATAGGAAATGTAAATCAAAAGAACAAGCTAGCAAAGCTTTACTATGAAGTAGAATGTGTACAAGAAAATATGAAGAAAAAAGATAGTGGCTTGAAAGACTTCTTTGCCAAACCAATAATGAATAAAAAGAAAGGGGCGCAGAGACCTGTCCTTTTAAAAGAACTAGAATTTGCTAACACATATGCAGAAGCACTTGGTTTTTTTGGTGCCGATGAGATTAGAAAATTACCAGATGGATCGACTGTTAACAAATCGATGACTGCTTGGCACACTTTTAGAAAAGAACTTAAAAATTTTGCTGAAGAGATGGGAAAAACAGATGAGAAGGAATTGAAGGAACGGGCCCTTAACTTGCGACTTATAAAAGAACTTACAGCACAAGTGGGAACATTTATGCCAGCAACTTTGTTTACAGGATATGATCTTAGAGAGGGATGGAAAAATCAGCCAGCAGGTAGACAAATTATCACCGTGCCACAAATAGTTGCAACAAACTGGATGTTATCAATAGGAATTACATTAAAATTTCATAATCTTTTATTAGAACTACTAGCGAAAGGAGTAACTCATATTAAATTTAAAGTTGATAAAAATATGTTAGATATATTAGTTAAAATGAAGAATGCAAAACTCCTGGGTTCGTAAACCTTTTAAACAACCACCCGAACCATAATTTATGGGACTTATTATTGAAAAAGCATCTATATTCTGCAGCGGTTTCGCAGTGTTAGCTCTGGTCTTAGGGGCGAACCCATATGTTGCTTTTGCAATAAGCATGGCAGGTTTTGTTCCAGTAAGGATGCTTCTTGGTGGACGAGTGTTTTCGCAAACAGGCGCTTTCGCAGCATTCTGGGCTGTTATTGGAATGTATTATTTTGGTTTCTCACCACTTTACGCATTTGCTTTCGGAGCAGGTACTGGTTATTCCTTCCTTTATTTCTGGCTTTTCGCAATGCCGAAAATATTAAAAGACTGAAACAATAGTTCTCGTATGAACCAGTTGATTCAACAACTTTTACAATGGGGCTTGCCAATGGCTATTGCCAATATGGCACCAGTTTTCATAAAAGGAAAACATCCAATAGATTTTGGAAAAGAAAAAAATGGAAGACGGATTCTTGGAAAAGGGAAAACTTGGGAAGGATTGTTTGGTGGCACGTTGATAGGAGGGATTGTTGGATTCTTGCTTGGAAATTTCCAATTGGGTCTTGCAGTTGCTTTTGGTGCTTTGCTTGGGGATATTATTGAAAGTTTTATTAAACGAAAAGTTGGAATAAAAAGCGGTCATCCTTGGTGGGGTTTCGATCAATTAGATTTTGTTATTGGAGGAATATTATTGGGTTCCTTTATAGAAACACCAATGACAAAAACAGTAATCATTTTACTTTTGGTAATGTCACTTGGTCATCCACTTGCGAATTATATCGGCTATAAGCTAAAGATGAAGAAAAATAAATTTTGAAGGCACACGCTTAAATGCGCCTTCCGCGTTTCTCTAAAACGAAAACAACACCAATAATAACTCCAATCAGTAAGAAGATCCAGAGCAGATAATTTTTAGCTTTCTTTGCACCAGGACTTAATTTAGGTAAAGAACTTTCACTGCCTTCAACATCACCGATTTTTTCATCATCAGATGGGGGTGCAACAGGAGTATCATCAATTACTGTCTTTTTAACAACTGAAACTGTCTTGGTGTGTTTGAAAGATTGTGGTGCATTCCATTCACAATCAACATAATTTCCAGATAATACAATATCATATTCTCCTTCAGGTATAGATTCTGGAAGTTCCATTGTAAATATTGCAGTTGGGTCGGAAGATTGTGATTCACCAGGGGGGAATGTTTTGTCGCTCGGTAATATGTTCTTTGTAGGGAATTCAAATTCACCAGATTCTTCAGAAAGTGTAAGATTTATTTTACACGCAGAGTGACTTCCAGATTTACTGTTCCACACAAAAACAGGAACATCAAGAACATTACCTTGAATAAGAGTGTTTGAAACATCAATTAAAGAATTTATTGTTGGTAAATTGTTTCCAATTTTTTGGCGATTATAAATAACTACAGTCTCATTAAAAACCCAGGAAACATATTTCCCGAAATACCGGTAAGAAAACCTAAGAGGGATATTGATTGTTTCATATACAATGGTTTCTGGCATACTTCGGCCAGAGAGTTTGTAGGTAAATGCATAATCTGCAGTTCCGTTTTGGCCAAGAGTGGTGTGCTCATATGAATCAGAAACAAAGGTATAGTATTTTGGATGCTCAAGATATTCTGCGTTTATATTAGAAATTGCTTTTTCTCCACTGGCTTTCATTGTTAGATAAATAGTGAATGATGCGTTTGATGTTATAAGCTCTGGGTCAGTTCTTGTGCTAATTAATTCCATACCTGGTTTTGCAAAAGCATATGAAATTTCCCTGTCATATGTATGACCGGCTGTGTCTGTAAAAGCGACTCCAACAGTTGCATATTCTGTTTCTGGCCATGCATGATCAATTACAACTAATTTTATTGCTTCAGTTAAAATTCTGTCAGCTGATTCAGATGGAATTGAATAAATTGTTTCATTGTTAACAAAATAATTTAACACACTTGTATTGTCCTCAGAATTGTCTGTTCGCATAGAAAGTCCAACATCATTTCTAATGTAAAGTCCGATTTTTCCATTAACCTCTTGGACATCAGTTACTGTAATAACGTCTCCTGCCAGCACTGGCGCTGACAGCATAGCTGCAAAAAGCAGTATTGAAAGTGCTAAAATTGTTCGTTTCATCATTCTCCCCTCACAAGATAAGGATATAGCTTACTTATAAATTTTAATGTCGGCGCAAAAACAGTATTCTCTTGGCGCATAGGGCTTGACTTTGCGAACAGCAAGAATTTTGTGTTTCTTATCCCCCAACCGAGATTTAACTTCAGCGCTTACTTCCTGTTTTGTTGCTTTGAATGTGTAATAGTGAATAATCCCCCCGTTTTTATTCAATGCTTTAAGGGCTGTTGGCAAAAAGTTCAAACTGGTTTTTGGAAGGTTCATTATGATACGATCTGCACTTTCTTTGAATTTTTTAGGAACAAGAATCTTTGAATCTCCCGCATATGCAGAAATTCTTTCTGAAACTTTATTGAGATTTGCATTGATTTTGAGATAATCAATTGCAGATTTGTTAATATCAAGTGCAATAACTTTGCAGCGGGTTTGCGTTTTTGCAATTAAAATTGCAAATGGCCCAACACCTGCGAACATGCAAAGAACAGTTTCATTTGGTTTTACTTTGTCAGCAATAATTTTGCGTTCTGTAGCAAGACGAGGAGTGAAAAACATTTTTCCAATATCAAATTTAAATGTGCAACCATGTTCCTTGTAAATAACTTCAGAGGTCCCTGTGCCCGCTATTCGTTTGAGTGGCCGGACTCTAGCAATGCCTTTCACTGCGCCAGTTTTTTTGAAAACTGCTCTGCGATTTTTGTAAAGTTTTAAAAGCGAGTCTCCGATTAGTTTTTCTTTTTTCTTTAATTCAGGAGGAACTTCTAAAATTATTATATCACCAAAAATATCAAATGCTTTTTTTAGTTGTGTTAATTCTTTTTTTGTTAATTTTTTTGAAAGAATTTCGGAAAGACTGTGAGGCATTGTTTTAATTGTTTGAAGTTTCTTAGAAGAGATGGTTCCGAGGCTATTGATTTTACTCTTTAGAAAATCCTTAATAGGAAAATAAACAAATTCTTTTGTAGAAATGATTTTTCTAGAATTATCAATGTAATTTAATTGAACAAGTTTCTGTCGGGAAGATTCAGCTTTCTTTTTGAAAACTTTTAAAGATTTTTCCATTTATTCCTCATAACTGCAATCAAATACATCATTGATAGCTATCAATGCTAGTTTGCACGCCGCAGCATCCATATCATAAGCCGTTTTTGCTGAAACAATAACAGAATTGTTGGAGATTTCTATTAAATTTTTATCTTGATTATCTCGAAGCCAGATTATTGGATAGCTAATTGTTGAATTTTCAATAGACAGAATAGGAACTTCAGATTGGTTCACAGCCGGTTCTGTATAAACAACTCCTGTCTTGACAAGAAGACTTGAAAAGGTTTTGAAAAGCTCGTGGGTTGATAAACCAAGTTCAGCTGGACTTGTTGGATCAACTAAGATGAAAACTGTGTTAGCCATAGGATTCATAATAAGTTGTTTGAATTCTGTTTCAGTTGAATCCATTGGAAAAGAATTACAATCTGTGATGTTTGCCCGGAATGGAACAAGTGTCTTTGCACACCGATAATAATTTGCAGCGATTTCTGGTTCTTTTAAAATTTGATCGCCAAAATCAAAAAACCCAAGGAAGAGCATTCCAAATATGAGTAATAAAAGTATTACAACAATTGAAATACTGAAAACAGATTTATCAAGTTTCATATAGACTCCCGTTCGAAACTGTACTTTATAATATTATTGAAAAATTAAAAAGGGGTGAAAAGGGGGTCTTATACCCCTTTTCGAAGAGTAGTTACTCTTTATACTTCGTAAACTGTTTTACCAGCTAGGCTTGCTGTATCCTTTGTTAGGATTGCAGCTGCTTTTGCTGTACCAGCTCTGTCGGAACCTGCAACAACAATTGCGTACTTTCCAGTAGCAAATGCATCTGCAACAAGTTCAATTACACCAGCACCAGCTGAAGCAATATCAGCTGTTGAACCAGCAGCACCGATTGTCTTTGTAAGTTTTCCTTCGGTCTGTAGGCCGTTCACAAGTGTGTTGACAGCTGGACCACCAACAAGAACCAAGTTGTAACCGGTCTTGTCAGCTGAAGTTACATCAGTGTCAAGTTTGGAGATAGCTGATGGTAGAGTTGCTTTTGTAACTCCTCCAACGCTTCCTTCAACCATAACTTGCATGTCGCCTACTGCAACTGTCTCGCCAGCTTCTGCACTTATAGGTGTGCCTTCAAGTTCAGCTTGGGTACCAACAACATATTCACTGAAGAGCTGCTCTTGTGGAGCTCTCAATGAAACTAAGGTTTGACCGACACTGTCCACATATGTTCCCCATCGTGTGTAGTAATCACGGGTTAGAGGTGTGGTTGTTCCTTCTCTTGCGATGAAGTCAACAGTTGTGTCATATTCAACATAGTTTGCGTTGTGTGTGTACTCATCCTCAAACTGACCAACACTGCTTGCAGCTGAAGAGTTGTAGGACATAGTTATGTTATAACCAGTTGATGTAACATCTGTGGTTGGGTCTGAGATAGAGAAGTTACCCAACTCTGTCATGTTTCCCTGTGTTGCTCCGCCTGATGTTGAGTTACCTACATAGTACATCAACATGTTGTTAGAGGTTGTCAACTTAATGTATGGTCTGTTGGTTGACAGCAATGGTATTGGAGAACCAGTAACACGTGTGTATGTCAATGTTGATTGACTTGGGTCTTTGTAGAACCATCTGTTCATATTCATACTGGAATATGAACTGGTGTTTGCCTCTGTTGTGTTAATCCATATTTCATCCGTAATCATGGATGTATTTGAAGAATCCTTGTAGGAAATGTATTCTCCGCCAGGGGTTCTAATACGTAGTACTGCTTGTGCAGCACCATTTTTGTCCAAATCACGGGTTGTTGGCATAATGTCAATGTCAACGAATGCTGGTTCTTCTCCATACTTGTCTGTTAGACCGTTGTATGTTAAACCGAACAAATCGTTTGGTGACATTATAGAATCGCCTGGATACAACACAGTGTTAGTTGAACTAACAGTTGTGTGAGGCTCTGTGTCTACAACCTTGAGGTATTTAATACTGGTTTCTGAACCAGAAACTTCATGGGTTGTTTGCCAAGTTGTCTCAGTTCCATCACCGAGTTTTAGGTAGCCACCATCCTCAAGTTTGAGAATACCAGCACCAACTACAACCTGTGCTTCTCCTTCATTTGTTCCAGAAGTTGTAACAACAGCGTTCTTAACGTAAACTTCAATACCTGCAAGTGTCTCTGTGCTGCCAGAATCTACATACTTTGTTTCTGTAGTTCCGCCGCTTGTAACAGTGACTTTTGCTTTGTATGTGTTACTTGTACCAGCTGCGTAAATACCACCGAGTGTGGTCTCAACGCCACCAATAGTGATTGAAGGGTCTGCAGTTGTTAAAACAACTTCAGCATCGGATGCACCGAGTTTAATTTGGTCATTAATAACGGCAGAAATAACTGTGTATTCCTTACCCATGAACCAAAGCTTTTTACCTTTCAAATCAGCACCAGCAACAGATGTAATGAAGTACAGTTGATATTCTACTGCATTTCCTTGGGTTTCAAGGAAAATTTCATCAAATTTGTCCCCGTCATTTGTGTCTTTCTGATCACGAAGTGATTTGATTTTACTAAGGTCAACATCTACTTTCTCATACCAATTAATTTCAGTAGAGTTGATGTATAGTGCACCTTTGTCTTTGTAACTGTAGAGATACTCTACAATTCCATCACCAGATGCGAATCCAGCTGCTCCGATTGTGTCGGTTGATGCATTTGATCCACCGAACTCGAAAGCGCCTTCTGCATCCTGATCAAATTCTACGTGTCGTTTGACACCACTAACGTCTGTGGAGATTGGTGTAAGGGTTACTCCCCCTTCGCCAGATCCCTCTGTTAATACGTTCTGACCGATATACGCACCCATGTTGATTGCACTGACAACGTCAGCTGTTGCTGCGTTAGCACCAACCACAATCATTCCGCCGACAACACCGTCAGCTACCATGAGGTCCGTATAGTCGCCTAAATCTTTTGTGTCCGCAGCTAGAGCTGCACCTGCTAGGGTTGCGCCAATCATGACGGCAGACCCGAGAGCTGCTCCAACTTTCTTCCACATGCTTTGCATAGCTTTTTACCTCCATGTATATTGAGAGACTGTTGTAATGTCGTAAAAAAACAAAACAAAAACAACAACAATACTATATCGTTCAAAAATACTATATAAGTGTTTCTATACGGCTTTAGGATTTTTTCTGGCTAGGTGCAGTGCCTTTTAGCCGATTTATTTCCCCTTGGGCCGCGAAAACTGAGTGAGCAAGAGAAACAACAACACTTGAAATATCGGCGAGGATATTCTCTGCCTCTCCGGCGTTCAGCGAAAGGTTCTTTGGCGATAATATCTGAGCGCTTGAAGGAGAATACATTAATGCAACATATGCTAATTTTCCGAAATCTCTTGCTACGAATTTAACTTCAACGTGACTAGATAACATGTCGCCTTCTAGCGATTCTGGGTCGTGAAAGTTCTTCTCATAGACTTTAATTTTTTCTTCTTTTTCTAGGCGCTCAATCATATTCTTTAGAGCGTCCTCTACATGTTCCTTATCATTTCCCTGAACTTCAATGATGATGGCGGCGTTTATCCATCCGCCATCTTCGATTAGTTCTCGAATCTTGTCATCCATTATACCTCTAGGTTGAAAGTTAGGGTTTTTATATTATTCGATTTGTCTGCATCTTTTCCAAACCCAGAATAGTCCATAATTTCAAAAGTTATTGTATGTTCACCAGGCCCTGAGAACTTTTTGGTGTATGTTCGTGTCATTGATTTCTTAATGACCGCTTTGTAAGGACCGTATTCTTGCTCCACACCATCAATTGTTCTTTTGAGAACAAGACCACCTGCTGATTCTGAACCATAATTTTTAACAGCGAGTTTGATCTGAACTTTTAAAGGATCAGTCTCGTCTGGAATTATATACAGGTCTTCTAGAACTAATTCATTTGCAGCTCCAGATGCAACAGAGGGGTTGCTAGAAGTTTTTTCAACAACAGGCGTAATTTTGTGAGCTGACTGAGATGCATCTGACCCAGTTACTGAGCTCGCTACTATATTACCAGTAGTGTTTTCAAATCCGAATATTCTGACAGCCCCTATCACTAAGAAAAACGCAGCAAAGACCGCAAGAACTTTCCAGTTGAATTTGCTTTGCCCTCCTCCAAGAGACTTTAAAATGTTTTTAATTTCCATAAAAAAAGAGCATTAAAAAATACTTATAATGTTTTTTTAACTTTCGTGGGTTTCTGAAGTGAGAAAATAATAACCAGAAATAATATAAGCCGCCATGAGATTTTACTTATTGATTAAAATGGTTGAAGAAATTACTGATGCAAATTTTGTTGAGAAGACTGGTGGTGGATTAGTTGTGGTTGATTTTCACGCTACTTGGTGCGGACCGTGTAAAATATACGGACCAGTTTTTGAAGAGGTTGCTGGACAGTATTCTGATATAAAATTCTTCAAAATGGACAATGATGCTAATCAAAAAGGGAAAGAGTTAGGTGTAATGGGTGTTCCAACAACAATATTCTTCAAAGACGGAAAGGAAGTAGATAGACAATCTGGTGCAATGCCTGCAGAGACACTAAAAAGTAAAATTGACTCATTAAAATGAGATAGTAGTGACATAAGTGAAGTTGAACCAGAACAAAGGGAAAACCCTTAAATACTTCCGTGCCAGAGTAAAAAGACAGGGAGAGAACAATGGCAAGAATACCTTTTAGAGAAATACAAGCAAAGACTGTCGTGTCAGAAGGCGGCAGAATGTTCGGGAAAGTACTGGACTTAACAGTTGACGTATCAACTGGTGAATTAATCAACCTTTTAGTTGAACCAACAAAATACATCACTGCTCATTTTGAAGACCTTGTACAAGACCACAGAGGCCGATTGTTATTGCCATTCAGTTCAGTAACTGCTGTTGGTGATTTTGTCCTTATTAACGAGCAAGACGTTATTTAATTAGCGCTAGTTTTAAATAAAAGAATAATAACAGTATTAATCATGATATTGGTTCTTTCAGATTTGCATATTGGTGCTAATGAGCACAGTGGACACAGAAACAATCGTGGATCACCAGAAGAAATTGAAAAGGTGTTTAAAGCTGTAGATCAGAAAGTTGATACTTTAATTATTACAGGAGATTTATTTGAAAGCAGGTGTCCTGCTGATAAATTGAAAATATTAGTGGACAGAACTTTTAAAGTTATAAAGAAATATATGAAACCCGGAACAACTATTTTTTACATAGCAGCTGACCATGATATTCTTCATGACAAAATTAATCCCGGGAAAAATTATTTGAAGATAATAAAACCAGCATTCATAAAAAAGTTAGGGCTGAAAGATACCAGACAGATTATAGATGAATTAACACCAGAACAAGATTTTGATAATGTTGAAATACGGCCAGAGCGGGTTTTTTTGACATTGGGGGAAAAGAGACTTGTGTTTATGCATGGTGATTTTGGGGAAAAAATATGGAATATGGCAATTGAATTTGAATCAACAGGAAATAAGGTTACAAATAAATTATCAAAATTTTTTATACGGAATATTTGGGACAATATGATGAACTTATTAGGAAAGCTATCAGAAATACCAAAGAAACGTGAACAAAATCGGTATATTGGACAGGTTTCACGGGTTTTGAAGAAAAATAATATAGATGTTTCAGCTGTTTTCTTCGGTCACTTACACCGACCGTTTATTCAAAGGAAAAAATCTAAAAAGAAAAAACCATTGATGGTAAGTTTAGGATCTTGGGGATTGTACCCAGTTAATAAAAACAGCCCGGGGATACGGAATTTTGCCACAATTTCAAACAAGCTTGAAGTAAATTTATATTCTTTAAATCATGAAAATGGGGAAGAACCAATAGCTACTGGGGCAATACTTTAGATAAAATTTTCCCAATTTTTTGTTTGAATTCTTCCAAGGTCCCTTCATTAACAATTTGATAATCAGCTTTGCTGATTGTTTCAGCAAGACCCCAACTCAATTCTTCTTTGTTCCGCCACTTAAGGCCTGCTTCATCAACTGGGTCATCCTTTCTGGTTTTTGATCTTTTCTTGAGCCGGGATAGACACACTTTGAAAGATGCATTAACAGAAATAAGAATAAAATCCTTACCATACTTTTCCTTGAAAATATCAATTTCTTCAGGAGAACGAATACCATCAATAACAATTACATCTTCTGATTTAGCAAGTTTTTTAATTGCAGGAATAGCGAGTTCTGCAGCTACACCACGACCGCGATCTTTGCGGATATCTGTTGCGAAATTGCGGATATTTTCATGCGTCACCTCAATGTTTTGCTTGTGCATTTCATCCTTAATTCCGTTGCTCATAACAACTTGTTTGTATCCTCGGTTAATGAGCTCTTTTGTTAATTCTCCTTTACCAACGAGCGGCATGCCGGTTATTGCTATGATTTTCATTTAATTCCGTGAACCTCTTCTTCAATTCTTTGCAAGAATTTAATCATATATGCTATTCGTTTTTCAGACATTCTCTGTGCGGTTTGCGTATACATGCGTTCGGATCTGTTGAGCATATGATCTTGGATGAATCTAACAGTTCCGCGAACATCTCGTTTAATATTTCCACCATATGTAAATGTTCGGCCAATACCAATAGCCCCTAACGCATCTAAATTATCAGCATCAGACAGAACTTTTGCTTCAAGTGTTGATGGCGCGTCTCCGTGTCTTGCCCGGTGTTGTTTAATTGCAGTAAACACCCCTTTCATTTTCTCGCGAGGGAAATTAATACTTTTGAGAATATCTTTTGCATAATATGCAGAAGTTTCTGCATGATCGGCACCGATTCCTTCTTCAATAACTCGCCCTAAATCGTGAAGCAGCGCCGCAGTTAAAACAATAAGAAGATCTGCCCCTTCCCATCGACCAATGTGATACGCAAGATTGTAAACTCTCTGCGTGTGATCGAATCCATGCGAAATGCTTTTCAAATTCTCTTTTGAATATTCCTCAACTTTTCGTATAAGTGCGGATTCATCAGGAGACACCAGGCGCTCAAGCTCTTTTGAGATTGTCCATTCCCTCTCCTGTAATTTTTTTATATCACTGCCATTGGTTATCATTTTTCATCAACCCCCAAATCTTTTCTTAGCTGGGCTCGGACTGCGTTGCGCACGTACTCGCTTACGGAAGCGTATCCCCCACCCCCCTTCTTAATGTACGCCAACACCTGTTTGTAGTGCGCTTCTGGTATTTGCACGGTTTTCCATTTTGTTGCCCAGTTTTTTGTCATTTAGTTTCCAGATTAGTTAATTTAGGTGATATATATTTACTACGTGGCCCATATATAGTTTTCTATAGCGCGGGGAAGCGCTTTCAAAACATATATAAACCCAAATATACAATAGAGTATTGGGAGGGAGAGATAGTAGCTTTGTTAAGTGATTACTCGATAAAGCTCGGCCTCTCACCATTATATTCTTGGAGGTGGGGCGACAAGGCATGTCGCCTCTTTTCTCTAATCTGAAATTATTGAAAAACTAGAGTAGTTGGGAAAATAATTATTTTTTAAAAACAAGTTTAAGAGTTCCAACAGCAGCGTTTTTATTGAGAGAGAAAGACACTGTTGCCACAGAAATTTTCCCGACAGTTGATAAATTCTCAAGTGTGATCTTTCCAAAAAAAGGTTTTGTAACATCAGTTTCCTTTTTAAATTTCTTGTTAGATTCAACAATAAACATGTTTTCTTTCATAAAGATTAGATACTCTGCGAAAGACATGTTTTCAAACCCCTTTAATTTTTTATCTAAAATCGCTTTAGCAAAAAAACATAGCAGATTTGATTTAAACACAATTGCGCTTCAACATCAGTCATATGCCCAAGATCTTCCATATACTCTGTGATGCCTAATTTAAATTCACCGTTACAAACAAATTTTTTCCCAAAACTTATTTTAGCAGATTTCAAATACCGATAGCCTGGTTTGTATATTCCAACAACATCATCCACGATTTTAGATATTTCCATTATAGTGTTATTGGGTTAGGACTTATTTAAGAGTAACTCTTAGAGAATAATTTATAAATAAAAAAGACTAATAAAATTAGATATGGAGATCAA
>CAZMMZ010000001.1:35335-99894 GCA_964567575.1 Candidatus Undinarchaeota archaeon
AAGTGCAGATGTGCCAGATTACTATTTACCAGCTGGATTATTCATAATGTGGTTTTTTAAGAAAACAAAAAATGTTGAAGAATTGAAGGGAAAAATTATGGAGAAACCCGCCCCTTTTTTGGCTACACACATTGAAGTTAAACAAGAAAAAGATATCAGAGTTTTATTGAAACCACAGAATGGATTTGAACAAACATCAGATTTTGAACAAATACTAAATAAATTTAGAAAATTAAAACCAATAAAAGAAGCACAAAAGAAATAAAAACACTACTAAAACCAGTCACCCCGCGAAAAAAATTATTCTCGTTTAAGGAACAAAAATATTAGTCCAGTTCAACGCTATTAATAGAATAATTATTGTTTTTACATTATCAGCTAAGAACGCGTTCGATGGTGTTGCAACTCCGAGTGCAAATCTGAACATTAGCAAAGTAAATACAATAATAATAAATGAAACAACACCACTTAAAATCGCTAGGCCGTGATGAAGTGTTCTCATAATAACAGAAATTAAAAGAGCAAGAACAAATCCGAACAAGAGATAATGTTCAAAGCTTGTCATCTTGCTTGGACGTTTAATTAAGAAAATGAAGAACATTCCAAGAATACTTGAAACAATAGGAAACGCAAAACAAAGTGGTGAAAAGTGCGCTTTTACATTTTTGAAAGTTTTTGCAATCATTTTTTTAATTCAATGGGTGTCTGTTCGAAGTCCCATGGTTTCCATATAGGGTATTCTTCTGTTATATATGCTTTTATTTTGTTCTCTTTAGCAATCTTTTTTGCCAGCGCAGGAGTGGTTTCAATGCGATTTCTTGCAGAATTATAGAACACTCGCTTGCCATACTCCTTAGCAATTTCCTCATACTGTGCTTTTGTCCCACCTTCAACAGTTCCTTTGAGAAGATGTCCTTCTGGTGTGATTCTTTCAAATTCTTTTTTGAGGTTTCTTGCTCGGCGTTTGATTCTGTTTGTTAATTGAACTGCATTCTTGAAATACACAGGACAATAATGAACTTTCAAATTATTTTTCTCAGCGCAGTAATTAATAATTTCTTTTGAAAATTCTTCAGAACCTTTAACACGATAGGATAATTCATTTATTGGTTCGTAACCGCGATCAGCTAAGGCATTCCAATTAGTGTCTGAAAATTCTAATTCATTTAAATTAAGGAACTCAATATTATTTTCCGCGCAGTAATCCACAATTTCAAAAATCTCATCGCGCATATCAGGAATTGCAGGGATTTCAACACCAGTTGTTATTTTAGATTTCAATGCTGGAAGAATTCGCTCTTTGTTTGGACCAAACAAGTGGAAACGAATTTCATCAAGGCCAGCATCTTCAAGCTTTTTGATATTTGCTTCAGTTGCCATATCACCCAAAGTGTATAAGTGAATGTGAAAGTTTTCTCCGAATTCTTTTTTGAGAAGTTTGATGTATTGAACACATTTGTCAATTTCAAGAAGCGGCTCGCCACCAGTTAGGCTTGCACCACGCGCAGACATTTCTTTAGCTTCTGTAATTAAATCAGAATCATTGCTAACTGGTCGCTCATTTGCATAAACTTGATCCTTACCACTGCGCTCATGAGAAATTGGACAATAGAAACAATCGCGAGGACACTTGCCAGTAATAAAGATAACCATCTTTGCACCGGGCCAGCAAAGTTTGCAACCGCGCACTAGCTCGCCACAATAAACTGAAGTGTTTTTGTCCTTGACAATCTCTCTAGGCATAGAGAATTGGTTATGCAAACTCTATTTAATTATATTGTCTAGTCTGTCAAACCTTTTTCACTCACTTTGAAGATTGCCTCGCCTTCTGGAAGGTGTGGACTGTCAATCAAACGAGCGATTCTCTTTCCACCTTTGCTCTTTCTCAGATAAAGTCGGAATGTTGCGCTGTGTCCGAGAATGTGACCACCAACAGGTTTTGTTGGATCACCAAAGAACATATCTGGTTTAGACATGACCTGGTTTGTTACATAAACTGCGCAATTATAAACATCTGCAAGTCTGTGAAGCGTGCTCAAGTGCCGATTTAGTTTCTGTTGTCTTGTTGCAAGAGTTCCACGACCAACATATTCAGATCTGAACAAAGACATCAAAGAATCAACAATAACTAATCTTATGTTTCCATCTCTGATATGTTGCTCTGCCTGTTCAGCCATAAGCATTTGGTCATCAGAACTGTAAGCTCGCGCCACTTTAATATTCTTCAACGCTTCCTCTGGATTAACTCCAAGAGTTTCGGCCATTTGAATAACACGTTCTGGTCGGAAAGTGTGTTCTGTATCAATATACAAACACTCTGCACCAAGTCCACCTTTCTCAACAGGAAGTTGAACAGTAACTGCGAGTTGCATGGCAATTTGAGATTTTCCTGAACCAAATTCTCCAAATGCTTCTGTGATTGCTTGTGTCTCAAGACCACCACCAAGAAGTTTGTCGAATTCTTCAGAACCAGTTGTTAATCTACCAATAACTTTTCGTTTCTCCATGAGTTTGTCTGCAGACTCGAAACCCATATCACATTTGTCTTTAGCAATTCCAATAATTTTCTTTGCTTTTGCTTCGCTAATATCAGCAGCATCAGCAAGATCCCCAGGAGCGCAAGTTGCAATAGCTTTAACTTCTTTGTATCCAGCTTCTTCAAGTTTCTTTGCAGTTGCTGGACCAATTCCAGTTAAGACTTCTAAACCCTCATCCTCTTCTTCTTCGTCCTCATCCTCTTCTTCAGATTCTTTCAGTTCTTCAGCCAATTCTTCAACTGGTTCTTCTTCTGTTTTCTCTTCTTTTTCTGATGAGTCTTCCTCTTCTTTTGGGGCTTCAGTTGATTCTTCAGTTTCTTCTTTGACTTCTTCAGCATCCTCTTTAGGAGCGTCTTCAGTCTTTTTTTCTTCATCGTATGTTAGTTCATCTTCTGTCATTTTTGTTACCTCACTATTCAAGAAGCTTTTTGGCTTCCTCTACAGGGTCAGATATACTGACCTTGAAAGCATTAAATTCCATTCGCTCGTATTGTTCATTCTTTTTTGCACGCCCTTCGAACAACATCTCTTTTCCAATAAGAGATTCTATTTTTGATTTCACAGAGTCTGGGCTGGCTTCGATTTCTTCAGCTTTCATTCCAAGCATTTCCTCAGCAGCGTCTCTAAATAGTGAGATGCGTATCGTTCCTGTGCCATCATCAATCATTGTGTTAACAATGGTAAGTTTATTTGGTTTAACTTCTCCACATTTCTCACAGGTGCCAGTAATTTTCTTATTGCAATTTGGACACATGTCGTAAACAAAATTATCTCCGTAAATGTTTGTGACCATTCCGCGGATTGCTTTGTAATTATCACCATCTTGAAGATCACTAATTTTAATTTCTTGACTATCTGCGTGCTCTCCGATTTCTGGAACTTTAATTCCTTTTGGATTGATTTTAATTTTCGTTCCTTGGTTTGCTTGGATTTCAATTCCGCGCTGACCTTCTTTTGTAAATCCGTTTTCAATTTTTACAATTTTTCCAACTTCAAGTTTCTCAATGATATCTGCCTGTTCGTTCCAAAGAACCAGCCGGGTTCCGCCAGTTCCGTCATTCACAATAACATTTGCAACTTTTCCTTTGTTGCCGTTTTTGTCAAACTCTCGCACACCCCAATTGTGTGTAATCCTTGCTGCAACTGTTGTGTTCATTCCTGGTTTCAGTTCTGAGATTTTTGAAAATATAACTGGAGCTTTTTTTGGAATTTCTTTTGTATCAACATCATCAGGATTAATAACAACCATTCCTTTGTTTCCAAGATTGATTTCGTAGCCGCCTTTCCATCCCTCGCGGATGTATCCGTTTTTGATTTGGATAATTGAACCTTCTTTGAGATTTCCGTTTTCAACCTGATCTATATCTGAAGCATTCCACAAAACTGCGCGGATACTTCCGGTTTCGTCATAGAGTTCTAGATTGCAGACTTTATTTTTCAAACCTTTCTTTGTTGTGAATTCTCGCGGCTCTGAAATGAATTTGATTCGGCCAGTTGTTGTGACTGCGCGCATGTCAGGCATAATATCTTTTATTTTCATTTGCGCTGTTTCAATAACTCTGTTCTGGGTTTTGACTCCAAGTTCATTAGCAATAATAAATGCAGCTCCTTCTTCAGAAACTAATCCAGAAAGCTCATGCTGCTTTTCTCTTATTCTTTGTCTAAGCTCGCCTTTCTGCAAGCCGGTCTTCTCTGAGACTGTATTGATTAGATCCTCTATCCTCCCCATAACAAACGGCATAATATGTCGTGCTATTTAAATTTTCGTTAACTAGTTAAGAGAAACTGGGGCGTATGTCACTGGTTTTATAAAGGAGAATAAGATTTGAGATTTCCGTTACCTTAATAAAAGTCCGAGACCATAGTAACGCCAATGAGAAGGACAATTGAAGCCGCGCTTTTCATCAGCGGCCGACCAATGACATTACACGAACTCGCAGCTATTGCTACAACTAGTTCTCTTCAGAAAGTTAAGGAAGCAGTGTTGAGTCTAAAAGATGAATATCAGCAAAGAGAATCACCAATTCGAATTTATCAATTAGAAGATGAGCGCTACAAGATGACATTGCATGGCGATTATCTAAAACAGGTTCGGGCTCTTGCGCCACATATGGATATGAAACGCGCAGTTGTAAGTGTTCTTTCCCACATTGCACTCAAACAAGTTGTTACACAATCCGAGCTTGTTCACAAATTTGGAAATCGTGTTTATGAATATATGAGAGATTTAGAAAAGCGTGGGCTTGTCAGAACCGAGCCGTACCGGCACACAAAGAAGATTACAACAACTAAGAAATTATATGCACTTCTTGGAGAAGAAGATTCTGGTAGTGTTAAAGTTCAGCTTGAAACTGCAAAAGCAGAATTAGAAGCAGAAAAACAAGCAAGAATGGATGCACTAAAACCAGAATACAAAACTCGCGCAAATAGGAAACGCCCAACGAAACTCCCAGAAAAAGATTTGACTCCAGAAGATTGGATGGCTAGAATAAAAACAGAAAAAGCAACTTCTCTTTCAAAACAAATGGAACAATTTGAAAAGAAATCCAGTAAAAAGAAAGATGATATGGAAGATGATTATATGGAAGTCTTTGAATTGAAAGGTGGGGATGGAGAAAATTAAACAAAAATGACAGATGTTTTAAAAGATACAACGATGGGCATAATAGGAATTATATTATTAATACTTGCGATTCTTTTCTTGTTTGTTGGAGTTTTTTTCATGTTTCTTGGAAGTATGAGAAATGAAACTTTTGGGATAGTGGCAGGATTAATAATATTTATTTTAGGAGTTGGAATGTTAGTTGCGTCAAGAATGCGACTTTTTGCCATGAGGATTTTTGTTAGATAATATTAGAGAATCGTGTTGAGTAATTAGTTATAAAAACCTCCCCACGTACTATTTTCTTGTGAAAAAACAACTAACCTCTTTGGATTTGTTTTATCTTGTTAAAGAATTACAGGACCTAGCTGGCGCGCGGGTTCAGAAAATTTATCAAGATGGAGATTCGGTTTATCTTGTTGTTTATGGTGGTCAAGTAAAACAAACACTTGTTCTTGCGCCAAATCGAATTACAGTAACTGAATATGAACATGAATTCCCAAAACAACCAGCAGGATTTTGCATGCTTCTTCGAAAGCATTTAATTAACAAACGGATTATTAGTATCAAACAACACGAATTCGAAAGGATTGTTGAAATTGAATTCGCTGACAGATTTTTAATTGTTGAATTATTCTCTGATGGAAATGTAATACTAACTGATAAAAATACTGGAGAAATTATCAAGCCACTTCACACGCAACGATGGAAGGATCGTGAAGTTCTATCACGGCACCCATACCAGTATCCTCCGGCCGGAGGAATCAATACATCTGTATTGAAAAAAGAAGATGCAATTAAAATTTTGAAAGAATCTGAAAAAGATTTAGTCAGAACTCTTGCAACTAAATTTTCTCTTGGAGGAAATTATGCAGAAGAAGTTCTTTACAGAGCAGATGTTTACGGTGACAACATGGGTTCAGAATTAAATGACAAAACGCTTGAGAAAATTTACAATCACACCAAAGAACTTTTCGAGCAAGTGCCAGCCCCGCAACTTTATGCAAAGAAAGGTCTTGTAACTCCATTCATTTTAAAGAAAGAAGAGGAACAACCAAAAAGCTATGCAACTCTTTCACAATCTGCAGATGAGTTCTTTAAAGAAACTGTCGTAATTCGTGACAAGCACGATAATCTTGAACATCGTTTGCTTGAACAAAAAGAAACTTTAAAGAAACTTGGGAAAGATGAAACCAAATATAAAAAAGAAGGTGACGATCTTTCGCAAGAACAAAAATTCAAAGAAGCTAATGCTGCGTATCAAAAATCCAAAAAAGCAAAGAAAAAAGAAACGGGATTGAAAGAAGCAATTACAAAAACAGAGAAGGATTTGAAAAAAGCACAGGTTGTTGTAAAAGAACCAAAGAAGAAAGAAATTGTAAAACAGGAATGGTATGAGAAGTTCCGTTGGTTCAAAACATCAGATGATTATTTAGTAATTGGGGGAAAAGACGCAACAAGCAACGACATTGTTGTGAAGAAACACGCAGGTAAATTAGATATTGTATTCCACGCTCAAATTATTGGCGCACCGTTTTGTGTAATTAAAGTAGAAAAGAAAAAGAAAGTTCCAGAAACCACAATTGAAGAAGCTGCACAATTTGCTGCATCATATTCAAAAGCATGGCAACAAGGACTTGGCACAGTTGATGTTTTCTGGGTTTACCCAGATCAATTGAAAAAAGAAGTTGGTTTGAAAGCTGGAGCATTTATGGTTCACGGTAAACACAATTACCTGCATAGTGTTGTTCTTGAATTAGCATTCGGTCTTGATAAAGATAGAAAATTAATTCATGGACCAGTAAAGATGGTTGAGAAAATTACAAAACAATTTGTTAGAGTTCAGCCAGGTCGTGTTAAAGCTGGGGAATTAGCAAAGAAAATCAAACACAAATTACGATACGAAGGAAATGTTAATGATATTCAAAGATTTATTCCTGCTGGAAAAGGTAGATTAAAATAAAATTTACTTGGTTCCGGGATATACAAGTACAGTATTCTTGCTGCTTTTGCATCTTGGACATTTCGGCAACTTGTAGGGATATCCTTTTGGTTGTTTTGCATTAAATGGTTTTTTACATTTTTTATATTTCCACTTTGTCAAGAATTGATCTCTAGTACCAATCGTTTCCTCCAAATTCATCTGATGTCGGCCTCTTTCGTTTTACAGGTTTTAGTGATTCTTCTTTCTTTTCTTTTGCTTTAATGTTCTTATTTAGAGATAATACTTCTTTGAATTTATCATATTTTGACTTTTTAATTGTATTAAATTTCACGACTTGTAATTCGTGTATCATATCTTGGTAAGTTTTGGTTTTGAAAAAACGACTATTAATAATTTTTACTTCAAGAATAACATTATTATTTTTTAGAATATCAAGATTCATGGTGGCTCCAGTCTTAATCTTGCCCCCATCTAAAAATCCGAGTGTAAGAACAAGGGTGTGGGCTTTTTTATCATGTTGATAAGAACAGTATTGAAGTACGTCTTCTTTTTTTATTTCAACTGATTGGTGTTTTATTTCTTCTAAAAGTTGCTTGCGTTCTGCATCCCAAAAATGCTCTAGAAGATTTAGACGATGATCTCGTTTGGTCCATATCCAAACATCAAAATGATAATACTGCACTTTCTCCAATACTTTTTTCTTTTCGGCCATCAATAAATACTGTATAAACTACTTTAAAACTCTTCCTTTTCTTCTGGCTCTGTTCGGAAAAATAGCTTAAGAAGAAGTGGAGATAGGAAAAGAGTGAGAACCATTGAAATGATTGTGACAGGAATTAAAATACTGTTAACGAACATACTTGAACCTGCTCCAAGAACTTGAGCAGCAATCACTAAGATTAACAATTGTTCCCCACCACGAGTCATCATTCCAATTGAAACACCAAGACTGTGTTTGAAAGAAGTTCCACCAAGTAAGCATCCGAGCATGTTTCCGATTAGCTTCGCACCAAGACCAATTCCAATTAATATCCAAACTATTGCTGAAAGACTAAACATGCTTGGATCAATTTGCAAACCCATCCATGCAAAGAACAGTGGTGCAAAAACTCCGTAAGTGAATGATGCGATTTTTGGAGAGAAGCTTCCAGTTTTTAGATATGGAGAATATGCAAGTGCAATTCCTGCAAAGAACGCTCCAACAACTGCAGCGAATCCGAGAATATCAGCAACATATGCAAGAAGCAGAATGAGAACAAAGCCAATTGCAAATTGCGCTTCTTCTGAACGCATGTGCTCACTGTATCGGATAATGTATGGAGAAATAACTTCCATACCAATGAAAATTAAGAAGAAAATTACAATCTTGCCAATTCCAATTCCATAATCAACAATTCCATTTGCTCCGACAAGTGCAACAGTAAATGCGAGAATTGTGTAGAAAATGAAATCCTCAATTACTGTGGCGCTGATTATTATTTCAGAAACTTTTGAACGAAGTCGTTTGAGATCAACAATTGTTTTGATTGTATTTGGTGTGGATTCACCACCCATAATCAGGGCAAAGAAAATTGCATGAACCATCCCAAGCCCAATTGATTTGAAAATAAAGTAAGAAGGAATCAGCACGAATAAAAACCCGAAAATCGCTAGGAAGAACCCGGTCTTTCCGGCTTGTTTCATTTTCTCCATGCTGAAATTAAATCCAACTAAGAACAATAATAAAATAATTCCGAGCATTGCCATATTCTCAATCGAACCGGGAGTAATAAGTTTGAGAACTGCAGTCCCTAAAACAACCCCAGCTAAAATTTCACCAAGCAATGCAGGTAATTTAAATCGTTCAAAAATTTCACCAAAAACTTTTGCCAATAATAAAAGAAGAATTAAGGAAAGCAAAAAAGTAACAATCATTTCTTGCCCCCTTTGAGAATTTTATTAAGAAGTTCCATTTCTGTTATCATCCCAACAATTTTCTCTCCTTTGAGAACTGGAAGCGCATCGATATTGTGTTTGAACATTAAACTGACAACTTCTCTAACACTTGTTTCTGGGGTGACAGTAAGCTCGTGCCTGTGCATTAAATCTTTTGCAGTTTCCGCAAAATATCCCATATCAACAATTCGACCAAACACCCCAGTAACTTCATCCCAAGAAATGTCCTTTGGGTCAATTAACAGTTTGAGAAGATCGTGTTGATGAATGTCGCCTACAAATTTTCCTTTTGAATTAACAACTGCAACTGCATCGGTTTTGGAACTGTTAAATGTTTTAATAACTTCAGAAATTTTCGCAGTCTCTTTAACAGTTTTGAAATTTCGCATAATATTTTTTACTTGAAGATTTGCAATATGGCGCATATTCTCACATAATTTCTGATACTATATAAGTGTTAGACAAAATGAATAAATAGAGAGAAGCCTACCGACAACATATGAAGATAACTGAAGTTTCTGACAAGTATCCAGTATTGAAAGGGGTGGTGCAGAGACTTCAGGAGGTGGATGGAATTGATGAGCTTTATCCGCCACAGAAAGAGGCAATTGAATCTGGATTTCTTGATGGGAAAAATCTTGTTCTTAGTATCCCAACTGCTTCTGGTAAAACTTTGATTGCAGAGCTTGCTTTAATGAATGAAACGTTCAAAGGAAAAAAAGCAATTTATCTTTCCCCGCTCCGCGCGTTGGCTAGTGAAAAGTATGAAGAAATGACTGAGAAATATGGCAAGCTCGCTAAAATCGGAATTGCCATAGGAGAGTATGATTCTACTGGAGCAGATTTGAAAGATTATGATATTTTGATTTTAACAAATGAAAAGATGGATGCACTAATGCGTCACGGACCAGAGTGGTTAAATGACCTTGGTTTGGTTGTAATTGATGAAGTGCATCTTATTCAGGATAAAGGGCGAGGACCGACATTGGAAATTGTCACAACAAAACTGATGGATCGAAATATGCAGTTCTTAGCACTTAGCGCAACAATTGAAAATAGTGATGAAATTGCAAAGTGGTTGAACGCAGAACTTGTTAAATCAGACTTTCGGCCAGTGAAACTTTCTCGTGGTATTTTTCTTAATAATGAAATTTCTTTCAAAGAGAAAGAGAATTATAAATTTAAGGAAGCACCCCCTCGTACAACTCCCTTAGCACTTCTAACAACAGACATTGTTCAAAACAAGGCACAGTCGCTCATATTCGTTAATGCGCGCAGAAGTGCTGAAAAAGAAGCTGAAGAAAATTCCAAAGAAATTTTCCCACTTCTAGATGATGAAACAAAAAAAGAACTTGAAACACTTGCTAAAAAAATTGAATCTGTTCTTGACAGTCCAACAAAGCAATGTAAACGCCTTGCAAAGTGTGTAAGAAATGGGGCAGCGTTTCATCACGCCGGACTCCATTCAAAACAGAGATCGTTAATTGAAAATAATTTCAAGAAAAATAATTTGAAACTAATTTGCGCAACACCAACACTCGCTGCTGGTGTGAATCTCCCAAGCAAACGTGTGGTAATTCGAGATTACAAACGCTATGGGAATTTTGGAATGGAACCAATCCCGATTCATGAAATCCACCAAATGTTTGGACGGGCTGGGCGACCAAAATATGATACAGAAGGAGAAGCGGTTTTGCTAGCACGGACAGTTGATGAATTTGATCAGTTGTGGGATCATTATATTGATGGGCGACCAGACCCGGTTACAAGCAAACTTGGGGTTGAGCCAACAATGCGAACGCACATCCTTGGTTTAATTGCAGAACAAGAAAGAACAAAAAAACAACTCTTTGAATTTTTTGGACGAACATTTTATGCATTGCAATATTCCGATACAGAAGCTCTTGAGCAAATTATTGAAAAGATTTTAGATAGTTTGTTTAAGTGGGATTTTATTGATCATAGAAATAATCGGTTCAAATGCACGCGACTTGGTTCTCGTGTAGCTCAGCTTTATTTAGACCCATTAACTGCATTTGAATTCATGCGAATGCTTGAACGCAACCCAGATGATGATTTGGTTATTCTCACAATTCTCTCAGATTCTGCAGAAATGCGTCCACTTTCAGGGATTCGCAGAGGCGAGGAATCACTCTTGTATGAAGAGTTTGAAAAGTATGATCTGGGGGATGAGCAGCTTCGAGCTTTCAAAAACGCATTTGTGTTTTGTGAATGGATGCAAGAGAAAACAGACGATTATATTTTTGATACATTTGGAATGCCACCAGGAACTTTTAGGATGAAATTAAATACAGCAGATTGGTTGATGTATGCCTGCTCTGAAATCGCTCGGCTTAGTGGACGAGATAAAATGATTGATAAAATGAATATTCTTAGAAAGCGATTGAAGTACGGGGTCAAGCTCGAACTCTTACCACTAATTCGAATTCGAAATATTGGAAGAGCACGAGCAAGGAAGCTACATTCTGATGGAATAAAAACTGTTGATGATATTAAAACATCAAACGCTGAAAAACTTTCAACTATTCTGGGAAAGAAAGTTGCATTCAAAATTATGAATCAGTTGGATATGAATCCGCAAACCGAGCTTTAAATTATTTTATAATGTTGCGCTACTAGCCAGAAAATTCCGTGGGCTATTGTTACCAAGAAGATATTTGGGAAAATAACGTAAACTGTGCTTAACATAATTCCCATCCCAAGAGTAAGCCAGACAATTTTCCAGCTGCGGAAAGAAATATGTGCAAAACTAAAAATAAACGACATTATTGCAATTGCAATAAAACCAGAAATATTAAAACTTAGAAGAAGTGGAAATAGCACACCTCTAAAAATAATTTCCTGTGCAGGTACGAACCACATTCCTTTATAGGAATTAATGTCTTTCCCCATAATTTTTTTGTAACCAACAGAATACCTGTTTTGTTTGAAATATGCAGCTACACCAAAGGAGAGGAAGAATGCAATATAGTAATAACCATCTGCTTCCAGAATATTATCGATTCTAAACCCTAACTCATGAAAAGTGAAACCGGAATACCATGCCACAAAAACTGCAAACGCGGCTGCACCAAGAAAAACCCAACGATGGTGTTTCATTGAAAATAATTTAAAGAAAATAATAAGTGGGATTAAAATGTACAGAGATAATAAAATGAGTTTAAGGATCATCAATAACTATCGGGAAAATAGAGTTATTAAGGTTGCGGAAAAGAATAAAAACTCTGAAAGATAGAAAAACCTAGTATTGCGGGGGTACCAAAGCGGTCAAATGGGCAGGGTTTAGGACCCTGTGACTTAGTGTCTTCGAGAGTTCGATTCTCTTCCCCCGCACCACTTTTACAAATGACAATAAAAATACGATGCCCGGATTGCGGAAGAAATAGAAACTTTTTACCAACTACACAAAACAAAGATGTTTGGAGTGCTCAATGTTTTTTCTGTGGAAAACGTTTCAAAGTTTGTCCAAAGAATAAACCAGCGAGAGTTGTTTAATTTTAACCTGTGGGCATATAGAAACTCTTTTTAACTTAAGATAAGTACAAAGATTAATGAAAGTCAAATTCCGAGCAAAGCGGTTCACAGAATTTTTAGTATTTTTTGTTATGACGATTTTATTTTTTAGGCTTTTAGTTCTCGTAATAGGAGATAAATCAATATTATTATTTGGAAACGAAATACACCACTTTTACATTGGCGTGTTTTTGTTCTCTTTTCCGGGTATTTACAATTTTTCTCAGAAGATAAAACTTTAGATAAAATTAATATGATGGTTTTTGCAATTGGGGCAGGGATGATTGTAGATGAAAGTATTTTTTTAATTGCAACCGCAGGAAAACATATTGATTACTTTTCAATGCGCTCACTGCTTGGAGCAATAATTATGAGCTTGGTGCTGATTTCCGCGTTCTACTTAATAGCACAGAAAGGAGCTTTGAAACCTACCGAAACCGAAACCCATACTCGCGGCGTAACTTTAAGTTGTTTTTGAAAATATGAAAACTAGATTTGCGCATGTGTTTGTTGTGGGGGTGATTTATTATTAGTTGTTTTTCCTGGTCAAGAGAATCCAAGAAACTGTTTGTGGAAAACCCCTCAACAACAACAAGAGCGCTGCCTAAAGTTTCAAGAACATGCGCATCGCTTCCAACAATGGGGGTGAGATTATTTTTTTTGACCCACGTTTTCATAAGAAGATTTCGATCTTCCCTTAATGCAGAATTATGAGATTCAGCAGCATCTAAATGTTTGAGAAGGCCCGGGCTATTATCAAAGAAAACATGACTATTTTTTGGTTTTAGCCCATGTGGGTGTGGTAGAACAATCTTGCAGTTGTAATTTTCTTTTGTAAGTAATAATTCTTCGTTGGTTAAACGAGTGCGATTAAAATTAAAAATATTATTTGAAATTTTATTTGGTTCAACGTGTTTTTTGTAATATTCTTCAAGCTCAGACAAATTATAAAAATAAAGAAGAAAATCAGCATACGTTGATGAAGTGATCTCAACCCCAGGAACAGCGCAGTTCATTTCCTTGTGGTGTTTTTGCACAGCTCGAATGTCATTATGATCCATAAAAATGAGGTTGAATCCTTTTTTCTTAGCATATGCTAACATTAGCTCTGACTGCACGCTTCCATCAGAAAAGTGTGAGTGACAGTGTGGATCTACAAGAGTACGCCCCTCTTTTTTGTACTCATCAAGCCTTAGGTCCATAGATACAAAAAGTGCTTGTGTTCACATATAAATGTTTTTAATTCAACCATCGCATTACCAAATAGACCCAAACAAAAGTTAGCATATATTGATCAAATCCTATTTCTATCCACACCAAACTAAATGCTAGCAAAATTGGATAAAATATTTTCATTAGTGGTTCATCTTTTACAAAAGAGGTGTATGCGTTCCCCAAAATAAATCCTAAACCAAGCATACATGCTAATGCAAACAGTGGCCCGAATTCCATTAAAGGGGGGCCAAGGAATGTGGACGTCAGAGAATTTTTCGCACCTAAATATTCTCCAAGATAATCTCTAGGTCTAGCATGACCAATTAAGAATTGACCTTGCTCAACTCCAAAGGGAATGCTATCACTAAGCACTTGCTCATAGACCTGGTGGGTTGTTGCAGCGCGGTAAGGTAAGAGCGTAGCTGGGTTTGCAAGACCAGATACAAAGAAGCCAATGAACATTACAATAAGAAGCGCAGATACAAGTGGAATTAAAACTGTTTTGTTGTTCAGGGCTTTTTTCTTGTATGCTACAATTGACCCGCTTAGAAGCACAAGAAGAATAGCAATTCTAAAACCAGTTAATGCAAATAATGCTGTGCTAGCAATAATCCAGAAATAAATTTGATTTTTTTTCTTAAGATGAAATAGCAAACCAACATAACCAAAAAGGTAAAAGAAAATTGCACCAGACCAGGCCCACGCTTTGTCAAGGTTTACACGAAGGGCTGTTTGGAAAAGTGGAAGGCCGCCAATTTGGAAAAATGTAAAAACAAGAAATGCAAATCCAACAGCTAAAAGAGCTTTGTAAAAATTAATAGGGAGTCTTCTCCATTTGGAAATTTGTTTTGAAAAGTGATACAATAATTCAAAAGCAAGAAGACAGATTGCAAACGATAATATCCAAGTTATATTGAAAAAGTTTGAAAGGATTGGTGTATAATAAATTGCAAGAATTGTGATAAATGCAAGGACAAAATATGGATGAATTTTTTTACGTTTGAATTTTTTAGAAAGTGTAAGACCAAGGTAAAATGTTAAGAGAGAAAGAATAACAAATCCAATTCCAAATAATGTTGGTTTTCCAATGTTTTTCCAATAAACAAAACCAGCACCGGCTAGTGCTAAGAACCCGATATAAAAAACTAAAAAAGATTCTGGTTTGAATATATTAATTTTGGAGAGTTTCATTTTCTACTTTATTTTATTTTGCGGTACATTTTCTCTGTCCCAGTGTAAACCACTGCAATGTAACTTAGAGAGAAGTATCCAACAACATAAGTAATCATATAATATGCTGCGCGATCAAGAAGAACTGCAGCTGTTATTGTACTTGCTGGAACGCCAAGCATTGACATAAGCAATATCACTGCGCTTTCAAATGCGCCAGTTCCACCAGGAACAAATATTAAGAAACCAAGAGTCATGCTGACAGTTACAACCGCAACCAAGCGAAGGAATGGAACGTGGAAACCCATTCCTTTGAAAAGTAACCAGAGACCAAGTGCTTGAAGAGGGTACCACAATAATGCAGCAACCAAAGTTTTAGAAATTGTTTTTCGATCTTTTGACAGCCGTTTTAGAGTTTTAATAAATGTTTTTCTCTTTAAATGAAGATTTTTTACAAACGCATCAGCAGATTTAAAGTGTTTTCGAAGTATTTTTAAGAAGCGGAAGTGGTAAAGCCAAATAAGGACTTTGTTGAACCTTTTTTTGTTCTTACTAATTTTGAAAATAACTAAAACAACAACTATGGCAAAAATTAGCGCAATAAAAAACCAACCAATAAGGAAATATCGTAGTTTTTCAATTTGAATAGAGAATAATAAAAAGAGTGTTGAAAGTGTCATGAAAATTGCAGCTGCAACTAAGAACACTAAACTATCCATCCCATAGATTCCCATACAAACAGAACCACGCGCACCTGTGGCTTTTTCAAGATAGTATGCTTTAAGTGGTTCACCCCCAACACTTGGGCCTGGCGTAAGTTGATTTATTAGTGACCCAGCCAAATGGATTGGCAACAGTTTCCAATAGCTGATTTTCTTAATGTTTCTAGTTAAGAGGTATGCCTTGTAATTAAATAGCATAAGAGATGCTACTTTTGTTAAGAACATTAAAACAATAAACCAGATATTGATAAGTGCAATTGTTCTGAAAATTGCACCATATCCAATAAATTTTAGAAGTATAATTAGAACTACAAAACCAACCAGCGTGAGCAGGAAGTTTCGTTTCAAGTTTTTGATAAATTTTGGTGTCTTTGCAGCCACAAAACTTGATTTGGATTTCTTCTTATATACCTTTTCCCAAGCAAAGTTAAGTTTCATAAAACTATTTAACTGAAATACTGTCAAGCAAGATACAATGATTGGATTAATACCTGCAGCAGGAACTGGTTCACGGCTTGGAGAACTTACAAAAGATACACCAAAAGAGTTGCTCCCAGTTGGAGAAAAACCTATTATCGAGCATGTGCTGGATCAATTTAAAGAGGCTGGAATAACAAAAGTGTTTATTATTATTGGACCTGGCAAACATGCAATAATGGATTACTTTGGTAATGGGCAGCGTTTCGGTTTTGAGATTTCATATTTATTCCAAGAAAAACCAGAAGGTTTAGCAAAAGCAATTAATGAAAGTAAGGCCTTCATAGATGATGATTTTGCAGTTGTTCTCGGAGACAATCTCCTTTTTCCCAAAACTCTTTTGAAAGATGTTATCGCTGAAAAAGTTGCAACTGGTGCAGATATCATGCTTGTTGGACGAGAGGTTCATGATCCAGAGCGATTTGGAGTTATAGAATCTGAAGATGGAAAAGTTGTTGGACTTGAAGAAAAACCAAAAAACCCAAAAACAAGCAATGCAATTGTAGGTATGTATGTTTTCAGCCCTGAAATTTTTGAAGCGATTGCAAAAACACAACCAGGCGCCAAAGGAGAATATCAAATCACAGATTCAATTAAAATTATGTTAGAAGAAGGAAAGAATATTAGAGTTACTTCACATAAAGGAGAATGGGTTGATATTGGAACAAAAGAAAGTTATGAGGCAGCTAATGAATCTTTGAAGGAGAAACAATGAAAAAAACAACACTTGATAAATTTGCAGAAATCTCTGAACTCGTGAAATCGAATGACATTTATGATATTCATGATTTGAAATTAAATCATTTAACGGTTTCAACAACAAGGCTGCATTCAGGAAAAGAAACACGCGGCCATACTCATCCTGGTGATCAAGAAGAAATCTATATTTGTTTAGAAGGTTCTGGAAAGATTATTATTGGAGAAGTTGAAAGCTCTTTTGAAAAAGGAGATTTGCTTGCAATTGAATCTGGTGAATTTCATAAAGTAATAAATGATTCAGAAACGGATTTAGTGTTTTTATGTGTTTTTGAAAAGTACGAACGAAAGTAGAAATAGTTAAATAGGTTGAGAAGAATAGAAGAATATTATGGAATATTATCGATTAACTATTACAATAAAAAAAATCCCAACTAAATTATATTCTGACTTTGAAGAAGATGTGGAAAAGAAAATAGAAGAGAATGAAAGTGAAAAGGGATTATTTAGATATAAAATAGCGATGGTAGCAGCGGGTTGGGTTCTTGAAGATTGTGAGATTGTTCTTGCCGGAGATTTAGAACGCATAAAAGCTGTAAGAGATAGTATTGTTTCTTTAGCAAAACCAAGATACACCGGTGGACTGCGAAAGCGATACATAACTAAATTATCTGACATTGAAAAAATGGAAGGAGAATCAATAAATTTGGATAGCGATCTTTAGATAATTTATTCTTCCAAAACAGTTCGTCTGAATTCTGTGAAATCTGTTAAAAGTTTATTAATTTCTTCATCAATTTGTGCTTTCAATTCTCCAGGTACAACACCACTTGGTGGTTTTTCCCATTTGATCCCGGCTGGTGGTGCGCCGGTTGCATCAATTTCAATTGCGCAAAGAATTTCATAACAAAACCACGCATCTTTTGTAAGTTTTAACCCACCGGTTCTAATCGGTTGGCTTTTCTGTGATTTCTGTTCTGCTTTAGAAATGTAATTTCCTTCAAAATCGCCAGCCCACTCTTTCATTTTCAAGCCAGCGTCGTGTATAATATCTGCATCAACAACTCCAGTTGTATGATTCATAGCACCGCGAATAGTGTGACGAATTGATCTTAAAGTTGTTTCAAGTTCTCGCATTGTAGGCATAGTATTATTTTTAATCAAAGAACTACTTAAACATGTTGATAGTGACTATTGTGTTTTTTATCAAAAACCTTATAAATACTTACCATATAGTAAATAAACATGGATAAAAAGAAAGATGGCCGCGGCCGCCCTGTAAAATCGCTAATACGTGACCGAATGCAACAAATTGTTGATGCACTCGGTGCAGCATATGGATATGAAGTTTACAAAATTTATCGAGCTGTTTTTGAGCCAGTAAGTGTGCGTTCAATGTATTATCATTTTAAACGTGGTGTGCAGCTTGGAGAATTCAAAGAAGTTGGGGCGCGACAAGAACCTGGACCATTTACTTGGGGTCGAGAGAGTACACATATTTATTATTCTCTTGGAGACGCTGCAAGTCACAAGGCAAATGTGGAAATTCAAAACAAAATTAAGGAAATTGGATTTGAATATAGAGATCCTTTGAAATTATAAAGAATTGTTTAATTTTTTGAAAATTTAATAAAATGTTTATTTATTTTCCATATTGTAAATAAAAGATAAACACAGACTCCTTTGTTTCCTTTGGAAATATATATGTTGTTGTGGGTTTTATTTTTTTTTATTATTATATTCTATATGGTTAATAAATATATATATAAGGGCTTTTTCACAACCAAGATTTCATGTGGAAATCACAAACAACCCCTTAATTTCGTGTGGACGGCTCTTTGTTTCGAGTTTTTTGAAGTTTTTCACCTAATTTTTAACACCTACGTTGATGTTAATTTTTTTTGCACTGGAAAACATACTCACCTACACATAAAAACTAACATAAAACCACAACCAAGAACCCCTTTATTTCCACTGAAACACATTTTACCCCCATTTCATCTGAAAACCTAAAAATAGTTCCATAAGAAACAAAGGGGACACACCCTCACAACAAAGCTTATATACCTTAATTTCATATGCACATTGTAAGCAGGAAGTGGGGAATGGCACTTTAATGTTTACTAACTCTATGGGTGGGGTTTAGTTACATGGCACAACAAAATTTAAATGATCTTTTTGACGACTTCTTAAACAGAGCTCCGAATTTCACAAGAAAGGATGCGCTCCAAGACACATATACACCAAGTCAGGTTCCACACAGAACTGAACAAATTAACCAACTTGCATCAATTTTAGTGTCTGCTCTTCGTAATGAAAAACCAAGTAATGTTTTCATTTACGGAAAAACAGGCACAGGAAAAACACTTGTGTCTCGATATGTTGGCCAAGAACTAGAAAAAAAAGCCGCAACAACTAACACAGCACTCAAAACATGCTACATAAATTGTAAACTTGATAAAATCAACACAGCATACAGATTATTCGCGCGCTTCTTAGCAGAATTTGGTGAAGAAGTCCCACCAACCGGATTACCAACCGATGAAGTTTATAGACATTTTCTTGATACAATGCACAAGAAAAAAGGAATATTCCTTTTAATTCTTGATGAAATTGATGCGCTCACAGACACAGATCTTCTTTACAATTTATCTCGAATAAACACAGAATTAAAAGACAGTAGAGTTAGTTTAATCGGCATTTCAAATGATTTGTCTTTTACAAACAATCTTGACCCACGAATTAAGTCATCCTTATCTGAAGAAGAACTGGTTTTTCCACCATACAATGCAACACAAATTAAAGACATCTTATCTCAACGCGCAGAACTAGCACTTCAAAAAGACATACTTGAAGAAGATGTTATTCCAAAATGCGCAGCTCTCGCCGCACAAGAACACGGAGATGCCCGCAGGGCCCTTGATCTTCTTCGGGTTGCGTGCGAAATCGCAGAACGAACTGGCGACAAAAAAATCACAGTAATCCATGTTGACGATGCTCAGAAAAAACTTGATATTGATCGTGTTGTTGAAGTTGTTAAAACACAACCACGACAATCACAACTAGTTCTTTACAGCATTCTTTACTTAGCAGATCTAAATAAAGAAGACATTGGAACTGGGGATGTTTATGATGTTTACCAAACTTTCTGTAAACAATCTAAATTAACTCCATTAACACAACGCCGCGTTTCTGATTTAATTTCAGAATTGGACATGCTTGGTCTTATTACCTCTTCAGTTATTTCTATGGGACGATATGGACGAACTAGGAAAATAAAACTGGAGATGTCCGGCCGAGCTCTTGAAACCTCACGGGAGATTCTAAAAGGAGAATTGTTATGAGCCTTCAACAGGAGGCATTGCAGGTTTTTCTCAAAAACAACTTTCAAATTTCAAAACCAGCGCTTGACCTTCTTCTCACACAAGAGAAACCAATTGAATCAGCAAACCTATTAATTAAAGAAATTTCTCCAGACATTTTAACAATACTTCCAGAACACATTGAAAAACAAAAAGAACCAGAACCACCTACAACGGCGCTTGTTGATGGTTTTAAAAAAAATAAACCAATAAAAAGTGTTCGCGATTTATCAGAGTTTTTTAATAATCGATATACTTATTTTAGAAAACTTTTAGCTGGCCGTTTACCAAGCCCAACAACACTATCAAATTTGAAAAGATCAAACAAAGAAAAGATGAGCACAATTGGTCTTGTTTCTAATAAACGCTCAACAATAAAAGGAAATATCTTTATTGAGCTTGAAGATCCAACAGGAACTTTTAGTGTAGTTGTATCAAAACCAGAAATTAAGAAAAAAGCCGAGACCTTAGTTATGGATGAAGTTATTGGGGTGATGGGAACCACAGGAGATAACATTCTGTATGTTGATGATTTTATTTGGCCGGATGTTCCAATTATCCGAGAGCCAAAAACACTAGAAAACGAAACATATGCTGCGTTTTTCTCTGATACACACATTGGTAGTAAAAAATTCATGCGAAAAGAATTCGGCAGATTCCTCTCTTGGATAAAAGGAGAAATTGGTGGCGAAGATGAAACAGATATGGTTAAAAAAGTAAAATATTGTTTTGTTGCTGGGGATATTGTTGATGGTATTGGGGTTTATCCAAAACAAAACGAAGAACTTGAAATTGGAAACATTGAAGATCAATATCATTTAGCAGCTGAACTTTTCTCAGAAATTCCAAAACACATTCAGTTAGTTTTTTCACCGGGAAACCACGATTTCCTTCGCGGTGGCCAACCACAGCCAGCACTTGATCCAGAAGTTGCTGCGCCACTTTACGAACTTCGAAATGCAATGCACGTTGGAAACCCATCAACAATAAAAATTGAAGAACACGATAGGGGTGGAATTAATGTGTTGATGTATCATGGAGTTAGTTTTGATTCAATGATAACTGCAGATTCGTCTTTGAAAGATGGTTATACAAATCCTGTTGATGTTATGAAATCTTTATTGAAACGCCGACATCTTTCACCACCATATGATACCGGTTTAGTAGCAAGCGGCGAGGATCAAATGATAATCAGAACAGTTCCTGATGTTTTCCACACAGGTCACATCCACTACAACGGAAATGGGATGTATCGCGGAACAACGTTAATTAATAGTGGAACTTGGCAAGCGCAAACAGCATTCCAAAAACTTTGTGGAAACGAGCCAACACCCTGTGTCTTACCACTTTTGAATTTACAAAACCGCAAACTCAAGTTAATGAATTTCAACTATAATGAAAACTGAAGAATATTTCGATTTGCTAGAAAAGCAGACAAACATAGAATATAGTCTTGCTAGCCAGGCAAGGAAAAATGGGTGCGATCCGTCTGAAGAACCTGAGATTTATTTAGCAAAAGATTTAGCAGAAAAAGTTGAGGGTCTTATTGAATTGAAAGGGCTCGCAGATATTATCCGAAAAGTTTCATCTGAAACAGAAAGTGAAGTTGCTCGGGCATTCAAAATCGCAGAGCAAGTTGCAAAAAATGAATCAGACAAAGAAAAAGCAGCGGACAAAGCAATTCGCGCAGGTTTAGCATATTTAACACAAGGGGCAGTTGCTGCGCCACTTGAAGGTATCGCAAAAGTTAAACTCCATAAAAATTCAGACAGTTCAGAATATATTTCAATTTATTTCGCAGGTCCAATCCGCGCAGCAGGAGGAACTGCTGAAGCGCTTTGTGTTATTGTTGCTGATTACGTTCGGAAAGTTCTTGGTCTTGAAAAATATCAACCAACATCTCAGGAAATTTCCAGATACTTCGAAGAAATTCAATGGTACAACCGAAGAACCCACTTGCAGTATATGCCATCTGAAGAAGAAGTTAAAATCATTATTAAAAACACACCAATTTGTGTTGATGGCGAGCCCACAGAAAGGTATGAAGTTGCTAACTTCCGAGATCTTGGGCGTGTTGAAACAAACAGAGTTCGTGGTGGTATGTGTTTAGTTGTTAGTGAGGGTCTTGCTCAGAAAGCTGCAAAACTATGGAAGCGGATGAAACCAATTCAAAAAGAGTTTGATTTGGATTGGACGTGGCTCACAGAATTACTTGAAAAAAAACACCCTAAAACCGAATCTGAAAAATCTGGTGAATCATACACCCTTGAAACAAGCGAAGAAGACCAAGAAGATCAGGGTGGTAATAAAAAATATTTGCGTGAAGTTCCAGCTGGTCGTCCAGTTTTTTCACATTACGCCCGTCAAGGCGGTTTCCGCCTTCGATATGGACGCACACGGGCTAGTGGTTACGCAGCTGCAGGAATGAATCCTGCAACAATGTATACTCTTGGGAAATTTGTTGCAATTGGAACTCAAATTCGTTTGGAAATGCCAGGCAAAGCAGCAATCATAACTCCATGTAATACTGTTGAAGGTCCACTTGTTAAATTAAAATCAGGTGAAGTTCGCAGATTGTCAACAATGGAAGAATCAATTGAAGTTGAAAAAGAAGTTGAGTCAATACTTCAACTCGGCGACCTTTTAATTTCTGCTGGCGATTTCCTTGAAAATAATCAGAAACTTGCAAAGCCAGCATTTTGCGAAGAATGGTGGGCACTACTTCTCGAAGCAAAATCACCTGAAGAAGCAAAACCATTTTTAGAAAACATTCTTACAAAAGTTTCATTTGAAAAAGCAGTTGAACTTTCAAAGAAATATGAAATTCCACTTCACCCAAAACACACACTTTATTGGAGCGGGTGTTTAAAGAAAAACATTCAAAAGGTTATTGAACTTTTGAGTGTGGATACAACCAAAATAAAAAATGATCCAGATATCAAAACCACAATAGAAAATCTTGGGGTTTGTCACAAAGTAGAAAACAACACTATTACCATTAACGAAGAACACCACAAGGCATTACTGTTTTGTCTTGGTTTTCCAGAAACAAGCCGAGAAGAAATTCAAAAACAAATTTCGGATTCTCAAAATCTTCTTTGTGGTGTTAACAAACTTTGTTCAATTCAAATTAAAAATCGCGCGCCAACTTATATTGGTGCAAGAATGGGGCGTCCAGAAAAAGCAAAGCCACGGAAAACAACTCCACCATTCAACACAATTTTTCCAACAGGTGCGAAAAAAGGCAGGATTCGTGATATTGTTAAAATCGCAAATACAACAAGAGTTGGGGTTACAGAAATTGCAAAATATAAATGTACCACCTGCGGAACGTTCTCAATTTATCCAAAATGTTCTACTTGTGGCTCAAGAACAGAACTTACAACAACCTGTCCAAGATGCAGTCGCCCAATTCCTGCCGAACAATGTCCGGTTTGTGGGGTTTCAACAATTTCTTTTGAAAAGAAATCTGTGAATTTTAAAGAGACTCTTGATGCAGCATTAAAGAATCTAAATCTTTCATCCCCAGAAAAAATAAAAGGGATTCTTGGAATGGCATCCAAAACCAAAACCCCGGAAGCCCTTGAGAAAGGCATTCTTAGGGCAAAATATAATTTATTTGTATTCAAAGATGGAACAATCCGATTTGATAGCACAGATGCACCACTTACACATTTCACACCCAATGAAGTTGGATCTCCAATCAATAAACTCAAGAAACTCGGATACACAGAAGATTACAAAGGCGAACCATTAGAACGTGGCGACCAACTACTTCCACTCAAATCACAAGATATTCTTTTATCCGACCACGGAGACGATTCTGCAGCTAAATGTTTCATTAATACTACAAAATTCATTGACGATCTTCTTCTCAGTCATTACAAACTTAAACCATATTATAAAGTCAAAAAGAAAATCGACCTTATTGGAAAAATGATTATTGGTCTTGCGCCCCACACTTCAACAGGAACTGTTGGTAGAATTGTTGGTTTCACCAAAGCAAGAGTTGGTTATGCTCACCCAGCATTCCACGACGCAAAACGTAGAGATTGTGATGGTGATGAAGATGCAGTTCTTTTACTTCTTGATGCATTCCTAAATTTCTCAAGAGCATTCCTTCCTGAAAAGCGCGGTGGAAAAATGGATGCGCCACTTGTTGTTACAACACGATTAACACCAACAGAACTTGATGATGAGATTTACGATATTGATATTGTTCCAAATTACGGAATTCCTTTTTATGAAGCTGCAGAAATAAACACAGATCCTGGTAAAGTTGGGTTGAAAACAGTTGAATCAATTTTAGAGGACGATGAAGCTCTTCTTAATTGGCCATTTACACACCACACCGCAGATATCAACGATGGGCCTATTGTTAATACATATTCTACTGGAGAAATGCTGGAAAAACTCAACAAACAGCTCGATCTTGCAGAAAAGAGTCGAGCAGTTGATGAGAGGGATGTTGCTGAAAAAATTCTTTCTTCACACTTCCTTCCTGATATTAAAGGGAATCTCAGAACATTTTCAAAACAAAAAGTTCGGTGTACAAAATGCAATACAAAATACCGAAGGCCACCACTTTCTTGTGTTTGCTCAAACTGCGGGAATAAATTAACAATGACAGTACACGAGGGATCAATAAAGAAATATCTTGAAATTTCAAAGCAGATGATTAAAAAATATAATATTGATCCGTATCTTGCTCAACAAATTACAATGTTTAGCAAAGCACTTGATTCTATATTTGGAATTGATCCGCAGAAAAAATTAGGAGCATTTTAATACTCCTTTTAACAATTCATAATCATGGCAAAGAAAGACGAAGAACCTGTGGACGAAGCACCTGAAGAGGAACCAACAGAAGAACCTATTGAAGACGAACCCGAAGACGAACCCGAAGAGGAAGAATCAGGGAAAGATTTTGACTTTGGTGGTGATGGTGGTTCATCTGGTGGACGCATCACAGACAACAAAGTCCTAGTTGGTGCAATTATTGGATTTATTATTCTAACACTTGTGATAATTTTTGCGTATGTGAAGTTTTTCTGAAAAATTTAAATACAAGCAGAACAAGTAGTATACTATGGCAAGAAAAATCTATTATACACCCGCAAAAAAACTAACCAAAAAACAGGGTATATTATTGTTGATATGTCTAATCCAGATCATTTCTGTATTCACGAACTTTTAGAAACCGCTGATTCTGCTGTTGTTTTCAAAAGAATGGAGGAACTCGGTTCTGAAAATTACGGTGCCTTCGGCAAATTGGAGTTTGATGGTTTTAAATTTGTAAAAGAGTCATAAGCCAAACACCCACCCCACCATAATACAACATTACTGGAATAATAAAAAATCCCATACATTGCGATCTTTTTACTTTTGACATTGGTGCAATTAATCCAATAACTGTGCAAAGAAATAAAATTAAAAGTCCAATAAATCCTGTTAACCAAAAAACACTCCCTAAAATTATCAACAGAATTAAGATATTTATTTTATTGTAAAAACCTTCTTTTGATTTTCCTATTTGTTTTGTGAAAAAAGTGCCAATCCAAACATGGAGCAGCATAGCGATTCCCCCAGCTCCAAGAATAACTCCAAGTAAAACAACTAATTCAACCATTCCAAAATTCTCTACAATTTTTTCAATTGCTATTACAACACCAGACCGAGTTCTCCCAATTGCATAAAGAACAACCAATGTAAAAATAATATTTGCAGTATTAACTCCAGATGTTGCCACAAGGAATTCCCGTGCATCTCTTTTCTTATTTGATTTCTGAACCAAATGCGTGGCTTGTGTTGCTCCAACTCCTGGGAGAAATCCAACAATCATTCCTGCAACTGCACCGAGAATTGAATTTTTCAAAACACTTCCAGCTTTCAAACTTGCTTTTGCTTTAATTTGTTGAGGTATTCGTTCACGTCTTTGCATACTCAAAAGTAACGTGCTTGTGCCGAACATTCCTGTGAGCGCTGGGAAAATTATTCCGGAAGTGAACATTTTACTATTCAATAGAAGCATTCCAAGTGCGCCAGATAAAAGAAACAAAAAACCAGCTTTCAGAAAATTCCGTTCAGTTCCAATACTTAATCCAGTTACAACTAACAAAATGTAAAACATTTTTGTTTTAACAAAATCATAAACAAGCGGCAGTATGAAAACAACGGGCAGGAACACCATTGCAGTTATTAGCAATGAAATCAAACTACCAAGCCCAGTTAGTTTTATTGCTTCAAGCCCACGGCCCGCCAAAAGCATTTGATGCCCAGGCAAAACAGAAAGCGCAGAGTCTGGATCTGGAGCACCAAATAAAACACTCGGAATGAAATTCAGAAAAGTGTGAGTAACACTCATTGCCATAATCAAACTTGCAACTGAAATCGGTGAGAAACTTGAAAAAATTGGAAGTGATGCAACAACAAGTGCAGAAATCATATTGATATGAATTCCTGGAATTATTCCTGTGAAAATTCCAACTAAACAACCAAGTAATGTAAAAGCTAAAATTTCACTGAATATCATACACAAAACAAATTTCTAATTGTTTTAAAATTTCATTAACTGGGGGGAGTTTATAGAATTAATTTTTTAAAAGTGCCTTCTCGCCACTCTACCCATCTCTTTAATGCGACGTGTTTGTGTGTTTTTCTTGCATTCTGGGCATTTTGGTGGATTTCGTAAAAAAAAAACTTCGTTTACCCTCAAATTCAAGTCGACATTCTTCACAAAACCACTTTTTTTCATAACAAACTCATTACAACTGGTAATGCTATAAAAGTTCCGATAATACTTCCTAAATTAGCAAATGCAACAACAAGTAGAATTCTTGTGACTTGATTTTTCCAATATGCTTTCATACTATCCAATTTATTCAAACTCTTGAAATCCTTAACTTTTGGATTGCGAATCTTTGCTTCAACATAACCAGCGAACCAACCTGCAGCTAACAACGGATTAACAGAAGTAAATGGTGCTGCAACAAATGCAGTTAATATCGATAGCGGGTGGCCAAGCGCAGCCGCTGCTCCAATGGCAGATAAAGTTCCATTAATTAAAAACCACCACATCAACATGTGAAGTGTTGTGCCCAAACCTTTTGTTGCAAACCCATAAATTAAAAGTCCAAGCAAAAGCGCAGGGATAATTAAACCAACAACTTTTATTTTTTTCTTTTTCTTCACAGGTGCTTGTAATTTTGAAAAAACAATTGGGAAATTAATTGCGCGTTTGATCCCCCCCACATGCCCTGCTCCAACAACTGCAACAATTTTCTTACCTTCAATCTTCTGCAGCATTCCTGCCATGTAAATATCTCGCTCATCAACAAGAATTCGTTTTACACTTGGCACAGTTTTCGCAAGTTCATCCATTGCATCATGGAGCGTATCTTCTTCTTTTAATTTCTCAATAAAATCTTCATCAATATCTGCTATCAACGTGTCAACAAAAAGTGATTTAACAATTTTCGCTTTTTCCAAAATACTCATAGAATTAAATGCGCGCCGGAGTGTAACTTGAACATCTCTATCAATAAATTCTAGTTTGGTTTTCGCTTTCTCAGCAGCGTCAATTGCAGAAAGCATTTCTGCGCCCGGATCAACTCCCAAATCTTTTCCAATTTTCTTTTGCATATTTGAAATAATTAAACTTGATAAAAATAAGTAAGTCTGGCCATCTTTAATGACTTGTTTGATTTCTGTATCGTGCCACGACTCTTTATTCTTCAGCGCGTGATATCGGTTTTCATCAAGTTCAATTGCAACAACATCTGGCTTTTCTTTTTTAATTGTTTCTTCAACTTCTTCACAACTTTTCTTAGAAACATGCGCAGTCCCAACTAGAATAATCTCCTTTCCATTGTGTTCAAATCTTTCTATTGGCAATTAAAACATCTCCTTTCCTATTCGGTACTATTTCAAACGCTCCTTTATATTCCTTTATCTCTCCTGTAACTGTAATAAAATCTCCGATTTGCAAACCTTCTGGTGTGTTTTTCTTATAACTGTACATTTTGAAACTCGAATTTTCAAAACGTGTTAAAAAGAAATTATTGAATTCTTTAATAAACGAAATCTCCCCTTGCACAACAACTATTTTCTCTAACATTCCCCTATCAATTTGATCCAACGGAACCAACGGCGGATCATAACTTATGCAAGCGAACCACAATACAACCAAACCAATAAGTGAAGTAAAACTAGCCAATATCAAGAGTGTTCGATCTTCCATACACCCAGCACTTTTTATTTTCTTATAAAATTTAGTTAACTTTCAAAAGTTAAACATTTCCTACATAAACATTCTTCAACCCAGCTTCTTTTCCAATACGCTGCGCCTTCATCACAGTTTCAATTGGAGTTGCTGGAACATCCAGCATTTTATAATCAGGATGGAATCTTGAAAAATGCAAAGGAACATTTTTACCTAAACTCTTCACAAATTCAACAATATTTTTTATTTCCTCATCCGAATCATTATGCCCAGGAATCAACAATGCAGTGAGTTCCAAATGAATATCTAAATCCAAACAAGTTTGCGCCGTTTGTTTAACTGCTTCTAAACCACCAGAAAATTTGCAAACATCTTTGTAAAATTCATCAGTGTATGCTTTCAAATCAATATTCATTGCATCAAGATATTTTGAAATTTTCTTAAGAGGCGCGCGATTAATCAAACCATTTGAAACAAAACAATTAAACAAATCTTTTTTCTTTGCGAGCTTTGCAATTTCATAAGCATATTCATAAAAAATTGTTGGCTCAGTATAAGTGTATGCAATGCCTTCGCATTTATTTTCAATAGCAAGCTCCACAACTCGTTCTGGCTGATGTTGTTCAACAATTTCTTTCTCAGCACCGGCTTGAGAAATCTGCCAGTTCTGGCAATGTTCGCATGCAAGATTGCAGCCATAAGTTGCAATTGAAAAAACTTTACTTCCTGGGTGAAAATTGTAAAATGGTTTTTTCTCAATTGGATCTACAGCAAGACTGCAGGGTTTTCCAAAAACAAGTGAGTAAAGTTTGCCCTCTTCATTTTTCCTAACTTTACAAAACCCTTTATTCCCATTAGAAATCACACAATTCCTAGCGCAAAGTTTACACTGAACTTTTTCTTCTTCCACTGGTTCCCAGAATTGCGCAGGATGCATGTTATTCTTTATTCTCGGCAAGTATTTATAATTAAAGAACTAAAAAAATAATTAAGAAAAATGAGCGAATTCAAAGAACTTTTCAAATTTATCAAAGAAAAAAACAAGAGGAAGAAAGAAAATAATGCCCTCAAAGAGCTTGAGGAAAAAAATGCTAAAATAAAGGAAAACATAACAGCCGATTTTTATAATCTATTCGAAGAAATTCAAGGTCTTAAAAAACAACATCTTAAAAAACTTTTTTATGGTGTGAATGAACCACTAACACACGCAAGAAAAAGACCATTTACTGTAGAATTTCAAGGAAAAGAGATTATTAAATTTACCACGGATGGTAATGGATTTAAACTTCGAATAAAATGGCTGCCACAAATATTTCTAGCGAATATTTCATTCAAAGGAAAGGCTACCACGTCTGGTTTAATTTCTTTAATGGTAATCCGACATTTGAAAAAAGTTTTTGCAGAAGAGCAGGATAAAAAAGCAAAGAGCAAAAAGAAAAAGGCACGGAAAAAAGAGAAAGCGCCGCAAGTATATACTGGGCGGTATCAACAACCAGGACAAACCCCTGAAGGTCAGGATTGGTCTCGAGGATAATTAGAGCCTCGGGAGAGATTTGAACTCCCGACCTTCGCTTTACGAGAGCGACGCTCTACGAACTGAGCTACCGAGGCATAATAAAATTCTATTTTCTCTAGTATAAATCTCTTTACAACACCAAATTCAAAATTCCCAAACTCGCTAAACTTACTATAAGTCCAGCAATCAAAACTCCAACAGCAATTGCGCACATTGACTTCTTTTTATCCATTGACAATAAGAACGCAGCAAGTGTTCCAGAATAAGCACCACTTCCTGGAAGTGGAATTGCAACAAAGAGCGCAAGACCGACATATCCATACTTGTCAACATATTTCCCTGCTTTCTTGTCAATCTTCTCCAACCGTTTCTCAACCCACTTTCCAATTACAGGAATATCTCCTAATTTATCAAAAACAAAACTTAAAATCAAAAATAAAATTGGAATTAATATAATATTAGCAACTGTAGCTGAAACAAAAACCAAATAGGGGTTTAGCCCAGATGCTACACCAACTGGAATCGATCCTCTCAGTTCAATAAATGGTGCAACAGTTATTATGAGCATCCACAGGAAAGCATTCATAGCAAATGTTTAAAATCTCTAATATAAAACAATTGCCTATGCATATTCAACTTAAATCACCACAAGCGCGCATCAATGCAAAAGTGGCGGTATCGGATTTTCAGAAAATTCGCGGGATGATGTTTAAATTAAAAGCAACTCCGATTTTTTTTGAATTCAAAAAAGAATCAATTTTTGACAGTGCAGTGCACATGTTCTTTGTTTTCCACACACTTGATCTTGTTTATCTTAATTCAAACTGGGAAGTTGTTGATATTCAACGAGCACTTCCATTCCTTCCTTATTACTCTCCCAAAAAACCAGCTAAATATCTTATTGAATTACCTGAAGGACAGGGCGAGCTATTCAAAATTGGCGATGAAATAGAATACGAATATTACTAATTATTTCCAAGGTTCTGGCGCATTACTTTTCACATACGTTGGTTTCTTTTCTTTTGGTTCTTTTTTAATTTCAACTTTTTCACTTAAACTCTTGAATTCATTATTAAGCGTTTTCAATTCTCCTTGCAAACCTTGTATTGTATTTTTTAATTGCCCCATATCTCCAGAAAGTTTTAGTGCAGCAGGATCTGGTTTTGTTCCGAATTGTTTTATGTTCTGTTTAAGTTCTTCAAATTCTTTTTTCAAATCAGCACCTTTCTCTTTCTTTTTCTGAACTTTGAGAACGTCTTTCATTCTTCCGGTTTCTGGCATTTGAGCAACAAGATTGTGGAGTTGTTGCTTTGTATTATTAAGTTGGTCTTTCCATTTCAATGTGGTCTCTTCCTCTTCCTTTTCAAGATTGTTCATTGTGTTTAGAGTCTCATCCATTCCTTTCAAAGATTCTGTTAGGTTTTTTAATTCACGAACAATTTTGTCGTATTCTTTGACTTTCATAAAGAGTGGCAATTTAGCAACATCTTCTGTTGATAGTGCAGGTTTCTCCATTTTAGTTTCTGGTTTCTTCATTGGTTTTGGAGCAACTGGGGGTTTAGGTGCAGCTGGTGGTTTTGGGGCAGTAGGTATTCCCTTCTTTGGCATTGGTGGAAGTTTTGGCAAGGGCTTTGGAGCTGGTGCCATCTTTTTTGTTGGAGCATCTTGGCTACCAACTTCTTTTTCAATTTCAGCGAGAAGATCGTCTGAAAGGTCTTTATCTTTCTTTTTACCGAATAGTCCCATTTTAATCACCTATAAAACAACATACTTGTTTTGGGCTTATAAATCTTCGCCAGTGCTTTCTTTCCTATAGTTCTCAGAAATAACTTTTCTAACTGCTTTTGCTTTTTTCTCACCCATTTTATCAACTTTCATAAGATCCACTTCATCAGCAGTTACAATTTTCTCAACAGTTCCAAAATGTTCTAGTAATTGCTTTGCCATTTTTGGACCAACAGATGGAAGAGATTCAATTATGAATTGCTGTTGTTCTTTCATTAGCACTGGTTTTTTCTCACTTCTTAATCGAACTGCCTGATTTTTGTCAAACTGTTCCCGCGATGCAAGAACTTTCAAAAACGCTGCAGTTTCTTTAACATCTTTTGTATGGATCATCGGCACATTATAATCAACAGCAAGCGATGCAAGCGCGCCACGAATTGCATTTGGGTGAATATTTCTTTTTCCATGAAGGTCATCCCCTTCAACAATAATTATTGGCCGCTCAAAAACTCTTGAAATTGATGCAGCTTGTTTCATTAATCTTCCATCAATTAACGATTGAAGAAAATCATCTACTTTCTTTCGTTCGACTCCAACACGTTCCGAGACTTGAAAGTCTGCAACATTCAATGCTTTAATTTTGACATCCATTCCAATATTCGAAAGCTCTTTCAAAATCCCAGAACTGGATTCTCGAGAATCTGCAAAAATCGTAGGAACCTTCTCTTCAGGTTTTGAAAATCGTTCCAAGGTTCTCTGAATTTTTGTTTCTGTTTTGAAAGTTTTGAGAACATTGTGCATACTTTTTTCTTTTCTTTTCGCTGCCCAATAATATGCTTCATCGCGAGTATTTTTTGTTATTAACATTGACACTTTACCCGGTCGGTGCCTTGCGGTTCTTCCTGCGCGCTGAATGCTTCGAATTGCTGACGGCACAGATTCGTAAAATATAATATGATCAACAGATGGGATATCTAATCCCTCTTCTCCAACAGAAGTTGCAACAAGAACATTATATTTTCCTTCTCTAAATCCTTCCAACCGTTTCACTTGTTCTTTTTGATTAATTCCTTTCCCTGCAATCCCTTCTGCTTGTCCAATTAATTTCACTGCGCTGATTTCTTTTTCTTTTAATACTGTCATCAAGTTTTCAACAGATGCGCGGTAATGTGCAAAAATAATTGTTTTCTCATTCTTATTCAAAATCTCAAACAACTTGTCAAGTTTTGGGTGCTCAATATTATTTTTCTTCAAAAGTCCAGCTAATCTAATAGCTTCTTTGAAATTTGGATTAGATAACAAATTTTTTGCAGCTTTTGTATTATCTTTTTCCAGTTTGTCAAAATAAATCGTTAAAGGAGTTATTCCTTGAGTTTCAACAAGTTCTTGCGCGTGTGAAAGTTTCATTACTGCTGCAAGTGCAGATAAGTATGGATAAAGATCTGGATTTTGTGCAGCAGTTGATCCTAACTTCCCTTGCAACATTAAAATATCTCGTTTCCTCACAGCTGATGGTGCTGAGCTTTGAATAATATTCCCTTTCTTCAAATACGTGAGGTGGCTCTTCATAGCGGTTTCAATATATGATTTTATTTTCTTGAAATCAGGTGGGAGTTCAACTTCAACTGTAGTAAATTCACGATGTTTAACATATTGCTTAACATCTACATCATTTCGATCCCGCGCTTCAACTTTTTCAATATACAACGCATTGCAAACTTCTTCAATCTTACTCCGTGTTGTTCCTGGTGAAGCAGTTAATGCAAGAATTCTTGGGTTTGTTGCCATTTCCACATACTTCTTTGCAATAAAGGGATATGGATATTCTCCAACTGCGCGGTGCGCCTCATCAAAAATCACAAGAGCAAAATCATCAAGAGCAAGTTTCTTTGTAATTAAATCATTTTGAATTACTTGCGGTGTTGCGAAAATGAAATCAGCATCTTTGTATTCTCCTTCTCTTTTATTTGCAAGAAGCTGGCCGGTGAAAACTTTGAAATTGTCATCACTTAAATTAAAAGTCTCTTTCCAAGTTTTGCAATGTTGTTCAACAAGCGGTCTGGTTGGAGCCATGAAAAGAATTTTCCCTTTATGTGTATTTGCGCGGTGAGCTGCAAGCATTGCTGCGATATGTGTTTTCCCAAGACCAGTTGGTAGAACAACTAAAGTATTGGATTTAGTAGCAGTATTAAAAATTGCTTCCTGATATAAACGTGGCGTTATCTCGCCATTTAGCAACCCATTCTCCATGAACTCTCTTTGAATTGGCTAGCATATATTATTATCCCAACTCGCAAAAGGTTTTAACTGACAATACAAAGCAGTTGTATGGCGCGAAAGCTCACTAAAGAGAATCTAAAGAAAGTAAAAAAGAAAGCTGATAAGATCCGCAAGAGCAAACAGGTTTCTTCTTGGGTTGATGCATTTTCAAATAACATCCTTCCTCCTGTTATTTTTCTTTTTATTGCAACAGTTGCACTTCATTATCTAACTTTAGTAAATAGCACACTTCTCAAAGTGAACCTCGGCGTGATTTCATTTGTTTCTGCAGCGCTTTCTCTCTATATAATAACCCTCATGCTCTAACCGCAAATCTTTATAAACACCTTGTTCATTATCAGTTATGGGTATAAAGTCAATTTTCAAGAAAATAACTGGAGGGGTTAAAGAATCCATCACCGGTGAAGCTAGTTCTGAGGATGAATTTGGTTTGTCTGAATTTGAAGACACACCAACAGAAACTCCAACTGAAGAACCATCAGCTGATATGCCAGAATTAGCCCCTGAGCTTCGCGACGAAGAACCAGAAACTATTACAGCTGAGCCTGAGCCAGAACCTGAAGCAGAGCCACAACCAGAACCGGAATTACTTGAATCCGCACCACCAGATGATCAAAAAGTTCTTGATGCAATTGATAATCTCAAACTCAAAATGGATGTTGTCACAGCCAAATTCGATTCTCTTGAAGCAAAGACCGCATATCAACGATCAGAAACAGAGCGGTATATGCAACAAATGAGTTATTTGAATGAGAAGCTTGATCACATTCAAGAAGAGCAAATGGAAATTGAACGTTTACTAAAATCAAAACAATGACGCCAAAATCAAAGAACACAGGGAAGAACATATTTCTTCATCACGAGACTGCGGTTATTGTCGGAGTGCTTGCTGCTGCTTTGATTGTTACAATATCTCTTTTCCTTTTTCTTTGGAGTTTCCTTCAAGTTGGATTTGTTTGGCTCATTTGTTTCTTCATATTCTTCATGATTAGGAAAACAAACGTATGGAAATTTGCAATTGAGATTCACTTTTTTATGATTTTTATAACAACGTATGTGTTTGGGTGGTTCTTTTCTGTTTCTCTATTCTTAGTCACACTTTTCGTAGTTGTTAAATTCTTCAGACCTGATGAAATGCAGGGAGCGTTAATTAATGTATTCTGTCTTTCTATTGTAACTCTTTGCTCTGCCTGGGCTGCATCCTATTTCGGGGTCGGAATCGCCACGTCCACATTTATCTGGGTTGGCACTGTAATTGTTGGTCTTGGAATTCTCCTTGATTACATTATAATTATGAAGATGTTGCCATTCATGTGGTTGAAACACACAATGATGCACATCCTTGAAATCTTTTTACAATATTATTTTATCTCGTCATTCGGAGTAAAAATTCTCAAATTCTTATTCAGTGTAAAATCTGCAGCGCCATAGAAATCTATATTAATACCTACCAACATTAACAATTTAAGTGAACGAAACGCAGGCAGGTTCACTTGCCAAAACCAAAGGGCAGAAAAACATTTTTCTGCACCACGAAACGATTCTTATTATAGGGATAATTCTAGCGGCCATCATTGTTATCTCATTTCTCTTTTCTTTTCTCTGGACGTCTTTTAAATTCGGATTCGCGATTTTAATGGGATGGCTTTTAATTGTTATCACAAGAAAAACAGATTCTTGGAAAATGGGTATTGAATGTTACTACATCCTCACGTTCTTATTTGCATTTGCATTTGGTCCTTGGCTTGCGTTTTTCCTAACCGGCACAGCATTGGCATTTGTTGTTAAAGTCTTCAGGCCAGATGAAGTGCATGGGGCCATAACTCAAATGGTTGGTTGCACTGGAATTGCATTTACAACCAAAATCTTCGTGAACATGTACAGTATGGATATCACAAAACCACAACTCCTTATTGCAGGAATGATTTTGTTTGTTGTTTGGGATGTGGCGCGTTTCCTTGTTGCACTTAAAGTTTCACCAGCGCACTGGGTCAAATTAGTTGCATCTTTCATTACCGGAGTCTTTGTGAATTACTTCTACTACAGCACATTCGCATTTGTTTTATTGAAGTTCCTTCTTTCAATTTAGGGTTAAGTTTTTAACCTAAGTTTCTTTATCGCTAGTGGGGAGAAACATGAAAAAAATATTAATTATTTTATTGATACTTCTTTTAGCAGTGCCTATTTGCATTTCTGCAGGACAACGAATTGTTGTTACTGCGAATTCAATTGATTATGAACACGCAGCGGATTTTATTGATTCGCTTGATAAAAAAGGTCGGCCAGTTCTGCGCATAACTGCGCAAGAACTTGACGCGCACAATCAGGAAAAATTTATTATAATTCTTGGCGGGCCGGATGCTCCTGAGGGAATTGGAATTCAGGTTCAAGAACTTTTATCTGAGAAGGACATGGAATTTTTGCGAGAGAAACGCGGCAATAAGAAAATGTTTGTTAAAACCAACATCTGGCGCAAGGGTCAAGTTGTTATGATCTTTGCTGGAAATAATCGAAACGATACTAAAAAATCTGCAAAGGACAATGAACCAAAAGTTCATGAAGAAGCAACAGAGGAGCGTGTAGAACAGCTTGCAGAAAATACAGCAAATGTCGAATTCAATATTGAAGATTTTAATTATTCTATTAACAAATCAAGTGGCTATTGGTTCTTCCACTGGGTAGAATATTCAATGTCCAATAAAGATACTGCAACAATCAACCCAATGCTTGATGTTGAACTCCTAAGAAAAGATGGCCAATACAAACAATATTTCATTAACACTGATGTGACTAATTTCGAGGAAGAATTTAAACCAAATAGCAATTGGTTCGATACTTATTCTGAAGAAGTTAAACTTGATCCTGGGAAATACAAATTAATTGTTCGGCTTCGAGATGGTGCTGACTCAACTGTGATTAAACAAGATATGGAAGAGTTTCAGATTTAAATAAAACTACTTCCCCAAACCAAACCAGCTAAAGCAATAGCAAGCGCCACGCCCCAAAACATTCTATTCCACATTAAAACTTTCTTTCCATCAAGTGGACCAAAAGGAATCAAATTTAAAACAGCAAGGAATGAATTCACATAAACTCCTGTTGAAGCAATATATGAAACGAAACTACTTGTTGCCATAATTGAAATTATTCCAAATACTGCAATTAATCCAAGATTTACAAGCGGTCCAGCAAAACCAATTTTTCCAGTATCTGAAATGCTGCTATGCTGTCTGTGCAGTCCACCAAAGTAAACAGCTCCAGGAGCAATGAAAAGAAACTTGGTGCCGAACATTGTTGTTACCACCGCCATTGCTAATGCAATCAGTAAACCCTTTTTCCACATTCGATACTCAGCATGATAACCATATTTCTGCGCAGCGAATTTGTGCCCAAGTTCATGAAGTGCAAACGCTGGCGCGAGAATTATGAAAGCTGGAATAAGCATTATCAGGGTTGTTGCAAATTCTTTATGCCAAGCAATAGCAAGAGTCATAACTCCAATAGAAATTGTTAATTCTTTTAATTCAATTTTCGAAAATCTTGCTTTCACGAGTTTTGTGTTACTTCAGTGGTCTATAAACTTTTCACTTCAATAGATTTTCCAATAATTAGTTCAGCAGCGCGTACCACCGAGCCGCCTGGGCCAATAGCCCTGCCGATCTTTTCCTTGTTCACATAAACAACGATTTTATCATCGGCGTGTTCCATCTTTTCAACAACAACGTCTAGCATTCTTTCAAGATCTTTGGTCTCTACCATAAAATGTCACCAAATGGACATATGTAATGCCTATTTAAATGCTTTCGCAACACCACAAAAATATATAAACAAGGACGAAGAACAGTTAACACTCGAGGGGAGAACAATGGCAGTTTGTAATTTAACAGAACTAATTGGAAAAGACGTCTTCACACGCAACGCAAAGTTCGTTGGTAAGATAGACGACACTATGATCGACACTGAGAAGGGAAATCTTTACGGTGTAGCGGTTGGGCTTACTAAAGATAGTTTTCTTTCTAAAGCTCTTACTAATCCTGATGCAGGACTCCGCAAAACTATTTTAATCCCTTACAAAGAGATTATTTCTTGCGAGGATATTGTACTTGTTACAGTTCCAAAGCAGTATGAGCGCGCACAAGAAGAAGTTCCAGAACAACATAATGAAGAAATGGACGAAGTTCTTATGCCCGGCATGTCAGAAGAAAGTATGTAAGGTTCGATTTGTGTTTTGTATTTTAAGTTAGACTTAAGTCTAGCTCTTTTTTAATTTTGTAAAAGTAGTAAGCAGCGGCATTTTACTGCCGTCTGCTTTAATTAGTTTATTTACTCAGCTGGAGCTTCTTCAGGTGCAGGTTCTTCTGCAGGTGCTTCTTCCGCTGGTGCTTCAGGTGCAGGTTCTTCAACCGGTGCTTCTGGAGCAGGTTCTTCTGCAGGTGCTTCTTCCGCTGGTGCGGTTTCAGCTTCTACTGGTGCTGCTTCTGGTGCAGCTCCTGCAAGAGCAGCCATTTCCTTGATTTTTGCGCAAACGAAGTCGACAACTTCAGGTGCATCAGGAATGGTGAAGCTCTTTTTGAACCTCTTGGATCCGTCAGGTGCAAAGAAGCCGCGTGAAATCGCGATGAACTCATTGGTTCCTTCCTCTGCTATAGCCCTTTTTCTAGCAACTTCTAAGAAGTTGTTGTTTCCGAAGGGTACTTCCTCAGCTTTAATTGTTTCAAATTCTACCATTTTTTGTTTCCTCCAAATAAGTACAACAAGAATCTAGCATTTACCTAGTTCCTAATTTGTAACTTTTTGCAGTCTAAAACTAGAATAAGTGATTTAAAAAGTTTGCGTTTACACTTCTTTCGCTACATCCATACCACCAACAAGATCAGTGATGCTTTTTATTTCTTGCAGTTCCTTACTGAGCTGACCCCCTTCTGCCATTATTCCCATGAGCTTGTTAGCAACTCCTATAAATCCTGTGCAGCTGCAGGCAGTCATATCTGTGGCGCGAACGGAGCAGAATTTTATACTTAGCATTTCAGCAGGCCCAGCCATGTCCTCAACTTCATACTGTTCTTCTGTCAGTGTGGCGAGAATGTAAATGCCTTGCGCTTCCTCTGCAATTGTGCTGGTTTTTATTTTATATCCTGGATATTTTTCCAAAAGGAATTTCAATTTCTCAGGAGATTTGTATTCGCGCACAGAGTCTCCAAAAATTTCTTCAGCATTCATTAAACTCAAAACGCTTTTAACATCAAGACAACTTGGATCATCTTTCTCAAAAGTATCTTCAATCCCAATAAACGCTCCAATGTCTAGGCCGACGCTTTCTGCTTTTGGAAGCATGAACCCGGAAAACGAAGCTGATATTATGAAAATCAAAATCAACGCTCCTACAATTTTCTTCCAGTCTCTGAATATATTTTTGAATGAAGCAAAGAATTTGTATTCTTTTGCTTTCCGTTCTGCGCGGAAAAAGAATCCGAATCCAGTTGCCATGAAAATCGCAATTATTAATCCTGCACCCAATATGAATAACGGCTCGGCGATGATTCCGATTATTCCTCCTGGTCTGTAGAAATTGTATCGAACTAATCCTTGCGCAGCGAAATACACAAAAATTCCCAAACAGATTTTGAGAAGCTGTCGCTTCCAGAATTTCGGTTTTGGAATTCCAAGTCGTGCGATTCCTCCGAAAAATAATATTGTGAAAATTATACCAATTATCCACGCAGTTGGCAGGATTTTCGGCGCGAGTGTTATTAATTGTGATAAATCAACCATACAGCGGATATAGGGTTGTCATTTAAATATTTGCTCTTCCGAAAGGAATAAAATACAGTTTGTTCTCTATTATAATATGGTGAATGAGAAACCTCCTAAAAAGAAACTTGCAAGTTATTTGCAGAAACGAAAAAAAGAATTACCAACCTATAAGCAGCTTTCTAGTGAATTTAAACGTCTTAGTAAAATTAATTGGTTCAAACCCAGAAGAATTGGCTTCTGCACGTGAGGAGGCGGCTAGCGATTTTGCACACCATATCATGGCAGTTTTCTATGACGATAAAAAAGATCCAGCTGATCATTTAATTTGTTTATGGGAAATGGGATTCAATGTTATTGGTGTTACTAAAGGCGATACAACTCCTGTTACATTCTTTTTAGATTATTTCAAAAAATAAATTAATAATTCTGCGAGAAGTCATATATTTTTCTTGTATTACCAGCTGGTCCGCGCATATTAATTTCCAATTTTAATTTGTTCTTTTTCCCGAAATTTTTTAATTGTTTATACTGCTCACGCGTGAGGTCGCGAAAAGCAGCGAGCACGCTCTTGGTTTCAGGGTTTTTTATATAACTAGCATCTATATCTTTAGTGTCAAATTTTCGCACAAATTCCTTTAATTCAGTGTGATCTGTTTCAAAGTGAATATTCACTTCGTAGCTGTGTTCAACCATTATACTCTTCTTATTAATTCTGATAGTATGAAATTGTATACAAGATCAACAATTACTGGGTTTCCTCCCCCCCTCTACCTGTACGAGTCGGATTAATACTTCTTTTGACTTATTTGAAGGAAGTATCTCATTTACTATTGATTTTTCTGTTAGTTTATTCTCAAGATATGTGGCTTTTTCTTGAAAGCTGTCACATTTATTATACATTTTAACAATCTCTTGTATTTCATCAACTATCCTTTCTGGTTTCATAGTAAATACACTATAGTTGCACTTGCTTTTAACTTTTTCGCTTATCTTCTTGAAATTTTTCCTTGAAATCCCCTTGTCTATACACTTGTATAGAAGGGGTTGTTTGATTAATTGTTTAGTTGATTTAGCTGCCAATTCCACAGCATAATCGCTATGCACCGGCACTATTCACAGTCCCCTTCAAAGGCCTTGGAAAATTCTCTTTATTTTCACACACAAATTCCACACACAGTCTAATTCACACATAATTTATTCGTAAATGTTTGTAGTATTTTTTCGGTCTCATCTCTCACAAACGCGTATTTCACACACGAAATATGTATATATCTCTAGATCCTACTATATTCCTCTCACAAATGGCGCCGGTAGTTTAGCCTGGTATGACATGAGCTTCCCAAGCTTATAACCCGAGTTCGAATCTCGGCCGGCGCACCACTCCTTTCTCACAAACTACCCTATTTCTCACATAATAGGGACATTTGTCACTTATTTAACTCTCACAAACGAAGTTTTTAGTACATTTCTGGTGCGTCGCTTGCTATCGGTTTTGTAAAATGGGTTGGTTTTAACTCTCAACACTTCAAGCACCGCAAACAACCACGGAAAGTATATTCTCTACAATATAAATTCTACATCTCACAGCAAAAATCCTAAAAGGTGACGTTCGTCACCTTTTGTCTATATTCTCTGATTAAGGGGGATATTCGGTGCATTTCCTGATATTTGGCAGATCTTGTATATTCTCTTTATTTTCACACATTTCATACTGAAACAACTCTTTTAGTACAGATCTTATAGTGGATAACCCGTCATGCGACAGATGCGACGCATCTGACGTATTTTTAATGACATATGTCTTGCTTTTATTTTTTACACTACAACTTTTGTTCGTGAGCTAAAATTTCTCCAAAATCCGTCATACGACACGTCATTTCAAAAACAGAAAGGTATTTAAACCAGAAATCACCATCTATCACTATGAGTTTGCTCTCAATTTTCAGACGAAAAGACAAGAAAGCGTCGCATGACGCGTCATGCGACACGTCAACTAGCAAAGATGACACGTCAGATCCGTCATCTTACGCTTTTGATGTAACAAGGGAAGTTGAGCATACTCAGCCTAAGTTAGAGGACCCCTTGATATCGATTTCTCGACAACTTACACAGCTACAATTCCAGGTTGGTGAGTTAAAACCAAGCATAGAGTCTGGAGTTGAAAGCCTCCGTGAAGACCATTACCGTATTATTGAGGAGCAAGCCAACAGCGTGAAAGATTATAAAGAACATTTGTCCAATCGTTTGCAAAACCTGAAGCAAGCGACACATTCGGCAGAGGACGAAATTGAGAAACTAGAAATAGATCAGAAAATTGTTGAAGCCCTTGAGGGAGGGGAGAAGCGCGCTGTTGAACTTGCTAACCAACTTGAAGCAAGTCGACAATATGTGTCTGACAGATTGAAAGTTTTGCTTGAATTAAAGCAAGTTGAGAAAATTAAACGAAGTCGTAAAGTGTATTATACCTTGAAATCTCATTAAAAATCGGGCGCAGCCTACTTCTTTTGTCGTGCTGCCTTTTTCTTACGAGTGCGGATTTTCTTCTTTGTAGTTCTCCATCTCTCGCGTCCTTTCTTCTTAAAATTGCGTGGTCTACGTTTCATCGTGCCTTTCTGTTGAAATAAGTCCTTTATATTTGTTTGCACAAACTGGAAAAGTATAAAAACAAAGATCTCTATATGTAGTATATGGAAGTTGCATATCTCTTTGTTGAAGTGCGGTCGCAGAAATTTAAAGAAGGTATGCAGGCGTTTGGTTTTAAGAAGAAAGACACCAGGGGAACTAAATATTTATCGGAAAAGAAGAACTTTGAGAACTTACTTGCAAAGAAAATTTCTAATATTCCTGAGTGTTGGCTTATTGTAACGCCACTTGAAAATGAATCGGTGTTAACGGCATTTTCTAAATCCATTTATATTAAAGACAGGGATGAATTATTAAAAAATTACAGAGTTTTTTCGAATGTTGGTTCATTCGAAGTAAAACCTTAGTCGCTTGCTATTGGTTTTGCAGCATACAAAACTATAAAAACCCATAAAACTATTAGTGTTTGATTAATATGAGTGATGATCCAAAAGTAAGAATTTTTTCCATTTCAGGGAGAACAGCCCCTGTCAAAACACTACTTGAAAACAGGTTGTTTTGTGAAGGCTAAGACAAAATCTACTACTGCAACGCCCTTGGTAAAACTATAACTTGTGTACCTGGATTTAAAAATACTTGGTCAATTATTGGGGAATTTGACACCCCTGGTATTCGGACGTTTCATTATGAGTTCAACAAACTATCGAATAAGTTAAATGTGAAGTGTTCTGACTATGTGACCCCTGTTTTTAAATAATATATAATCAGTCGCTTCCTCTCGCTTTTGCAGTTTGAACTAATGAATCATATTCACTTGCAATATGCGTCCAGAATTTACTGAATTGTGTACTAGGTCTCACAATTTTCTTATAGAATTTCTGCTTTGAGTGTTCGTGATGGAATTCTTCACGCTCTAAACGCACCATTCCAACACGTCGCAAACGTGGCAGAACAACATTGTAAAACGTTGCTTTTGAGAAGTCTTTTTCACGAATAAACGCTCCAATATCATCTCCACGCATCACATGATTCGCGAACAACTTATTCATGAATTCTATTGCGATCAAATGATATTTTCGCTGATATTTCGGTGGAAACACCAATTCAAGGATTTGATTGAGCTCCAGCCTAACGTTTTTGTGATATGCCCAATCTCCGCGCAATCTCTTAATATCATCGAGCCACATTGACTCTTTGCTTGGAACACCCCGTGATGCAGGACCCCCGACTGAAATTGTTGGTTTTTTTCGCTGATCTGCTTCAACAACTTGCACAACTTCGGATGCGTACTCTATATCATTATGGTGTTTTTTATCCATGGTTTGCGGTATGCTATCTTGGTATTTAAAACTTACCATAATGGTAGACTCGGCCAGGTACTCGCGCGCCCAAAAACCTGTTTCGGTTTACTATTATGGTGTGGTTGCGCGATTTCTATTGACAGGGGCTAGGGTACACGGTTAACAAGATGTTTTTCCCAAAGAGTTTGAGAAAAACCTGTCGGCAGTTTATTGTAATGGTGTTATTTATGGGATTTTAAATTTCAAAAAAATAGAAAGGGTGAAAAACACCGTTATGGTGTTTTTCGTGATTATCCGCCTTCGAAAGTTTCTTGTTCTTTGATCTGCAGTGTTAAACTCTTGAAAAGCAAATTTTCAAAATCTGAAGCAAGACTGTGTCCAGATTCTGTAAGTTTGATATATTTCACACGGCCGTCCTTGTTAAATTCAACAAGTCCATGTTCCTGCATCTTTTGAAGCAGTTTCACAGTGTGAGCATACGTGCAATCGATCTTTTTTGCAAGATTTGACGCGTATGCATCTTTATCAGTACGTTTTATGTGTACAAGCAGCCTAGCTGGCTTTTTTCTTAAAAACATTTCTTCTAGTTCTGTATTAACATTCATTAGTAAACCCCTCAAATGTTCTAACTCCACAAAAACTAGGCCGATTCACACCAATTTCCACCCAAAGTCACTGGTTGCGAGAGTTAGATTTTATATCCTCCAAAACAGGTTTTGGAAAGACATCATTTCTAAAGCGGTGTTCCTATATAACCTTTTTCTTTTCTGCAAATTCCTTGCTTTTTGCAAAACCGATAGCAAGCGAATCATCTGGGGTAATACTCAAATCCTCGTTTGTGAGAGTTACGGCTACTACTTAAACGCGAATAATTTGAGATCAGGGAAAAATGTTAGAGAAAATGTAAAAATTAGTAATTTGTGAGACCGCAAAAATAGGTCTCACCCCAGATTTTTGTGAGGATGCAAAATGTGAGAAAACACCTCCTTGCTTGCGCATGGAGATGCGGTTTGTGAGGGTCCGATGGGGAATTTACTGGATTTGAATGACCCAAATTTACCCCCAAACTTGAAAATATTTTTGTGAGAGTTTCGAAACCGAAAAAATGAACCTCACATCCCCATATGAAAACAACATTATGGTTTTTCAAAAACAAATTCAGCATATCGCAGCATAGTGGTTTCATTAAATCTATAATGGGTTTTGTAAAACCTGTGTCTTGTTTTATTGGGTTCTATACAAGTGTATAGACAACCCTATTTCTTAAGCTCAGCCATCTCTTGTTTTAAAAGATCTTGTACAACAACTGGCTCTACATATACTGCAATCCCTCGCTTCCTAGCGGTTTCCATTACTTTCGTCTTCTTAGTTAACACAGCCTTTCTCTTACTTTCAATCATCTTAAGGGCCCTAAATGTTTTCTCCTCTAATATCTTCATCTTTATGCACCACTAACAACAGAATTTTCTTTTTCATTTCAATCCTCTATTTTTCAAAACTCATTAAGTATAGATTCTTTTGCCTCAGTTATCTTAACGAATTCAAGCACCCTTTCTTCATAATCTGGGTCATCATGAGAAAAGTTATCTGGGCGCATCTCTTGCACGATTCTCCAAAACGCCTTTTTCACATCTTCAGCGCTTGCACCTGATCTTATTCTTAGAAGATCATATCTTGCATCAGATTCTGCCCAGTCAATAGTTGGTTCTTCTTTAGGTTCTACAATTCTTGGTCCTTTCTTTGCCTTTTTTGGTTCACCTACAATTCTTGGCTTCTTTTTCAATTTCTTTTCTATTTCTTCTAACATTTCATTTAATTCATCTGCAAGCGTTGGGTTTGCATTAATTGCTTTTTTGCAGCATTCTTTAGCTTGTTTATATTTCTTATCTTGATAATACACTTCAGCAGCTTTCTTGTAAGCATTTCCTGTAAAAATACCACTATCGGTGTTTATGTTTTCTTTTCCACGTTTCTTTGTTGCAACAATATCTTGCAATCTTTTTATTTCCTTTTCATACTTTATTTTAAATTGCTTATGTAGCTTGATTGCTGTTTTATACTGAAGTATTGCTCTGTAATATTCTCCTAAATTTTCTAAAAATTCAGCATAGAGTACATAACGATTACTCTGCATGGCTGGTTGATCTTTACAAGCTGCAATTGCAAGTTTTGTGTATTTTATACCTTTTTTAAAAAAATATTTTTTCTTCCACACGGTTGGAGTTAGCTTCCCGCGATCAAGATAAGTCTTAGCTAATTTGTATAATGCTGCTACAGATTTGTTATTAATTTCCAATGCTTTTACATAACAATTCTTCGCCTGTTTAAATTCACCAACCTTCATATGTAAGTTTCCCGCTCGTATATGTTTTAACTCATCCATTTTCCTGCGAGCACCCCTATTAACATTTATACCATCTTTTATTTTTTTAAACATCTGACCGTTCATACTTATTTTATGTCTCAAATACTTTTTATACCCGTTCATCCTACCAATCTTTATAATGCCGAATCAACAACTTATTACGTACATCCACCAGAACCTGAAGCTTGGATATACTGAGGAACAGCTTCGCAAGGTGTTGATTTCTGCTGGTTATGGTGTACGCGACATTGATGATGCAATTGATTCCGTTTTGAGACCGCAAGATTTGAAACCACTTGAACCAGCAAAACCAAAAGAACAACAAGAAAGTTTCTTCCAAAAAGTTCCAGTTTGGATGATTGCAACTACGGGAGGAGGAATATTTCTTTTAATAATCATAATTGTTCTCTTAGTTCCGTCTGGTGGCGAACCAACAGGGTTGCTAAATTTAAATGGTATGAAAATATCTGCATATGATTTCAATTGCGCAGGACCTGCATCCAGCTTGACAATAACTATGAAGAATACTGGGGAAAGCGGTATCAACGATGTCCAACTTTTCAAAGACGATGCATTCCAAGCAGGAAAACTAATATCTTCTCTGGCAGCTGGAGCATCCGATACATTTGATTATCCAGATGTGGATTGTAATGACTGGCTCGGCGATCACACAGTAAAAATTATTTCCAGCCGCGGAGCTGCTGAAGGCCAAATCAAATTCACCTGCTCATCTGGCGCGTGCTAATCCGTCAGATTTATAACCACTTATCACATACCTGCAATTATGACAAGCAAGTCTCGAAACGAAAAGCTGCAAGAGAAACTTTTTACAAAAAAAGAATCAGCATGGGAGTCATATTCTCCAGCAGATAAAGAATCAGCTTTCGCGTTCGCAGAAAAATACAAACTTTTCTTAAAGGAGAGTAAAACCGAGAGGCTGTGCGTCAAAAATATTTGTTCCGGATTGAAAAAATCCGGGTTCGTAGAACTCGGAACTCAGAAATTAAAAACCGGTGACCGAGTTTTCAAGAATTATAAAAACAAAGCAGTTCTTGCTGCAGTTATTGGACAGGATAATTCCAAATTCAATCTTATTGGTTCGCACTTAGATTCCCCACGACTTGATCTTAAACAATCTCCGCTTTTCGAAGACAGTGGATTCGCACTTTTGAAATCACATTATTACGGTGGAATCAAAAAATATCACTGGGTGAACACGCCACTTTCAATGTATGGTGTAATCCATACAAAATCTGGGCGGAAAGTTGAGATTTCAATTGGTGATAATGAAGGAGACCCACAATTTATAATTCCTGATTTGCTTCCACACCTTGCAAAAAAACAAATGGAAAAAACTGGCGATAAAATTATAGAAGGCGAGCAACTCAACATATTAGTTGGCAGCATACCGGTTAAGGATGAGAAAATCAAGGAGAAAATCAAATTCACAGTTTTAAAATATCTAAATGAGAAATACAAAATAACTGAAAGCGATTTCATGTGCGCAGAAATTGAATTTGTTCCAACATTCAATCCAGTTGATATTGGATTTGACAAATCAATGATTGCAGCATATGGACAAGATGATAAATGCTGTTCATTTGCAAGTTATTGGGCAATTCGAAAAATCACAAACCCAAAAAGAAATGCAATTGCGCTTTTCGCTGACAAAGAAGAGATTGGTTCAATGGGAGATTCTGGGGCGGCATCACATTTGCTTGAAAATTTTGTAATGCAACTCTTAGAAGCAAGCAATGTAAACACCTTACCTGCTACTGTTTTCGAAACTTCACAAGCAATTAGCGCAGATGTGGATGGCGGACTTAATCCAATGTTCAAAGAAGTGCAAGATCCACTCAATGTTCCACTTCTTGGACACGGAGTTACAGTAACAAAGTACACTGGTGGCGGAGGAAAATACAGTTCAAATGATGCGTCAGCAGAATACATGCAAAAAGTTCGCGAACTTTTAGATAAAAACGAAATCAAATGGCAAACCGGAGAGCTCGGCAAAATTGACGAGGGTGGCGGAGGAACAATTGCAATGTATATGTCCAAATACGGCATTGATACAGTTGACGCAGGTCCCGCTTTACTTGCAATGCATTCACCTCTAGAGGTCATGTCAAAGGCAGACTTATACGAATGCTACAAATTCTACAAAGCGTTTTTTACACAGTAATTAGAAATCAAATACTTTAAAAACACCAATAACCCACTCTAATTGAGGGGAGATAAAATGATTGATATAAAACTTCTTAGAGACAATCCTGAAGTTGTAAAGGATTCACAGCGCAAGCGTAAAGCAGATTTGAAAGTTATAGATCATGTTATAGAGCTTGACAAGAAGTGGCGCGATGAAGCAAAGAAACTTGACGAACTTAAACACGAGCGCAATCAATGCAATGAAGAAATCGCTCGCTTGAAAAAGTCTCAGAAAGACGCATCTGGAAAAATCAAGGATATGCAAAAGCTCGCAAAGAAAATAACTAAACAAGAGGGCCAAACAAATTCAACACTTGATGTCCGCAATGATATTCTCTCACGAATTCCAAATATTCTTCACGATTCTGTTCCTCCTGGAGAAACTGAACAAGATTCTGTTCCAATAAAACACTGGGGAAAGAAACCAGCTTTCAAATTCGAACCAAAATCACATGTTGATCTTGGTCCAGCGTGCGATATTTTCGATATCGAGCGCGCTGCTAAAGTATCTGGTGCAAGATTTTACTTTATGAAAAATGTGGGCGTTCTTCTCGAACTCGCACTTATCAATTATACTATTGATTTTTTGAGAAAGCAGGAATTCATTCCTACAATTCCTCCAAACTTAGTTCGCGAGCGCGCAATGTTCGGCGCTGGAATGCTTCCACTTTACAAAGATGAGATTTTCAAAATTGAAAATGAAGATCTTTATTTGATTCTTACAAGTGAGCACGCACTTGCTGGATTGCATATGGATGAAGTTCTTGAAAAAGAACAACTTCCACTTCGATACTGCGGAATATCTCCATGCTACCGCACTGAAGCTGGTGCGCATGGTCGCGATCAGAAAGGAATTTTCAGAGTTCACCAATTTCAAAAAGTTGAGATGTTCACTTTCTGCAAACCTGAGGAAAGCTGGGATGAACACGAGAAACTTCTCAAAATTGCAGAAAAACTTGTTCAAAGTTTGAAGCTCCCTTACAGAGTTACAAACATTTGCACTGCTGACATTGGCACAACAGCATCAAAGAAATACGATATTGAAGTTTGGTTCCCTGGGCAAGCCGCGTACAGAGAATTAATCAGTTGTTCAAATTGCACAGATTATCAAGCGCGCAGATTGAATGCTCGCTACCACGATCCAAATAGTGAAAAACCACTTTTCATGCACACTCTAAATTCAACTGCATTACCAATGAGCCGCACCATAGTTGCAATAATGGAAAACTATCAGACTGCTGATGGTAGAATTAAAATCCCAAAAGTTCTCCAGCCTTACATGGGTGGAATGAAAGAAATAACTCCTAAGAAGTGAACCACTTTTTCCAAAACCTAATAAACCCTTAAACCACTTTCTTTTCCTATGACAGAACTGTTAATGACCCCTGGACCAACATTAGTTCCTTTAGAAATCAGGGGAGCCATGTCAATGCCAGTAATCCATCACCGCACTCCAGAGTTTATTGAACTTTTCCATGAAACAACAAATCGCCTAAAGAGAGTTTTCAAAACTGAAAACGATACATTCATTCTATCTGGATCTGGAACCGCATGCATGGAAGCTGCGATTTGCAACACAGTGCAAAAAGGAGATAAAGTTCTTACACTTGTTAATGGAAAATTCTCTGAGCGTCTTGGTGATCTTGCAAAAGTTTATGGCGCAGATGTCAAAGTTTTAGAATTTGACTGGGGTTCACCAATTGATCCAGCACTTGTTAAAGAAGCACTTACACCAGACACAAAATTAGTGACAATGGTTTTCAATGAAACTTCAACAGGGGTGAAAAATGAGGTCAAACCAATTTCTGATTTACTAAACGGAACTGAAACCCTTTTACTTGTTGATGCAATCTCCGCACTTGGTGGAGATGAATTCAAAACAGATGAATGGGGCGTTGATCTTTGCATAAGCGGTTCACAAAAATGTTTTGCAATGGCAACAGGGCTTGGATTTATTTCAGTTTCTCAAAAAGCTTGGAGTGCAATCAACGATAATCCAAACCCACGCTATTATCTTGATTTACGAAAATACAAAGATGCAAAACCAACACCCTTCTCAACATCTGTCACACTCATCTATGGATTAAGCGCGGCTCTTGATTTAATTGCAAAAGAAAAACTTGAAACAAGAATAGTTCGCCACCAAACAAATGCAAAACTTTGCAGAGATGGAATTAAGAAACTCGGTTTTGAGATTCTTCCAATTTCTGAAGATGTTTGTTCAAACACTCTGACAGCAGTTAAGTCTGACAAAGCAGCGGTTATTATCAAGAAAATGCTTGAAGATCATGATATTCGAATTGCCGGCGGCCAAGCGCACCTAAAAGGAAAAGTTTTCCGAATTGGCCACATGGGTTCAATTACAAAAGAGCATGTTGAGAAAACTCTCAAAGCTCTTGAAGAAGTTATGAAGGAATTACAATGAAAGTTGCAGCTACAGATACAATCAGCGACAAATGCCAAACAGCATTAAAAGAAATCTGCGAATTCTCAGATTTATCAGAAGTTCCAAAAGAAGAACTTGCTGGAAAATTAAATGATTTTGAAGTAATAATTGTTAGAAGTAAAACAAAAGTTACAAAAGAATTAATAGACTCTGCTTCAAATCTAAAAGCAATAGTCCGCGGTGGTGTTGGAATTGACAACATTGATTCTGATTATTGCAAAGAAAAAAATATTCAAGTTCTCAACACTCCAAATGCCCCTTCCCGCGCAGTTGCAGAACTTTCAATTGCTCATATGTTTTCATTGCTCAGAAATATTCCATATGCAGATGCAACAACAAAGAACGGTGAATGGTTGAAAAAAGATTTGAAAGGCCACGAACTCACTGGAAAAACAGTTGGTATAATTGGATTCGGAAGAATCGGTTATGAAGTTGGTAGAGTTCTCAATGCAATCAACTGTGAGATTTTAATTTCTGATCCTTATGCCGAATCTAAATTTGTTTCTGAAGTAAATGGTTTGAAAGTAGAACTTGATGAACTTCTTGAAAAATCAGATATAATTACAATCCACGTTCCACTTCTTGATTCAACAAAAGGAATGATTGGAAAAGCGCAATTTGCAAAAATGAAAAAAGGAGTTTTAATTGTTAATGCTGCTCGCGGTCCAATTATTGAAGAGCAAGCATTGTGCGATGCTCTTGCATCTGGTAAAGTTGCAGGTGCAGGTCTTGATGTTTATTGGAACCGAACTCCAGAGAACTCTTGTATTTTAGAACATAAAGACAAATTAGTTTTAACTCCACACATTGGAAGTGCAACATATGAATCTCAAGATAGAATTGGAGATGAAATTGTAGAGCATGTGAAGAACCTTAACTAAATTTATTTAAAAAGATATTCTTCAATTGTCCGCAACAATCTACCGTGGTTTAAACTATGTCCCTGTTTTACAAGAGCAGCTTCTCTTGGTTGAATATTCCCACTTGCTGCGTAAGGGTGTCCACCACCACCAAGTGCAACAGCAATCTCATCAAGGGGAACTCCACTATTTTTTCTTTTTCTTCTAAAACTTGCTTTCGCCGTTGGAGTTACCATTACAATAACATCTGCTGCTGGGAGTTTCATCTTTTTCCGATGTTTCTTAACTCCCATTCCCCCAGCTTCTGAATTACTCACAACTTTACTATCATTGTAAACAGTTACAATTATTTTATCTTTAATATGATACTCTTTACTGGTTTTTAGAATTTTTTTCATATCTTTGTCATATTCTTTTTTCAGTAGTTTGTATTCGTCATCCCAGTCCTTTTCCCACATTTTCCCACTAACAAATGTATTAATCATTTCAAGAAGTTTTTCATCATCCCATATTCTGTTATTTATTAAAAGAGAAAGCTTGAATGAAATAACCCATCTCCTCCTCCACATATCATAATCCCCTGCAATTTTCGCAAGGTTATTTGAAAAAGGATCATCTTTCATAAGATACCAACATGCAACTTCAGCTCCACATTTCTTTACATCAACCCAAATATCTTTTACAAGCTTCACCATAGCATTCATATTGATTTTCCATTCGTGATGATCATACCAATAAATGTTACATCCACGGTTCTTCAACTTCGAAAGTATAGCAAGAACCGAATCTGCATCTGACCTATTTATGTTAAAGTCCGCAACATAAATCTCCGCACCAGGTTCTGCAATCTTTTCAATCTTCTCAAAATCTTTCTTAACAGTATCATAATCTACAAAAATATGTGTTGGGTTTTTTTCTTTCAAGTAGCGATGAATAATTGCATGGCTCACAATTCCATCAAGATCGCCCCTGTGAGCTGCTATAATGTACTTTGCCATGTGCTCATAATATATTCTTCTCTTTAAATCATTTCCCAAAATTATAAAAACCAGCGGCTTTAAGGAAAATGAGTTTATGGCATCGGAAAAATTTGAACTGATTGTAACTGAGAAACCGAAAGTGTCTCAAAGAGTAGCTGATGCCCTGGCTGATGGAGAGGTTACAAAGACAAGCCATGGTTCAATTTCTTATTATATTCTCGAGCGCGCTGGAAAGAAAATTGTTGTTGCACCAGCAGTTGGTCACGTTTACACACTCAAACACAAGAAAGGACAAACTGGTTTTCCAATTTTCGATATTGAATGGATTCCCAGTTCCGAAGCTAACAAAGGCGCTGCTTTTACAAAACCTTATGTTGAAACTCTGAAGTTCCTTGGCAAGAATGCGAACTCTGTTGTTTGTGCATGCGATTACGATATCGAGGGTGAACTGATTGGATATAATGTTATCAAATATTGCATTGGCGAAGAAGCTTTGAAAAATGCAAAGCGAATGAAATTCTCAGCACTCACTAAAGAGCAATTGGAAAAAGCATATGATAAAAAAATGGATCATCTTGACTTCCCTCTTGCAGATGCTGGAATAACTCGACATATGCTTGATTGGTATTGGGGCATCAACACTTCACGTGCACTTTCAACTGCATACAAATCTGTAACTGGATATTATGCAACTCTCTCAGCAGGCCGGGTTCAAACACCAACATTAAAAGTTCTTGATGACCGCGAACAAGAAATCAAAGCATTTATTCCAGAACCATTTATCACACTCACTGCGCAGGTTGATCTCGGAGAAAGCGAACTTCCTGCAATTCATGAAACAGAAAAGTTTTTTGATTTGGAAGAAGCTGAGAAAATTTATCGCAAATGTAATGAAAAACCTGCAACAGTTTCTAATTTAAAGAAAAGACAGTTCGAACAGAAACCCCCAGTCCCATTCAATCTTGGAGATATGCAAATCGAAGCGCACAAACTTTTCAAATACGTTCCAAAGATGACGCAATCACTTGCTCAATCACTTTACGATGCTGGATTGATTTCTTATCCAAGAACAAGTTCACAGAAATTACCTGAAGGGGTTGATCCAAAAAAGATGCTGAAAAAAATCGCAGCGCAGGCAGGATACAAACCACTTGTTGATAAAATCATGGCAATGAAATCTGTGAAACCAAATGAAGGAAAGAAAACTGATGCTGCCCATCCTTGTATTTATCCAACTGGTGAAATCCCAAAGAAAGTTACACCACAAGAAGGAAAACTTTACGATCTTGTTGTGAAACGATTCCTTGCGTGTTTCGGTGAAGCTGCAATTCGCGAGTCTCAGGAAATTGCATTTGATATTGAATCTGAAAGATTCCTTTCAAAAGGAACTCGAACTTTGGAAAAGAATTGGCACGAGCTTTACGAACCATACATTAAATTAAAAGAAGAGGACCTTCCTGAACTTGAACAAGGCAAACAACATAATGTAAAACAATTGGATAAAGAGAACAAGGAAACCCAGCCACCAAAACGATATTCACAAGCGTCAGTCATTAAACAAATGGAGAAAATTGGAATCGGTACAAAAGCAACACGCGCCAACATACTTCAAACTCTCTACGATCGTAATTATGTTCAAGGTCAGCAAATTCAAGTTACAGAATTCGGTTCTAAAATTATTGAGACGTTGAAGAAACATGTTTCTGAATTAACTTCTGAGGATTTGACTCACAAGTTCGAAGATTTTGTTGAGAAAATTCAGGAAGGCGCTGTTGATAAAGAAACAGTTCTTGCGCAAGCAAAGGAAACACTTACTACTGTTATGGAAAAATTCAAGAAAGAAGCTGGTGCAATTGGTGAAGGGCTTGGTGAGTCTTACCAGAAAGCGCGAACAGAACAAATAACTTTGTCTGAATGTCCAAAATGCAAGACTGGTAATTTAATGATTAGGAAATCCAAAGCATCCGGCAAACAATTTGTTGGGTGTTCTGCGTATCCAAAATGTGATTGTTCTTATCCACTTCCACAATTCGCAAAAATTGAAAAGCAAGAAAAACCATGTGAACACGATCAACTTCCAGTTATCAAAGTTATTAGAAAAGCAAAGCGACCGTTTACAATGTGTATTGATCCTAAGTGCCCTTCCAAAGCAGATTGGGGAAAGAAAAAAGCAGCGAAAAAGAAAGCGCCAGCAAAAAAGAAGAAAACAACTAAGAAGAAAACTTAGTTAGTATCTATTTCTTTTTCCAAATATTCTAGAGTTAATTCTTTTGTAATTTTATTCATCTCTTTTCTATGAAACGGATAACTTTCAAATCTACAATAATCATCTTGTCTCATTGAAACATCTCTTTCAATACCTGCCCACGCATGTTTCTTCCATGTTGCCCATGGATTTTTTTCTGTTTCTTTTTCTATAAAATCTGGAAGATAATATATAACTCGCATTTGTTGAAAGTGTTTTTCTGATTTAATTTTAAAACGCCCAAATCTAATTCTTCTCCTTGTCGAATCTTCACTCATTTTCAAAAGATTTTCACTTTTTTTTATTTTTTGTCTTATTGTTTCTAAACCAATAAGGGCTGCTGTATAAATCTTAGCGTTTTCTTCAAGTTCCTGTTCAAAAAATCTTTTGCAATGTACAGTGTTTTTCCACTTACTGCAACAACATCTAATATCAAATATGTTGCATCTTTTTTTGCTTTATTAGCTTTTAGTTGTAATTTAGTTTCGTTTTCATTTTTCTTAAAGTCTTCCCGATTCCTCATGATCACTGGAGTGAGGATAGTTGGCATATATCCTAAAATAGAATGAAATAGTAAACCAACAGGTATGTTCAAAATAAACGTTGTTGTTCCCACAAGCACAACGTAATCTGGTTTAATGTTTTCTTTTTTTAATTTTTTTATTAAATTTCCTAAAAGAAAAATAGCCTCCCTAACCGATATGGTATAAGAGAAATGTGTTTCAAGTGAAAGATTTATCGGATCACTGCTTTGAATTTTCTGTTCTAATTCTTCACGAGCTGTTACTCGTTTCTTTTCTACTTTAATTTCAAATTTACTCATTCTTTTTCACAATAACATCGTCGTCAGTCCCAACCCAAACTTCATCAACCTTGTCGCCTGTGAAAATTCCGTTTTGTACTATCCCTTCAATTTCATTAATTAATTTTTCAAGACGTTCAGGATTTGTGATGTATTCAAATTTACAATCAAGGATGTGTCCGTTGCTATCGGTTACAAAGGGTTCATCTCCACCCCGAAGGGTTGCTTTACATCCAAGTTTCTTTTCAAGTGTTTTTTTCACTTCTTCCCATACATTTTTCTTTACTTCAACAGGAAGTGGAAACGTTCCAAGAGTATCAACATTCTTTGACTCATCAATAATCACAACAAAATAATCTGCTTTGTAATCAACTTCTTTTTCTCGAGTCAAAGCTCCGCCACCACCTTTTATTAAATTAAATTTAGGATCAACTTCATCAGCACCGTCAATTGCAATATCAATTTTTTCTACAGAATCAATTGAAACAACTTTTATATCTAGTGCTTCACATTTTGTCTTACTATCTTCTGATGTAACAACTGTAGTAATTTTTAATCCACCTGCAACTAATTCTCCAAGTGCTTCAATAAATGGAAAAACTGTGCTTCCTGTTCCAATACCAATAACAGCACCATCTTTTATTAATGGATGTTCAGCCACTGCTTTTCCCACTTTGTCTTTTTGATCTTGTTGACTCATTTTTTCTTTATTCCTTTGAGTCCTTTTTTAATTCTTTTGAAAAATCCAATTTTTCTTATTGGATATTTATACTTTTTCAAAAACTTAACAAGTCTCTGTGTAAGGAAAACTCTTGAAAATTCCGTATCAACAGAGTCAGTAACAACACAATAATCCATTTCACGCATTCTGGCGAGTCCTTTACCCCAAAATGCTCCGTGCGTTGCAGCTGCAATAACCTGGCCTGCGTTTTCCTTGTCTAATGCTGCTTTTGTTGTTACAAGTGTTCCCCCAGTGGCAATCATGTCATCAACCATTAGCATGTTGTTATTTTTTACTAATTCCTTACCGTCTTTTATAGTCACAGCAACATCATTTTGATTGTCTCGTATTTTTTCGCATTCCACCATCCTCAACCCAGTTTTTTTAGCTAATATTTCAACCCGTGGAGCGGAGCCTGCATCTGGTGCAACTAAAACAACATCTCCTTTTCCCCTAAATCTATTTTTTACATGATCTATCAACATCTCACCAACAGCAATATTAACAATATTCATGCCGTGTCGTTTCTTTTCTCCTGGGCCTTTACTAAAATGAGCATCAAATGTTATTAATTTTTGAACTCCAGATATTTTCAGATGTCTTAATACCTGCTTCAATGTCAATGATTCTTTTGTGCTTGTTTCCTCAATTACATCACCTTTTGGGAATTTTCTCTTATCTTGTCTTCCGAAAGGCAGGTAAGTCATAACACAAGTTATCCCTCTTGCTTTTGCTTTTCTTGCAACATCTGCAACCAAACACACATCAAAAACACTTCCAGCTGGATCCACTGGTTTATCTTTTGGTGGTTTTCCACTCTGAATTATAACAATATCACGTCCTTCAATCTCAGCATCTATTGAAAATTTCAGTTCACCATCTCCAAAAACAGTTTTTTTCGGTTCTTCATAATCTGCTCCAAGGTTTTCTGCTACATTCTTTGCCATATGTAGTGCATTAGGACACCCAAGAAGTAAGAGTTGTTTATTTTGTCCTGTGATTTTCTTCCATGTTTTCTTTTTTCTTGTTTTTCTTTTTATTTTTGTTTTTCTTTTTATTCTTTTAACTTTCTTATCACAAACATAAAGGAGTCGATTTCCATCCATTTTCCAGTTTTCCCAAATATGCAAACCATCTTGCTTGAGTTGCTCAGTTGTTTCTTTTACTGTTTTTACATCACTTATCTTGAAAACATAATTAGAAATAAAACTTATTTTGTTTTTGTCAACTATAACATTTTTTGCTTTATATAAACTTAAAGCTTTTTTCACTTTTTCTAGTTCTTTCTTACTGTTAATAGTTAATATTTGTACTACCATATTAAATCACCTTTGATATTTCATTAGCAAGCGTAATACTTTCTGCTTCATTTACAATTGAATCTGTTGAAATCACACCATCAGATTTTTTCCTAAGTTTTTCAAGTGAGTCCCATCCAAAGATTCCATGTGTTGCTGCGCAGAAAATTTTTGCAGCACCGGCTTTTTTTACTTTTTGCATTGCAAGTATCATTGTGCTACCAGTGCTTATTATATCATCCAAGATTATAACATTTTTCCCTTTAACATCAAGCTCGCCTTCCATTTCAACTTCGAAATCTCCTTTGCGAACTTTGCTAAGTGCTCCGAATTCCGCGCCCTTTGCAGTTGCTGCTTCTTTCACCATATTACTTGCGCCGAAATCTGGTGAAAGAATAAATACGTTTTTGAGTTTGTGCTTTTCCATAATATGCTCAACAATAATTTTTCCTGCACTAATATTCAAATGTTTCAATCCAAACAAATCAGATTCTGTATAATCGTGTCTGTTGTGCGCATCAACAGTTATCAGTTTTGTAATCCCTGCGTTTTGGAAAAGCCGTGAAATTGTTTGCAAACTAAATGCTTCACCTTCTTTGAATCGCTCATCCTGTCGCGCGTAAGGCAAATAGCTCATAACTAATGTGATGCTTTTTGCTCCAAAATCTTTGCAAGAATCTGCAGCTAACAACACTTCCATAATTGAGTGGTTTGGTCCAGGATATCCACTCTGAACTAGAAAAATATCATTTCCTTTAACTTCAGAATCAACACGGAAGTAAATCTCTCGGTCTGGGAATTTCCTAACTTCAACTTCAGCGAGCTGCTTATCGCTTTTAATAGCGATTTTCCTTCCTAACTCTCGCGCATTGTAAAGTGGAATTACTAAATTACTCATCTATTAAATCGTAAGTATTGATGTTTATTAAAGTTGTTAAAAGACGATTAGAGTTCTTCTCCAATTCCGGGGTGTCCTAAAACTTCATCACCATCCAAAACCATTTTTCCTCGCAAGAAAACTTTGTCAACAGCTCCACGAATTTCAGTGCCTTCATAAATTGTCCAATCACAATGTGAATGTTGATTCTCAGGAGTTATTGTCCATTCAACTGCATTATCAATCACAACAAGGTCTGCATCTTTGCCAGGTGCAAGTTCTCCTTTGTTTTTCAAACCATATTTTGTCATTGCACCATGCGATGTTAAACGTACAACATCTTGCCAAGTCATTCTCTTATTATTCACTTCATTAATTAAAAGTGGCAGCATTGTTTCTGTTCCTGCAAAACCAGGGGCAGCTATCATAATGACTTGCTCCTTTTCTTTTAATTTATGTGGCGCGTGATCAGATGCAACCATATCAATATGGTGAATCCCTTCCCAAAGTTGCTGTCGATTCTCAAAACTTCGCAAAGGTGGATTTACTTTTGCAACACTACCCCACGTTCCATAAATTCCAACATCAAGAAATAAATGGTGTGGTGTAACTTCACAGCTAATATTTTTCCCACTGTTTGTAATAAGTCCGAGTCCAACACCAGTGCTGACATGACAGAAGTGAACATGATTCGTTCCGAAATCTAATTTCAAAATCTTTTTTATTGTAGTTGATTCGCAACTCACATTTCGAACCATGCTGTGGCTTTCTGGTTTCTTTCCATTGTAGACTTTTGTATTAATTGTTTCTTTGAATTCCGCGTGAATTGAAACAATATGGTTCTGCAAATTCTTCAGAGCAGTTTGCAATCCTTCATAACTACATCTCCCAGAATCAAAATGAACTTTGTAAGCAAAGGCATCTGGCAAATCCTCGCAATTATCATCTGTGATTTCAACAAAGAGCGCGTAATCAACATAAGATTTTCCTTGAATTGCAGTTCGTTTCATTTTCAAATTCTTTTCAGAATCAATTCGGGGTTCATTATTCGGCATATCAAAAACAGTTGTCACACCACCATGCAATGCAGATAAAGATTCTGATTCAAAATCTCCTTTGTGTGTAAAACCAGGATCGCGGAAATGCACATGCGGATCAATTACACCAGGAATAACAACACGGCCATCAATATCGATTTTCGTTCCAGCGTGAATCTTTCCATGAGTTCTTGCAATAGAAACAATTTTTCCATCACTAATCGAAATGTCTGCATCAATCATATGTGTTGTATTAAAAACGCGACAGTTTTCTAAAAGTAAATCTACAGTTGTCATAATTCTTTCTTCACCCCACAACTATCTCGAGTCCAAGTTCCGAACTCTTTCATTTTAGATAATAATGAATCTTCAAAAACAGGCCCGTCTTTGCAAACGCAAAGACCATCACACAAACATGCTCCACACAAACCAATCCCACATTTCATATGTCGCTCAAGACTTGCTTGCAATGGAATCTTTTTCTCATTGCAGATTTCAAAAACATTTTTCATCATCACTTCTGGTCCGCAGGTATACACTGCATCAATTTCTTCTTTTTCCAAAATTTCTTTGAAGGCATCTGTTGGGAAACCTTTCCTGCCATAGGTTCCATCATCAGTTGTTGCATGCAAGTCTCCATAATTTTCAATTTCGTCGTGGAATAATACCTCGTCTTTTGTGGATGCACCCATAAAAAAATGAATTTTCTTATTTTCTCTTTTTGCAACACTTGCTAAATATAACAATGGCGCTGCACCACAACCACCAGCAAGCAGAGCAATTTGATCGCCACGCAATTTGAATCCATTTCCATACGGTCCACGAATTCCAATCTTTTCCCCTTCTTTCATATTATGCAAAGCTGTTGTAACTTTCCCTGTCTTGCGCACGCTGATGCTCATAACATTTCCATCATAACGTGAAACAGTGAACGGTGCTTCACCAACGCCTGGCACCCACACCATCAAAAATTGCCCTGGCTGAATATCAATTGGATTTTCAAAAAAGAAAGATTTGATTGAAGGGGATTCCTTCCTAATCTCTATTATTTCTGTACTCTTCAATGTCCCCTCCATTATAATCACTTAGATTTATTTTCTATTTCTTCAATGCTTGGTGTTGTCATTATTGTGTATCCGATCCAGAATAAAATAAGCATTCCAAATGCGAATATCAAAGAAATAACTATCTCAAACAATAGAAACGGTGTCAAAGTGAAGAACCAAACATTAATAGGTCCTCCCCATGGCGAAATTACATAGAAATAAACTAATGTTATTAACAATGTAAGTAAACAAAGTATTCCGCCAAACAGTTTATCACGTGCGCTCATGTTTTAACCTCCTTTAATGAACCAACTAACTCTCCAATGCTTTTAAGCTTTTTTCTTTCAAGAATTTCTTCAAGCTCACTAGAAACTTTCTTGAAAACATCAAGATAATGATCTTTAACAGCAGTTCCAATTCCTACAGCAGAAGCACCGGCAATAATGTGTTCTGCTGCATCAGCACCAGAATAAATCCCTCCAGTTCCAATTATTGGAATTTTAACAGTTTTTGCAATCTGATAAACACACCTGACTGCTATTGGTTTTATTGCATTGCCGGACACTCCACCGAATTTGTTGGAGATTATTGGTATTTCAGATTCAATGTCAATTACCATTCCTGGTCCAACAGAATTTATTGCAGTGATTGCATCTGCACCAGCTTCTTCAACTGCCTTTGCAACTTGCACAAGTAAATGAGTATTTGGTGTGAGTTTCACAGTAATTGGAATATCAGTAACGTCTTTCACTTTTTTCACAATATTCGCAGCTGCAACAGGATCGCAACCAAATGAAGTTCCTGATGCAACATTCGGACAGCTAATATTCAATTCAAATAAATCCGGTTCAGCTTTTTTCAAAATATTTACAACTTCAGCAAACTCATCAGCATCTTTTCCAAAGATGCTATTGATAATTGGCGCGCCACCTTCTTTTGCAATTCGAAGTTCTTCAACAAAAGCTTCAGCGCCTGGATTTGGAAGTCCCATTGCATTTAGGAAAACATTTCCAAGGTCAGTGCATATCGGATTTGGATGACCAGCTCTTGGTTTGAGTCCAATACTTTTTGTAGTGACAGCGCCAGCTCCGGAAAGTGCAACTCGTTTTAAAATTTCTCCAGTGTTTCCAAGAACTCCAGCAGCTAGGATTGTAGGATTGTCAAGTTTTACGCCAGCGATTTCAGTGGAGAGATTAATCATTAATCAAAATATAATCTCTCAGCTTATATCTTTTCCCGAACTAAAAAGTTATTCGTTAAACTCATCAAACGCGGTGTTAGTTAGTTTATATTCTTTGTTTGTTTTTATTACAAATCCATCTTCATTTAACATCTTTAAAACCGTCCGGGTCTTCATTCTTTTCAACCCAGGTGTAGTAGTTATCATTTCCCTAACATTTTTTTCTGTAAATGATGAAATTGGATATTTATTAACTAATCTTTTCAGTAAAAACCTATACCAAACATTTTCAATCCCTGCTTCTTTCAAAATAGTGTCCCATTTAATATTCTCTCCACGTGCAATCCCGTATAATGAGTTTATTTCATTGCTTGATTCTTTACCTGGTCTAACATACTCCCCATTTTTATACAACAATTTAACTTTCTTTCCAATTTTTTTTATTAATTCTTCTGATTTACTCATCACAATAACCTACTCTTTTTTAGCTTATTAAATTTGTCTAAAATTTATTTATCAAATAATAAATCGCTTTTGTCACACTATCAACATCATTATACATTCCAATGCTCAGGTTCCTGGTTTTGTAGTGTGTTTCGTATTTTTTAATTGCGCCAAGAATATCATACAATTCCCATTTTGAAAGTCCTTTTAATTTCACTTCCTTTTCCATTGCATCGGGATTTCTATCAAGAATATTTTTTATACCATACCAAGTGATTCTACCAATTTCTATTTTGCCTTCTTTTATTATTATATCTCCAATAAACGGAGCATTGCCATAAACAACATTAGTTTTCGGAAACGAGACCTCCATTTCTTTATTATTGTGATCTAGTGAATAACAAAATAAATCCCCTTCTTTACGTACACCCACTACACTGGTCATTGTAATTACCATAGTATGCGGTTGCATATATCTTTATCGTATTCCTTTTTGCACAATCTCAAACTTCTCATAAACATTCTCTGGCTTGTGCGGATGCTTCCGTATTATCATCCGCCTTGTTTTTTCTTTTGAAAGTTCAAGAATTATTTTAGACCAATACATCAAGGTGTCACCACCCACTGGAATGATTTCTTCTTTCCCATCAAAAGAAGAATAAACTTGATTTGTTACAATTACTGCAACTTTTTTTTCGCGCGCGATTTTCGAAAGGTGCGCGAGTTGCTTCCCAAGTTCACGCGCAATTTTCAAAATCTTTTTGCGATTATCTTCTACGCGCAGCCGATACAAACTCACAATTGAATCAATTACAACTAATTTGAAATCATTATCCAGAACTTTGCAAAGCCCGCGAATCACACGGCCCTGCTCATCAAAATCTTTCACTTGCTTTATGAATATATTATTAGGTATCTTTCCGCAGATTTGTTTCAATCGCTCTGGTGAGAATCCTCCTTCTGTATCAATGAATAATATTTTCCCATCTATCCTGGTTGTTGACAAACACAGGTTTGTTTTGCCAATTCCTGGCGGTCCATAGACATGCGTTACAAATCCTGTTGGAATCCCCCCACCAAGTAAGGCATCGATTTTCTTACTGCCTGTGGATATCCACTCTGTTTTGAATTCATTTGCTTCCGAAATCTCTGTTGCATCATCAAAAAGATCTCTTTTGAAAATTTTCATTAAAAGTGGTTTTTCTCAGGATTTTATGTGTTTTTCCTAACTTTCATGGGTTTAGAAAGGTTTATATATCACAATTGATATCAATTGCTACGCATTACTACAATGAAATCAATACAGATAAATATAAGAATATCGGAGTCATTGTCCGATGAACTGGATGAAGTTTGTAATACTCTTCATATCAGCAAGTCAGACTGGGTTCGAATCACACTCGCGAAGCGAGTTTTCGAAGAGCGCGCCCGACTGCTCACGGAAATCAAAGATGTTGAGGATATGATGAACTCTGACCTCGGCCAACTCGTGCAGAAAATGCGTTCAAGACAACACAGGTAAAAAATGACAGACAAAGACAAAGATGAAGTAAAACAAGGCCCTGAGCTAGAACTCAAGGTTTCAAAAGCAATGCCAGAAGATGCTGAAAAAGGTATTATTCGATTTGACTCCAAAGCAATGCAAGAAATCGGCGTTGCTCCAGGAGATATTGTTCATGTTCAAGGCAAGCGACTAACTGTCGCTGTTGCAGCGAAAGCGTATCCAAGCGACGTCGGAATGGGTGTTGTTCGTATTGATGGGCTTTTGCGAAAAAATTCTGAAGCAGGAATTGGTGAAACAGTGAAACTTTCAAAAGCTGACATCAAAGAAGCTGAGAAAGTTGTAATTGCTCCTGCGCAAAAAGGTTTGCACATCCAGATCCAAGGCGGGGGTATGGAAAAGAGTTTGATGGGCAGACCAGTTATGAAAGGGGATATGGTTTCCCCACTTCGCGCATCACAACAGAGAATGAGAGATCCACTTTCAGATATATTTTCTTCCATGCTAGGTGGTGGCTTTTCTCCAATGTCCGGTTTCCCTGGGCTTAAGTTCGTAGTTGCGAATACTAAGCCCAAGGGGGCTGTGATTATAACAGACCGCACAGAGGTTGTTGTAAATCCAGAAGCAGTTGAGATGACTGAAATGGAGAAAATCCCATCTGTAACTTACGAAGATATTGGAGGTTGTGGAGACGCAATCTCAAAAGTTCGTGAAATGATTGAGCTTCCACTTAAACACCCAGAACTTTTCGAGAAACTCGGAGTTGAACCACCAAAAGGAGTTCTGCTTTACGGTCCTCCTGGAACTGGAAAAACACTCTTAGCAAAAGCTGTTGCAAATGAAACCAGCTCAAACTTTTTTGTAATTAATGGTCCAGAACTTATGAGCAAATTCTACGGCCAGTCTGAAGAAAACATGAGAAAAGTTTTCGAAGATGCTGAGAAAAATTCTCCAAGTATAATTTTCATTGACGAGAT
>CAZMMZ010000002.1:0-90003 GCA_964567575.1 Candidatus Undinarchaeota archaeon
TTCCTCACCGTCGGACCCGTTTTAGCCAAGCGCCTTCGCCACAGGTGGTCCCTTTAGGATTATTGGATTTCACCCCTACCCCAAAAGTACCCTTGGCCCATCCCGGTCCCAAGAAAGATAGTATTCCCTGCACGTCCAACAATTAAGTTGTTGGATTTCACAAAGAACTTGTCTCTCCGGCTACGAACGCTTTAGACCCAATAATAGTCCAAACAACTTGAGCTGCGGGTATTACCGCGGCGGCTGGCACCCGTCTTACCCAGCTCTTATTCCTAAAGTTATTTACGCTTCAGAAAAGTTTACGAAAAAATCGAAAACACTCAGAGTCCCCCCGTCACACTTGCGTGCATTGCGGAGGTTTCGCGCCTGCTGCACCCCGTAGGGCTCGGGACCGTGTCTCAGTTCCCGTCTGGGGGCTTCAGCTCTCACTGCCCCTACCCGTCTTTGGCTTGGTAGTCCATTACACTACCAACTACCTGATAGGTCGCGGGCTCATCCTTAGGCGCCGAAGCTTTTGGTTTAAATACATTCCAGTATTTTAAACCTATAGGGTATTATCCTCAGTTTCCCGAGGTTATCCCCTGCCTAAGGGCAGATTGCCCACGTGTTACTCAGCATTTCGCCTTCCTTACGGAAAGACTTGCATGGCTTAGTCGAACTCTGATAGCAGTTTGGTCCGGCAGGATCAACCGGAAATGATGGAAGAGCAACTACTACATAGTTTCTCATGGAACCATTTTGTCAGATGCGAAACACATCACGTGATTTCGTCCTCATATTTTTTATATCGCGACATCGTGAGGGATGCCTCTCACTGTTGAATATTTGTACAGAGTCTTCTCAAACATCTGTTAAATTCGTAACTTAAGGCCGTCGAAAACGATAGGGCCGCGATATTAAATGCACAGTACTGCATAGCAGTAGAATGCGCATCCTATTTCAAGTGAAAGGTGGTATATAAGCTTATCGCGAGAAAATAATCATGGTGCGGGAGACAGGATTTGAACCTGCGAAGACACTAAGTCATTGGATTTCTCAGATCATAGAGCACTAAACTCTCAGCACTCAAGATTATTCTCTTGAGTCCAACCCATTTGACCACTTTGGTACTCCCGCAATTTATACAGTTTTTCATAACATTCTTGTTTTAAATTGTTTATGGTTGACCTTAACCAACATGTTTATAATATAAAAGATTAATGAAATTTTGGAGTTGACAATGGGTTTTAAATCCTACTACGAATCATCCTTCAAATTTGCTGTAGAAAGTCTTTTTTACGAAAGTGGGAAAGCCATAGCAAGTCTGGGGATAAAACCAAATCACTTAACTTTTTTACAACTTCCTTTTTCTCTTTTAATGTTTTATTATCTTCTTACTTTTAATTTATCAATGGGTATGCTGTGTGCGTTTTTCGTACTTTTCTTTGACTCTTGGGATGGTGTTGTTGCTCGTGCTTCCAATCAAGAATCTCGGTGGGGTCATCTTTTTGATAAAGGTGCCGACATTTTCAATATAATTCTTATCTTATCTGCAATTTCTGTGTATTCTCCACAAGTCAGGTTTTTAGCATTGTCATTAATTGTTATTAATGTTTTAATCTTTATAACAAATGAAATAAAAGAACCATTTGTTTATACTGCTGCGCGAGGTGCTGGTCTTGCTGGATTAATGTTCCTTAGTGCGGTTGGTTCTTTTGGTCCTATGATTTTTTTCCTTACAATCTCTCTTCTTCTTGGTTCAACTCTTTTACTTTGGAAAGTTTGGTTCATCCTCCGCAATTTGGGAAGCCCAAAAGTTTAAAAGGGAATAGGATTAGAATTTTAAAGTTCGTATTGCCCTGGTGGTGTAGTCCGGTCAATCATCCTGCCCTTTCGAGGCAGGGACCTGGGTTCGAATCCCGGCCGGGGCATATCTTATACTTTTTCTTCTTTCAATTTTTCAACTACTTCCGGATTAGCCAAGGTTGTTGTGGTTCCAACATCCTCTTCACCAGCAGCTATTTTCTTGAGAATTCTTCTCATGATTTTTCCAGAACGAGTTTTTGGAAGTGCATCTGCGAATTGGATTTTGTCTGGCTTTGCAATTGGTCCAATTTCTTTTGAAACATGATTACGAAGTTCTTTTACAAGAGCATCGCTTCCTTCATTCCCTTTTTTCAATAAAACAAAAGCGTAAAGTGCTTGTCCTTTTATTTCATGCGGGAAAGGGACAATTGCAGATTCTGCAACTGCAGGATGTGAAACAAGTGCTGATTCAACTTCTGCTGTTCCGATTCTGTGTCCTGAAATATTTACAACATCATCAACGCGACCCATTAACCAGAAGTATCCGTCATTGTCCACTCGAGCTGCATCACTTGTGTAATACATTTCTGGATAATCACTGAAGTATGTTTTCCTGAAACGATCATGATCTCCATAAACAGTTCTTAACATACTTGGCCATGGCTTCTTTATGACTAAGAATCCACCTTCATTTGGATCTGCTCGACTTCCATCTTTTCGAACAACTTCTGCTTCAATTCCAGGGAATGGCAAGCAAGCTGAGCCAGGTTTCAATGGCATTGCACCAGGTAAAGGAGTTATCAAAACTCCTCCTGTTTCTGTTTGCCACCAAGTATCAACAATAGGGCAACGTTTCTTTCCAACATGCTCGTGATACCACACCCAAGCATCAGGATTAATTGGTTCTCCAACAGAACCAAGTAAACGAAGTGTTGGCATTTCATGTTTGTCAACCCATTCATCACCTTGTTTGGCAAGTGCGCGAACTGCAGTAGGGGCTGTATAAAAAATATTAACTTTATGTTTTTCAACAATGTCCCAGAAACGATCTGGTTCTGGGTAAGTTGGAATGCCTTCAAACATTACAGTTGTAGCACCGTTAGCAAGCGGTCCATAAATTATGTAGCTGTGTCCTGTTATCCAACCAATATCTGCAGTGCACCAGAAAATATCTTCTTCATGATAATCAAAAATCCATTTGAATGTTTGATATGTGTAAAGCATGTAACCTCCAGTTGTATGAAGCACACCTTTTGGTTTTCCTGTTGTTCCACTTGTGTAAAGAATAAATAATGGATCTTCTGCATCCATTTCTTCTGCAGGGCAATCTGCACTTGCATTTTTCATTACATCATGCCACCAAAGATCACGATCTTCTTTCATTGTAACTTCATTTTCTGCGCGCTTGACAACAATTACATTTTTAATTGAAGGTGCATCTTCAAGTGCAGTATCTGCATTCTTTTTTTGATCAAGAAGTTTTCCTCCACGGAATCCACCATCAGAAGTAATTAACATAACACATTCTGAATCATGAATACGATCTCGTAATGCTTCTGCTGAAAATCCTCCAAAAACAATTGAGTGAATAGCTCCAATTCGTGCGCATGCGAGCATGGCAATTGCAAGCTGAGGAATCATTTGCAAATAAAACGCAACACGATCTCCTTTTTTAATTCCTTTTTCTTTTAGAACATTAGCAAACTTGCAAACTTGTTCGTGAAGTTCTTTGTAAGTAAAAGTTCTTGTTTTGCCGTCATCTGCTTCCCAAATTATAGCTGTTTTATCTCCGCGTTCTTCCAGATGTCTATCAAGGCAGTTGTATGTTGCATTTAATTTTCCACCTTCAAACCATTTACATTCAAGTTTCTTAACATCCCAAGAATGAATCTTGTCCCATTTCTTAAACCAATGTAGATTCTCTGCTTTTTCAGCCCAGAATTTTTCAGGATCTTCAATTGATTTATCATAAATCTTTTTGTATTCTTCCAAGCTTTTTACATAAGATTTTTTTGAAAATTCAGGAGACGGCTTAAATGTTCTTGTCTCTTGTAGCATAGAGTCTATTGTTTTTTCTTTAGTCATTGGATTAAATGAGATATCTGTCGATAATATAAAAAGATTTTGGAAAAATGATGGCTAACCCCAACAAGAGGTTAACCATGCAAAGCATAACCCTCTTAAAGAGAAATCATGGTTGTTGTTGCTGAAATACTCTGAATTGATCTCAGTTTTTTCAAAAGGAAATTATTTAAATCGTCTATACTCTTTGTTTCGGTTTGTAAAACGATGTCATAATCTCCATACACTGTATGAGCTTCTTTAATTTCCGGAAGCTCTTGCAATGAGATCAGTGCTTCTTTTTCTCTACCTGATTTTGTTGTTGCTAAAACAAATGCTGTTATCATCTTTAATCACCCACTCTACCTCTAAACGAGGATAGTTTACGTTGGTTATGGGTATATATTATACTTTAGGGGAAAAAGTTAGCATAATCACAAAATTTATAAAGAAAATTGTTAAAATGCTAAGTATGAGGGATTTAACTAAACTTGATCCTAAAGACAAGAGATTAATTGCAGAATTAGATTTTAATAGCAGAGCTAGTTTGTCTGAACTTTCTAAGAAATTAAAATTGTCGCGAGAGGCGGTTAATTATAGGATTAAACGATTGACTTTTAGTGGTTTTATACGAAGTTTTGTAACTCATATTGATCTTACAAAATTTGATTATGATATCTATACTGTTTATTTGAAATTTGGAATAATGAATGAAAAGAAAGAAAAAGAGGTTATTGACTATCTTCGCAATATTCCAACTCTCAATTGGTCAGCTGTTGTTGGTGGTCGGTTTGATTTTATCTTGGAATTTCCTGCAAAAAATATTCGTGAATTCCAAAAAAGACGGGTTGAAATCATTAATAAATTTCCAAACACTTTTGTTAAGCACGAAGTATCTATTTTTACATTCCAACAGCGCTTAAATCGTAGATATCTCTATCCAATAAAAGATAGAATTCGAACTTCTATAGAAAGTATTGAAAAATTAAGTAAAAAAGATGAACAAATTCTTGCAGTTTTAAAATATAACTCCCGCTTACCTGTTTCTGAAATTTCTAAGATGACTAAAATCCCAAATAGTACAGTTGCAATGCGTATAAAAAAATTAAAACAAACTGGTGTCATCAAAGATTTTTCTATTCTATTCAATCCAGCTAAGATGGAATATCATAATTACAAATCATGTATTTCTCTTTCTAAACACTCTGATAAAATATATAATCAAATCAAGACTTTTTGTGAAGAAAATCCACATGTTGTTTATTATATTTCTTGTATTGGCCGTTGGGATTATGAAATTGATTTTGAAGTTGAAAACCATACTGTTTACAGGCGATGTTTAAGAGATTTCCAAAATTTAATGGGAGATAGTTTATCTGATATTGAAACTCTTGAAATTTTCAATTCATTCCGATTTAATCTTTAAAAAAAAGTAATGGGCCCGCCGGAATTTGAATCCAGGACCTCACGCTATCTTCGAGCGCGTCCGCACTTGCGCGCGGAACGCAACCATATAAGGCGTGCGCTCCACCAAGCTAAGCTACGGGCCCAGTTTATATTTTGTCAAATGCAAGGTTGATGGTTATGTCTTCAAATGTTACATCTCCCTTGTTCTTTCCCTTTGTCTCAGCACCTACTTTTAATTCTTTTGCACCGACTTTTTGTGTTATCTCTTTTGCAAATTTGTTAATTGAAGTTTTTGCAAATTCATCTGAGGTTGAGACTGTTAATTTAATATTTTCGCCAACATTCAGTCCACCTTTCTTTCTCATTACTTGGACTTGTCGCATTACTTCGCGTGCTAGCGCTTCTGCGCGAATTTCAGGAGTAATCTTTGTATCAAGGTAAACTTTTCCAAATTCAAATTCTTTCTCAGCTCCTTTTATTTTTCCAGCTTTTACAGATTTGACATTTGCTTGTTCTTTAATCACATTTTCAAATGTCTTGATTGCTTTCTTCACAGTTTCATCTCCGTCAGCTGAAAGTTGGTTGAGTGGCCATCGCAGTTTTATCTTTGCTTCTTCACGTGCGAATCTTGCAGTTTCAACAATTGCGCGAGCATTGCACATTTGCTTTTCAAGTTCTGGTTTAATCATCTTAGTATCTGGGTTTGGCCAGTCAATAAGATGAATTGATTCTGGAAGCGCTTTTGAAAGTGGTTTGATTAAATCAAGATACAGTTTTTCAGAAAGCATCGGCAGTGTTGGTGCTGAAAGTATAATGAACTTTTTAAGAACTTCATAAAGAACTTTGAAAGCTACTAGCTTGTCATCTCCACCCGCTGAAACCCAAGTTCTATCTCTGATTAATTTAATGTACCATCTTGAAAGATCTTCAACTAAAAATTCTCGCAAGAGTTTTGGAACACTTGGGAATTCATAATCTTCGTATGCTTTTGTGATTTTTTCATTAAGTGAATTTAATCTTGATAAAACCCATTTATCTTCTGGTTGTAGTTTCTTAGTATCGAGTTTGTATTCTTCTGGATTGAATTTTGCAGCTTCCATATATTTTGCAAACTGTGCAACATTCCAGAAAATATTCAAAGATTTGTAAGCTTCTTTTAATTCGTCCCAATTGAATTTCATATCCTCGCCATTTGCTGCTCCACCAATTGAATAAAGTCTCCAAGCTTCTGATCCATATTTTTCAATAACTTCTTCTGGTGCAGTTGAGTTTCCGAGTGACTTTGACATTTTCAATCCTTTATCATCTACAACAAAGCCGTGCATGTATACGCTTTTGTATGATGTTTTGCCGTGTGAAACCATACTCAAACATAACAATGAATTGAACCATCCGCGAATTTGATCTTTTCCTTCTGTAATGAAATCGCAAGGGAACCATTTCTCCAATTCTTTTTTGTTTTCTGGGAATGGTAATGTTGCCCAAGGAGCTGCACCTGAATCAAGCCAAACATCAAGAATGTCTGGAACTCTTTCCATTTCTTTTCCACATTCTTCACATTTGAATTTTACATTATCAATCCATGGTCTGTGCAAATCATCCATTTTCTTTGGAAGTTCTTTTCTACTTCCAATAACTTTGACATGTCCATTTTCACAGCGCCAAATTGGAAGTGGAATTCCCCAAAATCTTTGTCGTGAAATGCACCAGTCTTGTAAGTTCTCTAACCAGTCTCTAAACCATCGCTCTCCAGCCCATCCAGGAACCCATTTCATCTTCTTATTTTCCTCAATCATTTTTTCTTTGAGGTCTGAAACTTTTAGATACCAGTTTGGAGCTGCGCGGAAAATAACTGGGGATTTACATCTCCAACAATGAGCATACTCGTGTTCAATCTTTGCTTCTCGCACAAGCAATCCTTTTTCTTCAATAAATCCTTTGAATTTCTTATTGTCTTTATTTGCATTCAAACCTGCGTATTTTCCAGCTTCTTCTGAAAAGTTTCCACTTTCATCAACAAGTGAAAATGCAGGAACATCTAATTTACGTCCTACTTCAAAATCCTCTGCGCCGCATCCAGGAGCGCAATGAACGCAACCAGAACCTGCTGTTAGTGTTACGAAACCATGAAACATGTCATCTCCAATTGCATGTACTTTGAAAGCATTAGGATGATTTTTTTGAACTTCTTTTAATGCTGGAATTTCTTTGAGGTATGGTTGTTCATATTCTAATCCTTCTAAATCTTCTCCGCGAATTGTTTCAACAATTTCATACTTTTTCCCGATTACACCCATTAATGCAATTACGAAATTTTTTGCGAGAATCCAATATTCATTATCAACTTTGATTTTTGCATATTCAAAATCAGGATGCACCGCTACCATCATATTGAATGGTAATGTCCATGGTGTAGTTGTCCAAATTAAAATGTATTCATTCTTTTTTCCCTTTAATGGAAATTTAACATAAATTGAAGTGTCTGTTCTTGTTTTGTATTCTAATTCGTGTTTTGCAAGAGCAGTTGCGCAACGCCAGCACCAAGTAATTGTTTTTGGTCCTTCATAGAGCAATCCTTTCTTATGAGCTTCTGCAAGCGCCCACCATGCGCCTTCAATATAAGAATTATCAATTGTTCGGTATGGTTTCTCCCAATTCATCCACACACCAAGGCGTGCGAATTGGTCATTCATTAATTCAAGATTATCAAGAGCGAATTTTCTACATTCTTCAATAAATTTATCCATGCCAATTTTATCAACAATTTCCTGTTTGTTTTTGATTCCAAGTTTTTCTTCAACTTTAACTTCAATTGGAAGGCCGTGCATATCATAACCGGGTTGTGATCGTACATCATATCCCTGCATTCGTTTGTATCTAAGGAAAGCATCTTTCAACACTTTGTTCCACGCAGTTCCAAGGTGAATTGAGCCAGTTGTATATGGTGGACCATCAATAAAGCGGAAGGGTTTTGCCTTTTCTGTTTTCTTTTTGCATTTAGTAAATGTTTTCTTAGAATCCCAGTGCTTCAGGATTTTTTCTTCGATTTCTTGCGGATTGAATTTTTCCATTGTTTTCGACTCTGTTTTCAAACTTTATATAGACTTTCCAGTGCCCCGGAAATTTTTGAAAAGGAGCACAGGGTTATCACTAGAACTATCGTATTATTATGATAATGCTAGTGTCTGTGTTCATTAGTGATTATGATACAGCTAGGGGTTAATAAAGGTTTTTGTGATTTATTTCGCTACTTTTTTGTGATACTTTACCTTCATTCTAAACTCTGTATGTTTGAACAAATCAAACCATCGGAAAAATAGCCATCCAAATAATAAGAGTATGATTCCACCAAGTATGATCATGATTCCTAATTGTCCAACCATAAACATACACAATAATATTCCCAGTACTGGAATTATTGGCACTTTTCCAATAGCACCCGGCACTTTGAATGGGCGTTTTCTATTAGGTTCTTTTATTCGCATGTAGATTAAAGCCCCATTAACTGAAATGAATGTGAGGAAAATTGCTAAGTTCGTCATTTCTGCAACAAGTCCTATGTTTTTACTCATAAGGAGAACCGAGGAAATTATTCCAATAGTAATGATTGCTTTCCATGGTGTTTTTCTTTTTGAATGTAAATGAGATAAGAAATACGGCAGTGATCGTTCTCCCCCCATTCCATAAGCTATACGAGATGCAGCTATTACTGAAACCAGATTCGTATTAAATGTAGAGAATAACGCTACAATTCCAAGTACTATGAATATCTTAGCTCCCATAATTGTTGCGCCAATATCTGCTAGTGGTGCAGTTGAAGCTCCAAGTGCTCGCCAATCCATTACACTAACTGCTGATAATGCAACAAGGATGTAAAGTACAGTTGTAATTGCAATTGCAAGTATGAGCGCTTTTGGAATTGTTCTCTCTGGATCTTTTGTTTCTTCTGAAAGTTTCACAACACTTTCAAATCCAATGAATGCAAAGAAAATCAAAGCTGCTGCTGAGAATAATCCTGAAAATCCATTTGGCATTTCCATGAAGTTTATTGAGCCAGTTGTAAATGCTGTTATGAATTTTGGGAATCCAATAAAGATAATGAAAAGAAGTCCGCCGACTTCTATAGCTGTAAATAAAATATTAAGTTTTGCTGATTCTTTTATTCCAATAAAATTAATTAATCCAATTAAAGCTATCATCAAAAATGCAATTAAAGTTTGAGGTCCTCCAAACAACGCTGTGAAATATCCCGAGAAACCGATAGCTATCGCCGTTATCGAAATTGTTGTTGCAGATAAAACTAACCATCCAACAAAGAATGCAATTTTTCTTCCGAATGCATGATCAGCATAAACATATTCTCCTGCATCTGAAGGGAAAACTGAAGAAAGCTCAGCATAACTTAGACCAGAAAGAATTGCCACAAAAGAACTAATTAAAAGAGCTAACCACAAGGAATTTCCTGCCATTCCAGCAGCTACTCCAACAAGTGCGTAAATCCCAGCTCCTGAAATTATTCCAACACCAGCAGATGTGGCTTCAAGAAGACCCAAATTACGACTTAGTGTAAGTTTTTTACTATGTTTGAGTTTTTTGTGTTGATGATGTTCAGGGATTTTTTTTATTTCCATCTATATGGTTTATCGTTAAGAAATCAAGGTATTTAAGGGTTTTAGTTGCCATCGTATGAAGCAAAACTATTATATAATATGAAAGGAACGGTGCATACTATGGGAAGGGGAAGTGACAAGTTATTGGAAGTAGAGAAAGGTTTGCAATCTAGTGATGATCCTGAAAAAATGCTTCATTTACTTTTTAATTTAATTAATTTCAAACAAGCTAACACTGATATTTACTTTTTACTTAACAAAAGCGAGAAGCCGCTCACTGTTCGTGATATCTACACAAAGCTTCCTTATTCTGAAAGAACAATTCGAACTTATTTGGGTGTTTTGTCTGATAAAGAATATATTAAAAAAATTCCAACGTTACGAGAGCGTCCTTGCTTTGCTTACAAATCAATTCCCCCAAAAGAAGTATGGGGCTTAATGGTTGAACAACTACGCAGAATAAAACACGAAGCAGGCAAAACTTTTAAATCGTTATAATTACTCTTATTTTAAAATTATTCCTTCATATCTATGTGGTGCTTGTGATGTAAATCCAAGTATTGTTGAGAATGCAACTGAATTTCCTACAATAACTGCAATTTCTCCGCTCATACCTTCTGGTACATCACTGAAAAGTAAGTAACCTTCCCTTTCTCCATCACTTGGAATTTCAGCGCCGTCAAACTTTGCGCTTGTAACCATATACTTTTTCAAGTCTGGTCCAATAATATTCGCTTTGTCCCAAAGGAATTCTTCTGTGCCCTCTCCGACATTGTGAACCCAAATATCAATTCTAAATTCTTTCTTCCCGTTGTATTCAAAAAATCCTAATGAATTTAATTTTGTTTCAAAAAGCCCATAGTTGTGACTCTTATCGATTATCTGTTCTTTGTAAATTGTTGTTTCTTGTTGTTCTATTTGGTCACGTACTGGATCTCCGATTATTAATCCAACTTCACTTCCTGCAACTTGTGTGTTTCCTTCTGGTAGTAAACGTCCTCCTCCAGTTGTATTATAAAAAATAAGAAGAATTAACAAGAAGGCAATAACGAGAAATGCTATTATGATGTTCTTGTTTTTATGTATGAATGATTTTTCGTTGCTCATATTGAACCGTATAATTTATTAATATATAAACCTTAATCTTGGTGATATGAATCTAGAAAAACCACCAAAAATCATAGTAGCTCTTGATCTTCCACTTTCTGAAGCATGTGCACTTGTTGGAAAGCTCAAATCCACTGAGGATAAAATTGCTGGCTATAAAGTTAGTTCTCTTAATGCAATTGAACATGGTTTGAAAAAAACTATTTCGGATTTAAGGGAAGTTACTGATAAACCAATTATTTATGATCATCAAAAAGCTGCAACTGATATTCCAAAAATAACTGACCGGCAAGTTCGTCTTGCTGCAGAATGTGGTGTTAATTCTTTCATTGCAGTTCCACTCGGAGCTGGAAGTGAAACATTAACAGCTTTTGTTACTGCGTGTAATGAAACAAATGTTCTTCCAATTGTTCTTCTTTCAATGACGCACGATGGGGCTGACGATTACTTGAAAACCGAGACTCCTCAACTGGTTTTTGAAAAGGCAAAAGAGCTTGGTGTAAAGTATTTTGTTGCTCCTGGAAATAAACCTGAGAAAATTGCAGAATTGAAATCAAAAATGGATGAAGATATGTTTATTACTTCTCCTGGAATCGGAGCGCAAGGTGGAGCTTGCGAAGCTGCAGTTAAAGCAGGAACTGATTATCCAATTGTTGGACGCGCAATTTACGAAGCAGAAGATCCTGTCAAAGCAGTTGAGGAATTATTTGAGCAGGGTAAAACTGGTTACGAAAATAGATAATGAATTTGAAAAAACGCTTTTGGGAAGTGGATTTCTTACGCGGTATAGCGATTCTTATGATGGTTCTTTTTCATGTAATCTCTGATCTTTTTCACTTTGCAAATTTCAGATTTATAATTTATTCTGGTTTCTGGCGAGTTTTTGCGCACGTAACTGCCACAATTTTTATTTTTCTAGTTGGGGTTTCATTATCTCTTAGTTTTGAAAGATCTCAATTATTGAAAAAAATAAATTTCACGAAGTATTTGAAACGCGGTTTGAAGATATTCATGTGGGGTTTGTTAATCACATTAATGACGTGGCTGTTCTATCAAAGTCAAGTTGTTGTTTTTGGTGTTCTTCATTTAATTGGAATTGCAATAATATTAGCATATCCGTTTCTCAAACTTAAGTATTGGAATTTAGGGATTGGTAGTGTTCTTGTTCTAATTGGAATTTATCTTTATAATCTTAAATTCAATTTCTCATTTTTAATTTGGCTTGGATTTTTACCACAAAACACATATCCAGCGGACTATTTTCCAGTTCTTCCTTGGTTCGGTGTTGTTTTAATTGGAATATTTGTTGGAAAGATATTGTACTCTAATTACAAAAGAAATTTTAAATTACCAGATCTTTCAAATTTTTCATTAATAAAATTCTTTAGATTCTTAGGAAGGCATTCTTTGTTGATTTATCTTATTCATCAACCAATATTAATTGGAATAATCTATTTGCTCGGATTATGAAATTATTTATAGGGCTTAACATTATGTTAAATTATGACTAAACAAGAAATCGCTGAAATTTTACTAAGTTCAAAAGCGGTAACATTGAATCCGGACAAGCCATTCACTTATGCATCCGGAATCAAGAGCCCAATTTATTGCGACAACAGACTTCTATTGTCAGATGTTGATGCTCGACGCAAAATTGTTGATGCATTTGAAGAAATGTTTAAAGAGAATGGAATTACTTTTGATATTGTTGCCGGCACTGCAACTGCCGGGATTCCATGGGGTGCATGGGTTGCAGAAGAAGAGAATGCTCCGTTCATTTACGCCCGATCTAATAAAAAAGATCATGGTAAAAAGAATAAAATTGAAGGAAAAATTGAGAAAGGGAAGAAAGCTCTTGTTATTGAGGATTTAATCAGCACTGGTGGTAGTTCTGTTAATGCTGTTGATGCGGTGAAACACGCAGGCGCCGAGGTAGATACTTGCGCAGCGATTTTCACATACGAAATGAAAAAAGCAGAAGAGAGATTTGCACGAATTAATTGTAATATTCTAGCACTTACAGATTTTTCAACACTCATAGAAGTTGCCGTATCTCGGAAATACATTACTAAAAAGCAAGCCGGAGTTGTAAAGGAATGGAATAAAGACCCTGAGGGATGGGGAAAGAAGTACGGACATTATTAAGGAAAAGGTTTAAATGTTATAAAATAGCTCTAACAAGAGCTAATAAAGTGCCTCTGTAGCTTAGTTGGTAGAGCGGCTGACTGTTAATCAGCAGGTCGTAGGTTCGACTCCTACCGGGGGCGCCACTATTTCTAAAATTAAAATTCGTCTTTTTCTTCCAGATATTTCACTAATCCTTTTGCGAACTCTACTTTTCCATTTTCCAAAACATAGCGGTATGGTAATTCAATTGTGTGTTCAATTCCTTCTTTGTTTTTCACTTCAATTTCCACACCATCTTTGAATGGTATTTTTTCAAATGCAGTGCCATTCAAAATCTTGTGAGCAACCAATACAGCAGTATCAGTACTCATTTGCTTGTCGCCCATATTACGAGTTTCATAATCAACTTTTGATGTAATCAATTCTTCAGTGCGAGCTTTTGGTGGATCTTCTCCCAGAATTCCTCCAAAAATTACATATTCAAAAACTTCAGAATCACTAGGCTGCAGCATTGTTTCAACATTAGGATCAAGAACACAAGCTTTTGTTAATTTCATTTCTGAAACACTTTCTTCTTTTACTTCACCAAATTCTTGAAGTTTTAATTTTTCTTCGTCATTTTTAACATTTGTAAAAATCAAATTCTCTTTTCCAACAATTTCAGAAATATGTTTGTATTCAATAAAGCACCAATCTGAAAGTGCAGGTTCTAAATGTTCAATTATGTATTTCATTAAAGCAAGAATTCTTCTTTTTCAATTTTCTCAGGCAAGTATTTCTTAGCAACAAAATCCAGAGATTTATTTGCAAGAGCCTGCTGTTCAATACGCACACCTTTTTCTTCCATCATTTTTAATTGGCGCATCCAAACTTTATTTTTCTTGAACCATGGATATTCCATTTCCTCACGAATACGTTTTTTGTCAACTTCTTTTAATTTCTCTGTAACATTTTGTAGTTCATAAGTTTCAATATCATCCATAGTCATTCCAACATATTTTGAATTAGGCACAGCATATCGGTCTGACAAGTGCGCAAGTTCCATTGAACCGTATTTCAAAACTGAATAGATGTAGAATCCATATGGGTCTCCATCTACGAAAGCAACAACTGGGAGTTTTAACTTGTCACTCATTATCTTAATGAATCTTCGCACACCACGTGGAAACATTCCTTCTCCAGTTATGAGCAGACAATTAAGTTTCTTGTAAATCTTTTCTTGAATAAGACGGGACATCATAGCATCGTTCTCTATTGCAAGAATGAAATCTGCTTTGAAATTATTAACTTCAACATCTTCAACAAAACCTGGGATAGCCCATCCACCGCGACCAAGTTTTGAACAATCAAAAGTGTCGCCAGCTTGGCTTAGTGTAATATCTCCATAAATTGATCCGCGAGCTTTTGCTTCAATGTGCAATCTTTCTCTGAGCAATCCAAGTGAAGCTTCAATATCATTCAAAGTTGTTCCAGATTCTGTATCATCTTCAAAAGTATTTTCTTTAGACTTTGGTAAAGAGTGTTTCAAGTTGTAGTATAACTCACGTTTTCCTACTGTTCGATTCATTCCTATGTATTCTTTACATGCTGCTGCAATAAGCATAGACTGCATGAATTTTCGAGTGTGAGCAACATTAAGGAAGCGCCTGCTTCCTCTTTTACCACCTAAACGAAGAACACTTGCTTTCTCATCAAAAGAAATATTATTTCTTGCACGAATTGGCAATGTGAATTCTGGGGAATGTTCTTTTTTTATTACATCAGCCATATCTTTTCCAAAAGTTTCTATTGTTTTGATTGACTCTGCTGCATGCTTATCTTCTGCTTGTTTTGATTTTTTCTTTGCTGGTGCCATTATTCTTCACCCCCCTCTTCAGGAGCTGGTTTTGTTGGTTCTTCTCCTATTGTTTCTTCCTCATCAGTTTCATCAAATTCTTCTCCGAATTTTTCAAGAACAATTTTGTGAAGTTTCTTTTCCAATTCTTCTTTCTTTTCTCCGCACATATCTGAAATAGCTTGTGCTGTTTCTGGAACATAACGTTCAAACATTTTCTTCTTTGCATCACGTTCTGCAGCTTTGCGCTTTCCAGAAAGATATCTTTGCAAAATTCTACCAATTTGCATTAGTGCAAATCTTATTTCTGTTGTAATTTCTTCTTCATCTGCAACTGCTTGTTTTCCTGCAGATGTGTAAGGAACATGTGTTGAAACCAGATTAATGAAAATTGTAACAGATGAATTTTCAATATCTACAAATTTGTAACGTTTCCAATCAATTGAATGCATTGATTTGCTTAGAGCACATGAACCTGCATCAAAAAGTAAAGGCGCGCGGTTTGCAAATCTCATAATTTCAAGGCGTTTTCCTTCTGGTGTTTGTCTACCTGCGTTTCCACCATAAGCAATTGCTGCTTCAACAAGGAAAGGAATTCCTCCTTTGTAAGTTGTTGGAGATCTTGTTAAAGATTCAAGTAATTCTGGATTAACAAGATTTTTCAAAGCTGCTTTGATGGTTTCTCCTCCAATTGGAATTAAACCAGTAGCCGGCGGAGCCATGAATTTAACTTTTTTGAAAGATTTTCTAAGTTCTTCTGCTTCATTCCACTCTAATCGTTTTGGACTTCTTCGCATATCAAATTCAGGTAATCCTTCTTTTGTTCGCTCTTCATCAATTACTTTTTTAATTTCTGCAATTTTTTGTGAGCTTACACGAGAAAGATCTGTTGATAAAAATGAAGATAGTTGTCGAGCTTTTGATTTGTGAGCCATATTCAAAATGTCGTGTGCTTCAAGACCTTCTGGGTGCGGTTTAATTTCTGTTGGTCTTTTTGGAATTTTATCACTAACTCTTTCAAATAATACTTTAGATCCTTCTGGATCTTTGAAGAAAATTTGTGCGTGTGGATTTGAAGCGGCTGTCCATCTCAAATATTCAAATGGACCTTTCTGTCCTTTTGTATAATTAACTCCTTTGAATTGCGCTTCAACAATAGTTCCGCGCCAAGTGTCCGCATAAACTTCTTTGTCCATGATTTTTGGAGAATTAGTTTTAATGTCCATCTCAACTTTTGCAGTTATGACTTTTCCTTTGCCTGTTCCTGATTTTACTCGAGTTGGTTGACCAGTTGTAATTTGTGAGAACAAAACTGCTCCTGAAACACCAAGACCTTGCTGACCCCGAAGCTGAATGTTTCTGTGGAATTTTGTTCCTGTAAGTAGAGATCCGAAAACATGTTCTAAGTGCTTCTCTGGAATTCCTGGACCATTATCTTCAATTAGAACTTTGTAATGTTCATCACCGAGTTGCACAATTTCAACTTTGATGTCTGGAAGAATTCCTGATTCCTCACAAGCATCAAGAGAGTTAGATACAAGTTCGTGTACAACTGTAGTAAGGGATTTTATTTTCCCAACATATCCAAGATACTGGCGGTTCTTACCGAAGAACTCGCTGAGTGGCACACTTCTAAATTCTTTGAAGAGTGATTCTGCGCTTACTGTTTTTTCTGGAGCCATATATGATTTCACCTTTGATTATTTATTTTCCTGCATTCTTGTTCAAGCATTTTGTAAACTGATCCATGCATTGATCCATTTGCAAGCATATCTACTGCTCGAGCAGCTAAATGAACGCGATCTATTGATCCAATGATGCAAACTGTTTTTCCATATACTACCATATGAGTATCTGTTGTGTTTTCAATGATCTGTTTGCTTTTTCCTTCTCTTCCGATTATTCGTCCGCGAATTCCTATGAGGCGATTCTTTGATTTTCCTGCATATTCTGGTAACTCTATTATTTTCAGTTCCTTGTTTGGATCAAGAAGTTCCAATGCAGTTTCTGGCTCAAAACCACGACCAATTGCTTTTACTACATCACGTGCGCGCCAAGTTGCTAATGGGTCATCGTTATCTTTTTTTTCAATTATTGCAACTTCACATATTTCTTTGTCAATTTCGATTATTGTGTTTGTTGATTTTTCAATAATCTTTTTGATCTTTTCGTCTTCAGCCAGAATAAAATCCAACCTCTCTTCTGGAATTTTTACATATTCTGCCATTTTATTTTAAGATAGTGTGAAATGAGGGTATAACTATTTAAAGTTTTTGTAACTCTCAAAGACCAATTATGCTTCGCTTGTTATCGCTTTCTTCAGTTCTAGGTCTGTTGTCTCAACCCCATGTTTGCTAAAAAAGCGCGCTAAAACCTCACAATCTCGGTTCATTAGTTCCTCAGCTCTGATGTGGTGGGTCAACACTCCTTGTCCAAAATCAATAAGAACCGGCTTGTTTTCATGCATTAAAATGTTAAATTCACTCATATCTCCATGAACTAATTCTGCTCCATGATAAAGTTTGTTTAGTGATTTTGTTATTTCTGAATAGACTTCTTCGATATTTTCTGGGATGTTATTTCGTATCTCTAGTGCAGGGGTTTCACCACCAATAAAACTCATTACAAGTACATTTTTCAAAACAGCAATTGGTTTTGGGCAAGGAACTCCTGCTTTGTATGCGCGCTTTAAATTTTGAAATTCTTTTTTTGCCCAGGTTTGAATAATATCATATTTAGCTTGTTTCACATCAAATCTTGGATCGCCTTCAATATATGGGAGCATTTTGTGGAATGATGATGTTTCAATTCGATAAATTTTTATAGCAAGTTTTTCTTCTCCTAAATAACCTCTATAAACATTTGCTTCTTTACCAACAGCAATCGATCCTCCTAATTTATCTAGATGTCCTTGTTTTATGAGTTTGTGTATAACTGCTAAAGTATTAACATCAAAAACTCCGTCTTCAAGTTTTCTTTCTATTTTGTGAGTTCGTTTATCAATTGCCATTAAATCAAAAATAAGTAGAAGTACTATTTATATCATCAGGTCTTCTTCTGTAATCATTCCTTTTCTTAGAAGTTGACTTACTTGATTTCTTTTATACATGTACAAGTAGTCTCCTTTTTCATTTTCTTGAACAGTCCATTTTTGAACAAGAACAACGTCGCCAGCTCTGACTCTGAGTTTGTATCGTATTTTTCCTGGAATTCTGCAAATCCGTGTGTGACCATCTAAGCATTTTACTTGAAGTTTAGATCCGAAATGCTCGAGAATTACTCCAAGAATTTCGCGTTTGTATGGTTTTGGCATTCTAACACGGACAACATATTCTCCTTGTTGTGGTCCGCCTGGTCTTCTACCAAATCTTGGTGCAGTTGCAGTATTTGTTTTTGCTGGAGTAGTTGGTTTTGGTGTTGTATCTTTTCCTTTTGGCACTTCTTTGTTGTCAGCTCCGCTACCAGTTGGCTTAGAGGACTCCTGTCCACGATCTTGTCCAACTTCTTTTTTTTCTCCAGGAACTTTGTCTTGCATAACGCTTTAGTTCTGTGAGCCGTATATTAAGCTTTTCCCTTGTCGATTTTGCAGCAAATGAATGTGGGTTTAGTAATAAGTAGTTCAGCACAGCTCCGAAATTATGAGACTTTCTTACAAAAGATCCTTTTTCAAAATCAATAAAATAAGGTTTTACATTTTTCCCAATTGTTCTAACAATAATGTGTTTATCTGCTCGAGATAATTCTCCATGATCAACACCTGCTTTGTCAAGATTTTCAGCTTGTTTTAGAACTTTTAACACAACAGCTCTTGCTTGCGCCTTTGTAGCACTTTCAATAAAATCAGGATAATTTTTCCCATAAATAAATTGCATTGCAACGCAATGTTTTGTTACTCCATAAATTTTTGGCCCAACTTTTTTTTCATTTGCTTTTTTTAGAACACTATTTTCTTTAAGAATTCTTTCTTGTGTGCTGATTTTTAATGCTGCAATTTTAGTTCCAAGTTTAATTTTGAAAACTTGTCCACGCCAACCTTTTGCAACAAAAGAAATTATTTTTGTAATTTTTAATTTTTTTAATTCTTGTTCAATTGGAAAATTAATTTTTTCTTTTATAATTTCAATGTTTTCAATCATGTTGCAATCCCAACAATAAATACAATGAATAGTATCAGTGGGATAAAGTATCGTATCAAATAAATTATCCAATGTGGCATATTCAGTTTTGTGTGTTTGTTTACAGCAGTAATGAATTTCTTTGAACTGAAGAACCAAGAAACTGTTATTGTGAATATTAGTGCGACAATTGGTAGTGTTAAAGTTCCAATTACATAATCAATTCCATCTAAGAATGGTTTTCCAAATAATGAAAGTTTCACAGCACTGTAACTCAAAGCTGATGGAAGACCAACAAGCAGTGCAATACCATAAACAATTTTATTTGCGCGACGTCGTTTCATACCATATTCATCAATTAAAGAAGATACCCAAGTTTCTCCAATTGAAATTGCTGAAGTTATTCCAGCGAGAAGGAGAAGTAGGAAAAAGATTGCTCCGAAAACTCTACCAAAAGGAATCAGTGCAAAAACTTTTGGAAGCGTGATGAAAGCTAATTCCGGTCCTTGTCCAGGATTCATTCCAAATGCAAAAACAAGTGGGAAAATAATAAGACCTGCTAAAATTGAAATTAGAGTATCTGTTATAGTTATTGTAGCTGCAGCAAGTGGGATGTCTGTTTTTCTGTCTGTATAACTTGCATAAGTGAGAAGCAAACCAAATCCTACACCAACAGAGAAAAATGCTTGACTGCATGCGAAGATCCAAATCTTTGGATCAGCAAGAACAGAAAAGTTTGGAGTTAAGAAAAACTTCACACCTTCCATTGCTCCTGGAAGTGAGACTGCGCGAACTATCATAACAATGAAGAAAAGAAACATGAGCGGCATTGTGTATTTGCACAGTTTTTCAATTCCTCTTTTTATTCCTAAAGAATCAATAAAGAATAGTATTACAATTACTAGTAAAAAGAAAACCAGTGGAAGGTAAGAGCCACTAAAGCTTGCAAAACCTTGGTATCCTGTAAATGAAAATACAAAGTAAGCGAATATCCAACCAACAATTACAATGTAATAACTGAGAATCGCCATCAAAATTATCAGGAAAAACCATCCAAGGTATTTTGTTCTTGCTCCAAGTTTTTTAAAGAATGATAAGATTGATGTTTGGAATGTCCATCCTGCAGATAATTCTAATAATACAATTGGAAATGCTAAGAGAATAATTGCAATAATATATGGAATCAGGAATGCTCCGCCACCATTTTTCCCAGCAATATATGGGAAACGCCAGATATTTCCAATCCCCACTGCAGAGCCAACTGCTGCAAGTATAAATCCGAGTTTTGACCAGTGCTCACGAGGTTTCTTCAGGAGCTTTTTCATACTACGCGCTAGTTGAATTGGCTATTAAAAGGTTTGCAGAACTTAGAACAACATCTCTTCCAAATCAGTTTTGTTAATATCTACAACAATTGGCGCTTTTCCAGGTGCGCGTCTAATTACAGTCATTGGAACAACACGTTTTTTGAATTCTGAAACTGCAATATCCGTTGGATCATTCAAATCAGATTTGATTAGAATTGGTGCGCCCATTGCAAGTTGCAGAGCTCGTGCTCCTATAATTCGTGCGCGTTCAAAACGAGTGAGTTTGTTTGCTGTGTACATTTTGGTAAGTATATGGATTGTAAGGGGTTATATAAATGGTTCGGTAATTACGAAATTAAATAGATTTTTAAAGATATGATAACTACACTGAATTATTATGAAAATTACTGGAAATATTGTAAAACACTTTATTTTTGAAATACTGATGATTTGCGGCGGATTAGCTGCAATATCACTTCTTCACACAAACACAATGGCATTGACAATTGTAATGATTTTGATTGGAGCATTAATGCTCAAATTTTGGCATAAAAAATTAGACATATTATTTTTTGTTACAGCAGCGATAATCGGTCCTATTGGCGAAATTGTATCTATTCAATCTGGAGTTTGGAATTATAGTATACAACATGTTTTGGGGATTCCACTTTGGCTACCACTTGTTTGGGGATTCTCATTTTTAATGATAAAAAGAGTTTCCAATACACTTTCAAGAATAGAATTATAAACTAAAAACTTGTGCGTGTGGAGTTCCTTGTATTGTTATGATATTCGCTTCTGAAACATATCCAAGTTCTTTTGCTTTGTTAACAACACGTTCTCCTACAAGATTTGCAATATGGCATTTCTCTAGTTTCTCTGCAAATTGCTCAATTGTAATAATTTCTCCGCCATAATATATTTCACTAACGTTAATATTCAATTCACCTTCTTCAAAAGTTTGTCCAATCAGTTCTTTATCACAAGCAGCTAGCACAATTGTTCCTTCCAAAGATGTTTGTGTATTACATGAAACCATTTTATTTCCTCTTTTTCTTTACGCTGTTTTCCATTAAATAAGTTTCAATTTCTTGAACTTTCGGCATTAATGTTGCAAGAGTATCATTATCTGGTTTTGATTTGTATACCTTCCAATCATCAAGCAAAACATAAAGATGCGCATTTGTTCCAACACCAGTCATCACAACTGCAAACCCGTTCTGCCTAATGCTTTTGTAAGCATTAATTGGAACTTTCGTTAAAGGATCGCCTTCAATATTAGACCATAAAAATCCAAGAGTCTCCTCTGAAACCTTTTCAAAATAATTTTTGTAAGGACTTTCCTCTATGATACTCTCAAATTTTTTTGTTTTCATAAAATCAGATTTTCCTAACTGGGTATTTTGCTGCACAAGCTTTGCATTTTATCCAAGGAACACCTTCAACCATTCTAATTTCTGTATCTGGTTTCTTACATTCCTTGCAAATTACAAACTCATTAACATAATTTTCTAGTTTCTGGTTTAAGAAAGCATTATTCTTTACAGTTTTGATTCTAAGACGATGGTTTTCAACTTCTCCTCTTGTCCCAGTTTCAAGAGCCAAGTATTTTTGCAAGTGAGCAGGTTCTCTTTCAAGTGTGCGAGCAACATCTGCAAAATTTTTAATAAGTGTGTTGTTCCCTTCAACAAAAGACTGAAATTTAGGAATCTCAAATCTCTCTATTTCTTGTTCTTCAGTTTGTTTAGGAAGGCCTTCTCTTGCCCTGTTCAACATTTTTTGATATTCATCTTCTGTTGTCATTTTACACCAACTTCAGCAAATTTTTCTTTGGTTCAAAAACATCACCTTTGTGCATGAGATTTTGAACTGCTGATACTACCAAATTCTCATCAAGGTCCTTTAAATCCTTTATCAATTCGTCTAAATTCACTCCATCTCCTTTATCAAGTTCTTTTAATTTTTTGAATATGAGTTTTTCAAGATTTTCTGCCTGTTTTTCTGGGGTTGTTGCTATTGGTTTTGTCGAATTTAATTCAACTCTTCTTAAGAGTTCATGGTTAATATCTACTTTTTGCAATGCTTTTGATAAGATATTAAGTTCTCCTTCATACTCATTAATCTCTCCAAGCACATCAACAATATCTCCAACTTCTCTATCTTCAATTTCTGAGACACGATCTTTGAAAACTTTGATGTTTATTGTTTCTGTTGAATCATCAATTGTTGCGCTTGCAAATGATCTATTTTCTGCAACAAATTTTTCAACAATTGTTCCAAGAATTCTAACTCTTGAACTTTTTACTCCAGAAGGAGTTGTGATTGATCCGCCATATCCAGATTCTGCAGCTTCGTATGTTCCTTGAACAATATCTCTAATCCAAAGCTTAACTGCAGACTCTGCCATTAAAACAACACCGCCAAAAATTCAACCATTATCGATAGTATGAATGCAATTATTGTGCATGCTGCTATTGGTGGAAGAGCTGGTATTGCTCCTTTCTTGCTGTTAATCAAAATAGAATATACTGCAATTATTCCAAAGAACGCTCCGAATATCACAGCGATTCCTGAGAAAAGGGAATGTCTTGCTGCAGCTACTGCAAAAATCACTGGGAATGCAATATCTCCAGTTCCAAGCATCATGAATTTTCTTTTTCCTTTTTTGTCTTTTCCTGGGCTTGCATCATCTACTTTTGCTTTCATTCCTTCTAATTTGGTTGGAACAATAAGTGACAGTGGAACATTTCTTGATATCAAATTCTTAAACATCTTTACCATGTGTTTTGTTTTGTAAACAGCAATGTAATCATAAATTGATAATACAATCAGGATAATTATCACAGCGTCCACCGGCAGAATTAATCCAATGCGTGCTCCAATTCCAGCAATTGCCAGAGTCATTACTGCATTTTGTAAAAAGACAGTCGGATGAACGAATCTTAATATAACAAGAGCAATTGCAAATGTTATCCCAAATATTTGAGGAATGAATGTAGTTAGAACCATTTCTGTTCCAATGAACATCATTGCCGCAAGCATTATTTTGAAAAGCCATTTCCCTTTTACAAATTTGATTAACGAAATCAAAATAACTGTTGCAATAAGGAATGCAATTAAGAAACTTCCTACAGAGGCACTAACCTCCATTGTTTCAGCAAATACTGGTAATTTTAAATTCAAAAATCCAACTAAAATTCCTATAATCTGAGCAAGCATAAACATGCCAGCACCAATTGCAAACATATTCATGTCAAATTCAATTGGGACTTCAGGACTTTTGGAGGAATCCGGGTTTTGGCTCATATAAATCTCCTTTATTTTTTAATTTTTCAATTAGTTCAAGCGCTGCCAATTGGTCAATGCCTCTCTCCTTAGAATTATTAATTATATCTTCAACAGGAACCGCTTTACCGACTTTCTGTGTCAGGTCATCTATTATTGTCAGCATAGTATATATTTTACTACGTTGTGCAGAACTTGTGCTTGCTTCTATTCTGTCAATATCAATTCTTCCAGTTTCTGGTTCTGTTCCAAGTTCTTTAAGTGAATATTCTAAAAGTCTAGTTGCCCGTTGTGCATCTTCTATAGTTACTTCTTCTGAAAGTCTGACGCGCGCGCTTGCTTCTGCAATTCTGACAAGAGCTTCAAGTTGTCTTGGTGTAAGAGGAACAGTTGTGTCTCCAGTTTCTCCAACATATTTTGTACGCCAGCTAACATAAAATTCTTGAATAAGATCTCTTGCTTCTGGCATTAATTTTGGTTTCACATTTATCTTTGCATATGCAACATATTTCCTCATCATTTCTTCACTAACTTCTGGAGTTATTTTTTGAGGTTCTTGAATAGCATTGAGAACGTGAGTTGATAATTTTTCATCACGTTCTCTTGAAGGAATATCCTGAATTGGGAATTTTAAATCAAAACGACTTAGGATAACCGGAGACAAATTTATTTGTTCTGCTAAAAGTTTGTATCTGTCAAATCGTCCGTATTTTGGATTTGCTGCAGCAAGAACAGATGTGTTTGCTTTAAGGGTTGTTACAATTCCTGCTTTAGCAATAGAAATTGTTCCTTGTTCCATAGCTTCCAGCATAGCACTTCTATCATCATCACTCATTTTATCAAATTCATCAACAGAAGCAATTCCATTATTTGCAAGAATTAAAGCTCCAGCCTCAAGAATCCATCCGCCAGCAAATTCATCACGAACAACAGCTGCTGTTAAACCAACCCCAGATGCTTTCTTACCTGAAACAAAACGTCCTTTTGGTGCAAGTCTTGAAACAAACCATAACAGCTGTGACTTTGCAACACCAGGATCTCCAACAAGGAAGATGTGGATATTCCCTCTTAATTTTGTTCCATCAGAATGTTCTTTATTTACTCCACCAAAAATTTGCAAAAGTATTGCTTCTTTGATGTCGCCATATCCATAAATCGACGGGGCAATTGAACCAATTAATTTTTTGTAAATGTCTTTACTTTCCGCAAGTTTTTTTATTTCTTCAATATCCTCTTCAGATATTTCAATTTCTTCAAATTCCTTTTCAGTTGCTATTACATAATTTGCATCTAAGTATAAATCAAACCGATTTGTTTGAGTTCCCATTTTTGTATGAACTGGGGCTTTTCGTAGTATTCCAAAAACTTTAACACGATTACCTGGTGTAGTTTTTTTCCTTTCAAGCGGTGTAACTAAATCATCTGTTAAGTGAATGTAAAGTTGAGATGGCTGTTCTCCTCCCCTAATTTCTTCTGGTGGTTCCTGAACTCCGATTCTTTGAGCATTAACAAGATCAACTCTAAGGAGTTTGAATTTTCCACGTCGTCCACAAGTTGGATTATCACAAGCATATGGTAATTGCATATTCTTTCCAAATTGTGGGGTGATTATTTCTTTATTACAATCTGGGCATTGGAAAACTGCTCTTGTTGCTTCTGGTCTTACATCAGTTGCACTTTTAACAATACCATCAACTGAAATCATTTTATCAATATGTTCTGATCTAAGATTTCTTATTGAAACATGATGAGTTTTTGGAATATTGTCAATACGAACATTGATATCATATTCTCCTTCCACCCCAAGATCAAGTTCTCCAATAGAATCTTTTGCTGCTTTCAGAGTTTCTTCTGGATCATTCAGAACTGAATCTGTAAGCTCTGTATCAAATTTATCTAAAACCGTATAATCAATAACAATTGATTTTTTTTCAGGGTATTCACGAGCTACGCTAAGTAAATCATTGTAATAAGTTTCTCTAAAAAACTGAACGAATTTTTCGATTAGATCTTCCATAGTGTCGCTTCTCCCTCTTTAGCTCAAAGAGCTAAAAGAACTCTGGGTCCCCAGAGTTCTAAATAACTTTGATCCTTCTCAGTTCTGCAATCATTTTTTGCACACCGCGGTCAAGGTCAACGCGTTTCTTTGCGCCGGTGCAAACAATTTTACCTGAACGGAACAATAGGAATACTACTTTTGGATTTTCAACTCTGAACACAAGTCCAGGGAACTGTTCCGGTTCAAATTCAGCATTCTGCAATGCAAAAGCAATTTTGTCCAAGTTTAACTCGACTGTCAAATCTGAGCTTGCCACCATGTTCTGAATTGTTATTGTTGGCGGACCTCTGATTTTTTGTCCTGTGCCTCGAATAAGTTTGATTGTTTTATCAATTGCAATTTTAATGAACTTTGGAGCTTTTGCTCCTGTGCAAACCATCTTACCGGAGCTGAATACAAGTATAGCAGATTTTGGATCTTCTAGTCTTAGAACAAGTCCTGGGAATTGTTCTGGCTCATATTCTGCGCCTGGTAATGAAGCAGCGAGTTTGTCAAGGTCTATTTCTGCATCTACAGAAATAGAAGCCACGACATTTTCAATACGAATTTTCGGCTTAAAACCGCGAACAAGTTTCTTTGGTTTTGGTTTAGCTGATTTTTTTGACTTGCTTGTGGTTTTTGCTTTAGTTTTAGTTGTTTTCTTTTTTAGTGCCATTTTCCCACCTCGAGAATATTATTCTCCTTTATAAATACCCTATAAAGGAAATTATTATTCATTGAAGCCCTTTATAAAGGCTCCGGACATCCTACCTTTCCACTGGAGTTATAATGTTACGTTCCAGCACTGTAATCAGTAGCGTACTTCTTCTGCTCTTCACTCAAAACATCAAGTCCCAATCCCATTGTGTTAAGTTTCAAATCAGCAATTTCCTGATCCTGCTCTTTTGCAATATCATAAACTCTGTTCTCCAGGTCCTTGCCTTTTTCTGCAATGTGGATCATTGTTTTGAATTGGTTAGCAAAGCTCATATCCATAACTTCACTAGGATGGCCTTCAGCTGCTGCCAGATTAACTAATCTTCCTTTAGCAAGCACATAAATTCGTCTTCCATCCGGCATCTTGTACTCTTCATTGTTTGGACGAATCTCCCGTTTGCTTTCAGAAAGTTCTTCCAATTCCGGAATCTTGATTTCGCAGTCGTAGTGACCAGTGTTGCAAACAATTGCTCCGTCTCGCATTGTTTCAAAATGTCTTTTAACAATAATATCTTTCATACCAGTTGCAGTAATGAAAATATCTCCAATTTTTGCAGCTTCATCCATTTTCATAACTCTGAAACCTTCAAGAGTTGCTTTCAAAGCCTGTATTGGATCAACTTCAGTAACAATAACATTTGCACCAAGTCCTTTTGCGCGCATTGCACATCCTTTTCCGCAGTGACCGTAACCAGCAACTACAAAATTCTTTCCAGCAATTAGTACAGAAGTTGCTCGAATAATACCGTCAATAGAACTCTGACCAGTTCCGTAAACATTATCAAAATCCCATTTTGTTTCAGCATCATTTACAGCAATAACTGGGTAGAGCATTTTTCCGTCATCAGCCATTGCTCTCAATCTGTGAACGCCAGTTGTGGTTTCCTCAGAACCACCGAGAATTTCTTTAGCTAGTTCTGGGTGTTTGTTATGAACTGTGAAAATAAGATCAGCACCATCATCAAGAGTGATTGTTGGTTTTGCAGCAATGCACTGTTCAATACTCCAATAAAATCCTTCAGTGTCTTGGCCGTACCATGCGAAAACATCAACATTTTCCTCTTCAGCAAGAGCTGCAGCAACATCATCCTGAGTGCTTAGTGGATTACAACCACTCCACACAATTTTAGCGCCAGCATCACGTAAGGTTTTTACAAGAACAGCAGTCTCTTTAGTAACGTGGAGACAGCCAGCAATTGTTTGACCGGCTAGCGGTTTGGTCTCAGAATACTTTTTTCTGAGAGCCATCATGACAGGCATTCTTGATTCTGCCCAGTCAATTTTTAATCTTCCTTGTTCTGCAAGTTTTGGGTCTGCTACTTTTGACATTCTAAATCACTCAAAAATAGGAATTCAAAGCTGTATAAGTAGTTTATGATAAAATATATTGTTTAGTAATATATTTAAAATACTGGCTTTACTTAATTCTTAAGGGGATTACAATGGATTGGGGAATGAAAAACCGACTATCAAAAATAATCAAGCCAGATACTGGCAGGACAGTCATGCTCGCAATTGATCATGGCTATTTTATGGGTCCAACAACTGGTCTTGAAAAACCATGGGAAACTATCAAGGATCTTGCACCATATGCTGATGTTTTGATGATGACACGTGGTGTTTTACGAAACTGTGTGCCACAAGATATTGACAAGCCAATTGTGCTTCGAGTTTCTGGTGGAACCAGCATAATCGGTAAGGAACTTCTTCACGAAGGCAAGACAGTTGATATTGAAGATGTTATTCGATTGAATTGCGCAGGCATGGCTTATTCTATAATGGTTGGCAGTGATTTTGAGCGAGATACAATTCTTGATCTTGCTAATTACGCAGACCTTGCAGAGCGATACAACATACCGCTTTTAGCAGTAACAGCTGTTGGAAAAGGACTTGAACGCGATGCACGATATCTTGGCCTTGCTAGCAGAATTGCAGCAGAACACGGAGCTCATATTGTTAAGACTTATTATTGTGAGGACTTTGAAAAAGTTGTGAATGGATGTCCAGTACCAATTGTTATTGCTGGCGGAAAGAAAATCCCAGAAAAGGATGCACTTACAATGGCTTACAATGCAATTCAAAAAGGTGCAATTGGTGTTGATATGGGAAGAAACATTTTCCAAAGCACTAATCCTGTTGCAATGATACAAGCAGTACGGGCTGTTGTTCATGACAATGCAACACCTGATGAAGCTTACAAGATTTTTGAAGAAAAATCTCAAAACTAAAAATGCGTGTAGCAATATATTACAACAATTCTGATGTTCGCATAGAAGAACGTGATATTCCTGAGATTGGTCCAGGCGAAATTCTTGTAAAAGCAAAAGCATGTGGCATATGCGGTTCTGATGTAATGGAATGGTATCGCATAAAAAAAGCTCCACTTATTCTTGGTCATGAAATGACTGGTGTTGTAGAAAAAGTTGGAGAAGGTGTTACAAATTTCAAAGAAGGCGATAGAGTTTTTGTTTCACATCATGTTCCTTGTATGGATTGCAAATATTGCAAAGATGAAAATGAAACAGTTTGTGATTCTCTTAGAACAACAAATTTTGCACCCGGTGGGTTTTCAGAATATGTTAAAGTGCCTGAAATAAATGTTAAACACGGAACATTTTTACTTCCTACTGAAATCTCTTTTGAAGAAGGAACACTTATTGAACCGCTTGCTTGTGTTCTTCGCGGGCAGAGGAAAGCCAATCTAAAAAGTGGAAATAGTGTTCTTGTAATTGGAAGTGGCGTTGCAGGAATGTTGCATGTCCAAATGGCAAAAGCAAATGGTGCGAGGAAAATAGTTGCAACAGATCGTAATGATTACAAACTTGGACTTGTTCAAAAATTCGGAGCAGATGAAGCAAAAAATGCTAGTGAAGAATTAACAGAAAAATTTGATAGAGTTATAATTTGCGCTGCAGCGCTTCCTGCAATTGAACAAGGTTTCAAATCTGTTGACAAAGGTGGAAACGTACTTCTTTTCGCTCCAACAAAACCCGAAGTTAATGTTTCATTACCTGTGTGGGATTTGTGGAAAGATTGTGTAACTGTTACAACTTCTTATGCTGGAGCTCCACGAGATATCAAAGAAGCAATTGAATTAATACGAACAAAGAAAGTGAATGCATCGGATATGATAACTCACAAGCTTCCGCTTGAAAAAGCGCAAGAAGGATTTAATCTTGCTGCTGGCTCTGGTGAGTCAGTTAAAGTTGTTTTAGAAATCTAAGTTCTTAGGGAAAAAGCATTAATACCAAAGATAAGATAATTATTGTATGGGTATATACAGAAAATTCAAAACATTTTTTTCAGCTACAGATAGACACATTAAAGATGAATTGAATAAGCTTCTTAGTCGTGGTGGAAATATTTTAAGTGCGAATTTTAAATTAATTGATACTCATGGAGATGAACAAGAATTTTCTTGTAAAGATAATTTTGGGCATAAAATGACAATTACTCTTAATGATGGTGGCTGGGTGCAGAGTGTTAGTGGAAAATTATCAGAAGAGTTTGTAGAAACCATTATGGAAGCAATGCAACCTCCTGACAATAAAAAATCTGCGCGTAAAGCTAAAGCAGCAGCAGAAAAATTATTTGGTACTCCAGTGTCTATGAGGCACAGTGGTCGCAACGCATATGCTTAATTATTCTTTCACATCTTCATTATCGTAATGTTGCAGTGAAAGCAAATCATATTTTCCTAATTTTTCTCGTCCTTTCAAAAAGTCTAGTTCAACAACAAAGCACATTCCAGCAACTACCCCGCCAATCCTCTCAATAAGATTCGCAGTTGCTTTGATTGTCCCACCAGTAGCAAGAAGATCATCAACAAGCAAAACTTTTTGCCCTTGCTTTATTGTATCTTCATGCATCTCTATTTTGTCCGTTCCATATTCTAATTCGTATTCTTCGAAAACAGTTTTGCTTGGAAGTTTGCCTGGTTTTCTCACAATTGAAAGTGGCTTGCCAAGTGCATATGCAAGTGCAGCTCCAAAAATAAAACCACGAGCCTCCACACCAACAATAACATCAATTTCTTTATCTTTGTAATGCTCTGCAAAAGTGTCAATACAATACTTGAAAGCTTCTGGGTTTTCTAGGATAGTTGTAATATCATAAAACAAAATCCCTTCTTTTGGGAAGTTTGGTATTTTTCTAATATGGTCGTCAATGTTAAATTCCATAAAATGTTTAAAGAGCATGAACTATTTAATCTTAACGTGAGGGATTAAAAATGGCAAGTGCAGAAATTGGAATTATTGGTGGAACTGGTGTTTATGATCAGTCTCTTCTAGAAAATGTTGAGCAAGTCAACATTGAAACTCCGTATGGGAAGCCATCGGATGTAGCAACAATTGGAGAATTTAAAGGACAAAAAATTGCATTTATTCCACGTCACGGTCCAAAGCATACAATCCCTCCTCACATGATAAATTATCGAGCTAATATTCACGCATTCAAAGAGCTTGGTGTCAAGTGGATTCTTGCGCCGCAGGCTGTTGGTTCTCTACAAGAAAACTATCGACCAGGTGAAATTGTTTTTGCAGATCAATTTATTGACAGGACTTGGGGACGTCCAACAACTTTTTATGACGGTCCTGAAGTTTGTCATATTTCTGTTGCTGAGCCATTTTGTTCTGACTTGAGAAAACTTCTTGCAGAAAAAACTAGACAACTTGGTTATGGTATGCATGATTCCGGGACATATGTTTGCATTCAAGGTCCTCGGTTTTCAACTAAAGCAGAATCCAAAGCATTCCAGCAATGGAATGGTCATATTATTGGTATGACTGCAGTTCCTGAATGCGTTCTTGCACGAGAAGCTGAGATATGTTATGCATCAATCGGAATGGTTACAGATTATGATGTTTGGAAAGAACATGTTGTAACAATTGAAGCAATTGTCAAAGTAATGAAAGAGAATAATGATAAAGTCAAAAATTTAATTGCTGAGATTACGCCAGAGGTTCCAAAACTTCTTGGGGATCGAAAGTGTGAGTGTGCAACTGCATTAAAAACTGGTTTAATGTAATTATTTTTTAAAAGTGTGGGTACAGCAGGGAGCTATTGCCCCCTACTGCAAGACGGTAACCGATAAGACGGTTAATATGAATCAAACTTGTGCTGAAATCAGCAAAGTTTGTGTTTTTGTGAAATCAGGTAATTGTCGAATTTGTTCAAGGACTTCATTGCTCAAAGCAGTTTCTGTTTCTGCATGGACTTTAGCAATAATGTCATACTTTCCAAAAACAACATGAGCCTCTTCTACGCCTGTAATTGCTTTTAGTTTTTGGATCAAACCCTGTTCACTTTCAGGATTCACCTGACCGAGCAAATATGCACTGATCATTTTGGTAATAAAACAATAGTCTTGAGAGTATATAAATATACGGTTCATTTGTAGAAGACGGTCAGAAAGGAACAACAAAAGAATGGACTGACGTAAATGCTGTATTTGTTTGTGCAGAAGAACATGATAAAAAAATCGAAAGAATAGCCGAGAAAACAACTACAATTATCAAAAACCATAGCAAGAAAGCAAGATATGACAAAATAGTTATAATTCCTTTTGTTCATTTATCACAAAATGTTGCATCTTCAAAAATTGCATATAGTATTCTAAAAGAAATTGAACGAAGACTGCAAACAGAGGGTTTGGATTTTGAAAGATTTCGATTTGGGTGGCACAGGGTCTTAAGATTAAAAATCACTGGAAAAAACCCATTTCGTTATAAAGAAATAATCGAAATTGATGAAAAATAAAAAATTATTACGGTTCCGAAAAGCATTAAAACCAAAAGATCTCCACTAACTATAATGAAAACAGAAATTTCGCCGTCAATATTATCAGCTGATTTTAGCAAGCTTGGTGAAGAATTGAAAGCAATAGAAGCTAATGTCGATTCTTGGCATTATGATGTAATGGATGGTCATTTTGTTCCAAATATAAGTATAGGGATTCCAGTTTTGAAATCAATACGTAAAATTACAAAGAAACCGATTGTTGCACATTTAATGATAGAACATCCTGAAGATTATATAGAAAAATTTGCAGAAGCTGGAGCAGATGTTATTGAATTTCATATTGAAACAGCACCAGAACCTGACAAATTAATTCAGCAAATTCATGACCTTGGGAAAAAAGCAGGAATTGCATTAAACCCAGATACATCCATTGATATGATCTCTTCTTATTTAGACAAGGTTGATATTGTTTTAATAATGTCGGTGCATCCTGGTTTTGGTGGACAGGAATTCATTGATGTAACTGAAAAAGTAAAAGAATTACGAGCTAAATATAAAGGTATTATTGAAATTGATGGTGGGATAAATAATGAAACAGCAAAGATAGTAAAAGATGCTGGGGCAAACAGCTTAGTTTCAGGATCTTATATTTTCCACTCAGAAAATCCTCTGAAAACAGTAGAGGAGCTACGAAAGCTCCTCAAATAAAATTATCTAAAAATTTTATCAAGTTTTATATCAAAGAAACAAATTTTCCCAGCGTTTGGATAATTATAATCAACAATAATATTTTCCTCATCTGCGTTTGTAACTACCCCGCCAATAATATTTCCATTCTCATTTTTTCTTATAGTTGCTCCAAGTTCTGGTTGATGTTTAATAATAATTCTAGATTCTGTGATGTTAAGAACTTTAATTGGCCACCAAACAAGCAACGGATTATAATAAAAGGAATCCAAAACAGGCAGTTGCTCTAACCGTGCTTCTCCAAAATCTCGATTAACATCTGTCACTTTGAAGAACCACATCTTATTTTTTATTGTGATTGTATTTCCTATTTGTATATTATCATCTGTTAAAGATTCTAATTCTTCTAAGTTCATGTCAATATATTTCTTAATATCATAAACAGCCGGCATTACTTCAAGTTTTTCAGTTAAATGTTCACCAAAACAATATCGTGATTCAACTTTTTCTCCTTTAAGTTCTGATCCTTCTTTCATACCATAAACATTACTTTCAAGACCTTTCATAACTTGATTTTCTCCCAAAACAAATTCAATTGTATCTGTACCAAAATTTTCCCCATCTTCAAATGAACCACTATATGTAACTCTAACTTTATCTCCTATTTCCGCTACTGGAGAACGTAGTAATGCAAATGCAAAAACAGCTCCTAAAAGAACAATAAAAATTACTGTGATATAAAGATAAGGAAATTTTTTCTTTTTCTCTTGAATTTTTTTCTTTAAATTAGAACCTGCTATTTTTTCAATAACTTGGCTTATATCCTTCTCAATTTTAATTGCAAGATCTTTGTTTTTTGTAGAGGATTTTTTCTCCGAAGATTTCTTCTTTGCCATAGTAGAATCGTTAAAACTAATTCGCTTTTAAATATTGTGTATAACTAAAATTACATGCCTGGAACTCGACCTTTGAGCATTTTCATCATTTTTCCCATTGATCGTTTATTTCCGCCAACTTGCTTCATCATTTTTTTGCTGAGTTTATATTGTTTCAAAAGCATTCTAACTTCTTCAACTGATGCTCCGGCACCGGCTGCAATTCTTTTGACACGAGAACCGCTAATAACATCTGGATTTTCCATTTCATCTTTTGTCATGGATTCCATAATCACAGTGAAGCGCTTAATCTTTTCTTCAGACATTTGCATCTGATCTTTTGGAATTGCTCCTCCGAGAGGAAGCATGTCAAAAATTTTGCTGAGAGATCCCATTTTTTTCATACTCTGCATTTGCTTATAGAGATCTTTTAATGTGAATTTTCCTTTTGCAAACTCCTTTGCTTGTTGTTCCATTCCTTCTTGATCTTCATCTTCATAAATCTCTTTGATTTTTTTAGCAAGGGATTCAAGATCCCCCATTCCAAGAAGTTTTTCAATAAATTTTGTTGGATTGAATTCTTCAAACTCGCTGATGCTTTCTCCAGTACCAACAAATTTAATTGGAACGCCAAGAGTTGAACAAGCAGATAATGCTCCACCACCTTTTGCACTTGAATCAAGTTTTGTGAGAATAACACCTGTTACACCAACAGTTTCATTAAAAGCGCGAGCTTGCTGTGCAGCTTTTTGACCAACATCAGCGGGCATTATCAAAAGTTTTTCATCTGGTTTAAAATAATCATTAATTTTCTTTAATTCTTCTGTTAATTCTTTGTCAATAACGCTTCTTCCTTCTTCATCTTGTGTTAGAGCATCACGACCAGCCGAATCAACAAGAACAACATCAGCGTCTTTCGTTTTGTCAATATTATCTTTTATAATTTGAACCGGATCTTTTCCACCACCAAAAACCGGGATTTGATTTTCTTCACCAAGTTGCTTTAACTGCTCATAAGCAGCAGGTCTCCAAGTATCTGTGGAAATCATTACAACTTTCAAACCTTTTTTCTTCAAATATTTACCAAGCTTTGCAGTTGTTGTAGTTTTACCAGAACCAAAAAGACCAACAAGCATAATTTTTCCTTTGTCCTTTAATTCGAGTTTTCCTGCTTCGCCAGCAAGCGATGTCATAAGTTCTTCATATACAATATTTACAATATGTTCACGTTTTGAAAGTCCAGTTTTTGGTTTTTCTTCCGAAGATCTTTTTTTAATATTCTCCGAAAGTTGGAAAACAAGCTTAACATTTACATCAGCAGCTAAAAGTGCGCGTTGAATTTCTTTTACTGTAGTTTCAAGAGTTTCTTTGTCAATATACCCGGCTCTCGCTATTTTTCGCAAACTTTCCCGCAATGCACTACCTAGCTTATCAAGTACCATGGTGTATCCTCTTAATATTTCTATTAATATTTGTTGTGGTTGCTGATTTTGTAAGTGAAAATGTTTATAAGTACTTGCAACACTGAAAAGCTGAGGGGATAATGTTGGATGAGGAGAGAGAGTTAGGTCCAATTACAGGATTAAGAGCAGGCCTTGCAGGGGTTATGGTTCTTTTTTTAATTTTACTTATGATATACTATACATTTTGGCCAATTGTTAAGATAGCTATCGGTTTTCTTCCAACATTATAATTTTAAAGTAACGAAAAGTATATAACGCATTTTTTGACAAAAACACTATGCAATCTGGAAAACATATACTCATAAGTGCTGTAGCTGGAATCGCATTATTCTATTTACTCGGAATGCCAATTTTTTCAAAAGAGCTTGCAATAATTGTAGTCTTTGGATTTTTAATTGATTTAGATCATTTGTTTAATCAAATGTGGAAAGGTAATCTAAGAAATCCCCCAATAATGATACGCGAATGGGAAGCAACTGCTGAAGCTCATACTGGAGAACTTTATGTATTTCATTCTTACGAATTCATTGCAATAATTGGAGTTACAAGTATATTTTTCCCAATAATGCGTTTTGCACTTGTTGGATTAGTATTACACTTTTTTTGTGATGCAATTGTAAATTACAAATCCACGCGTACGTTTGAATGGGTGGAAGATTATTCAGCAATATACACCTTTTACACAATGCGTCACTACAATGTTGAAAAAAGACTTTTTAGATCATTCAAAAAAATGATTCACCCAAAAACAATTCCACATATTGTTATGATCTATCTTATCTATGTTTATACACATCCAAATCAATTCTTGAAATGGTTTCTTTTTAAGTAATTGAAAAGCTATTTATACAAAACATCCAATGGATTATTCCACGGGCCCATGGTCTAGTGGCTATGTCGTCGCCTTCACATGGCGAAGGTCGTCGGTTCAATTCCGACTGGGCCCATTAATAAAATGACAACTTGTACCAAATGTAAACTCGAAATATCACAAGCCGAGCTTGTGAACTGTTCAGAATGCAATACTGAGTTGCACAAAAAGTGCTCCCGCAAATACGGTGATAAACGATACTGCCGGAAATGCCGCAAACTAATTGCTGAAGATAATCCAACCTGGATTGGAATGGAATGAAAAACAAACCATCAAGGCAAAGTATTGTAGAACAGATTAAGAATTTATTTAAGCGTGCTGAGGATATTGCCGATAAGAAACCTGATGTATCAAAACGCACTGTTAAAAAAGCGCGTGCAGTCGGGATGAAACATCGCGTTCACATGCCAAAAGAAGTGAAGCACAAATATTGTAAGAAGTGCAATACTTTTTTGAAACCTGGAGTTAATTGCACTATTCGTTTAAATCAAAAAAAACAACCGCACCGTGTGATAACTTGCAAAGAGTGCGGGGCGATTATGAGAGTTCCATACAAAAAATAATTAATACATTAGTTCTTCAAAAGGTATGTTTATTTCATTATTCAATATGAACAAATGAAGTAAAAACAATAACACCGGCTGCAATAACACCTGTCAATCCCGTGAGCCACAGAGTTGATTCTGGTAGGAATTCAAGACTTATTACACCCATTGCGGAAAGTCCAAGAATTGCTATTATTGCTGCAATAACCAGTTGTATGATTATTACTACCTATTTAATTTCCATTGTATTCTCCAATTCTTTGTTTTTCTTTTTAAACTTGTCTATCTCATAACAAACCTTATAAACACCTTATCCGATGAATTGTTCACCAATGGGGATTGGTTTTAACTCCGCAGCGGGAGAAATATAATATGGTAAATGCATATGACGTACCTGCATCAGATCTTATTGATGCAGTTGCAAAAGAACTAAAAAAGAATGACGCAATGAAACCACCAGAATGGATGGTTTATGCTAAGTCTGGTGCTCATGCAGAGCGACCACCACAAGATGATGACTTTTGGTATATTCGAGGAGCTTCAATTCTACGTAAGATTTACGTTAGAGGAACTCTTGGAACTGAAAGACTTCGAACAGAATATGGTGGAAAGAAAAATCGAGGATCAAAACCAGAACAACATAGAAAATCTAGTGGTTCTGTAATCAGAAAACTTCTTCAACAACTTGAAGCAGCTGGTTATTTAAAGAAAGAAAAAGTTGGACGCGTTATTTCGCCAACAGGACAAAAACTTCTTGACAATACAGCATATGCTGTGTTCAAAAAACCAAAGACAAAAGAAGAAGCAGTCGTTGCAGTTAAAGAAAAGGCAAAAGAAATCGCAGAAAAACTTCCTGAAGAAAAACAAGATAAGCCAAAAATAAAAGAAGAGAAACCAAAAAAAGAAAAGAAAGAAGAAAAGGAAGCAAAACCTGAGAAAAAAGAAAAGCCAAAGAAAAAAGAGTAAACTTATTCTAATGAACGAACAAGAACTTGAAGCAATTAGGCAGAAGAAGCTTGCAGAATTACAAGAGCAGCAAGCAGTAGCTCAACAACACGCTCAGCAAGAAGCTTCTGCTAAACATCAGGTTGAAACTGTTCTCAAACAAATTCTTACACCAGATGCGTGGGAACAATGGAATAATCTAAAATATCGAGATACAATCTCTAGAACTGGCAATGCGCATCGTGTAGCTATTCTTCTTATTCAAGCTGTCCAAACTGGACAAGTTCAAGGCAAAATTAACAAAGAGCAATTAAAGAAATTTTTAAGTATTGTTCAAGAAAAAACACATAGAGAAATTAATATCAAAGGTCTTTCAGATAAATTCCGCACTCCGAAAAAAGACTAAGTAAATAATTTTTTACAATAATTCTTCTATTTCATATGTGGGATAAGTAAACCAATTACTACTCCAAGAACTATTCCAACTGGAATACAGGTATACAAACTTTTGTTTGCAATTATTCCAAATACAATACCTGCAGCAGTTCCTAACGCAGCACCAATGGCAATCCCATAAGCAACTTTCTCATCCATATCCATCAAAAAAGGTAGTTAATGTGGCTTTATAAGTCTTTATTTATGGCAATATCTTAAAATTGTTCTTTTTTGCTTAGCAGTAATGGATTCAAGAACACGCTTTACTGTACTTAATGATGATCTAAGTTTTTCAATAACCATACTTTTAAAATTAATTAATTTTTGATTTCCAACAACATTAATTGCTTTTTCTAAATCCTGTTCTAATGCATTAAGGAGATTGTTTGCATATGGTAAATTATTATATATCTCAATATTGTTTTTCACTCCATTGAACATTGTTTCAATATTATTCAGGAAATCCTCAATTACAATTGAAAAAACGCGTCCTAGAATCTTTTTTTCTCCTTGTAATTCTGCTTTAGCTTTAATGACATTATCTAAACAGGTTTCCATTATTGTAACGACTTTCGTATACTCTTCATTCTTAAATTCTGTTTTCGCTTCTTTAACGTCATCTAGAAAAACATCCAAAGATCTGAGAATTCTGCTTATGATTTCAGCTTTTTTCCGAGCTTTTTCATCTTTTGTCATATCTTTGAAATCAATTTCTTTTTCTGTAGAAGTTGCGGATTTTGAATCTTCATCCCCACTAAAGAAGAAATCCCCTGCTTTCTTTAATTTTCCACCAGAACCGCTAAACAAACTACCACTACTTCCGCCTGATGATGTTTTTGTACTGATTTTTTTATTTTTAACCAATTTAAACAATACAATAATAAGAATAATTGCTACAACACCACCAATTGCCCATGGTGCATATGTTTTTGCTTGAGCTCCAGTTATTCCTAAATTTGGAAAACCTGCAGAACCGCCCCAGCGTGGATCAGTAGCCATGCTCTACTTGTGTATCTCCTTGTTTATAAATTCTGTTGAATGCAACCAAAATGCCTATATACCTCTGTAAAAACATTTCTTGCACTTATGAAAGCAATATTGCTATACTCAGGAGGTAAGGACTCTTCACTTGTAGCTCATTTGCTAAAGCAGCTCGGTTATGAAATCACTTGCGTTACAGCGAATTTCGGAGCTGATCCTGAATGTGTTAAAGTAGCAGGCAATGTTGCAAAAACATTTGGATACAAACACGAAGTTCTAGAAATGCCAAAAGAAATACTCGAAAAAGGAGTTGATATGTGTCTTGAAGCTGGTTATGGTAGGCCAGGCATCAATTATATTCATCATGAAGTTCTTGAGAAAACTTGTGAGAAATATAGTAAAGATTATCTTGTAATTGCTGATGGTTGCAGACGCGATGATAAGACTCCAAAAATAACATATCCAGAAACTCAAAGCTTAGAAGCACGTCATAAAATTCAATATTTTTGTCCGCTAAATGGCTTCCCGCACGCCACCATAAAGTATTTAACAGACAATCTCTTCGAAATAGAAGTAATTAAGGCAGGAGCTGTGCCGACTTCTGAATATGAAACTGAAATACGCGCTATACTAAGCGCTCGCGGCGAAGATCCTACAAAAATATTTCCAAATCATCATACTCATACAATAGTTAAAGGTTACAAAAATGGCAGCACATAAACATCTAAGTTACAAGCTTCGGCTTGGGAAAAGAGAGAAACAAAACAGAATTGTTCCACTGTGGACTATAATGAAAACAAAGAGAAAAGTACGATCTCACCCACAACGAAGATATTGGAGAGCTTCAAAATTAAAGGTATAATCAAATGGTAGATGAAGAAATAAAACCAAACAAGGAAGTTCAAGCAAAAGAACAGGACAAAAAGGCAGCTGAAGCTGTAGAGAAAAAGGAAAAGAAACAGGAAAAACCAGTTCCTAAAAAAGAAGAAAAGAAAGAAAAACCAAAAAAAGAATCAATTCTTGCTCAAGCAAAGCAAATGGCTCAAGCAAAGAAAACTGGAAAAGCCCCTGCAAAAGAAGACCCAAAAAAAGAAGTTAAGAAAGGTCCAGCACGCGTTTATACAATCTCACTCAAAAAATGCAGACCCCGAACTAAAAAAGTAAGGAAAGCAGTTATACAAATTAAAAACTTTGTGCTTAAGCATACAAAACAAGAGCCAGTAATTGACCAAGAACTTAATGAGTTGCTTTGGTCACATGGCAAAGAAAAACCACCTGCACGAATTCGCGTTTCTGTTGAGACAACTGATGATGGAAAATCTTTTGTTAGTCTCAAAAAATAAGGAGTAAAAAATGAAAAATTTCAAAGTTACAGGCAATTACTTTTACAGACAAGACACATACCCTTTTACTAAAACAGTTACATCTGAAAACGAGGATGCTGCTCGCGAAAAAGTTTACATGCTTATGGGATCAAATCATAAACTTAAACGAGGAGAAATGGAAATTACTGAAGTTGAATCTATTAAATCTGAATCAAAACCAGTAACAAAATCAAAAGAAGAAAAACCTCCTGAAAAAGTTGAAGAAAAAACAGAAGAGCCAGTTCCTGAAGAACCAAAAGAAGAAGCCCCTGTTGAAACTCCAAAAGCTGAATAATTACAATGGATAAAAAAATCGACGAACAAAATTTCCAGCAAAAATATATGCAATATAATCTTTACAAACAGCAAGCGCAGGGTTTGCTGAAAGAAATATCACTTCTTAATCAAACTATGCAGAATTTAACTATTGCACAAGAAGTTCTCACAAATTTAAATGGTGCAAAGAAAGATTCTGAAATTTTAGTTCCTGTTGGTGGAAACACATTTGTTAAAGCAAAAATAGCAGATGAAAAAAATGTTCTTTCAGGTGTCGGTGCTGATGTTATTTTGAAAAAACCAATTCCTGAAGCACTTAAAACAATTACTGAACAGCTTGAGAATTTGAAAAAGACCGGCGAAGAACTTGGAACCAAGATGAAAGAAATTGAAGATAATATGCGAGATCTTGAACCGGAAATTCAGAAGATGATGATGCAAGCTCAGAAAGAGCACAAGCATTAGTTATTCCAAAACCCTTATATGTTACTAGTTTTATCCAGCTATTACAATGTTTAAGAATTTAAAGAACAAGCTCAAGAAAGCCATTTTTGGCGTCTCCAAGAAGATTGAGGAGCCCGAAGGTGAAGTAGAAGAGCAAGAAGAAGTTATTGAAGAAGAAATTCCTGAAGAACCTGAAGAAGAAAAAGTAGAAGAGGTTGTTGAAGAGCCAGCGGAGGAAGAAAAAGAAGAACCTGAGTCAGAACCAGAGCCTGAAGTTAAACCCGAACCAGAAGAAATCCCAGTTGAAGAACCAGAAGAAGTTATTGAAGAAGAAATTACTGATGAACCAGTAATTCAAGAAGAAATTCCTATTTCTGATGAAGATCAAAAATTAATTGAAGAAGCACAAAAAGAAGCTGAAGAAGAAATCAAAAAGCATAAAGAAGTTTTGAAAAAAGAAGGAGAAGGTTTTTTCAAGAAGCTTTTCAAAAAAGAGAAAAAAGAAGAGCCAAAAGAAGAACCCGCAGAAAAGCCAAAAGAAGATGCAAAACCCGAACCAAAGAAAGCAACTTTAATGGAGCGCTTGAGAAATAAGAAAATTTCTGAGAAAGATTTTGATGGGATTCTATGGGATCTTGAACTTGCACTTGTTGAAAATGATGTTGCAAAAGAAGTTACTGAGAAAATAACAGGAGATATTAAAAAGGAGCTAATTGGTTCTGAAACATCACGTCAAAGTGTTGAGCAAATAATTACTGATGCTCTTAAAAAATCTGTTGAAGGTATTTTAGAAAAAGAATCAGTTGATGTTCTTAAATTAGTAAAAGAAAAAAGCGAGAAGCCGCATGTGATTTTGTTCTTTGGATTCAATGGCACTGGTAAAACAATGACTATTGGTAAATTCGCTAAGCTTTTGAAAGATAATGGATTGAGTTGTGTTATGGCTGCTGGTGATACTTTCAGAGCTGCAGCAATTGAACAACTTGAAGTTCATGCAAAGAATCTTGATGTTCCTATAATTAAACAAGAAAGAGGTTCTGATTCAGCTGCTGTTATTTTTGATGCAATTGCTCATGCAAAATCTAAAGGTATTGATGTTGTTCTTGCAGATACAGCAGGCCGATCTGATACTAATATTAATCTAATGGATGAGTTGAAGAAAGTTGTGCGAGTTAACAAACCTGATTTGAAGATTTTTGTTGCAGATTCACTTACTGGTAATGATGCAGCGGATCAAGCAAAGGTTTTCCATGATGCAGTTGGTATTGATGCATCTGTGCTCACAAAAGTGGATTGTGATGCAAAAGGTGGAGCTTGTTTATCAGTATCTTACATGACTGATGCACCTATTATTTACATTGGAACCGGGCAGGAGTACGGCGATATGGAGCCATTTAAACCTGAATGGTTCTTAGAAAAAGTTTTTTAGTATAATATAGTACTTTGTCATCTCTTTTTCAAAGAGAATTTAGCTACTTGTGTACTTCTATTTCTTCTCTCTTTTGCGCTGTTTTTTTCCTTTACGTGAGCGTGGTTTGGGCGTTCCCCCTCCTACAAACCACGTCTCATTCTTTTCCAGTTATAGATTCTCAAGAATCCACTGCAAATGAGGATTTCATTGTAGTTTTCGTAGATTTTCAAAATAAAAAATCATCAACTGAATTTGCGGATATTCAAAAAATTTTCTCAAGTCAAGAGCCAGGATTTCCCAGCGTCTATAATTATTATAAGGAATCATCTGAAGGAAAATTCCTTCCCAGATTCCATTTCATTGATGGATGGTACACATCTGAACAAGATATGGAATATTATGGCAATGACGCAAAGAAATCCAAATCCAATTGCGGAACAGAAACAATAGATTCTGCAAACACTTGCACAGCTGAACTTGTAAAAGAAATTCTTGAACTTCTCTCAATTGTTTGGCTTGCAAAAATAGTTGCAATTGGTGTATTCGCGTATTTTTTCATTAAACATTTTAAGCTGTTTATGATAGCTGGCGCAGTTATGCTAATAACTTTCCTATTTTTCTCAGTTCTTTCAGTTGCATTACCAATGTTCTGAGATAAAAAATGCGAGTAGGTTCTTTCTATGTTTTGCATAGTTTGCCATTCTCCTCCTCTCCTGCTCGCACTCATTTTTACTACTGGATAAACTCATTCGAGTTAAAAAAACTTTAAAACCCTTCAGCGAGAGCACTATTTTTGTAATGGAAAACAATGCGTTTCTCTTCGCGAGAATCAATATAAAAAATGAGCAGGAGGTTCTTGAAAAAGTGCAGAAGATAAATGGCGTAGATTACGCCGTTCTCCTCTTTGGTAAGGAAGACCTGCTCGCCAAACTTTCTGCAAAAAATGTAGATGTTATTTACAAAGAAACTTTGTCAAAGCTCAGAGAAATTCCTGGGCTTGAAGCAACAAAGATATTTCTTTGCAAAGGAGTAGAAGATGAATAAAAAAATTGTAATTGCAATTGTGTTTGCTTGTGTTTTTTTGCTTGTCCAAATCGGAAGTGTTCATGCAATTAAAAAAGATCAAAAAGAAGCAGTTGAAGGAATAGAGGATACTATTGGAAATGTAGTAGATCTTATTCAATTAATTGCAGGTTCTATTGGTGCTCTTGTTTTAACAGCCGGTGGAATTATGTTCATGGTTTCTGGAGAGAGTCCGGAAAAGAAAGATCAAGCAAAACAAATCCTAACAATGGGTGTTATTGGAATGGTGATTATTTTCGCTGGGCCCTGGATTGCACAATTTATTGTAAGTTAAAATGAAGTTGAAAAAGTTTGTAGTAATAGTATTAGCTTTAGTGCTTCTGCAATTACCAATTGTATATAGTGCAGAAACAGTTGCAATGCCAGTTGTTTCTGTTGGTGGTGGAGGTGGTGGTTGCAATTGTCCTGATGCAGAAGAAATTGCAGATAAGGTAGTTGTAAAACTTGAAGAAAAAGATGAAACAAAAAGTCAGGGAAAAGAAAAAATTAAAATTTCTGGAAAAGAGGAAGCGGATTCTGCAACAGAAATAGATAACCTTGTAAAAAAGGTAGAAACAAAAATATTCAATATTTCTGAATTCACAGGAGATGCGCGTGAGATTATTGCACTCACGCGAGATAAAATGGATACTCCCTTGGCTGAAGTATACACTAGCGGAGGATTGAGTGTTGCAATGAAACTTCTCAGTCTTATTGGAATAGATACAGATGTGTTAGCGATTAGAGATGTTCCCAAAATAATATCTTGTGGTGCGGTTGCAACAGGAGGATTATGGAACTATTTCGCAGAATTACATAATTGCATTTCTAATGTAATTAATACTAAGCTTGAGAAATTAGAGCCTCAAACTATTGAAGAAAAGAAAAGAGAAATTGCAATAGAATCCGCATTTGAAACATCAAAAATAATTTCAACTGAGCTTGTATCAACTAAAGCATCAGAGGCATTTGGGTGGTGATGATGAACAACACAATACTCGAGTTTTATAAAATGTCACTTTCGCTTGTTTTTATGTTCTTAACTCCAATGTTACTAATTTTCGGGATTAGATTGCTGTTATCAAAATGGGGAACACCTGAAAAAAGAACACAGATAAAGGAAACAGTTTCTGGCTTCATTTCATTTCTCATAGCAACACCAATTGGAATTTTGATGTATGGATTTCTAATAAAAATTTCTGAAAGCATTTCATTATATTTTGTTGGAGAAAATTTTTCAGTTAATGGGTTAACAAATTTTTCAAATGCGTTTGCAAAAGTTTTGCAAAGTAAAACAATGATAGCAATTTATAATAAAGCTTCTATTTTTTCAACAATAACCATTTCAATGCAGCGCATATTACTTGTTTTGGGTGCTTTACTGATTCCAGTAACTTTTGCTCTAATTTTTCTTTCAACTTCAAATCAAATTAAAAACTTTGGACAGAGTATGATGATGTTTTTTGGATTAGTTATTTTTCTTCCAGTTCTTGATTCATTAATTTTTCAATGTGCTGAAATTGCAATCACTCTAAGTACAAGTGCAGAATATATTGTAATTGGATCCTATTGGTTAGTTGGTTTCATGAATGTCTTTTTGCTTATCGCAGCTTTCCTAATTTCAAAATCAGGAGCAAATACAATAGTGCAAACAGTTGTTCAAAAAGTTAAGGAGGTTCGAATTAAAAAATAATGGCTTATGAAATTCCACAATCCTTGAAATATGAAGAGAAAATAATTTTTGGATTAACAACTCGTCAATTAGCATATCTCAGCATTTCCTGTTTACCAATTGCAATACTTTTCAAAACAGGACTTCCGTTTGCATTGAAAATTATTTTTTCAGTAATGTGTGTTTCTATTGGTGGTAGCTTTGCATTTTTGAAACTCGATAAAAAGTTTTTTGAAATCTTTCAATTTTACAAGTCAAATAATCAGCTTGGATTTTTTGATAAAAAAATCTCAGAGATAATTGGTGTTAAAAAAGTTGAATGCGATTTGATAATTCTAAATGATAATAGTATTGTTGGGATTTTGCAAGTCATACCAATTAATTTTGAAACAAAAGCTGAAACTGATCAAAAAGCTATAATAAAAAATTATCAGGAATTTTTGAATTCACTTGATTTTCCAATTCAATTACTTGTGAAAACAGTTAATGTAGATATTGATGATTATCTTAAACACCTTCGTACCGAAATTCAAAGAAAAATCAATAGCAAGCGAAGTAAGATGCAAAAGCTGTTTGAGAGCTATGTAGAGTTTATTGAGGATTACTTGAAAAATAATTCAGTAAAAAACAAATTGTTTTATGTTATTATTCGTGGTGGGCGAATTTCTCGAAATAAAACTGAAAATGAAAAAATTCTTACAGAAATTGAAAATCGTTTATTAGTTTGCAAAGAAGGTTTATCAAAATGCGGATTGAAAACAAATCGAATAAAAAGCGAAGCACTTGTTCCATTAATGTTAAGCTTTTTTGGATTTTCAGTAAATATTAAACAAAACTATTCTTCACCATTAACTTTCTCTAGTAACAATAAAACCCACAATCTTTAGAATTTCGTTTTTGGCTTCTGAGTCTGGAAGTATATCTAATTCTTTTTTTGATTCTTCTATTAATCTTGTAGCTTCTGTTTTTGCAAATTCAATTGATCCGGTTTTATCTAAAAGTTGAATTGCATTGTTTATCATTTCCTCTGTTGTTTCTTCTACAGATGTTTCTAAAATTTTCACAAGTTCTGCTTTATCAGTTTCTTCTAAATGTTGCAGTGCATGGCAAACAATACTTGTCTTTTTCCCTTTCTTTATGTCAGAGCCGCGAGTCTTTCCGGTTTTGTTTGATGCAAAGTCAATATAATCATCCCAAATCTGATATGCTAATCCTAGTTTTATTCCTGCAGAATAAATCTTTTCTTGAGTTTGTTTATCTGCATTAGCTATCATTGCTCCTAGTTTCAAAGATGTTGCAATATGCACTCCAGTTTTTAGTATTGACATTTGATTATAATCTTCAATTGTTAGCGAATCTTTTTTCTCAAATAATACATCCCACGCTTGCCCTTCACACATATTTATAATTCCATTTGAAAAAACTTTAAAAACTTCTTGGTAATTTTCTCCAGTATATCTTAAAAGTGCTTCTATACTCTTTGCAAAAATTCCATCTCCAACATCTATTGCAAGTGCTTCACCTTGAGTTTTCCATAACGTTGGTTTGCCTCTTCGTAATTCATCTTGATCCATTATATCGTCGTGTACTAAACTCATTGCTTGTATAAGTTCAACTGCTGCTGCTACTGGAACTGCGGTTTCTACATTTCCTCCTAGTGCTTCGCACACAAGTAAACAAAAAATAGGACGTATTCTTTTTCCTCCTGTTAAAACTTGTTCATTCATTGAATTGTAAAACTCAGAAGGATCTTTTTTTGGTAGAAGTTTTTCTAGTTCAATATCTACAAGTTGTTTGCATTGTTCTGTTGTTGTCATTGCTATTCTGTATGGTGTTCTTGTTCAAATAATTTCCTAATCAACAGTCAAAGTCTTGCTTAAGTTTCTTGGAAAATCAGGATTCAAATCAAGATTCTTGCTTGCATAATAAGAAACCAATTGCGCTGAAACAGTTGCTAAAATAGGAAATATTGTTTGTGAGGTTTTTGGAATTTTTACATAGCTTTCTGCATACTTCTGCAGAACATCATTATCTTCTGCAATCAGTAATACTTTCCCGTGCCTGCATGCAACTTCATTAATGTGGCTAATCATCATGTCAACATTATCTGGTGCAGTAATGAATGCAACTGGATAATCTTTCTCAACTGCACTAAGTGGGCCGTGTTTGAATTCCGAACTGAAAATTCCTTCGCAGTGCATGTATGTGATTTCCTTGAGTTTGAGTGCACCTTCTTTTGCAATTGGGTGTGTGATTCCATACCCAAGATAATAAAGTTCTTTCCAACCTTTGATATGCCCTGCTAATTCTTTGCATTGCTCATCTGTTTCATCAATTGTTTTTTGAATAAGGTCAGGAAGTTCTGAAAGCCCTGCAGTGTCTTTTCCACCTTCGCGCATTGCAAGATAAAGGAACATTATTGCTTGATTCAAAAAAGTTTTTGTTGCAGGAACTGAAATTTCATATCCACATGCAATTGGTAAATAAACATCTGCGATGTTCATTAAAGTTGATCCAAGAACATTCATCATTCCTAAAACTTTGCATCCTTTTTCCTTTGCAAATTTCAAAGCATCTAGGACATCTTTTGTTTCTCCGCTCTGACTTACAAAAACAATTACATCTTCAGGTGTTAATGTGTTTCCGTATTCTTCAGTGAATTGCTGAGGCAATGATGGGATAGCACGACGCTTTGCGATTTTATTAAAATAATATGATCCTAAAATACAAGCGTGATGACTTGTTCCACATCCAACAAAATAAAGTTCTCTTGCATTTTTTATTTCTTCAACAAATGGTTCAACAAATTTTGAATCATTAAGTAAATCAATTAAATCCCGAGCTGCATTTGGTTGCTCGTGGATTTCTTTTAACATAAAATGTTCATATCCTCCTTTCTGCGCAGATTCCATACTTTCTGTATGCTCAACAGTTTCTCGCTCAACTTTTGATCCATCCTCTACTCTGTAAAATTCTGCTTTTCCTGGTTCAATAACTGCAATGTCTCCATCTTCCATATGGATTATTTTATTTGTAAGTGGTAATATTGATGGAACATCTGAAGAGCAGTATGATTCTTTTTCAGTAACTGCAACAACAAGTCCGGATCCTTTCTTAATTGCATAAAGTTTGTTCTCAGTTTTGTTCAAAAAAATAAGTGCATAATCTCCTTTGAATTCTTTGTAAGCAAGTTGTATGCTTTTCAGCATATCATTTCCTTGTCTCATATATTTTGCAACAACATGCACACAAACTTCCCCGTCATTTGTACTTTCAATTGTGTGTCCTTCTTTTTCAAGAAGTTCTTGTAATTGTATTGTATTTACAACGTTTCCATTCTCTGCACCAACAATTTCTTTTTTGCAATCCATAAATGGTTGCGCATTTACTTGTGCAGGAGCTCCAAAAGTAGCCCATCGCAATTGAATTATGCCTCGCTTGCCTGTTAATTCAGAAAGATTTAGCTTATCATCAACTTCTTCAACTTTTCCAATATCTTTTCTAAGATCAATAGTTTCTCCAGAAATTGTAGCAGCCCCAACTGAATCATAACCTCGATAAGAAAGTCTTTTTCCTCCCTCAACAAGCATTGAGCCAAGTTGCTTCTCTTCTTCTGAAACTATTCCAAATATGCCACACATATTATTCAAGTTCCAGTATAACGTATATAATCTTTACTAAAATATTTATACTACTACTTTAAACTTATTTTTAGTGGTATACTATGCAAATTGTAATTAGAGAAGGAAAAAAAGTAAAATCTGTTTCTGCAAAAGAGATAGGCGGCGCCCAAATTAAGAGTCTTAGCTCTGACTTGGCCCAACAGGTATTAAAAATTCTTTCAAAGGGGGAGAGTTATCCAAAGGAGATTGCAAAGAATTTGAAAATGCATGAGCAAAAAGTGTATTATCATATTCGTAATTTGGAAAAAGCTGGCATCATTAAAGTTATTCGCGAGGAAACTCGACAAGGTGCAACTGCAAAATACTATGCTCTTTGTGATTCAGCCTTTGTAATGCGTTATCAAGATTTCCAAGATGCTAAAAAAATTGCTGAAGATACTATAGATTTGCAACCATTTGTTTCAAATGGTGAGCTTCACTCTACAATCGTTATCGGTAGCCCGTTTTCGCACGGGCCAGAACGCTCGCAATCAAGAGATGGTTATTACGGAGTTGATCTTGCGCTTTTCTTAGGAACTTTCTTAACACATTTACCAGATTCAAAAGTTCGAATGGATACTGAAATGAAGGCAGAAGACCTAAAAGAAAATTTAATTTTGCTGGGTGGACCTGCTGTTAACAAAATTTTGGAAAGAGTGAACAGTAAATTGCCAATACGTTTTGTAAAAGATAAGAAATGGTACATTTATTCAAGGTATTCAAAAAAGAAATACACAGCTGATGAATGCGGAATGATTGTTGAAGCCGAGAATCCGTTTGCAAAAGGAAAACGATTGCTTATAATTGCTGGAATTCGATATTCTGGGACAAAAGCTGCGGTTCTTGCTCTAATAAAAGGCTTTGACAAATTTGTTAAGGGAAATAAATATAATAAAAAAGCAAAAGCTAGTGTTGTTGAAGGTTTTGATGCGGATTCAGATGGAATTTTAGATACTGTGGAGTTTTCAGAGTAATGGAATTAATTGATGTACATTCACACATCTCTGCAAGACAATTTGACAATGATAGAGAGGGTGTAGTGCAACACTCGCTTGATAGCGGTTTATTAATGATTCTTGATTCTGGAGAAACTTTAAAAGAAAATGAAAAGTCTTTGGATATTTCAGAGAAATTTGCAGGTGTGAAATCCTGCGCAGGGTTCAGTCCTAAGAATATCAAAGCATTAGATGCAAAACTTGTTCTATCTTATATTCGTGCAAATGCAGATAAGTTTGTTGCAATCGGAGAAGTTGGTTTAGATTACTGGTACATTAAAGAACATGCTGATCGCGAAAAGCAAAAGAAAATATTTGTTGATTTTATTGAACTTGCAGTTGAATTAGATAAGCCGCTTGTTATTCATTCTCGTTCTGCTGGGAAATATGCAATTGATTTGTTAATTGCAAATAATGCAACGCGTGTTTGCATGCATGCATTCGATGGTTCTACAAAAAGCGCGCAAGCAGGAGTTGATGCAGGATTTTTCTTTTCAATTCCACCTAGTGTAACTCATTCTGAACAAAAAAGAAAACTTGTTGAGAAGCTTCCAATTGAGAATATACTACTTGAAAGTGATGCGCCTGCTCTTGGTCCTGAGAAAGGAAAGAAAAACACACCTAAAAACATTGTTATTTCTCTTGAGGAAATTGCAAAAATTAAACAATTGGATAAATCCGAAGTTGCAAGAGTAACAACTGAGAATGCACGAAATTTGTTCAAATTGTAGTACTGACATATGTCAGTAAAGCTTAAATACTGGTTTATTCACGTTTCTGTTGAAGTGAAGCTATGAAGAAACAAAATCTAATAATCATTGTTTTGATGATAGTTATACCTCTGACTCTGTTCTTTTTGTCAGACTCGATATTAGCTGATGGTTTTGAATCTGAATCACCAACAGGTTTTGTTACATTTGAAACTGTAGAATCTGAATGGGATTCATATGAGTACGGTTTTTTTGATACAAAAGCAGGTGCATGTAATCCTGAATATTTTTCATCTTCACCGAGAATGAATTCTTTTGAATTAACTCCAGATATTGCAGAACTTTCAAATTATCTAACAGCTGATGTAACTACAGATCTTGACAAAGCTTACAAGCTTTTCGAATATACATCGCTTGATATCCTTTATGTTACTTATTCAAATGATTGGAGAACTCCAACTGAAGTTCTTGAAACAATGGATGGAGATTGCACAGACAAATCAATTGTTCTTGTTTCTCTTTTAGAAGAAGCAGGAATTGAAGCGTATGTTGTTTATGGTGGAGAAAACGAACTTTCTTATCAGCATGCTTGGGTTGTTGCAAACATCAATGGCGAATGGTTTGAAATGGATGCAACTTCAGAAGACTTTTATTCTGTTTACAAGTGCAAGCAGAATAAAGATTGTATTCATGAGAAATATTACAATGAAGTGCTTGGTGTTTTTGGTCCAGACATTGCTTTGAAATGTGCAAATTAGTTATTTCAAAACTTCTTTCCGTAATAATTCCATAACTTGTTTACCATCAGCTTTACCACGAACTTCTTTCATAACTAATCCCATTAGCGGTTGTATCGCTCGCTCACCCTTTTCCTTAATTAATTTCTGATGTTTCTTAATAATATCACTAATAACTTTTTCAAGAGCATTTGATTTAATACTTCCAGCACCCGCTTTCTTTATAATTTCTTCAAGTTTTAATTCAGGTTTCTTGAACCAAGCTTCCAGAATTTGTGGAATTGCTTCTTTACTGAATTTTCCAGAAACAAGTGCGTTGAATAATGTGCGCAAATGTTCTTCAGAAAGTTCAATTTCATTTTCTTTTCCAATGTTTTTCAAAGTCGCTGTTAAAGTTGTTGCAATTAAAGTTGGATCTGCTTTTGTATTTACAAGTTCATTAAACAAATCAAAGAATTTTGAACGATAAATTGTTTCTGCTAATTCATGAGACATCTTGTGTTTTTTACTTAGGTTCTCAATTTGTTTCCAAGGCAATTCAGGAAGTTTTTTATTTAATTCAGAAAGATATTTTTTTGTAGCTTGTATTGGTGGCAAATCAGTTTCTGGATACATTCTTGATTTCCCAGGAAGCGGTCGTAAATAAGTTGAGGTTCCATCTAATTGCGCTTTTCTCGTTTCTTCAGGAACACCATCAAATGTCATATTAACTCGGTTCAAAGCTGCATTAATACATTTCTCACAGCGTTCTTTTGTTTCTGCAATAAGAATGAATGCATCTTTTTCTTTGCATTTTAATGTTGATTTTAAATTTTTAACTTCCTCTTCTGTAATTCCATAATTTGGAAGTTCATCACTGTGGAATAATCCTTTTGCCCCTAGCGATTTTGCATAATCTGATATCTCAGAACCAAGTCGACGTCCTGGCTGAACGTCTTTTCCCAGTAATCCGGAAAATCCTGGAAGCTTGATAGCCATTATTTGCCCTTTTTTCTCATGAGCGCGTTTGATAACTTTTGATTTACTTTTTTTAAGAAGATCTGTTACATCTTTTGGTTTCTCATTTACTTTTGTTACTTTTCTTTTCTTTAATTCATCCCGAATTTCAAGAAGTTTTACTTGTCGTAAAACTTCATTTTCAACTTGCTTGCCGAGCATGTTCAGATCCTGCACACCTTTCAATTCAACACGTGCCCCTTCTTTAATTGAAATATTCAAATCCTGTCGGATTGTTCCAATACCACGTTTTACTTTTCTTGTAGCTCGTAGAATATCTCCAAGTGCGCGAGCAACTTTTTTTGCTTCTTCAGGAGTGTGAATGCAAGGATCGGTGGCGATTTCAACAAGTGGAATCCCTAAACGATCTAAGTTGTAAATTGTTTTGCCTTCTTCCTCGCCAATTTTTCGCGCAGCATCTTCTTCAATACAAACACTTAGAATTTTGCAGTTGGTTCCTTGAATATCAAGTTCTCCATTATCTGCAAGCAAAGAGGTTCGCTGGAATCCTGAAACATTTGAACCATCAATAACAGTTTTTCGCATGATAAAGGTTTCATCAAGAATATCACAATTCAACATTAAACAAACTAAGTGAGAAATTTCAAGTGCTTCTTGATTTATTTGATTCGGTGGTTGCTCATCTGTTTCAATCATGCAATTGCAATCTGTCCAACCATGATAAACATAAGAATGTCCGCGAAGAAATGCTTGAAGCGCTGCTGGATCAATAACTCCAGTTTCTCCAGCTACAGGACGCAAGCTTCTGTTTATTTTAAAATTTGGAGTTCCATCTTTAAGCATTGATGGACAATTACAAAAAAGTTTTTTAGTATCTAATTGCTGGTGTATTTCCAGTCCTGCTTTTAGTCCCAGTTTCTTATAATCCATTAGAAGTGTGTTTAATGTGTAGGTTTTTAATGTTTTCCTGTTATAACTTAATTTAGCAAAAGTTCAAAAATATCACATTTGTGTAATGCCGTGCTGATCAAGGACTGTTTTAAAACTTTTTACAACGGTTTCAACATTTGTTCCTTTTACTCTCCAACCAATCTTCATTTCTACTGATTTCATCTTCGTATCTACCTTATTTACTTTTATTTTCTTAGTAGTTATTTTTATAGACATTACTTTAATTCCATTAAAGGCCCGATTTGTTCTTTTTATTTCTTTTATTTTATCTATAATTTCCCTGTCTGTTCCCAGTCCAGGATAAAGATCAAATTTAACGTTTACTATAATAATTTAGATATAGTATTCTTCATATTTAAACCTTTTTCAGTTCAAAAACGCTTTAGGATCAATTCGCTCATTAAATTCCCCTGCAATATTTTCTAACATCTTTTCTTTTACATCCCAATTTTTATGAGCAAGAACCCAGCTGAGTTTTACATAAGCAGTTTCAGGAAGCATATCTTTTAGGAATACGCATCCAGCGTCTTTTAATAATCTTCCTGCTGAGTAAACATAAGGATCTGTAGTTCCATAAAATGCTTGGCTTGTTATTCCAATGAAAACTCCTTTCTTTATTGCTTTTTTTATAACTGGGAGCCAATTATATTTTTCATCAGTAGGTTGTGTTGCAATATGTCCAAATCCAGTTCCAGCAAGTATTACTCCTTTGAAACCTTTCTCAAGAAGGAAGTCAAGTCTTTCTGGTTTTGAACTTGGATAAGAATACATAAGTCCTACTGCTCGTTCGAATTTATTATCAAGTTCTACTTTTCCCGTGCTTCTTGTTTTATGGTCTGTATTACCAATTATGATATTTCCATCTGGGAATATTTGTGCAAGTGGAGAATCATTAATTGGTCTGAAAGCATCTCGTCTTGATGTGTGCATTTTTCTTACTTTAGTTCCGCGGTTTGCAATACAATGATCATCATTACTTGTTCCATGCATTACAATTGCAACTTCAGCAATATCTGAAATACAATATTGTGCAGCACACATTAAATTCTGAGCACCATCAAATGAACCTCTATCTGTAGAACGCTGTGCACCAACAACAGCAACTGGCTTGTTTAAGTTGCGAAGCATGAATGCTAAAGCAGCAGAGGTGTAATGCAGAGTATCGGTTCCATGGGTTACAATAACTCCTTCTGCTCCTGAATTTAATTCCTTTGCAACAGATTCAGCAATCTTTCCCCATTCTGTTATTGTCATGTCCTCGCTTAGCATCTGAAAAGGACTTACCATATTCTTAATACTAACATGTTCGGCAAGTTCTGGTATTTTTGAAAGTAATTCTTCTGGAGATTCCGTTGGAAAAACTCCACCTGTTTTGTAATCAACTGTAGAAGTGATTGTTCCTCCTGTTGATACAATAGAAATTTGTGATTTTGTTTTGTCAAATTTTGTTGTTTTCTTTTTTGGACGTGCCCCAGCTTTTGTAATAATTTGAGAAGAAACAATACTGTCTTTTGGAAGTCCGATGTTATATCCATTATCCAGTTTCAGAACTAAGTGTGTATCATCTGCAAGTCCTGTACGCGGTAGCAAAATTCCTTGGTACTCACGCGTTTTCGTTTTGATTTTGACAAGGTCACCTGTGTTCATGGTCGGTATAAAGTGTAATGGCTTATAAGGTTTTTCAGAAAACCCCAATTAGCTTTAGAAGAAAAAAGATAAACCCAATCACAACTAAAATACTAACAACTATAGGAGCGAATGTCATAAATAAAAAAACTTTCTCCCGCTTCTTCGGGTCTTTCATTATGCGTTTTAACCAGGAATTTCTACTCATTCAATATTGTTCTTTCAAGTGGTAGTAATACCACAAAACCAAGGAAGTCGCCTTTGGATACGTTTCCATCTATAATAGATGTGAATCGAGCGTATTCTATCTTCCGGTCCATGTCTAATGGTTTTGGTTCTGTTTCACTTACTCCAGATACATTTCCATTTTTGTTCATCCTATATAGGGATGTAAAAACCATATGGTTTGCAGGGATGTGTATGTTTTTCACTTTTATGGATTGGCATATCCCTTTCTTAATGATATGATCTTCATCTGCTATTAGATGTTCGACCTTGCCATGGTCTTGTTTAATACCCACAGCTTGTCTTTTACTTTTAAAATCCTGCCAAAATTTATCAATTGTTGTCATTTAATGATACCTCTTTTTTCTTTGCCAATTTTCCCTTGATTTTCTTTAATCGTGAAAAGTCTTCTCGTTCCATTTCATCTAAACGCATTCTAATGAATTTGCTAGTATTTTTCATTCGCGGAATCACAATATATTCAAGAGCATTAACACGGCGTTTTGTTTTTTCAACTTCACTTGCAAGAAGTTCAATTGTTTTTTCAATTTCTGCCATTTGCACAACTAACTTGAGTGCGTTTTCAAATTTGCCAGCTGCTTCATCCAAACTAGCTGAAGTTGTTATTGGGCTGTATCCTCGGTTTGAAAGATTTCTATCTTCTTCATCTAATTTGATTTCCGGAACCTTAATCCCAATAATGTTTCTTGTTTGGAATTCAGCATTTGCAATTTCACGAACAGCCATTGCTGCGCTTGTAACTTCCATTGGTCCCATTATTGATTTTGCTTTAACAAGATCGCCGTAAGCATTTTTGAAATATTTTTCAGCATCATCACGGAGCGTAGCACCTTTTTTAATAATATCAAGAAATTTCATGATAAGCGCATCTCGCTTTTCTTTCAGAAGCTTGTATCCTTTCTCCGCTAGCTTCGTCTTTTTCTTGAGCTGTATCAGCTCCATTCTTGTCGGGTTTATCCCCGCAATGAGGTCTGCCATTTATTATTTTACTCCGGTTTCAAATATTTCTCAATGTGTTCTGGTTTGAGACGTTTCAATTCTTCTCTTGGTAAGATGTTAAACATGTCCCAACACAAGTCGAGTGTTTGTTCAATTGTCCTGTTCTCATCTTTACCTTGAGTAACGAATCTCTTTTCAAACTCTTGAGCGAATTTCAAGAAAGATTTATCACGTTCTGAAAGTGCTTCTTCTCCAATAACAGCAACAAGATCCTGCAAACTTCTTCCTTCTGCATATGCAGAATAAGCCTGGTTTGAAACACTAGAATGATCCTCTCTTGTTTTGCCTGGTCCAATACCCTTGTTCATCAAACGAGACAAACAAGGAAGTACATCAACAGGTGGGAATACGCCTTTCTTATGCAATTCTCTTGAAAGAACAATCTGTCCCTCTGTAATGTATCCAGTTAAATCAGGAATTGGGTGTGTTATATCATCCTGAGGCATGGAAAGAATTGGGAGCTGAGTGATTGAACCTTTTTGTCCCTCAATTTTTCCAGCACGTTCATACAAACATGCCAAATCAGTGTACATGTATCCTGGATAACCACGTCTTCCTGGAACTTCTTCCCGAGCTGCTGAAATTTCACGAAGAGCTTCACAATAGTTTGTCATGTCAGTTAGAATAACAAGAACATGCATTCCTTTTTCAAACGCAAGATACTCAGCTGCTGTAAGTGCCGCTCTTGGAGTAATAATACGTTCAATTGTTGGATCGTTTGCCAAGTTGACAAACATAACTACATTTTCAAGAGCTCCTGATTTCTCAAAATCCTCTTTGAAAAATGCTGCTTCTTCGAAAGTAATTCCCATAGCTGCGAAAATAACAGCGAAGTTTTCCTTTGATCCAAGAACTTTTGCTTGTCGCGCAATCTGAGCAGCAAGCTCGTTGTGCGGCAAACCAGATCCTGAGAAAATAGGAAGTTTCTGTCCTCGAACCAATGTGTTCATTCCATCAATTGTTGAAACACCAGTTTGAATGAAATCCTCTGGGTATTCTCGAGATGTTGGATTAATTGGCGCACCGTTAATGTCAATGAATTTCTCAGCAACAAGTTTTGGGCCATTGTCTAGTGGTTCTCCTCGAGAGTTGAACACACGACCAAGCATGTCTTCAGCTACTGGGAGCATAACTCCTTTTCCAGTGAATCGAGTGCTTGTTTTGTCAGTGTCAAGACTTCGTGTTCCTTCAAAAACCTGAACAATTGCAGTTGAACCTGCAACTTCAAGAACCTGTCCAAAACGCTTTTCCTTTTCAGGTGATTTAATTTCAACAAGTTCATTGTAAGTTACTCCTTCAACGCCTTCAACAACAATTAAAGGTCCACTAACTTCTTTTACTGTAGTATATTCTTTGTTTTTGTCTGTCATTATTCTTGCACCCCCGTTACAATTTTTTCACGCGTCATCAAGTTGTTAATACCTTCTTCAAACTTGTGTTTGATGTCTCTGATTTTTGCGCTAACTTTTGATTCTTCAAGATATTTAACAGCTGCAATAGCTTCAATAACAGGGATTTTTGAAATACCTGTATTAGCAATTCCTGCTTCTACTGCTTCCTGTGCTTTATGATGTTTCCAAAGAATAAGTTCAAGTAAATCAAATTGTTTCTTTGGTGAAGTGTAGGTATCAACCTCATCATACGCATTTTGCTGCAAGAAATCCTCTCTCAAGGATCTTGCGGTTTCAAGAAGAAGTTTGTCTTTTTCTGGTAATGCATCTGGTCCAACCAGTCTGACAATTTCTTGAAGTTCAGCTTCTCTTTGCAAAATAGTCATTGCTTCTGTTTTTGCTTCGAGCCAGTTTCCAACTTCTTTATTCCACCAGCTAGCTACATTGTCATTATACAAGGAATATGATGTAAGCCAGTTGATACTTGGGAAGTGACGTTTGTTTGCAAGATCTGCATCAAGCGCCCAGAAAACTTTACAAATACGTAGTGTATTTTGTGTAACTGGTTCTGAGAAATCCCCTCCAGGAGGACTGACAGCTCCAATAACAGAAACTGAGCCTTTCTTTTCTTCTGTACCAAGTGTTTGAACAACACCAGCACGTTCATAGAATTGAGCAATTCTTGGTGCGAGGTAGGCTGGATAACCTTCCTCACCAGGCATCTCTTCAAGACGTGAACTGATTTCTCTCATAGCTTCTGCCCAACGGGATGTTGAGTCAGCCATGAGCGCAACATTGTAACCCATGTCTCGGTAATACTCAGCAATTGTAATACCTGTGTAAATTGAAGCTTCACGAGCTGCTACAGGCATGTTTGAAGTGTTTGCAATAAGTACAGTTCTTTCAAGAAGTGCTTTTCCAGTTCTTGGATCTTTCAAGTGTGGGAATTCTTTTAATACATCAGTCATTTCATTTCCACGCTCACCACATCCAATGTAGATAATAATATCTGCATCAGACCACTTTGCAAGTTGTTGCTGCATGACAGTTTTTCCAGCACCGAAAGGTCCTGGGATTGAACTTGCTCCGCCTTTAGCAACTGGGAAGAAAGTGTCAACAATTCTTTGTCCAGTAATCAATGGGATTGTTGGTTTGAATTTTTCAGTATATGGTCTTGGAATACGAACTGGCCATTTCTGTGCCATCTGAACTGCTTTTCCACCAATCTCAGCAATAGTTGTATGAACTGTGTATTTTCCTTCGCTAACAATTGAAGTAATTTCTCCTTTCATTTTTGGAGGTACCATAACTTTGTGTTCAACAACTTCAGATTCTTTGACAATACCAAGAACGTCTCCACCAACTACTTTTGCACCTTTCTTAGCTACTGGTTTAAAATCCCAAGTCTTTTTTGTATCAAGAGTTGGAACGTCAATACCACGTGTGATGAAAGTACCAGCTTTCTTTTTGATATTCTCTAAAGGTCTGGCTATCCCATCATAGGTAGTTCCCATTAAACCTGGTCCAAGTTCGACAGAGAGAGGCATGCCTGTGTTTTCTACAGGTTGCCCTGGTCCGATTCCTGCAGTCTCCTCATAAACCTGAATTGTGGCTGTGTCACCATTGAGCTGAATGACCTCTCCTAGAAGGCCTTCTTCTCCGACTTTGACAACGTCGTACATCTTAGAACCTTTCATGTTGTCTGCAACAATGACTGGTCCCGCTATTCGTGTAATCTTTCCTTTTATCACTTTACTGTTCCTCCGTTTTCTTTGAAGTAATATCAATGCCAACCGCCTTGCGTATCATTTCTTGGATTTCTTTTTTTGCATGTCCTGTAGTGCCTGTTTTATCAGGGACTTCTATCACCACTGGGTGCGGTTTGCTTCTGAGTTTTCGAATCTGTTCATCTGCATAACTTGCATGATTCTCTGAAATTATAATAATGTCATATTCTTTCTGAAGTAGTTCTTCCAAAACTTGAGGAGTATCATTGATTTTATCAACACGAGCAACTGCTGTAACTCCAGCAAGTCTGAAACCAGTTGTCATATCTTTATCGCCTATCACACAAATGTTCATGCTGAAACACCTCCAGTTTCTGGATCTATTTTATTGGTACTGAAATTTGCAGCAATTCTGATTTTCTTTGCATCTCTTTCTTTTCCTGTAATCATATTCAAAGCAGGTCCAATTCCTAATCCATATTTTATTGATAATTGTTTGACAGTTTTCTCATAATATTCATCAATTGCTTTTTCTATTTGATAAAGAGATCCTGTTTCTTTGAAGCTTGTTGAAACTTCTGATAAAACGTCTGAGTAAGGTGTTCCCTCAAGTTGTGATAAAATTTCGTCGACTGTTTCTGCTTTTGCAATTGCTTTAAGTTTTTCTTGTGTAAATCCATAAGAAGCATCAATAAGGAAGTTGTCTATGTTGTCAATTTTTCCTCCACTGCTTCTAAGTCTGAGCATTGTTTTCAAATTGAGAATATCTATTTTTGTTCCAAACATAATTGTTACTGCAACCATGTTCTTGTCTTTTGAAATTGCTATTTTTTTATGAGCTTTTTCATAAACATATTTGTCAATTGCCATTTCTAAAGGAATTAAATTCTTTTGTTCCTGAACTTTTGGCATAGCTGCGGATACGATTTTTCCATACTCTGTTGTTTCTAATTCAGAAGTTGCTTCTTCAATTGTTTTTGATTCAACTAATGTTTTCAAAACATGTTCTTTTAATGTTCCAATTTGATGTATTAATTCAGCACGTTTTTCTATTGGAGTTCCATTTTGTATGGATCTGAATACCATTTTTATATTTTTAGCATCGTAAATCTTCAGAAGATCTTTTATTACATCCTTCATTTCTCCTGGTACAGTTCTTGTAACTTTTCCATAAATTTCAGCGGTGTGTTGATTAAGTGCTTTTTCAAGATCTTCTTCTGAATTTGGATTTTCCATCTTTGTTAAATAAGGACCATAATCTGTGTTTTCAAGAGTGCTAATGCAATCGATTTGTGTTTTGCTATTTTTTAATTCTTCAATTTTTTGTTTTTTTAGAAGGCCAGCTTCCATTGCACGTATTTTTGCATTTGTATACATGTATGGAGCAAGGTCTACAATATTCATAATAACTGGAAGTATTAGCACTAAGAATCCTGCAACAGCTATAGCGACAATGATTGCCACAACCGGTGCGGATAAGACTAATGTCTCCAGTGAAAAGTTCATTATTTATTTTTGAACAGAATTGCTGCTACGTCCCCCCTTATTTTTTCAGAATCTCTTTCCATGATTCTCTCAATACTATTATCAATTTTCAAATTTCCATCTGCACTTTCAATTATAACTCCGCCTGCAATTTCTACTGTTTTCCCAAGTTTTGATTTAAGTTCTTGTGCTAATTCTTTTCCATACGCTTCATTTTCTTGATTAAAACATAGTTTGCTGTTTTCTCCTATTGCATCTATACCTTCTTTTGCTAGAATTTTTAGCGCGGTTTTATATCTGCCTGTTCCTTGTTTTGCCATTCTATCCAATTGTGTTTCAGCTTTTTCAATTGCTGAAGTTATTGTATTGTCTCTGCTTCTGAGGTGAATGTTGTGTGCTTCAAGATTTGTTGAAGAAAGTATTCTTTGCTGTTCTCGGTCTGCATTCTTTTTTCCAGTTTCTTTTATTACAGATTTTTCAGCATTGATTTTTTCTTTTTCAGTTTTTCTAAGCTCAGTTGTTTTCTCTTTTGCATCGCTAATAATTTTATTAGCTTCTGTTATTGCTTCTTTCATTATTTTCTGATTAATTTTTGTTATTCCTTCCATTTTATTCACCTCAACCGAATAGGCCAACTCCTAACATGATTAATATTGCTATAAGCAAACCAAAGATAGCATATGTTTCTGGAATAACTGAAAGCACAAGGCCTTTTCCAGTTGCTTCTTTGTTTTTCACTGTTGCTCCAATTGCTCCACCAGCAACTATTCCTTGTCCAATAGCTGATAATCCAGCAAATCCTACTGCACATCCTGCTGCTATTGATGCTAATCCTGCTACGCTTGTTAGTGATCCTGCTTTTCCAGCTCCAACAAGACCTACTGCTGCAAGTACGAGAATTGCGACAATGAATCCGTAAAGTGCTTGTGTTTCTGGGAGTACAGAGAAAACCATACTCTTACCAAACACTTCAGGCTTTTCAGAAACTGCTCCAACACCTGCTGCTGCTGCGATTCCTTGTCCAATAGCTGATAGTCCTGCTACTCCGACTGCGATACCTGCACCAACACCTGCTAGTCCAATTGTTTCTGTTATTCCTTGACCACCACCTGATCCAAGTATTCCTGCACCAAGTAATATTAAAATAGCAATAAGCATTCCGTAAATTGCTTGTGTTTCTGGTAGTACTGAGAAAACCATTCCTTTTCCCATCATCTTATCGTCTTCAGCAACTGTACTAACTGCAGCTCCAGCTGCAATTCCTTGTCCAATAGCTGATAATCCTGCTACACCAACTGCAAGACCTGCTCCAACAGCTGCTATTCCTGCACCCATTTTTAATGATCCTACAATTGTTCCTCCAATCATTCCTGTTGAAACAAGAATTAGGATTGCGACAATGAATCCGTAAAGTGCCTGTGTTTCTGGAAGTACTGAGAAAACCATTCCTTTTCCAAACATGTCTTCTTTTTCAGAAACTGCTCCAATAGCTGAACTTGCTGCGATTCCCTGTCCAAGACCTGAAAGTCCTGCTACACCAACTGCGATTCCAGCACCAAGTGCTGCGAGTCCAATTGGTAATGGGAGTTTTGCAGATGTTGTTCCAATAATTCCTGCACCAAGTAAAATTAAAACAGAAATAAGCATTCCATAAATTGCTTGTGTTTCTGGTAATACTGAGAAAACCATTCCTTTTCCCATCATCTTATCATTTTCAGCAACTGCGCCGATTGCAGATCCAGAAGTTATTCCTTGTCCAATAGCTGAAAGTCCTGCGAAACCAACAGCAATACCTGCTCCAAGACATGCAATTGCAGTACCGATTGAAATATCGGCTGTGGCAGTTCCTACAATTCCTGTGCCCATTAAAATAAGTATAGCAATAAGGAAGCCGTAAATTCCCTGAGTTTGTGGAAGCGCTTGGAAAATAAGTGCTGTTGAGAATTTTTCTGGATCTTCTGTAATAGCTCCAGCTCCAGCAGCTCCTGCGATACCTGCTCCAATTCCACTAGCTAGTCCTGCTACTCCGACTGCAATTCCAGCTCCTATTGCAGCAATTGCAATTTCTGCAGTTGCCATTTTAGTTGCCCCCCTTTAGGGTTTTCTTTTCAATTGATTCATGATTTCTCATTTTATTTTTCCTCTATTGTAGTATAATCTCGACTTACTGAAAACGGTGAATATTTTCTTCCACCGCCACTGTAGAATTTACTAAAGAATTCTACATATTGTAAACGAAGTCCGTGAACAAAAGCACCGAGTGCATTCATAGCAAAACTGAATGCATGACCTACTGAAAATATGATTATTGCAAGAAGTATTCCAAGGAATGGAACTCCTGAGACCATTCCTGCAAGTAAATTCATTGTCATTGCAATACCACCTGTTGCAAGACATAAAGCAAGAAGACGTGTGAAAGACATAACATCTCCAAAGAATCCTGTTACATCGAATAATCCTATAACTCCTTTAAATCTGATAAGTATTACTAATGAAAGTCCTGCAAGTACGTATGCTACATATTTGAGTCCACCTGCTAATTCTATTCCTAGCATTGGACCAAGAAGAATGAATGCTGCAGCTTGTAGGGAGAACCAAATTATCTGTCCGTGTAACATTTCAAGTTTCTTTCCCTGTTTCCAATTATTAATTGCTCCAAGAATAAGTCCAAGATTCAAATGAGCAATTCCAACAAATAATGAAACTTTTAGAATAACAAGTGGGTTTGTTAATGGATCAACCCATGGGGCAAGGTTTGCAGGTTCTAATCCCCAAATATATTTTGGAAGATCTCCCAGATAACTTCCTGTAAGAACCCCAAAGAACATTGTTGAAAGACCAACTGCAGAAACAATTGTTCCAACTTCTTTCATACTTGCATTGTGTTTTCCAAGTTTTACTAGTAGGAAAGCCCCTCCTATAAATAAAAGAAGTCCATAAACAAAATCAGTAAGCATCAACCCTGCGTAAAGAATCAAAAGTGGTGTTATAAGTGTTGTTGGATCAATTTCATTATATTTTGGAAGAGAATACATCTCTGTCATCATTTCGAATGGCTTTGCAATCCATTTATTTTTCAAAAGTACTGGCACATCATCGTCTTCAGTTGGTTCTTCTATTTTTATATGGCAACAATTATGTGAGGATTTTTGAATAGATTCTGTGATTTTTTTTGCATCTTTTTTTGGAACCCATCCATGCATTATGAATGTTTTTTTAGTTCCTGCCATTTTTCCCAGAGCATCTATTCGTTCTTTCTCAATAACAAGTTGTTCTCGTATTGTGCTAAGATTTAAACTCCATTTAGTGTTGAGTTTTTTCAGTTTCTCTTTTTTATTTTTAATATCCTCTTCTAATTCTTTTATTTTATCTTCAATACTTGTTTTTGTTTCTTTAACAGAAGGAATATCAAATTCTTCAAAGCCATAAGTTCTTAGAACAAGATTTGTTTTATCTTTATCATCAAGCATTACAGTTATTGTAGCAATACTTGTTTCTTGATCTAATTCTTCAATAATTATATGAGCGTCAGGTGTTTCGTGTGTAACATCTTTTACAAATTCTTCCTTTTTTTCATTTTGAATTTTTCCAGCAAAAGTATAAACACGACTTGAATAACCAACGTTGTGATAATCAACATTTATTTTTTCTAACAGTTCTTTTATATTTTTTAAATTTTTGTGTTGCTGGATATCGTTTTCTAAGCTTTCAATTTTTGAACTAATTGCTCCAACTTTAATATCAAGTTCTTTTATGATTTCACTATTTTCTTTAATAACTGCGTTTGGATCATTGTTTATGACTTTTGTTTTCTTTTCAATAGCTTCACTTCCAAACATTCCGCTTTTCTGTTCTTCTGAACTTTTAAGAATATCATTAATCCTGTCTAATTTTATTAAAAGTGGTGCTAATTCTGTTATTTCTGATGTGTGTGCAGTTCCTTCAAGAAAACTTTTCCACTCTGGATGTTCAAGAAATTCGCTTGCATCTTCAAGTTGCATTGCACTAGTTTCATGAAGTGCCCTAATAACATCGTCTCTGTACTTGTTCAAGGCGATGAACTTGAACTTTTGCATGCGTGCTGGTATAAACATTTTACAGTTACTTCTCTTGTAATATGTGTTTTATCACAGTTTCAACAGCTTTTTCAATATGTGCTTCTGATTTTTTCTCATCACTTTCAATATCTTTTTTTATTTTTTGAAGTGAGTGTGAAGATTCTTTTTCAGTACTATCTTTAGTTGTAGCTAATAATTCTTCTGCTTCATCTTGTGCTTTTTTCAAAATTAGTTCTTTTTCTTTCTGAACATCTTTGGATGCATTGTCCAAGATCTTCTCAGCCTCTTTATGGGCTTTTTCCACAAGTGCTTCCGCCTTGTGTTCTGCTTCTTTTATTTCAACAAGTGCTTGTTTTGGCATTAGACTCCAACCTCATTAAATTGATAATGATACTATGCGCTATCTCCCCCTCATATGATTATAACTAAGCGCATCTGATATGGAGGGTGTAGATGTATATAAATGTTATTTTTTTTTATTCTTTCTTTCCAAAACTTTTTATATTTGGAATTTGAGTATTTATTGATAAAAATGGCCAACTATGTAGTTACAGGGGGCGCTGGTTTTATTGGCTCTAACATTGTTGAAGAGCTTGTGAAGCGCGGCGAAACTGTTAAAGTTATTGACGATTTGAGCACTGGGAGTCGCTCAAACTTAAAGAATGTTTTAAAAGACATTGAATTTGTTAAAGGAAGCATTACTAATTATGCTCTTTTGAAAAAAGAATTTGCAGGATATGATTATGTGTTACATCAAGCTGCAGAAGTTTCTGTTCAAAAATCAATTAAGCATCCAGTAAACACAGCTAAAATTAATGTTCTTGGTACAATTAATGTATTGAAAGCTGCTAAAGATACTGGTATCAATCGTGTTGTTATTGCATCTTCTTGTGCTGTTTATGGTGAAAGCCCAACTGCAGTTTCCGAGAATTCAATTGTAAAACCACTTTCTCCATATGCTGCATCAAAACTTTCTGCTGAAACATTTTCTCGATTATATTCTGATCTATATGGTCTTGAAACAGTTTGCTTACGTTATTTCAATGTATTCGGACCTCGACAAAATCCTAAATCCGAATATGCTGCTGTAATTCCAAAATTTTTGAAAATAGTTAAAGCACGAAGAAAACCAGTAATTTATGGTGATGGTTTCCAAACTCGTGATTTTGTTTATGTTTCTAATGTTGTTGAGGCAAATATTTTAGCTGCAACCAAACCTGGTGTTGGTGGAAATACTTACAATATTGGAACTGGTATTAGTACAGATATTAACACTCTTGTTAAACATGTTAACAAAGTTTTAGAGAAGAATGTCACTCCAAAATATGAAGCTGCGCGTGATGGCGATATTAAACAATCTAAAGCTCATATTAGTGCAGCAAAACAGGGTTTGAATTATTTCCCTAAAGTTGATTTAATAGCTGGTTTAAGAAAAACTGTTGAGGCACTATGAGTAAGGTTTGTGTTATAGGTCTTGGTTATGTTGGTTTACCTCTAGCACGATTATGTTCTGAAAAAGGTCATGAAGTTTCTGGATTTGATATTGATCCTGACAAGATTGAAAAATTAAAATCAGAATTAAAAGTAAGTTCAGATCCTAGTATTATTAAAGATTCTGAAATTATTTTGGTTTGTGTTCCAACTCCAGTTCATGAAGATAAAACTCCTAATCTTGATCCATTAAAAAGTGCTGTCAAATTTGTTTCTGAAAATTTGTCAAAAGATTCTATTGTTATTATTGAATCTACAATCTTTCCTGGAACAACTGAAGAAGTTGTTAAACCAATTCTTGAAGAATCTGGTTTGAAAGCAGGTTCTGATTTTTATTTGATTCATTGTCCTGAGCGAATTGATCCTGGAAATAAAGAATGGACTCTCTCAAATATTCCTCGTGTGGTTGGTGCATTAACTCCTGTTGGTGCGCGAAAAGCAAGAGAGTTTTACAGTTCTATTATTGATGCACCAGTTTCTGTTTTATCTTCATTAAAATCAGCTGAAGCTGTGAAAGTTGTTGAGAATACTTTCCGCGACATAAACATTGCTTACGTTAATGAACTTGCAATGAGTTTTGATAAAGCTGGAATTGATTTACTTGAAGTAATAAAAGGCGCAAGCACCAAACCATTTGGTTTCATGCCACATTATCCTGGTTGTGGGGTTGGTGGTCATTGTATCCCAGTTGATCCATATTATTTAATTGATAAAGCTGAGCAAAATGGTTTCAAACATACTTTTTTGAAAATGGCCCGGGATATTAATCGAAACATGCCAAGTTATACAGTTTCTTTGTTAGAAAATATTGTTGAGGATATTTCAAATGCAAAAGTTGGTGTTCTTGGAATTTCTTACAAAGGAAATGTTAATGATGTTCGAGGAAGCCCAGGGTTGAAAATGAAAAAAGTTCTTGAAGAAAAAAAGGCAAGTGTTGAAATTTTTGATCCATTTGTTCCTGAGCAAAGCACTGTTTCAAAACTTGATGAACTTCTTGAAAAATCTGATTACATTATTTTAGCAACAGCGCATGATGAGTTTCTTAAAATTAATGGAGAGCAATTGAAAAAGAATGGGGTTAAGGCAATTGTTGATGGTAGGAATTGTTTAGATCCGAAATCAATTGTAGGTGCGGATGTAAAGTATAAGGGGATTGGACTGTAAATTTTTATTCTCTGACTTTCCACAACCTTTATATACAACAAATGAATCCTTATTCATATGAATTGCAATTCATATGAAACATTCTTTCAGAACTTTGCCAATAAGGCAAAACTAAGTATTATAATGTGCCTGCGAGACGGTCCTAAAAATGTCACACAATTATGTGGATGTGAGTGCGGTGAACAAAGTGCAGTATCTCATAATTTGCGCAAGCTGTGTGACTGTAATATTATTAGTGTAGAACAAAAAGGTAGAGAGCATGTTTATTCTTTAAACAAAAAAACAACTCTCCCTCTTCTTACTCTTGTGCAAAAACATGTTGAAGCAAATTGCACTGTGAGGTGTTGCAAAAAATGAGCAAAGAAGTTTACTTAGATTCAGGAGCATCCACAATGGTGGATCCAAAAGTAGTGGAAAAAATGCTTCCATACTTTAATACTAAATTTGGGAATGCAAGTTCTCTTCATTCTCTTGGTATTGAAGCTAAAGAAGCACTTGAAAGTGCAAGACGACAAATTGCTAGTTTAATTGGAGCAAAACCAAAAGAAATTGTTTTTACAAGTGGCGGAACTGAATCAAATAATTTTGCTCTCAAAAGTGTTGCATTTACTAATCGAGATAAAGGCAATCATATAATCACAACAAAAGTTGAACACAAATGTATTATGAAAACTTGTGAATGGCTTGAGAAGCAAGATTTCAAAATAACTTATTTAGATGTTGATGAAGAAGGTTTTGTAAAACCAGAAGCCCTTGAAGCAGCAATTACAGACAAAACTCTTATTGTTTCTATTATTCATGGAAATAATGAACTTGGGACAATTCAAGATCTTGAAACTCTTGGAAAAATTTGCAAAGAAAAAGGAGTTTTATTTCATACTGATGCATGTCAAAGTTTTACAAAAACTTTGTTAGATGTTGATAAACAAAATCTTGATTTAATTACTTTGAATTCTCATAAAATTCACGGGCCAAAAGGTGCTGGTGTTCTTTACATCCGAGCTGGTACAAAAATTGAACAATGGCAACACGGCGGATCACATGAAAATGATATGCGAGCCGGCACTGAAAATATTCACGGTATTGTTGGATTTGCAGAAGCTGCAAGAATTGCATCTGATAAAAAACATGTTGATCACATGACAAAACTTCGAGACAAATTAATCAAAGGAATTCTTGAAATTCCAGATAGTAGATTGAATGGCCCGCAAGGGGATAAGAGATTATGTAATAATACAAATTTCTCTTTTGCTCAAGTTGAAGGTGAAGCAATTGGTGGTTACTTAGATCAAAAAGGAATTTCAAGTTCAACCGGTTCAGCATGTTCAGCTAAAATCTTGGAGCCAAGTTATGTTCTTCAAGCAATTGGTTTAACCGATGAAGAAGCAAATGGAAGTCTTCGTTTAACACTTAGCCGATTCACAAAAGAAGAAGATGTTGATTATGTTTTAGAAGAGCTTCCAAAAATAATTAAAAAATTAAGAGGATTTTCGCCACTAGCGAAAGTAGCAAACTATGTACTCAAAAAAAACACTTGAACGATTTCAAAATCCAAAGCACTTGCATGATATGGAAGATGCAACAGTTACTGGACAAGTTGGAAATGTAAAATGTGGAGATGTTATGAAACTCTTCCTAAAAATCGAACAGGATAAAATTGTTGATGCTAGTGTGCAAACGTATGGTTGCGTGGCTGCAATTTCCGCATCAGATGCACTATGCGAAATTTTAATTGGAAAAACAGTTGCAGAAGCAAAAGCATTAACTTTTAATGATGTTATGGTTAAGCTTGGTGATGTTCCTCAAGTTAAAGTTCATTGTTCCCAACTTGGTATTGAATCTCTAAAGAAAGCACTTGAAAATTATGATTCTGGGAAAAACACTGGGCGCGCAGATGTTCATAATTGTGAAGTCTGTGGTAGTTGTTCAAGAAAGAAGGGGGTAAAACATGACTGATAAAAAGAAAAAAAGTCTTTACAAAAAAGTTGATGATTGGCTAAAAGAAAAGACTAAACCTAAAAAAGGATGTAAATGCTATAATTGTTAATAATAAAAATGTTACAAGAAATTATTGATTGGATCTTGCAGGGACTTTTTGGTTTAAATCCAACTTCACATTTAACGCAGAGTCTTAATTTTTTTCTTTATGATACAGTTAAAATTCTTTTTCTTTTGTTTGTAATGATTACATTTGTAGGATTTTTAAGAACTTATATTTCTCCTAAAAAAATTCGCAAGTGGCTTAGTAAAAAATATGGTTTGAGTAATCTTGCAGCTTCAACTTTCGGAGCAATTACTCCATTCTGTTCATGTTCTTCAATTCCAATTTTCTTGAGTTTTATTAAATCAGGAGTTCCTCTTGGTGTAACCTTTTCTTTCTTAATTACTTCTCCACTTGTAAATGAATATCTAGTAGTCCTTATGCTCGGTTTCTTTGGATGGAAAATAACTGCGCTTTATGTCTTAAGTGGAATGTTGCTAGGGATGATTCTTGGAATAATTCTTGGAAAGCTTGGATTAGAAAAATACTTGGAAAAAGATATTGTTCAATCAACTGAAATGAAAGAACAAAATTATTCTAATTTGAAAGAACGAATTTCTTTTGGATTTGCTGAAGCAATTTCAATTATCAAAAAACTTTGGCTTTGGATAATTGTTGGTGTTGCTGCTGGCGCTATTATTCACAATTATATTCCATCAGAAGTTATTCAATCAGTAATTAGTAAAGGTGGAATTTTCACAGTTCCACTTGCCACGTTCCTTGGAGTTCCAATGTATGGAAGCTGTGCAGCAATTGTCCCAATTGCAGTTGTGCTCTTTAACAAAGGAGTACCTCTTGGAACTGCTCTTGCATTTATGATGGCCACTGCAGCATTGAGTTTCCCCGAAGCAATTATTTTGAGAAGGGCTATGAAACTTAAACTGATTTTAATTTTCTTTGGAATAGTTACTCTTGGAATAATTTTTACTGGCTATTTGTTTAATGTGTTGCAATTTTTAATTTAGGTAAACTTTAAATAAACATACTCATATCTCGAAGAGCATGAAAAAATTACTAAATGCACTTTGTATTTTAATAATCGTAATTTCTTTTATTATTCCTGTTTATGCCATTGAGGATGATGTCATAATCAATGAACGCGAGGAGCTTCCTGTTGTTGATATTGAAACAACAGATCTTGTAATTGCTCCTGCTCTAGAAAAGGAAGGTGAAATCATTACTGAATCTCCATTAGATGACGACGCAAACATGGAACCGAAAGATTTTGTTGAAAATCCAGAAGGAACAATTGGTATTGAAGATCCAGAACCTATAATGATGGAAACTACAACTCAAGCACCGCCAAAACCAGTAGTTAATTACCGATTTGTAATGTTCCCAGCCATACTAGTTTTTATTAGTTTGATTGTGTTCTTGATACTTGTATCAAAAAAATAGAGTTAGAAAAATCTCAAAATTAAGAATTCAAAAATAATTTTTATTGTATTACATAATAAAATAATAATATCCAGCAGCTGCAAGTGCAAGCAGGATGATTACAATGATAATCCATTTAGCTTCCATTAATTTACCTCCTACATATGATTGACAATTTGTTCTATTTGTTCTTTTGTCAATTCTGGATACATCGGAAGGCTTATTATTTCTTTCGATACCCGCTCAGTGATCGGAAAATTCCCTTCTTTGTAACCTAGGTCGCTATATGCCGGTTGCAGGTGTAATGGAATAGGGTAGTGAATCCCTGCTCCAATCCCCTTTTCATTTAATTTTGCTAAAATTTCATTTCTATTTTTTGTTCTAATAACATACAAATGATAAACGTGTTTTGAAATCGGTTCGCCATTGTATGGGATAATAACATCTTTTCCTGCTAAAAGTTCGTCATAAATTTTTGCATTCTCTCTTCGCTTTTCTGTCCAATATTCAATATGTTTCATTTTCACATTTAATATTGCACATTGAAGAGCATCGATTCGTTCATTGGTTCCAAAGTGACTGTGTTCGTATTTGCTCTTTCTGCCATGGTTTCGCATAAGCATAACTTTTTCAGCAATTTTATCATTATTAGTAACAACTGCTCCGGCATCTCCATAAGCTCCAAGATTCTTTCCTGGGTAGAAACTAAATGCTGCTGCATCGCCATAAGATCCAGCGCGTTTTCCATTCCATTCTGCGCCATGTGCCTGCGCACAATCTTCAATAACTTTTAAATTATGTTTCTTTGCGATTTCCATAATATGTTCCATATCGCACATTTTTCCATACAAATGAACTGGTAATATTGCTTTCGTTTTTTCAGTAATTAATGGTTCAATATTTTCATAAGCTAAATTGTAAGTCTTTTCAAAAATTTCTCCAAAAACTGGTTTTGCTCCGCAAGTAATAATTGCTTCAATTGTTGCAGCAAAAGTGTGTGGAGTTGTAATAACTTCATCACCTGCTCCAATACCGCAAGCAGCTAAAGCAAGTTTTAATGCTGTGGTTCCATTTGAAACTCCAATTGCATGTTTTGTTTGGCAAAATTCTGCAAAGTTTTTCTCAAAATCTTTAACATGTTTTCCCAGTATGAAAGCAGTATTATCAAGAACATCATGAATCGCTGTATCAATTTCTGTTTTAATTGTTTGATACTGCGCTTTCAAATCAACCAGTGGGATATCCATTAGTATGGTTTCACTCCATCAGAATAAGAAAGTTCATTAATTTTTTTAATGACTTTTGCCGGGCTTCCAACAACAACACTATTGTCTGGCACATCTTCTGTAACAACACTTCCTGCACCGACCATTGCATTTTCTCCAATTGTTACTCCTGGTAAAATTGTTGCATTAGCTCCAATTTTTGCGTTCTTTTTTATTGTAACTCCTTCAAGGCGTTTTTTGATTTCTTTGCCTTTTGGGAATCGTGCATTTGTGATTGTAACTTTTGGACCAAGCCATACTCCATCTTCAATAACTGTAAACTCTGGAACAAAAACTCCAGTGTGCATTCGTACTCCGTTTCCGATTTTCACATGATGTTCAACAACTGAATTTGTTCCAATACTTACATCATCTCCAATTTCATTTTCTTCGCGAACCATAACATGATGTCCTGTTTGAAAATTATTTCCAATAATATTTCCCGCGTAAATTACAGTTCCAGATCGGATAGTAGCGCCAGTTCCAATTGTTGTTTTCAGTTCACCATCTTCTTTTCCGCGAGGCGGAACACCAATATCATTGCTACCACCAAGTTCACAATTTTCTGGTATTGTTACATTATTGAAAATTTTATTCATTTTTTATTTCACATCCTTCTTCTGCAGATTTCAAACAGAGTTCACAAAGTTTTGTAGTATTATAAGAATCACTTGAAGCAAAATCTTTGCTTTCAACTTTTTCAACAAATGCAATTAGCTCATCCTTTAGTGGTTCGTTTTTGTGGATTTCTAATTCCTGTGCGGATTCAATTTTATTTCCATCATAACTAACTTCAATTGGATAAATTGTAATTATTTGCTCAAGCAAATCAACATATGCTTTTTTCTTTGAACCAATTATCCACATGTCTCGTTTCTTTAATGGATGTAACCAGCTCATTTCAAGTTCTGCCATGAAGTTTCCATAATCGAACACAGCAATAGCAGCGTCGTCGCGCTCATCTGAAAGAAACTTTTTAGTTTTGCAGAAAATCTTTTCTGGTTGTTTTTCAAAAACAAAACTTAGAATATCAATCAAATGAACTCCGAAATTGAAAACAACTCCCATATCTTTGCGTGGAGGTTTGTTTGAGTGCATGTATCGAGCTGTAACATATTGAATATCTCCAAGTTCTGGCAAGCGTTTTTTCAATTCTTGAACAGCAGCATTGAATCTGAATAAATAACCAACTGTTAGGTAAACTCCTTTTTCTTGTGCAAGTGCCCGAAGTTCTGCAGATCTTTCAGATTTTTGTGTAAGTGGCTTTTCAACAAGAACGTGTTTTCCTGCATTCAAACATTCTTTAACAATATCATAATGAAGTGTTGTTGGAACTACAACAGAAACAGCATCGCATTTCTCAAGCATCTGTTTATAGTCTGTAAAAAATCCTGTTTTGAATTCATCAGCAAGTGCTTTAGTATCTGGATTAATATCTGCAATTCCAACTAGTTCGCAGCTTTCCAGTTCTGAATAAACGCGGACATGGTTCTTTCCCCATTTGCCAGCACCTATCACACCTACTCTAATCATAGTTTTTGAAATCAAAATTGAGTATTTAATAGTTTATGTATTAAAAATCGGAGTGAGAATCACAGATTTTTTATAGTCTCGGTGCTTCAATATTTTAATGAAAATTCTTTCAATCGTTGGAGCACGTCCAAATTTCATGAAAATCGCTCCAATTGCAGATGCGCTCAAAAAGCACGAGAATATTGAGCACTTTATTGTACATACTGGACAGCATTACGATGAGAACATGTCCAAACTTTTTTTTGATGAACTTGGTATTCCAGAACCAAATATGAATTTAGGGGTAGGTACTGGTTCACAAGCTCAGCAAACAGCTGAAATGATGGTGAAGCTTGAGAAAGTTATGATTGACCAGAAACCAGATTTAGTTTTAGTTGTTGGTGATTGTAATTCTGCACTTGCTGGTGCAATTGTTGCAGCAAAATTAAAAATTAAAATTGCACATATTGAAGCTGGACTTCGTAGTTTCAATTGGGAAATGCCTGAAGAAATAAATCGAATTGTTGTTGACAAAGTATCTTCTTATCTTTTCACAACTGAACAAAGTGCAAATGAAAATTTAAAAAAAGAAGGAATTGAGAATAATGTTTTCTTTGTTGGAAATGTAATGATTGACACTCTTTTGAAATCTCTTGAAAAATCAAAGACATCAAAAGTTTTAGATGTTTTGAATTTGCAATCAAAAGAATATGCTGTTTTAACAATGCACCGACCTGGTAATGTTGATAAGAAAGAAGTGCTTGAAAGTTTATTGAATACTCTATCAGAAATTTCTGAAAAAATTAAAATTGTTTTCCCAATTCATCCGCGCACAAAAAAAATGATTGAGGAATTTGGATTGCAAGATAAATTAAATTCTTTCCAAATTATTGAACCTCTTGGTTATCTTGATTTCTTGAATTTGAATTCAAATGCAAAAATAATACTCACTGATTCTGGTGGAATTCAAGAGGAAGCGACCATATTGAAAGTTCCTTGTGTAACACTACGCGGAGAAACAGAACGTCCTGTGACTGTTGAAGTTGGTGGAAGTGTAGTTGTTGGTCAAGATCATGATAAAATTCTCTCTGCAGTTAATAATATATTAGGAGAAATTATAACTGAACCTAGAGTTCCTGAACTCTGGGATGGTAAAGCTGCTGAAAGAATTGTTGAGAAACTTCTGCTTTAATCATTATTACTCATCAATTGAGCCCAAGTGTTATTTCCCCCCAATCCGCCAAGATTCATATAATAAAATTTAATCCATTTATATTTTTTAAACAGTTTTTCTTCTTCTTTTGTATATGTGTGTTTTAATAATTGCTTTAATAAATTTTGGAGGTATGCGTATTAATGGTTGTAATATTTTTTTATGAACAAAATATGCTCTAACACCAAAAACTGGGTGAACTCCAATAAGATTCTCAAGAACTGCTAAAGTGTAAAGATATTCGCCAAGATAGTGTATTTCACTCTTTGTAATGTCATCTCTTACTAATTTCACTTTTTCTATTCCATACTCTTTAAATTTTTCAATAATACTATCCCAAGAACCAAGTTTCCATTCAAACATAGATTCAAAAATCTTATGTTCTGGCTCGTGTGTTGTATCAACAAGTTCTTCTATCTCTTTTTTTTTAAGAGATCCTCTAATTAGTTTTGTAAATTTTTCATTCAAGATTATTCCCCAGTTTTTGTGTGTTGCTGACCAATTGAGTGCCCATGGTATCCCTGGTTTGAATAAAGCAGACCCCCTCTACGTTCTGCCAAGTGAAATGAAAGAGCTGCTTCATCATCTTCTGGACTGTGTTTTAATAAAATTCCTTCTTTTAAAAAATCTTCGAGCTTTTTATCATACAAATCTACTATTTTTGAAAAAGTTCCTGGTTTATTTGCTAATTCCGTTATTTCATCAATTTCTTCTTTGACATCCATATCCTCCTCTTGTTTCTTTGATTATTTTAATCTACCGCACACTTTTTATACAAACTTTTCATATCCAATTTTATGCAAAAAGGTTTTGACACAAAAAAGTATGTAGAACTCCAGTCAAAGGAAATTCTCAAAAGATTAACAGGTTCCATTTCTAGATCTTATTTCGAAATTGGAGGAAAGCTTGGTGCAGATATGCATGCGTCGCGAGTTCTTCCAGGATACGAACCAGATGCAAAGCTTCAAGTTCTTGCAAAAATTTCCAAGAAAATGGAATTGGTTTATTGTATAAGTGCTATTGATCTTGAACGCCAGAAACATTATCCAGATACGGGCCTTACGTATAATAAACAACTTTTCAAGGATTTGGAACTGTTAGAAAAACGAGGTCTTGACATTCGGTGTGTTGCAATTACAATTTACAATAAGGAGAAAAAAGCAGATGAATTAATGATAGAGTTGAAAAAAAGAGGTATTGATTATTATGTTTTTAATCGCATTGAAAATTATCCAAATGATTTGAAATTAATTCTCAGTGACAAAGGTTTTGGAAAAGAACCTGAAATTGAATTTGACGAACATCTTATTGGAATAACTGGTCCTGGGGGAGGTTCTGGAAAATTTGGTATTTGCATGACTCAACTTTATCATGATTACAAAAAAGGAAACTATACTCGTTATGCAAAAAATGAAACTTTCCCTGTTTGGGATTTACCAATTGACCATGCTGTGAATTTGTCTTATGAGGCAGCAACTGCAGATTTGGGAGATGAGAATATGATTGATCTTTATTACAAGAAAAAATATGGGAAAGATTCTGTAAATTATAATCGTGATATTGAAAACTTTGCAATAATGAAAGAACTCCTTTCAAAACTTGCCCCAAAAGCTGTGAAGTGGTGCAGTTCTCCAACTGAAATGGGGATAAATATGGTTGCAAAAGCAATAACAAGCGATGCACTTGTTTCAAGTGCTGCAGAACAAGAAATTATTCGTCGCTACAAAGAATATCAAAAAGAGCACAAAGAAGGAATGGCTTCTCCAGAAACTGTGGCGCGAGCAAAACAAATTATGGAAAAAGCAGGATTGTCTTCCTAATCCATTACGTTTAAATAAGAAGTTTCTAATTTAATTTTATGGAAAATCGTCAAACAGGGTTTATTGTAATTGGATTGTCTGCAGGTATGGGTATAATTATTTTTCTTTTTAATCGAGCTCTTACAAGTATTGTAAACACTTCATGTTCACATGGTCCTTCTTGTCCAATGTGGCAGTCAATAAAATATCAAACCAATATTAGTATTGGTCTTATGGTTTTTGTAATCCTAATTGGATTATATCTTGTTTTTTCTGAACAATTAGATCGCGTATTATTCAAACCAAAAAAAGAGAAAAAGAAAATAACAAAAAAAAGTTTCAAGACAGACATGTCTAAACTTTCTGCTAATGAAAAAACAGTTTTTGAAAAAATCATAGAATCGCAAGGTGCATTGTTTCAATCAGAGCTTGTTGAAAAATCTGGATTCAATAAAGTTAAAGTAACACGCATTTTAGATAAGCTTGAAGGAAAAGATTTAATAGATCGAAAGCGCCGAGGCATGTCAAATATTGTTATTCTAAAACACTAAAATGGATTTTATGAAAGATATTGAAAACAAAGTGAGAAGCACGATTAAAGATTATAAATTAGCTACTAAAAAAGATAAAATTATTGTTGCTTGCTCTGGTGGAAAAGATTCTACTGTAATACTTTATCTTCTCAAAAAACTTGGTTATAATGTTGAAGGTTTAATGATTGATCTTGTAATTGGCAAATGGTCTGATGATAATTTAGCGAACACAATTAAATTTTGCAAGGAACAAAATATCAAACTTAATGTTGTGGATATTCGTAAAGAATTTGGTTGTTCAATTTGTCACATTCGAATGGGAATACAATCAAGAAAAAAATTAAACAATTGTATGATTTGTGGTGTAATAAAACGGTGGTTAATTAACAAGCATGCCAGAGAGCTTGGTGGAACAAAACTTGTAACTGGTCACAATCTTGATGATGAAGCAGAAACATTGATGATGAATTTGTTTACTGGAAATCAAGAGCTTCTGCTTGGTTTTGGTCCTAAACGAAATTGTCCTGATAAGAAATTTGTCAATAGAGTTAAACCACTTTTCTTCTGCACTAATGACGAAATTCGAAAATATTCTAAAGCAAAAAAATTCCAAGTTCTTTATGAGCCATGTCCGTGTTCTCATGGGGCGTTCAGAAGCGATGTTCGCGAGTTCATTGCAGAAATAGAAAACAAAGAATCAGGAACTAAAGAAAAAATGGTTAGGAACTTTTTGAAAATTTTCCCAGTTCTTAACCAAAAAATAATTCCTAGTAAAAAGCTAACTTATTGTGCAGTTTGCAAAGAACCAAGCAGAAACGAACTATGCAAACGGTGTGAACTTGTTAAAATTCTTGGAATAAAGAAGTGAAACTAGTTTCACATCTTAACTTATATGCTGTTTCATCTAGTAGTATTCTATGAAAACAAAAAAAGATTTTAAAATAAGTGGAATGCACTGTGGGAGTTGTGAAACTTTAATAACAAATCTTGTTAAAGATATTGATGGTGTAATCAGTACTAAAATCGATTATGAAATAGAAGAAGGAAAAGTAACCTTTAATTCTCGAAAAACATCAATTAAGAAAATTTTCAATGCAATTGAAAAACATGGTTATGAATGTTCTTTGAAAGATTATGAAAAAGAAGAAGATGAATCTAAATCTTCTTCTAAAATTAACACAAAGACAATTGGAATCGCGTTTGGGATAATTGGAATTTTAATTATTGGGTATTTTATTTTCTCTTTTGCAGATAGCATAGCAATTCCTGAAATCAGCCAAAATATGGGGTATGGTCTTTTGTTCTTAGTTGGTCTTCTTACTGGTTTTCATTGCGTGAGTATGTGTGGTGGATTTGTTGTTAGCTACACTGCAAAACATGCGCAGGAAGGTACAAAATCTTACAAATCTCATATGATGTATGGCGCTGGTAAAACTTTATCTTACACTATAATGGGTGCTGCTTTTGGTTTACTTGGTTCAATAATAATATTCACGCCATTAATGCGCGGGACTGTAGGAATAATTGCTGGACTTTTCTTAGTTGTATTTGGTCTTAACATGTTACACATTTTCCCCTGGTTGAGAAAAATACGAATAAAGACTCCAAAATTCTTGAGTAAGTTTGTTAAAACTGAAGAAAAGAAACACAAAAGTCCTCTTATTATTGGGTTGCTAAGTGGATTGATGCTTGCATGCGGTCCATTACAAGCAATTTATATTATGGCTGCAAGCACAGGAAGCATGATTGAAGGTGCAAAGCTTTTGTTTGTTTTTGGATTAGGTACTTTGCCAGTGATGCTTAGTTTTGGATTTTTTACAACTTTCATTTCAAAAAAAGCAACTCATAAAATTTTGAAAGTGTCAGGAATAATTGTTATTGTTCTTGGTTTGATAATGGTTAATCGTGGTCTAGCATTAACTGGCTCTGGGTTTGATGTGAATTCTTTATTTACTTCTAGAAGCGGAGCTGATGTGTCAGAAAGTTTAATAACTGTAGAGGATGGATATCAAATTATTAACATGGATGTAACACGTTACGGATGGGAACCTGATAAATTTGTTTTGAAAAAAGGTGTTCCTGTAAAATGGATAATTAATGGGAAAGAAATTAATGGCTGTAATAATGCAATACAAGTGCCGAAACTCGGTTTAAATTTTGATATAGAATATGGTGAACAGATTATTGAATTCACTCCAGAAAAAGAAGGTATACTATCTTGGAGCTGTTGGATGGGTATGATTCCTGGTGTTTTTGTTGTAACTGATGATGTTGATTTGAATAATGCAGAAGCTGTTCAGAAAGAACTAGCTAATGTTCCAGAACAAGTTGCAGGATCTTGCGGCGGAAGCTGTGGTAGTTCAACCTGTGGTGGTGGTACTAGTAGTGGGTGTGGGTGCGGAGGATAATGACTAAAACAACGTTTCAAGTAACTGGAATGCATTGTGCAAGCTGTGCTGCTAATATTGAAACAACTCTTAAAAAAGAGAAAGGTGTTTCAACAGTAAATGTTAATTTTAGTACAGCAAAAGCAGTTGTTGAACACGATTCTTCAATTAGTGAAACTAAGATTGTAGAATTAATAAATGGAGCTGGATTTTCAGCTGAAGTTTTAAAAGAAGCAGATGTTCTTAAGGATTCCAATTTTCAAAAAAAAGAAGTTGATTATTTCAAGAAAAGATTTTTGTTCAGTATGATTTTTGCTATTCCTGCATTTATTTTTGGAATGGTTTTCATGTGGGCTGGAATTATGATTCCATATAATGATTATATATTATGGGCGCTTGCAACTCCGGTTCAATTTATTGTTGGCTGGCAATTTTACAAAGGCACATGGTCTGCACTCAAAAATAAATCAGCAAATATGGATTCTTTAATTGCTCTTGGTACGAGTGCTGCGTATTTCTTTAGTGTTTATCTTGTGCTTTTTCATCCAGGGAGTGGACAATATTTTGAAACTTCTGCAATTTTAATCACTCTTGTAATTATGGGGAAATATTTCGAAGCAATTGCAAAAGGAAGAACGTCTGAAGCAATTAAAAAATTAATGCAATTAACTCCGAAAACCGCTATGGTTAAGCGCAATGGTGAGTTTGTTAGTGTTCCGGTTGAAAACGTAAAAGTTGGGGATATTATAATGGTCAAGCCTGGAGAAAGAATTCCTGTTGATGGTATTATTATTGAAGGAAGTTCCTCTGTTGATGAGAGTATGGTTACTGGAGAAAGTATTCCAATTGAAAAGAAAAAAGGATCTGAAGTTTTGTCTGCAACAATAAACAAGAATGGATCTTTCACGTTCAAAGCAACAAAAGTTGGTGCTAATACAACGCTGTCAAGAATAATTAAACTTATTGAAGAAGCTCAAGGCCAGAAAGCACCTATCCAGAGATTTGCAGATACTGTTTCAAAATATTTTGTACCTATTGTAATTTTAATTTCAATCTTTACATTCATTACTTGGTTCTTCATCTTTTCAGCTGAATTATCATTTGCTTTAATTGCATCAGTTGCAGTTTTGGTAATTGCATGTCCATGTTCTCTTGGTCTTGCCACACCAACAGCAATAATGGTTGGGTCTGGTAAAGGCGCGCAGAATGGTATTCTTATCAAAGGTGGCGAAGCTCTTGAAACAGCACACAAGCTTGACTATGTTATACTTGACAAAACCGGCACAATCACAAAAGGGAAACCAGAAGTTACTGATATTGTTACATTTAGTGGCGATGTTTTGAAAATAGCAGCGTCTCTTGAAAAAGCTTCAGAGCATCCTCTTGCAGATGCAATTGTTAAGAAAGCAGGCAGTACAGTATTGGATAAAGTTTCTGGATTTACAGCAGTTCCAGGTCATGGTGTTTCAGGAACAATCAACTCTCAGAAATATTTGCTTGGAAACAAAAAGCTTATGCAAATAAATAAAATTGATGTTTCAACTCATCTTAATAAAATTTCAGAATTAGAATCTCAAGGAAAAACAGTAATGATTCTTTCTGACACAAAAACCATTTTAGGTTTTATTTCAGTTGCAGATACTCTCAGAAAAACATCCAAACAAGCTGTCCAAGAAATTAAGGATCTTGGTGCAGAAGTTTACATGATTACTGGAGATAATGAACTTACTGCAAAAGCAATAGCAAGCGGTGTTGGAATTACTAATGTTTTTGCAGAGGTTCTTCCAAAAGATAAGCTTGGTTATGTTAAGAAGTTACAAGAAAAAGGAAAAGTTGCAATGGTTGGAGATGGTATTAATGATGCTCCTGCTCTTGCGCAAGCAGATATTGGGATTGCACTTGGTTCAGGTACTGATGTTGCAATGGAAACTGGAAACATTGTTTTGATGCAAGATGATTTGCTTGATGTTCCAAATTCTATTAGGTTAAGCCAATCAACAATGAAGAAAATAAAACAGAATATGTTCTGGGCATTATTCTATAACACTCTTGGAATACCAATTGCAGCAGGAGTTCTTTATCCATTTACTGGATGGCTTCTTTCACCAATAATTGCCGGAGCAGCAATGGCGTTCAGTTCTGTAAGTGTTGTAACAAATTCTTTGCTTTTGAAAAGATTGAAACTTTAACCAAACCAAATTCGAATCCCGATTCCAATATAATGAGTTATTATTATAACTGCTATTGTAATTGTCAAATGTTCTAAGATTACTTTCCATGCAGTTATTTTTTCTTGCTTTGCAAGATAGAAACTGAAACCTCCAATAATTAGTAAGCCCCACGCAATGCTTACAATAATTGCTGTTGAAAGTTGGAAAAGAAGAACTGGTATAAGGAATGTTAATCCAAAAACTATCTTCGTAAGGAAAGTTGTCAAGGTGCTAGTCCAAATTTCTTTTGCTGTGTGTTTGCCTTCTGATTCTTCAGAAATGTGAATGCCGAGTGCATCTGAAAAAGCATCAGCAATTGCAATTGTAAGGATTCCTCCAATAACTACCATCTGTGAATTTGTTCCAGAATTTAATCCAACCATTAATCCAAGTGTTGTAATTACTGCGGTTGTGATTCCAAAACTAAATCCTGTTTTTGTTGAGTGTTCCATCGGTCTGACTACTTTATTTCCGTAAATAAGTGTTTTGGTTTGAGTAAAGCTTTTATACTACTTTTCCTTCCAATCAGTATGCAAACAAAATACATTATCACTACCGGCGGAGTAATATCCGGCCTTGGTAAGGGTATTGTCTCTTCTTCTATTGGGCGTCTTCTAAAAGCTGCTGGCTACAAAATTACTATTGTAAAAATTGATCCGTATATCAATGTTGACGCTGGCACAATGAACCCGTTTGAACATGGCGAGGTTTTTGTTCTTGATGATGGTGGCGAATGCGATATGGACTTGGGAAATTATGAGCGCTTTCTTGGACTTAATCTCAAGAGAAGTAATAACATAACCACTGGCAAGGCCTACAAAGCAGTTATTGACAAGGAGCGTAAAGGAGATTACCTTGGAAAAACTGTTCAGATTATTCCACATGTTACAAATGAAATTCGCGATCAAATACATAAGGCAGCAAAAGGTTTTGAAATTTGTATTGTTGAACTTGGTGGAACAGTTGGAGATATTGAAAGCATGCCTTTCTTAGAAGCAGTTCGACAACTACATCTGAAAGAAGGTGATGAGAATGTTGCATTTATTCATGTTACTTTAGTTCCGTCTTTGAGTGTTGTTGGCGAGCAGAAAACAAAACCAACTCAACACAGTGTTCAGAGATTACAAGAAGCTGGAATTCAACCTGATTTCATTGTTGCAAGAGCAGAAAAAAGATTGCACAAAAAAACGCAGGGGAAAATCGCAAACTTCTGTAATGTTCGCATTGAACAAGTTATCTCAGATCCTGATTGCAAGAGTTTGTATGAGGTTCCTCTTCTTTTGAAAAAGGAAGGTCTTGACAGAAAGTTAATGAAGAAATTTGGCTTGAAAAAGAAAGGCAGTGGAAATATGAATGAATGGAGAAAAATTGTTAATCGAATGGTTAAGCCAAAAAAGAAAGTTAAAATTGCAATGGCTGGAAAATACACAGAGCTTTCTGATTCTTATGTCAGTATTCTGGAAGCATTGAAACATGCAGGTGCTGAAAATAATTGCGAAGTTGAAATTGAATGGATTGAGACAACTGATTTTGAAAAAGACAAGAACAAGGTTCATATTTTGGATAAGGTTGATGGTTTATTGGTTCCTGGTGGATTTGGTTCAAGAGGAGCAGAAGGAAAAATCACTGCAATAAATTATGCTAGGAAAAACAAGATTCCGTTCTTAGGATTATGTTATGGTTTTCAAATGGCAGCTGTTGGATTTGCTAGAAAAGCATGTAATTTGAAAGGTGCTAATTCTGTTGAGATTAAGAAAAATCCAAAGCATCCAATAATTTGCATTTTGCCAGATCAATATGATGGTATAAACATGGGTGCTACAATGCGTCTTGGGTCATGGCCATGTAAAGTTGAAAAAGGAACACTTGCGCATAAGATTTACGGAAAAACATTGATTCATGAAAGGCACAGGCATAGATATGAATTGAATCCAGAATATATTGAAGTTCTTGAAAAAAATGGTTTGAAGTTTTCTGGAAAAGCTCCGGATTCTCCAATAATGGAAATGCTTGAATTGCCAAAACATCCATTCTTTATAGCAACACAAGGTCATCCAGAATTCAAGTCTCGTGTTGAATCACCAGCTCCTTTGTTTGTGCATTTTGTTAAAGCTTGTATAAAAAAATAAGTATAAATAGCAGCTGAGATATTATCTTATTATGGTACTACCGTTTGTTATGACGCCTTCTGCAACAGTAATTATAGGCGGATCTGCAGCTTCACTTGCTGCTGTTGGTGGATATTCTATGTATGCTCGAATTAAGAATCATAAGGTTAGGCAATCTGAAGATGCAAAAGATACAATTCGCCAGCATGTCAAACATGAGCTTCGTCTTGGTAGTCAGCTTCCCACAATCAAAAAAAGATTAATTCAATCTGGTCATCAGGAGGATCATGTGCGCGAAGTTGTTGGAGCTTTAGAATTATATCATTATGTTTATCATAATCTAAATCAAGGGCATGCTGCTGTTAAAGTAAAACAAGCATTACTTCATTGGGGTTGGAGTGAAGCTCAAGTGAATAAAACTCTTCTTCATGCTTCTAATCGTTTGTTAGCTCAGAAATATTCTCAAAAACATATTACTGTGTAATCACCACAAACTTTTTAAATACTATTTAATATCTAATCGGAGTTACAATGGCTAAATTTCCAGAAGCAGATGCACGATTGTTCGAGAACGTGTACATTTGCATGAAATGTCAAGCACGTCAGCGCGTGGATAAGCGCAGAATTAGATTGGGGAAGGCCAAATGTCGTGAGTGTCACTATCCAAGACTTCGACAAAAGAAAAAGAAATAGTTCTATTTTATAAAATATTTATATCGCTTAATGACAGTTATACTTTGCAGAGGTGGCAGAACTCGGTATTGCGCTCGCCTCGAAAGCGAGTCCCTTTGGGATTGCAGGTTCAAATCCTGTCCTCTGCGCCAATTTCTAATAAAATCAGGGCTTCGCGAAGCGAATGCCCCCTGCCATCGTCCGCGGCAAGGCGGACGGGGCAAGTCCTGTCCTCTGCGCCACTTTATCCTTGCATCTCGCTTATAATTTCGCCATCAGCATTTTTTAGAATTACTGTGTCGCCTACATTCCAGAAATCATCTCTAAACAGGTACCATTCCATATCTGTTGCAATTCCACGTTCTGTGTTTATTAAAAGATAATTGTTTAGTGTTGTATAATCTAAGAATGTGTAAAATACAGTTCCGTTTTGGTTTTCAAGTGTCCATTCATCAACTCTGTAATTATTTGCAGTTATTCTGATCCATTCCTTTTCACCTAATTGTACTTCTGTTATAGTTGGTTCTGAGCTTTCTTTTTGTCTGCAACCTGTGATTAATGTGTTAGTACATCCTCCTTTTACACAAGATTCTGTTGTACAATAATCATCATCATCACAATCTTTATCAATTGAACATTCTGGTTCTATAATAGGTTCTATTTCCACTTCATCAATTGGTTCAATATCGGGTGTTTCCACTTTTGGAAGTTCCTGTTCTTGTGGTTCTATACAACCAGCAACAAAAACAGCAGTTAGTATTATCAATGTCAAAAGAATTGTTTTGATTTTCATAATTCGAGCTAATCATTATTGATATTTAAACTTATTCTATTCGCAGATTTTCTATTAACAATACTTAAATACTGATTTCAGTAACTCTGATATTATGATATATGAAGTTCGTTTTCATGGCCGTGGTGGACAAGGCGCAGTGACTGCTGCTAATTTACTTGCTGTAGCTGCTGGTTTTGAAGGAAAATATTCTAGGGCATTTCCATTCTTCGGAGTGGAGCGCCGAGGCGCGCCGGTTCAAGCGTTCTGTAGAATTTCTGACAAGCCATTTAGATCTTATCAAAATGTTTACACTCCTAATACCGTTGTTGTTTTAGATTCATCTTTAATCAAAGATGTTGATGTTGCTTCTGGTTTGGAGAAGGACGGGCATGTTGTTGTGAATTGTCATGAGTGTCCTAAATTGAAAAATGGAAATACTCATTATGTTGATGCAACAAAAATAGCTCTCAATCATATCAAGAAGCCGATTGTAAATACTGCAATGCTCGGGTCGTTTGCAAAAGTTACTGATGTTGTTAAATTAGATTCATTAAAGAAAGCAGTTCTTGAAAAATTCGGAGAATCAAATGTTAAGGCACTTGAAGAATGTTATAATGAGGTGAAATCATGAATCCACCGAATTCAAAACCTGGAACAACTGTAGCGAACAAAACCGGTAGCTGGCGCACTTACAAACCAACTGTTGATCTAGCAAAATGTACAAAGTGTAATATCTGCGCAGGCTTTTGTCCAGAGGGTTGTATTAATATTGACAAAAACACTGGAGCAATTATTGATTTTGATTATTGCAAAGGATGTGGAATCTGCGCAAAGGAATGTCCAGTAAAAGCAATTATAATGTCGCTGGAGGTAAAGAAATGAAAAAAACATTAGAAGGTTCAATAGCAGTTGCAGAAGCAATTAAGAATTGTGATCCTGATGTTGCTGCTTGTTATCCAATTACTCCAAGCACTCACATTGGCGAGCACTTGTCAGAATTTTTCGCTAATGGCGAATTGAAATCTTATGTTAATACAGAAGCTGAAATTTCTTCTATTGCCGCATTAATCGGTGCATCAGCTGCTGGTGGCAGAGCAGTTTCAGTAACTGCTTCTCAAGGATTGGCTTACATGCACGAGTCACTTTTCTGCGCAGCTGGTATGCGCCTTCCAATGCTTATTGTTGTTGGAAACCGTTCTCTTTCAGCACCGCTCAGTATTTGGAATGATTGGCAGGACAGTATTGCAGAGCGCGATTCTGGTTGTCTGCAATTTTATGCAGAGAATAATCAGGAAGCAGTTGATCTTGCAATTCAGGGTTTCAAAATTTCAGAGGCAGTTAATTTGCCTGCACTTATGGGAATGGATGGTTTTTATTTGACTCATTCTGTTGAGCCACTTGATATTCCTGAAAAATCTGATGTTCAGAAATTCCTTCCGGCTCGCAAATCAGTTGTAAAACTTGATTCAGCAAATCCAATTACAATGGGTGCTTATGCATTCCCAAAATATTATCAGGGTTTCCGAGAGGATTTGCACAAGGATTTGACAGCTGCTAAAACCACTATCAAGCAAGTTCATGATGAATTTGCAAAACAGTTTGGTAGGAAATATGGTAATGGATTAATTGAGGAATACAAAACAAAAGATGCTGATTATATTTTAATTTCAATGGGAAGTGCTGCAGGAAATGCAAAGGATGCAGCAGATGAATTGCGAGCGCAAGGCGAGAAAGTTGGTGTGCTTCGAATTCGCTGTTACAGGCCATTCCCATCTGAAGATATTGCAAAAGCATTAGATGGCAAAAAGGGTGTTGGTGTTTTTGAAAAGGCATACAGCTTGGGGGCAATCCCACCTGTTTATGGAGATGTTTCTGAAGCAATTACAAATTGCAAAACCAGGCCCCAACTTTCAAGTTTTGTTGGCGGACTTGGTGGAAAGGATGTTACTGTTGATTCTCTTAAAATTTTATTTGGAAAATTAAAGAAGGGGGTGAGTAAAGAATGGGTATAGATCCAAATCACTTACTCACTGCAGGACACACAGCATGCGCTGGATGTCCAATGCCTGTGATAATTCGGCATGTTCTTGATGTTCTTGGAAAGGATACCATTGTTGTAAATGCAACAAGCTGTTCTGAAATTATTTCATCTCAATATCCTACAAGTGCTTTCAAAACTCCGTACATTCATTCTTTATTTGAAAATACTCCTGCTGTTGCAACAGGAGTTGTTCGATCCTTGCGCGCGCAAGGAAATGATCACACTCAGGTTGTAGTAATTGCAGGAGACGGAGCAACTTACGATATTGGATTCGGAGCAATGTCTGGAGCAATGGAACGGAACGAAGACATTCTTTACATTTGCTATGATAATGAAGCGTACATGAACACTGGAGTCCAGCGTTCAAGTGCAACTCCACCACTTGCAAAAACAACAACTTCACCAGTTGGTTCAAAAATACATGGCAAGATGATGCCAAAGAAACCAATTGTAGAAATCTGCGCAGCGCATGGAATTCCTTATTCTGCATCTGCAAGTATTGCATACCTTCCGGATTTCAAAGCAAAACTTGAGAAAGCAAAAGCAATGAAAGGATTCAGATTCATTGATGTGATTTCACCGTGCGTTCCTGGATGGGGATATGATCCTGCAATTTCAATAGAACTCTCAAGACTTGCTGTTGAAACTGGAATGTGGGAATTATTTGAAATTGAGAATGGAGTAAGAAAAGACACTTTCAAGCCAGGGCAATTAAAACCAGTTGAATTATATTTGAAACCGCAGAAGCGGTTTAAGCATTTGACTGATGCTGAATTAAAAGGGATTCAGAAAAAGATTTTGGAAAGAACGAAGATTCCGTTGTTGAAATAATTAAATTTATTCATAAACTAAATCTTCTGATTTAAAAAATTCTTTTGTAAATTGAATAACTTTTTCAACATCAAATTTTTTACAACTATATATGTCTGATGTGAAAAATTTATGTTTTCTTCAAGCATGTACGTGACATCCCGATTCTGTCCAAGCAACAAAACCATTTAATTCAAAAAGTGGAACTTCTGGATTATCCCATTTATCTGGTGGCCAAGAATACGGTCCTGAAAAAATCTTCATTTCTAATACTTTAGATAATTCATCTAAGTATTTTTTTATTGTCTCTCCTGTTTGTTCGTTTGTATAATGACCTTCTATGGTTAATCTTTGTCTGTATATGTTTGGTTCTAAATTTATCATACTTTCATAAACTCCTCAATTTTATCAAATGCTTTTGTTAAAGTTTCCATTGGTGGCAAATAAACAATTCTAAAGTGCCCTTTTCCATATTCTTGTCCAAATCCTGAACCGAACACAGTAAGCACATTCTTCTGTTTCAATAATTCAAGCACCCATTCCTTATCATCTTTGTATTTGTTATTCTCAATTTTTGGGAAAATGTAAAATGCTCCTTCTGGCTTTGCAGCTGATAAGCCATCAATTTCATTCAATCGCTTGTAAGCAAAATCTCTTCGCTCTCGCAGTTTCTCAACAGTTGGTTTAATGTGGCTGTGATCGCTCATTAATGCTTTTGCATAAGCAAACTGCGCAGGGCCATTTGCGCAAAGACGAATCCGCGCTTGTTTCATACAAGCTTCGAAAATCTCATCGCAACCGCCTCTGAAAGCCATTGAACCAATTCTCCAGCCAGGAGACAAATAAACTTTTGACATTCCATTCAAAAGAATCAATGGAACATCTTTTGCAACAGCGCTCATGTGCGCTGGTTCTTTGAAAGTCATTAAATCATAAATCTCATCAGAAATTATTGGAATACCAGTAGGTGCAAGCACATCAACCATTTTCTTCAAAGTCTTCTCATTAGCAAGTGCGCCAGTTGGATTATTTGGATTAATACTTACAAAAGCTCTGGTTTTGTCACTAATCTTGCTTGCAATATCATCAACATCTGGCTGCCAACCATTTGATTCATCGCATTTGTATTCAACTGGTTTTGCACCAAGCATTTTCACATAAGAAGTATAAGGGGGATAACTTGGTCCTGGAATCAGAACCTCATCTCCTTTTCCAACAAGTGCGCAGAACAGGAACATCAAAGCTTCAGAAACTCCATTTGTTACAATAATTTTGTTAGGATCAAGATCAACTCTTTTAAATCGTTTTTCGCGATCTGCAATTGCAGTTCGCAGCATCTCGCTTCCTGCAGATGCAGTGTAACCATTATTTGTATGATCTTTAACTGCCTCAACAAGCGCATCCTTGATAAATTGCGGAGTATCAAAATCAAATTGATCAGGATCACCAATATTCAGCTTCAGGATTTTCTTTCCTTGTTTCTCAAGTTCTTCAGCTGGAGCTATAATATCGCGAATAGCATATTTGATGTGATCACATCTTGGGTTTGCGCAAATCATAAGTTTGACTTAGAACTAAGGTTTTAAATATGCTGCGAAACTATCTGCTCTTGATGAAAATAGGGGAACTTCTCAAAAATCACCCCAATCTCAAGATAAATCCTTCTAGAAAATCTCTTATCCACGATTCTGTAAACAGCAACGAAGCAAAAATTTCCAAATGCGGGGCACTTGCAACTTTCACTCCGCCTGAATCCACTGGCCGAAGCCCGAAGGACACATACATTGTGAAAAACCCGGAATCTGAGAAAACAATTGACTGGAATTCTCCATATTGCATCCCAATGCAGCCAAAAGTTTTTGAACAGATTTTACAAGATGCTCTACTTACTCTTT
>CAZMMZ010000003.1:0-74112 GCA_964567575.1 Candidatus Undinarchaeota archaeon
ATAAAACCTGAGTGGGTTGAGAAGCAGCCCCTTTATGCATTAATTCTTGGAGCATGTTTAACAACTATTGGTATTTGGATTGGTGCAATTATTTTCACAGAAGACGCGAGTTTGGCTGGAGTTCTTTTCACAACCATCTCTGCAGTTCCGTTCTTCAAAAAAATTCTGGATCTTGAGGAAGCAGCGCGTGTTAATATTAAAACAACTGCTGAAGCAATGAAGCGCAACTTATGGATTATATTCATTTATGGAATGTTTTTCATTGGAATGACATTTGCATACATGCTTTGGTATATGATTTTACCTGATCTTATGAATGGTTTGATTTTCAGCAAGCAGCTTGCGGTTTTCGGTGGAGGAACCTCTAGTTTCCTCGGTCAATTCTCTGGCTCTCATATGAATTACTTTTTCCCAATTCTTCTAAATAATCTTAAAGTCGTGTTTGTCTGCATGGTTCTTTCACTGCTTTACGGAAGCGGTTCAATATTATTACTTGCCTGGAATGCATCAGTGCTTGGTGTATTCATTGGCAGTTTCGGAAAACTCACTTCTTTTATTGCCTTCATTCCACATACAGGAATGGAATTCATTGCATTCTTCTTTGCAGCTATATCTGGGGCTCTGATTTCAATGTTGGTTCTACATAATAAACAGAGAATGAAGAAAACAGCAGAGCGAATCATGTTTGATTCTATGGGGATGTTCATGGTCGCCTTGGTTTTGATTTTTATTGGTGCGTTTATTGAAGTTATGATCTAACTTAATACAAAACCTTATATACTGGGACAGTTACATATGTCACTACTATGATGAACAGAAGGGATTGCCTTCACAGTTGTTGAACAAGTAAGTTCATCTAGTTTCACTTTTCAAAAACTTTTAAGTACTAGTGAAAGCTCTATTTCTTGTTATAAAATTGGCCTGGGTAGTCTAGCGGTTAGGATGGGGGATTGTGGATCCTCAGAGTCGAGTTCGATTCTCGGCCCGGGCCCCATTTACATTCAAAGGGGGAAAACAAATGCCTAAATTTGAAACACCGCGCGGAATGCGCGACTTCTTACCAGAAGACATGGAAAAACGAAGCTATGTTATTGAAGCGATTCGAAAAGTTTATTCAAGATATGGTTTCAGGGAAATTCAAACACCAGCATTAGAAAGTTTAGACTTGCTTAATGCAAAATCTGGTGGTGGAAAAGAAGTTTCAAAACAAATTTTTGCACTTAAAGATCAAAGCGGACGAATGTTGGGAATGCGATTTGATCAAACTGTTCCTACAGCTCGCGTTGTAGCAAACAATTCACAACTTCCTAAACCTTTCAAAAGATTTGTTATTGGCCCGGTATGGCGCTACGAGCGTCCACAAGCTGGTCGCTTCCGCGAATTCTGGCAAGCAGATGTTGATATTTTCGGAGTTGATGGTGTAGAAGCAGATTTAGAATCTGTTGCGTGTGCCATTGACGTAATGCAAGAATTAAATTTCAAAGAATTTTATGTTGATATTAACAACCGCAAGCTCGTTGAAGGTATTGCGCTTGATTATGGTTTTAAATCAACTGATGTTCCTGAGCTTCTTCGATGTATTGACAAGCTTGACAAAATTGGAGAAGATGCTGTAGTTGCAGAAATGAAGGAAAAGAAACTTGATGAAGAGCAAGGTCGAAATCTTCTCAATGCTTTGGTTGCTGAAGGAAAACCAACTGAAATTTTGAAAACTGCAAAAAAGCTAGCAAAAAACGAAACTGCAAAACAAGGAATTGAAGAACTTGAAGAATTTTTCAAACTTGCAAAATCATACGGCATTTCTGATTATCTTAGATTAAATCTCAGTTTAGCTCGTGGTCTTGATTATTACACTGGGATGGTTTTTGAAATAATTGCAAAGGATGCGAAAATCGGTTCAATTACTGGTGGTGGTCGTTATGACAAACTTATTTCACTTGCTGGTGGACAGGATTTACCAGCTACTGGAATTTCAATTGGTGTTGACAGACTTGTTCAGGTCCTTGAACAAGTTGGGAAGCTTCCAACTTTGAATAGTGTTAAAGCTCTCGTTTGCTATTTCCCAGGCTGCAAAGAAAAAGCAATTGAAATTGTTCAGCAATTAAGAAAAGCCGGAATCAATTCAGACTTTGATACAAAAGGTCGAAGTATTTCAAAGAATTTAGATTTTGCAAATTCAAATGGAATTCCATTTGTGGTCATACTTGGTGAAAAAGAAATTAAAGAAAATCAAGTTGCAGTTAAAGATATGGAAAAGGGAGAGCAGTCGCTTGTTACACTAGGTGATTTAATTAAGAGGTTAACAAAATGAATAGAAGGGATTGCCTTCACACTCAGTTCTAAGAAAAAAGTAATTGGTGTTCTTGGTGGTATGGGTCCGGTTTCTACAGCTGAATTTTATAGAGAAATAATTAGACAATGTCAGAAACAATATGGTGCCAAATATGATGAGGATTATCCTGAAATTTTTATTTACAATCTTCCAATCCCTGATGTTGTTGAAGGTTTGAAAACTCCAGAAAAAACTCTTGATGTTCTAGTAAACGGTGCAAGAAAATTAGCTTCGCTTGATATTGATTTTATGACTATTCCTTGTAATACAGTTCAGTATTTTTATGAAGATATTCAAGCGAAACTTTCTGTTCCCCTTCTAAATATTATAAAAGAATCTGCTAAGAAATTAAAATCATTGGGTTATTCTAAAATCAGTCTTCTTGCAACTGAAACAACAATTAAAACTAAATTATATGAAAAAATATTTTCTGAATTAGGTATAACTCTTTTTCCACCTCAAAATCAATCAACAGTTACTAGAATAATCCTTAATATTCTTGCAGGCAAAAGAACCACCTCTGATAAAAATGATTTACTCCAGATAATTAGTGAATTAAAAGAACAAGGAGCAGAAGCAGTTCTCTTGGGATGTACTGATTTATCTTTCTTTTTGGATGAGCAAGATTCCTCTTTACCAATATATGATTCAACTATAATCCTAGCTGAAATGACTGTTAAATATGCGATTACTCAAACCAAACAAATTAAATAATCGTTTCTCTTACTAATTTACAATGGTTACTAAGAAACAATTCGCTGAAATAACAAAAGAGCACCAAGAGCATATTTTAGCTGCGCTATTCAAAGCAGAACACAAAACTTTTACAAATATTAAAGTTGGTTTGGATATTGATACTTCAAAAGCATATAGTATTCGCGTTGCTGTTATTTTGATGTGCGAACTTCCTGATGAAATTGTTAAAAAGATTTTTGTAATCCAACAGGATTCAAACAAATTCATTTCAAAATTGGATGTTGCTGAGTTTTCAGAATACGCTGCAGAGTTGGAGAAAACTGGTTTCTTTGTTCCAGAGCGCGATGATCTTGTTGTAATAACTCCTGAAGATGTTCCTGTTGAAGCGTACAAAAATCTTCGTGGAAAAATAATTTTTATGAGTATTGATACTGTTCTAAAAGGTCTTGATGATAAATATGAAGATAATCGAGAATTAAGAGATGTGTTGCGGCATTATGGTTTTGTTCGAGAAAAGAACGACGATTCTTATTAACTTCCTACTTTCACTTTTTCAACAGGAACTTCTAAATTTATCAAAGTATTAAATTCTTCAGGTTCTTCTGCAATAATATCTGATACTGTTATAATTCCTAAAATTTCTCCTTGCTCATTTATTACTGGTAATTTTTTTATTTTATGTTTTGTCATTAACTCAGCTGCTTCTTGTAAAGTATTTCCAGGGCCAATTGCGTGAACTGGTGAACTCATAATCTCGCTTAATTTTGTTTTTTTCGGATCTTTGTCTTTTGCAATAACTTTGTAAATAATATCTGTTGTTGTTACAATTCCGAGGATATCTGTTTTTGAAGCAATTAAAAGTGTGCGCTCTTTTTTCTCAGCAAGTACTTTTACAGCGCTCGAAACAGTGCTGTCTTCGCCTTTAACTTCAAATTGTTGTTCCATTACTTCTTCTACAGTTTTCATAATACCACATTTATTTTTCAAGTTTATATTAGTAACCTTTTTTAACCCCAATAATAAAGACGTATTATGGACATTGGGAAATTCATCAGGCGAAGTGTCACCGATTATCTTAACAATCCGATAATTATGCTCCCATTTGCAATAATGGGGTTAATTGGTGCTGGTTTAAGTATTATCTCTCAATTTTATCTTCATTCTAGTACATCAGTGTTTGATGAAGCAGCAATTAAAATAGCGATTGCTAGCGGACACATTCCTATGGATCTTTTGGTTATTCTTGGAAAATATTTTTTAATTGTTATAGTTTCAATTGTTGCACTTTCTCTTGTTAGTTCATTTTTCCATGCGTTTTCAATTGGATTAGCTCAAAAAATTGCAAAGAAAAAGAAACCAACGTTCAAAGATGGTTCAAATGCATTTAAATTCGGTTTCAAAGTTTTCAGTTTCAAAGTTCTTATTTGGCTTTTCACTGGGCTTGGAATTATTTTAATAACATTGCCAACGGTTTTCTTGTTTGGATCATTTGGTCTTTTGCTCTCATGTGTTTTCGTGTTTTTCTTTTCTCTTTTATTACAATTTGTAGGATTCTTTGGAAAGCAAGCAATTGTTCTTGAAAAACTCGGAGCATGGTCAGCATTTCAAAGAAGCTTTAAATTAATTCGAAAAAATCTTGAAAATGTTCTTCTTCTACTTGGTGCGTATATTTTCTTCTTCGCGGTTTTTCTTATTTTCAAAAAAATTGCAGTAACAATTGCTAATTACGTTTTCGCAGGATTTAGTCTTGTTGTGTTCACACAAGCAGCAAACTTTATCTTCACATTCTTGATTCTTTCGCCAATTTTTGTTATAATAAAAACATCTTACTTCATTAAGAAATCATCTAAGCGTCGATAGCTTCGCGAAGTTTAATATTAAGTTTCTTTTCGAGTTTTCTAATAAGCTTCTCATCTGGGTGCGCGCTTCCAGATATAAGTTTGCTAATCACCGAACTCTTTTCATTTAACATAGCTGCGAATTCTTCCAGTTTCTTTCCGCTTTGTTGCCATGCTTTTTGTATTATCTTTCCATACTCTTCAACAAGTTCATAGTCATCACTAACATCTGAAGAATACGGAATCCCAACTTTTCGTCCTGGTGGTTTGTAACTATTTGTTTGACTTGGCGATACTGCAACAGAAGGTTTTGAGAACTGCACTTCTTCTCCATACTTTACACAATTCTCACAAACATTCAGAATAGATCCCTCGACACTAATTTTTCTAGGGTTTTGTATTTCCTTTCCGCACAATTCACACTCCATAATAGTCTAAGTAATAACTTCTTTTGTTAAAAATCTTGCGAATTTAGTTTTTTGGAGCTTTTACAGTTATTCGTCCTTTTCTGCTTTCAAATCCAACTGCATTGAAATAATATACTGTTGGTCCTTCAAGAGCGATACTCCAGGATTCTCCTGGTCGTATTTTTGGAGAATATGTATGTCGTGAATATGTTACTAAATCTATTCCATGCATGTTATAGTCTTCATCATTTATCCAAGTAACAATTGTTCCACTTTCTATTGTAACATCATTTGGTTTGAATCGATTGTCCCTTAATATGATTTCAACCATTTCTATCTCTTCAAGTGTTTCTGGTTCTTCAACAACTTCTATTTCTTCTTCAATCTTCTCTTCAACAATTTCTATGTCAGCTTCTGGTTCAATTTGTATTATTGCTTCGCGTGGTGGGTTTGCAATATCAATGCTTGCTGTTGCTTCTCCTTCTCCTGCAACCACTAGAACTTTTGCAGGTGTCATGAATAGTGCTACAACAAGAACTATTATTATAAGTATTAATCCAATAAGGAAGATATCCTCTTTATTTTTCATACTTTCCACTAATCAATTTAAGTTTATAAGGATTTTGGACTGGCTAATTTGAATATAAAAGTAGTGCCTCTGCCCGCCCATCTTTCATCATATTGTAATCAGCTCGATGTCGGTACATCATCGGCAATATGTTTTGGTTTAAAGGTTGTATAAATAGTTTTAATTTGCGAGTTTCAAAAATTATCTAAATAATGTTGATACTTATGGCGCATTATTTTCTCAGTTCCTGCTGTTTTGACAAAACCATGTGATCTACTCTGTTTAAGTGTTTCATATGATATGCCATCACTTACAATAATATATTTTGAGAAAAGCCGAATATTATTGGGTGTCTTCCGTACTACATCCAGGAATTCCGATAAACAAATTTTTGCATATCCCCCAGTTACCATAAAATAATCTATCCTTGGGTCTATTTGATTCAAAGCATCAATCGCATAATGAGCTGCTTCTTTTTTCTTTCTAAAATCTTTATAGATTTTTGTTATAGGAGGTCCGCCTCGTACTGGAGTTATATCTTTTGAATCTTCAGCATCCTGTTTTAATCGGTTTTTTAATTCTCTAGGCATTTTTTCAAATCTGAAACCATTGTGCATAATCCTCCAAGTATTATAGTTTTTCTTTTCTTCTTTCTGTGATTTTTTATTATAATTAAGTTTGAAACCAGGAACATCTGAATTATATGGATCATGTGTTTGTCCAAATACATTATCATAATCAGTTGAGGATGAGGCAGTCCAATTGTAAGTATATATTTCATCATCATCTCCATATCGCTCCTGATAAGCATCCGCCATATCTGTTGGATTGGCATCATCTCTTTGGTCAGAATAATCTAGTCCTGCGTGATCTTGCTGTACATGTTCCAAAATATCATTCATGTCTTTAATTCTGTAAATAATTCGTATATCTGCAAGATTGTAAATATCTTCTAGAAAATAGCTTGAATATGTTTCATAAATGATTGGGATTTTTCTTTTTTTCAGAATATTAGCAAATTTTAATATTTCATAATACTGGTCTTCATCACATCGCAAATTTGTCCATGGTTGTATCATGAAAAGCGCTGCTCTATTTCTGTATTTTCCCATAATTAGTTACGTTATTTTAACTTGTATATTACTCTTGTTCTTGTGGTGCTGGAACTGGGTCTGAAGGTTGTGGTGCTTCTGGTTGCGGTTCAGGGGCTGGTTCTGGTGCAGGCTCTGGCTCAGGTTCTTCAGGGGTAGCTTCTGGTTCTTCAGGGGTAGCTTCTGGTTCTTCAGGAGCAACAGGAGTTTCTTCAGGAACTTCTGTAACTGCTGGTTGTTCTGGTTCTTCCACTGTTGATTCTTCTGGCACTGGTGTTGTGTCTAATGGTTTTACTTCAATTGCACCAGTTGGGCATGCGCCTTGGCAAGCTCCACATTCAATACAATGATTTGGTTTGAAATCCTGTGTTTCAACTCTTGGGAATCCTTCAGAGTCCTTATCAATTGCAGTTACTGGACATACTCCAATACATGCATAATTTTTTTGACATTTTGTTTTATCTACTACTGCTGGCATTTTATTTTCCTCGTGCGTTTGGTTGAGAATAATTGTATTTAAGTTTATCCGCTTCTGCAAATTTTTTACACACCTGGAAACTTTATTAAAGAAACAATGCTTGTTTTATTCTATGAAGTCTTCAGCAATTGCTCACTCAAATATAGCACTTATCAAATACTGGGGACGCTCTTCAGAATTGAATATCCCACTGAACGACAGTATCAGCATGACAAAAAATGGTATTGGGGATATTAAACTCAAAGCTCATACAACAATTGATTTTTCTGAAGATTTTTCTGAAGATGTTGCAATTCTCAATGGAGAACAATTATCTGATAGAAATCTTGAAAGAATTCTTTTGGTTATCAATCCTTTGCGAGAAAAATCTGCAATTAATTTAAATTTTAAAATGGAAAGCAAAAATGATTTTCCCACACAAAGTGGACTTGCATCGTCTGCTGCTGGTTTTGCAGCGCTTGCAACTGCTGCATCTGCTGCACTTGAATTAAAATTATCAAAAGAAGAATTATCAACATACGCGCGTCTCGGCTCTGGATCTGCAGCTCGTTCAATTCATGACGGCTTTGTCCATTGGCATACTGGTGAAGATCATGAAAGTTCTTTTGCTGAGCAAATCTGCGAACCAAATGATTTTCAAATGAATGCTGTTATTGCAGTTATTAATGAGGAGAAAAAGAAAGTCACTTCTGATGTTGGTCATGATTCTGCTTTTACAAGTCCGTTGAATTCTCCAAGAGTAACACGATCTCAAGAGCATGCTGAATTAATTCGCAAAGCAATTCTTGATGATGACTTTACAACTGTTGGAAAAATCGCAGAGAGCAGTGCGCTTTACATGCATGCAGTAATGATGACTTCAAACCCTGCTTTGTATTATTGGTCTTCTAAAACTGAAAAAGTCATGGACTTAGTTCGAGATTCTGATATCAATTGTTTCTTTACAATTGATGCCGGTCCGAATGTTCATGTTCTATGCAGACCTGAGAATCGCGAGGAAGTTGAGAAACTTCTTTCAGATTACAAAACAATTCCTGCTGAACCAGGAGAAGGTTCTTCAGTGGTGCAGGAACACTTATTTTAAGGGGAGGAAACTATCACAATTCAATGAAGGATAAAGCAGTAATCTTTGACATGGATGGTGTAATTGTTTATACTCTAGATCATCATTATGCAGCTTGGAAAGATCTTCTTGCAGAACGAAATATTAATTTTTCGCGTAATGAATTCAACAATATGATTGGTCAATCTTCTCAGGCATTTATTCAATCTCTTCGACTAAAAGGACTTAAAGGTGGTGAAAAACGATTAGTAGAAGAGAAAGATAAAAGATATCTTCAAAAATTCAAGGAGAAAGCACCGCCTCTTGTTGATGGTTTTCTTCCTATCCTTGAGGACATAAAAGATATTGATCTTAAAACAGCAATCGCAACTTCCGAGCCAATGGAAATTATGAATGCAACAATAATAGAATATGGTTTGCTAAATAAATTTGATGAGTTTGTAACTTCTGATGATGTTAAAAATTTAAAACCAGATCCTGAAATATATTCCTTAACTTCTCAGAAATTAAATGTTTCTCCTCAAAATTGTATAGTTTTTGAAGATTCACCTAGTGGTGTTAAATCTGCAAAAAAGGCAGAAATGTATTGTATTGCATTGACAACTTCTTATTCAAAAAATGAATTAAAAAAAGCTGGAGCAGATAAAATAATAACTAATTTCACTGAAATAAATCTTGGAGACATATTAGATGCACTTAACTAAAAACGAGGAGCAAATCCTCAATGGGGAACAAGGCGAAGCTAAACAAAAAGCTCTCAAAATTCTTGTCAAGCTCGGTGATAAAGAAAAATCTGATAATCTAATACCGATACGAAGTGCACACGTCCCAAATATTTCTTATACAGAACTTTCTGAAAGCGAAGTAACTACATTAGAAAAATGGGCAGAGCATTTTCCAAAAGTTGAAGTTCCAACAACTTTGAATGCAGGTGGTGTTTCCCAACGAACTCCTGATTTTGTTGATGACTTACCAAAGCAAGGTCAAATCATAAATTCTTTCAAAGCGTTCCATACTATTCCCGTTCTTACAACTGCTCCATATACAATTGGTTATATTCCAAAAGAAGGAAATGATATTGCGTGGGGTCATGATAGTGCAGTTGTTTATGCAAATTCAGTTCTTGGTGCGTGCACAAATAATCATCATTGGAAAACTGCACTTGCTTCAGCACTTCTTGGAGTAACTCCAAATTCCGGATTGCATCTTCAAGCCAACCGCGAACCTGAAATAAATTTGAAAGTTAAGGAAAAACTTTTCGGTTATGAAGATTTCAGTGCACTTGGATATTATGTTTCAAAAGAATATTCAAATCAAATTGTAAATTTTAGTTTTCCTTCAAAGCCAAACAAGGAAAATCTACAGGCGCTTGCTTCTGGTTATTCCACTAATACAAAGAAATACATGTTTACAATTGGAAATAAAATTGACGCCGAAAAAATTGAAGTTGGATTTGATGAAATCGATACAGTTTTCCAGGAATTCTCTGCTGAAGATCCAGATTTCGTTGCTCTTGGTTGTCCTCATTTTTCAAATTCTGATTTCCAAAAAATTGCAAGAATTCTGAAAGGGAAGAAACTTCAGAAATCTGCGAAGTTTTGGATTTACACTGCTGAAAAAATTCGCGCTGATTTAGAACTTGATGGGCATGAGGATTCTATAAAGAAAGCTGGATGTTATGTTGCAACTGATGCATGTCCGAGCCTTGCTCCTCTTGAAAAGTTTGGAATAAAATGTGTTATGTCAAATTCTGCAGAGCTATGCGCAAAAGTTAAAAGCATGGGTCTTAAAGCTCACTTATCAAGCTTTGACGATATTGTCAAGTGGGGGTTTAGATGAAGAATCCAACTGGTTCAGCATGTGGAAAAATAATACTTTTCGGAGAACACTCTGTTGTGTATGGTCATCCTGCGATAGCAGTCCCTGTTACAGCATTACATGCTGATGTTTTTATTCAACCAGCTGAGACATTAGTAATTTCATCTCGAAATTTTAATACTGAATATGAAATCTTGAAAAATCCTTTAAATAAAAATGAAACTGGTTTTGGACTTCAAGAAACAGTTCTAAACACTTTGAAATTTTTCAATCTTCTAAAGAAGCAGAATATTCACATTACAATTGATTCTTCAATTCTTCCAGCATCTGGTTTGGGGAGTAGTGCTGCTGTTGCTGTTGCAATTATCCGCGCGCTTTCAAATTATTTCAAAAAGAAAATTTCAAATAAAGATTTGTATGATCTAGCTTTCAAAACTGAAGTGATTTATCATGGGGATCCAAGTGGTATTGACCCTGCAGTAATTATTCACGAAAAACCGGTTTACTTTAAGAGTGGTAAAAAAACTCGTCTTGAACCACTAAAGGTTGCTAACAAAATTCCTATTATAATTGCTGACACCGGAGTTCGCAGTTCAACAAAGGAAGTTGTTTCTGATGTGAAAAAAGCAAGAGCAAGCGACAAAGATAAGTATGATACAATTTTCAGTGAGATAATTCCTATTGTTCATCGGGTACGCGATGTTATAGAAAAAGGAAATGTTTCAGAGCTTGGCAGATTAATGAATGAAAATCACGAACTTCTAAAACAAATTGATGTTTCAAGTCCTGAACTTGATTTGCTTGTTGAATCTGCGCGCGAGGCAGGAGCAACAGGAGCTAAACTCGCTGGTGCAGGAAGAGGCGGCCACATCATAGCGTTGGCTGAGGATAATGTGCAAAAAATCAGCAAAGCGCTTGTAGATGCTGGAGCATCCCATATTTTCTTTACTGAAATTGTTTGAGAAAACTTAAATAGGACTTTATGGAACTGAGAGCTATTCGAAGTGATATATACAATGATAACAGCTTCTGCCCCAGGTAAAGTAATACTCTTTGGTGAGCACGCTATGGTTTTTGGCGAGCTTGGCATTGCTACTGCAATTGAGAAACGAGCATACGTTACAATTTGTGAGCTCGATGAACCAAAAATCGTAGTGCAGTCTAAGAATGTAGAGACTACAATTGAACTTCCTTCTTCTGAACGACCAAAAGAACCAATTACAAAAGCTGCACGCCTTGCTCTTGCAAAATGTGGGCACAAAGATCAAGGTCTTGGTATTGAGATTAATTCTGAAATTCCACAAAGCGCAGGTCTTGGTGCATCAGCAGCGATTTGCACTGCAACTGCAGCTGCTGTTCTCAAGATGTTTGAAAGCGAACTTGATATTATGAAAGTTGCAGAGATTGCATACGAAGCTGAGAAAACAATTCATACTAATCCTACTGGTGTTGAAACTGCAGTCACAACTGTTGGTGGAACAATTGCTTTCCATCGCGGGCAAGTTGAAGCATTGAAAACCGAATCATTAAGCATGGTTGTTGCAAACACTGGATTTACAAGCAATGCAGAATCAATGATTAAATTAGTTAAACAACATATTGAGGATCCTCGAATGGGTTGCACACTTTTCTCAATTGGTGGATTAGTTAAACAAGCAAAAGATGCTATTTTGAGAAATCAATATTCTGTTATTGGAAACTTAATGTATAAAAATCACGATTATCTAAAAAATCTTGGAGTAAGTTCACCGGAACTTGAGAATCTTGTAAAGCGCTCAAAAGATGCAGGTTCCCCTGGTGCAAAGCTTACTGGTTTTGGTGGTGGTGGTTCTATGATTGCATTAGCCAAAGATCCTGATCCTCTTGTTGATGCTCTTAAATCATCTGGAGCAAAAGTTTTCAAAACCATGACAGGACAGAATGGTGTAAGAATTAAAGAGTAAACTCAAACTATAAATATTCTAAAACAAAGTTATTCTTGGGATGGTAAAGGATTTAATTTTCATTAAGCTTGGAGGCTCGGCTATTACTAACAAGTCTGTTGAAAATTCTCTTAATGAAAAAGTTTTGAATCAAGTTTCAAAAGAAATTTCTGAATGCAAAGATTTTAATTTTTTAATTGGTCATGGTGGTGGTTCATTCGCGCATCCTATTGCAGCGAAATACAATGTTCAAAATGGGTTGCAAGGTAGCAGTCTTGAAGGATATTCTAAAACTCGAAAAGCTGTTGATGATTTAGGAGAAATAGTAACTGGTTCATTAACATCTGCTGGAGTTCCAGCAGTTTTTCTTCCAACTTCTACTCTTGCTGTAATGAAAAACGGAGAAGTAAAAGAATTTTTCACTTCTCCAATTGAAAAATATCTTGAAACTGGGAAAGTTCCTGTACTTCCTGGAGATGTTTGCCTTGATTATGAAAAAGTTTTTTCAATTGCATCAACTGAAATGATTTTTAATTTCCTGGCAAGTAAATTCAATCCAGTAAAACTTATTATTGGAACAAATGTCGATGGTGTGCTTGATAACGATATTGTGATTCCTGAGATAAATCATCAAAACTTCAATAAAGTATTGGAAAAACTCGGTGGTTCTGCTGGAGCAGATGTGACTGGTGGGATGAAACACAAAGTTGAAGAACTAAGTAAAACACATATTGACGTTCATATCATTAATATTCAGGAAGAAGGGAGATTGAAAAAAGCCATTCTTGGAGAAGATGTTATTGGAACGAGGTTGATTTTTAAATGACAGGGGAAACAGAATCTCGAAAGTTAGATCATATAATGATCTGTACTGAGAAGGATGTCCAATCTCAAAAATCAACACTTTTTGAGTGTGTTGATTTTTTGGATGGTCCTAAATTTTTAAGTGAACCTGATTTAGATTGTAGCACAACTTTTTTCAAAAAGAAATTGAATTATCCAATTATAATTGCTGGAATGACAGGGGGTGTTGCCGATGCTGAGCAAATTAATAAAAATTTAGCTCAAGCTGCTGAAGAGCTTGGTCTTGGTTTTGGTCTTGGTTCACAACGAGCAATGCTTGAAAATCCAACTTTGAAAAAGACATACGAAGTGCGAGATATTGCTCCTAATGTTCTATTACTTGGAAATATTGGAGCTGCGCAACTTTCTGAATATTCACAAGAACAAATTGAAAATCTTGCATTAACTGTTGGCGCAAATGTTTTGGCTGTTCATCTAAATTCAATTCAGGAAAAAATTCAACCTGAAGGAAATCTTCCTGATATTGATTATTCTGAAAAAGTAAAACAATTATGTTCTTCTGTAAAACTTCCAGTTATCCTTAAAGAAACTGGTATGGGCATTTCTTCAAAAGATGCTCACAGTTTCAGAGAATCTGGAATTGCAGGAATTGATGTTGGTGGTGCAGGTGGAACTTCTTTCGCACGAGTTGAACTTGAGCGTGGTGGAAATGGGGAATTCCATAATCTGGAAAATTCAGGAATTCCAACTGCAGCTAGTATCCTTGAAGTCAGAAAAGTATTTCCTAATATTCCAATAATTGCTACTGGTGGGATTCGGACTGGGTTTGATGTTGCAAAATCAATAGCCCTTGGCGCAGATGTTGCTGGTATAGCTCTTCCTTTATTGAAACCAGCGCAGGAAAGTACTGAAGCTGTTGTTGGGAAGCTTGAAAAAATAATTGAGGATTTGAAAAAAGCAATGATTTCTTCAAATTCTCCAACTGTAAGTGATTTAAAGGCAGATAAGATTAACATAAATGGAGAATTGCTTGAATGGGTAGAAAACTTGAAAAATTAAAGGCGTTTAGTGAATTAATTCGTATTAAGGAAACATTTTTTGTTTTTGTTTCTGTTCTTGCAACTATTCTATTATGTCAAGGGAATGTGTTCAATTGGAAAATCACTCTTCCAGCTTTGTTGGCAATCATTTTTATTGCAGCTGGTGGAAATATGATAAATGATTCTTTTGATTTTTTTATTGATCTTGTTAATCGTCCTGACAGACCATTACCTTCTGGTCGGTTTTCAAGGAAGAATGCAAAGAGATTGTCTTTTGTTTTATTTTTTATTGGAATATTTTTTTCATTATTTCTTCCATTGCTTTCAATAGTTATTGCATGTTTTACAGTAGTCCTTTTAATATTCTATTCTTATTTTTTCAAAAGAAGTGGTTTTTTAGGGAATTTTTTTGTAAGTTATATGTTCGCATCTATTTTTGTTGCTGTAGCTGCTACAACTCCTAATTTAATGACTGGTATTTTTATTGGGATCTTGGCATTCTTTACTTCATCTGCTCATGAAATTCTAAAAGATATGGAAGATGTTCGTGGTGATAAAATCGGTGGTGTAAAAACACTTCCAATAAATCATGGAATCAAAAAAACCAATTTTATTGTTTTTTCATTCCTTCTTATAGCAATTCTTTTCACCCCAATCCCGTATTTTCTTGGGTTAGTTTCTTTTTATTATCTCTTTGTTATTTTCATTGCTGATTTGGTTTTCGTAAAAGTTATATTATCAGTACTCCGTAGTTCTTATACAAATCCAACCAAAAATGTTAATCTCATTTTATTTGGTGTTGGTATTGTGTTCTTGGCATTTTTTGCCGGGTTGCTATAATGGCCATTTCAAAAGCAGCTACACTTTCAGTATTACTCGCAGTTGTGCTATTATACCTCACACCACTCCACCCTGCAGCTGTTTTTGTTATAGCAGGTATCGGTGTTACATTTCTTTACCGTGCAATAAAAGGATGTTTTAATTTCGTTAACCCAATGGCAATTACTGGAGTTGGAGTTGTTGTTGTTCTTCATTATTTCTACCCTAACCTAATTGTTGCTCTTGTTGCTGGTCTTGCAATTTCTGTTATTACTGGTCTAGTACTTCCATAACAACAAATTATAAAAATATCCAAATATAGGTATTATTAGTGATTTCAATGAAGGGGTTCAAAACATTTCTTATAGGGCTTGCTGGCTTTGTTTCTATTGTACTAACTGCATTTTTCTTCAACATAAATATGGGAGTTTTATTATTCACTATTGTTATTTTCTCTTTTATTCATCCAACAGTTTCTTTTATTCATTCAAATAAATCCACTGATTCGTATGTAGATGATACGGTTTCTAATATCGAAGCTACTCCTGAAATTATAGAACACCTTGAAGAAAAAGTTCATGATGTTATTGACTTCACAAAAGAAAAAGTTTCAAAAACATGGAAGCAATACACCACTGAAGCAGAATCAATAGCATGCGAGCTAACTGATTTTATGCATTCAAAATAAATTAATTTATTTTACAAGTTTTCCAAGTTCTGCTGATTTCTCACCAAGAATTTTTGCAGCTTCAGAAACGATTTTTCCAGGTTCTAGATTTCCGTGGCTCTCAACTCTGAATGAAAATACTGGGTTAGTTCCCTTTTCATATCCATAGCTGATAACTCCGGTTTGCCATTTTGCATGTTCTTTTCCTTTACCTAGCATTGCAATTGCTTCAATTTTGACTTTTTGATTCTCTAGAAGTTTTGTTATAGGAATATTAGTGTCTGTAACAGTTGTTTTTGGATCATTTGATTTAAGGTCGCCAGAATAAACTGTACATGGTCCTTTCTTTACAAGAGTGAATGAAACTTGGCATTTTGGACATCCTTTTCCTTTACAAGTGCACTTGTCTGGGAGTTTGAATGTTCTAAGATCAGTCTTTATTGGAACAAGTCCAATTCTATGTGCAACAATTTCGTCATAAAGTGCAGAACCGTTTTCATAAATTGTAACATCATCAATTGCTAGAACTGGAACTTCAGAAAGCATTAGTCTTCTAAGTGTGTTTGCAAAAGAAGGTGTGATTCCTTCTATATCAAAAGTTAGAACATTCTTTTCTTTTTTAACATTGGAAATTTTCATTTAAACTCTCCTTCCTCTTTTTCCGCCCTTGCGTCTCATTGTGCCATGAGCGACTGGAGTGACGTCCTCTATTTTTCCAACGCGCAATCCAGCTCGTGTTAGAGATCGAATAGCTGCTTGTGCGCCTGGTCCTGGTGAGCGGGATTTGTTTCCGCCTGGTGCCTTAACGCGAATATCAACATCGTATATTCCTTTACTTTTTAATTCATCAGCTATTTTATTGACCTGTTGCATTGCTGCAAATGGGCCTGGCTTTTCTCTACCACTTCTAACTACCATTCCACCAGATGTGGATGATATTGTCTCTGCGCCGGTTATATCTGTAACATTAATTATTGTGTTATTGAAAGAGGAAAAAATATGAATTATTCCTTTCTTGTTTATTTCTTTACTCATTCTGCGTCACCTTCCTTTTTCTCTTCAGCTGGTGCTTCTGGTTTTGCTTCTCCGCCTTCAAGTGCTGGGGATTCTTCAGGACCTTTTGCTTCTTTCTTTTTTGGAGCTCTTGGAGCTCGTGAAATTCCTACATATGCAATTGTTTCTTCTTTATCAACAGGTACAATTGTTCCAGGGATTGAATGTTTTCTTCCATTGTATTTTACCTGTCCATGAATGATCATTTGTCGTGCTTCTTTTGCAGTTTTTGCAATTCCTTTTGCTTTCAAAATACTTTGCAAACGTCGTGTAAGAACATCACGAACATTTAATCCTAGAATATCTGAAAGTGTTGCGCCTTTTGAAACAATTCCTTGTCTTGTAAGACGGTTGAGAAGTAATTTTTGGAGGTTTTCTCCTTTTTCATCTTTTTTACCAATAAGTTGTCGTGCTTGTTGCCGTGCATTACTAATAAAAGTCTTTGCGCGCCAAATTTCACGATTGTTTTTTAATCCGAATTCTCTTTTAAGTTTGAGTTCATCAGCAATCCTTGTACCTTGCCACATGTGTGCAGGCGTTGTGAATTTTTTGCGTGTTTTTTTTGGATCTCCCATCTTTATTTACTCCTTATTTCTTTTTCTGAACTCCAACAGTTTTGTTCTTTCGTCCTGAGGATCGTGTTCGCTGACCACGAACAGTTAGTTTGAACATGTGTCGAATTCCGCGATATGATTTTTTCTTTTTCATATTTGTTATATCTTCACGGTTTACAAGCATTAAATTTGTTTCAACATTGTGAGTATCAATACCGGTTTCAGGATCTTTTCTCCGGTTTAAGAGCCATTTTGGGAATTCAAGTGTGTGTGGGGCTTCTAGCATTTTTTCAAGTATTTTCATTTCTGCATCTGTTAAATCACCCATTAAAATTTTATCATCAAAACCAGCTTTTTTTCTTATTGCACGAGCGGTCATAAAACTAATACCTCGCATGTGTCGTAGTGCTGACTCTACTGGAACCTCTCCCGGAAGATCCTTTCTCATCAATCTAACAAGTTTTTTAGTGTCTGCCATCAAATTATCCCCAATAAAAAGGAATTTAGCGGATTTAAGAGTATCAAACCGTTATATATGCTTTTTGGGACTGCCTCTCTTTATAAAATATTCGGTTGCAAGTTTTCGAAACTTGCGCGTATTTTAGAAAGATTTTCTTGCGCGTCTGTTATCTCTGTAAGTTGTAAAGTAGCGTAAGCGCTCTTCAAATGCGGAACTTCTTTATCATTAATTATTGTTAAAAGATATGCTGCGATGTTGTTAAGATTTACTAGATTATTGCAAGCTCTTTCTTTCCATTTTTTATCTTCAACTTCTTTATTCACTTTATTTATTATATCTGCTGACAGTTTCTGTATACTCACAAGAAGATTTATTTGATGCTCCAAATGTACTGCGAATTCTAATTCTTCCTCAACTTCTTTTAGAATTTCACGTTCAGTTGTACCTTTTGCATCTTTTTCAAGTTCGTCAACAAGCTTTGCTTCTTCTTCAATTGATTCTGATAATGTTCTTGTATCAACTTCAAGAGCAAGAAGTAATTTTCCTATTTCAGGAGATGCATGTTTTTCAGATTCTTTTACAAGCATCATAATTTGATCTATTTCGTTTTTTGGATTTTTCAAATCCTCGCCAAGCTCATCTTTCTTGCCGGTCATGAAGTCTCTTTTCTCCTTAACGACTTTCTCTGCGTTCTCAAGATGTTTCCTAACAGAAAGCATCCCTCCTTTTTTTAAATATTCTTTATCCATTTTTAAAATAGTCCTTTCTTTCCTTTTGCTTTTTTAACTAGTTCTTTAGTTTTTGTTTTTCTAAGTTTTTCTAGTGCTCTCTTTTCTCCACCTGTTAGTTTTCCTTCTTCTGCTAGTTTTTCAAGCTGAGCAATTGCGCCTTTTGCATCTTCCATTGGTTTTATTTTCTTTAGGTATTTCTTCTTTGTAAGTTGTGGGTGTCCATACATTGGAACTGGATATTTTTTCAAATAATCTTGTATTAGATAAATGACTGCGTATCCTGGTCCCATAAAAATAAACACAAGCAAAAGTCCTAGAATCAAACTAAGTCCCCAAGTTGCACTTACGAAAGCATAAATTGTTCCCATTGTTATCATTAACAAAACAATCCAAAGATAAATTGGTTTTATTTCTAAACTGTAATTCCACCAAAGAACTGAAAGTCCTAATGTAACACTTCGCATGAACTTGACATAACGGTCGCGGCCTAACAGTTTCATTAGCGATCGTTCCATGTAATAATAAATAATATCTCTTTTCTTACTTCCATAAAGTTTCCACTGATTGAATATATCTCCGAAAACAGCAGTCATTTTAATACCATCATACTCAGTATCTTCCCAAGCATTCTTGACAATCGGTCTGTAGAAGTAGAAGAATTTCCACCATGGGTGGTAAATTAATTCACGTCCTGTTATAACAACATCTTCAGGATCAACAGCTTCAATATATGAAACCCATTGGATAGCTGCGAGTTTTGCTTCGTGCTTTTCCATTGTTGGTCTGTAAACTTCATACTTTACTCCTTTCGGAAGTTTTGGCTTTTGGATTTTTCCACGAGGAGCCATATTACAAGATTCAATTGCATTTATGATATTGACTTCTTTCCAAACTTGTCTTGCTCCCATTTTATCAACAGCTGCTGATAATGCAGGATCTGTGTCGAACCACGCATCAATTTCTCCAGTGAAAGCATTAATTGCAAAGTAACCCTTTTTCATTTGCCCGCTTTTTGAAATATGATAAGAGAATCTCCAATATGGTTCGTATGCTAGCTCTTTGTTCATAAACCAAATACATTTAAAATTGATGAACATCATTTTTTCAAAGAACCATTTTAATTTCCACTTGACTTTTTCATAATCCCAAAGAACTGGATAAGCCGGTGCATTGAACCACCACTTCTCTTTTGTCATTGCTTTTCCAAGAAGTGTCTGAACTTTGTCTGGTGTTAATATGCTAACATTAAGAGGAACCGCTGCAGTTTCTGCATCTTCTTTTGCTCCATTTGTTGTTAAAAGTAAAACTGAATGTGCATCTGAGTGATCTCGAATTTGCCCTGCCTGTTCACAATCTGCTACTGTAACTGGTCCTTGTCCTCGTTTGTAACGAACAATTACACGACCGAATGGGCGTTCAATATCTTTCTTTTCAGCGAGAATATCAGCTTTGTAAACAATTCCTTCCTCTTCTTTCTTAGGTAAAACTTCACCTGGTCTTCCTGTTTCTTTTTCAAGAGGTGCAGTTGTTATTTTTCCACCTACAATTCCTACATTTCTTCGGGTTTCATACCCATACATATTTAGAAGCTCTTCTACGAAATCTAGGAGGGTGTTTATGTCCATACAGTAATACATAAGTACGTAAAATCATATTTAAAGGTAGTGATGAGCCCAAATTATGTGTCAGAAAGCAGTGTAAAAATCCAAATTCCTACTCAGGATACTCGTCCATCTGCTTCTTCTGCATTCTATAATCCGCGAATGAAATTAAATCGCGACTTGAGCATGGCGGTTGCAAAGGAATTCTTGAAAAACCGTAAGCAAGCGTGCATCTGCGAACCGTTCTCAGCTACTGGAATCCGTGCTTTGCGATACGCAAAAGAAACAAAATCAAATGTTTTTGCAGGTGACATACGTAAGTCTTCAGTTGATCTCATTCAAAAAAATGCAAAATTGAATCAAATCACAAATATCGAAGTTTTTCATGGAGATGCAAATGAGCTTCTCACAGCACGAAAGTACGATTTAATTGATTTAGATCCATTTGGAACTCCCGCACCTTTTATTGACTCAGCTTTGCAAGGTTTGAAAGCAAATGGAATGCTCGCTGCTACAGCAACTGATATGATGGCGCTTTGCGGAGTTGCACCAAAGCAAGGAACTGCAATGCCAAAATATGACGGAGCAAAAGCAATGAAATGCGAGTTTGTTCACGAAGTTGCAATTCGTCTTTTACTTGGTTTTATTGCGCGCAAATCAAAACGAATTATTAAACCGGTTTTGAGTTTAAGTACTGATCATTACATTCGTGTTTTTGTTAAATTCGGAAAAATTGGTAAGAATAAAATTGGTTATGTTAATTACAATCCAAAAACAGGAAAGCGTTCTGTTTCAAAAATCAAAAAGAAAAACTTCAAACATGCTGGCCCACTTTGGATTGGCAAACTTTGGGATAAACCATTTTTGAAAAAATTAGATTTCCAGCACAAGCTCCTTGATTTTATGATTGAAGAAGCAAATGGCAAACCATTATTTTATACCACTAGAGAATTAGTAAAAGGAATTCAACCTCCAATAAAAGAACTTCTCAAAAAATTCAAAGCAACTCGAACTCACTTTAAACCGCAAGCAATTCGAAAAAAATAAAAACGAAGCGCGGGGTTTAAGCCGCTGCTTCTGCCATTTTGTCTTCAATTCCAAGTTCTTCAATAAGTTCTTTGTATCTGTTTCGGATTGTAACCTCAGTTACTCCAGCTACTTCTGCAACTTCTCTTTGTGTTCTCTTTTCATTTTCTAAAGTTGAAGCTACGTAAATTGAAGCTGCTGCAACACCAGTTGGTCCACGACCAGAAATCAGATCTTTGGTTTGTGCACTCTTTAAAATTGCAATTGCACGCTCTTGTGTGTTTGGGCTGAGTTTTAGCTCAGATGAAAATCTTGAGATGTAATCAATTGGAGATGTTGGTAGTAATTTAATACCAAGTTCTCGTGTGATAAATCGGTATGTTCTTCCAACTTCTCTTTTCTTTACTCCTGAACCTTCAGCAATTTCATCAAGTGTTCTTGGAACATTGTGTTTTCTGCAGGCTGCGTAGAGCGCTGCTGCAACAACAGATTCCATTGAACGTCCTCGAACAAGTCCGCGTGTTACTGCTTTTCTGTAAATCAAAGCAGTTGTTTCGCGTATGTTTTTTGGAAGTCCAATTGCACTTGATATTCTATCAAGTTCAGAAAGAGCGTAGCGAAGGTTTCTTTCTGTAGCAGTAGAAACCTGTCTGTGCCATCTCTTAAGTCTGTAAAAAGCTGCCCGCTTTGATGGCGGTAGCTTGTATAAATCTGAATATCCTTGATCACCAATCGAGGTGCTTAGACCTTTATCGTGACGTGTATATGTTAAGAAAGAACCAGTTCTGTCACGCTTGCTTTTTTGTTCATAATCAAAAGCGCGCCATTCCTGAGTTGTATCAATTTGTCGTTCTTCTAGAACTAAACCGCATTTCCCGCAGATTTTCTCTGCACGTCTTGCGTCTGTAGTCAAACTTTCTGATCCGCATTCTGGACATTTATCAGCCATTTTTCACCTATTTAGTATACAATACTTTGCCAATCATTTTCTCAACATCCACACTTTTGGAATGTTTGATTGTGGCATACGGCTTTTTTATTGGCCCGAAAACATCAGAAATAATGCCAATTTTTTTCTCATCTTCTGTGAAAACTAACATATTTTCCTTTTTAGGAATACTGTTTTCACAGCGCAGAACCAACATATGGTTCTTCGAATCATGGAGAACTGTACCGATTGCTTGCATACCTTTAAATAGGGGTAAAAAATCTTGTATATATACCTTTCGGTATTTCTAATTTTTAAATATTTCTCTTTTTACATGCCTTTGCTCTTCCAAGCAAGGAAGAACAGAGCCACGAAGCTTACCAAAAGTAGTGACAAGCTTGCAATTGAGAACACACTGCTTCCACCATCTTCAGCTACAGTGTTTCCTAGAACAGAAAAACCAGTTAAAGAAAGTCCAGAAACCGCAAACATAGAAACTACAGTGATTGCAGCTATTGCGATTAATGAGATTTGAAGCACACGTTCAACAGTGACCTTTGTCATACTATTTTCCTGGTTAAATTAGTTCATATATGTTTCGGGTTACTACTTTCTTTTGATTTTTTTATTTTATTCTTTTTCAGTTTTTCACCGCGTGCTAATGCTTCATAACCAGGGAGTTTTCCTTTTATGTCTGCAAGTTTCTCTCGATATTTTGTAACTCTAATTTCATATGTTGCTGGCAGGGTTTTCTTTTTAAATCGATCTTCTTGCGCTTTTTTAGTTAGTTTTTCTAATACTCTTTCTTCAATCTTGAGCATTTTTACTTTTTGTTTTGCTCTAAGTCGTCTGGTTATTCTAAATGTAAGTACAGTTCCAACTGAAAGGAAAATAATTAGAACTATCAAATGTTTCCAACGTCGTTGTAAAAATGTTTTCCCAGCTTTTTTATTGTATTTAGTATTGTCATTTCTGCTCGTTTCTCTTCTAGCATAATTTCCATTTCTACAAGTTTTGTTTCAGCTTCTTCATAACGTTCTTTTTTGAATGCAGCTACTGCTAATTCATATTCATTTTGTGTTTCTGTAATGTTTACTCCAGCTTCATTATACTCTTCAAGTTTTAATTCAAAAGCTCGCAATTCATCTAGTAATTCAAATCCTTTGTTTCTTCTTTCTGGAATTATTTTAGCTAATCTAAAAGCTTCATATAATCAGAATATCGTTTTCCATTATCGTAGGTTGCTTGCGCTTAAAGGAATTCCAACAGGTGCTATTACAATTTTCCCATTAGGTTTTGACAAAATCGGGCCTGGTGAAAGCCAAAAATTCAAGATTATTTTCAACGCAAAGGACATTTCCATAGGGGAGTATGCCGGAGTTTATACGGCAGTTTCTGATCAGGGAGTAATCATGCAGAAAGACACTATTTTTGTTGTTAAAGAGAAACTGTCTGGAGCTACAATGTTTGTTCCAACAATAAAAAGACTAGCTTCATGGATATCAATCCCTGTCTTTTTACTTTTATTAACTGGGTTTATATTTTTTATCAAGTTCTCACCAAAAAAATCTAAAAAGAATGTTTTGCAGCTGACATCAGTGTCTAAAATATCTAGAATAAAAAATTGGTTATTCAAACATAAAAAGGAAAATCAGTCAAAAGTTTAAAATTCGCAAACCTTTTTATATAATATAATAATAGCTGTGGATATGGCTCCACCAAAAAAGAAAAAACCGTGTTGCAAATAATTACAATCATGAATTCAAAAAACCTAATCTTAATATTACTACTAATCACAGCAATTTTCTTTGCTGGTTGTATTGAACAATCAGTAGAAGAAGTGGAGGAACCTGAAGAAGTTCCTGACGAAATTATTGAGGAAGAAGAAATGGGTACTAAAGTATTACTAAAAACAACAATGGGCGACATAACAATTGAGCTCGCTGACAACATGCCAATTACTACTGGCAATTTTGAGAAACTTGTTAAGGAAGGTTTCTATAATGGTGTAATTTTCCACAGAGTTATTTATCAATTCATGATACAAGGTGGGGATCCAGAAGGAACTGGAACTGGTGGTCCTGGTTACAAAATCGAGGATGAGTTTGTAGAAGGAAGCACTAACTTGCGCGGAACAATCGCAATGGCAAATTCCGGTCCTAACAGCGGCGGGAGTCAATTCTTCATAAATCTTATTGATAATGAATATCTTGATTGGGACAAAGAACCATTACAAAGCAAACATCCAGCATTTGGAAAAGTTGTTAACGGTATGAATGTTGTTGTTGATATCGGTGCTATGCCTGTTGGTCCTGGTGACAAGCCAGAGACTGAAATCAAAATTATTGAGGCTACAATAATAGAATGAAAATTAAAACAATTACTTTACTTTTGATACTGCTCTTAGCAGTTACTGTTGCTGGTTGCATTGAGCAACCTGTTGAAATAGGAGAAGAAGAGTTCTGTAATTCTGACAATGAGTGCATACCACTCCCTTCAGACTGTCACCCAGAAATCTGCATAAACCATGAGTATGCAGGGAATTATGAAACGCCCGAAGTGTGTACTGAAATCTTCATGTTAAATGCAGCTTACAAACCCGAGGATTGTATATGTGTTAATAATAGGTGTACTAATAAGAATAAAGTTGATAATGTTGATCCGGATTCTAGCTCATTGACAATGGATGAAGCTCTTGAAATAATAAAGAATAGTGATTGTGCCCAGGAAGAACTTGAGGAAACTGTAAGTTACAATATTAATACAAAAACTTGGTGGTTTGATCTTAATTTAGAAAAAGAAGGTTGCAATCCTGCTTGTGTTGTTAATGAAGAAACAAAAACTGCTGAAATTAATTGGAGATGTACAGGTTTGATTGTGCCTTAGTTATTAGAACTTCAAATCCAAAACTATATTAAACCAAAGTCGGATTTTTGTTTAACGAAGTATGAAAAATAATAAAGCACATCTGCACATCCCTGGAATTATTCTTAAAGTAATTATTGTTGGTAGTGCTGCTTGGATAACGTTCCTCCTTGCTATTGGAAAAACAGTTCCAACAAATGCGATTTTTGCATTTGCAATCCTTATGTTTTTTTCACAATTTGTTAATATGATGTTTGGGATGAATCCAATTGGAATGATTTCTGGAATGTTCGTTGCGTTGTTCGCGCTAATAATGGTTAAAGCGGTTTACAGTTATCCTTCTACAGCATTCGGAAAATTTTTCATAAATAATCTTATTTTTATTGCACCAACTTTTGCAGTAATTGATATTATACGAGATATCATAGATTAATTTTTAAAAAGTAAGGGGTGCGCCAAAGATCTTACCCTGTCAGCGCTTAGAAGTTTTCAGTTTATATCAGATTTAGTATCTTTTTGGTTTGTGTTTCTGATAGCAGTCTCTGCAGTATACTGGTTTGTCGCCGGTTGGTTTGAAAGGCACCTGTGTTGACTGTCCGCAATCGGAGCAGGTTACAGTTGTCATTTCTCTTGGAGCACTGTCGTATCCACCTCGGCCTCCGCCTCGGTTTCCACCACCGAATCCGCCACCACGGCCGCCACCGCCACCGCCGAATCCACCTGACCTACGTGGAGGTCTGTGTTTCTGGTAGCAATCTTTGCAGTATAGGGGTTTAGATTCATCAGGTTTGAAAGGAACTTCACAATCACTTCCGCAGTCTGCGCATTTAGCTTTGTAAATTTCGCGTCCACGGTCGTCGGTTTTTCCAGTTTTTTCTACTGTTGAAGTTGATTCTTCTGCCTGTGCTTCTGGAGCTGCTTCTTCTGCTGGCTCTTCTTCTGCTGACTCTTCAGCTGGTGCATCTTCTGTTGGTGCATCTTCTACTGATTCTTCTGGTGCTTTTTCTGAAGCATCTTCTGTGTTTTCTTCGGAACTTGTATCTTCTTTTGTTTCTACTTCTTCCTGTTCTGTGTTTGTTTCTTCCTGAGGTGCTGCCTCAGGTTCATCATCTGCGTACATTTTATTTTTACCTATTATTTTATTTCACAAAAAGAGTTACATATGTAATTCTTTTTTGTGCACGCTTTTTGAGAGTTAATGGGTATTTAAGGGTTGTGTTAGTCGAAAAATTAAAAATACAACGATATATTTTCAATGTGTTTAAATACAACTTTATTATTCAAAACGAACATGCAGTACAACATATCTTTGTTAAGTATTGATCTTGAAACAGTAAATTCATTTGCAGCGAAGCTTGGCACAAAAGCAACTGAAAGCAATATTGTTCTATATCATGGCGATCTTGATGACAAAGTTTTGAATATTGCTGCTGCGATTTCATATCCTGAAAAAATCGAAACTGTTTTCCAATGCGCAGAAATTTCAGAATGTGCAATAGTGGTTCTGCCTGCTGATTACATTCTTGATTATCGTCTTGGCGAACTTGTAATAATCCTTAATTATCTTAATAAAAAAGTTTGTTTTATTATTGACAAAACTAATTGTGAAAGTGATTTTAAAATCGCTGACATGCGATCAAAACTAGAAGCACTTCTTGCAAATACAAGTTTGAAAGATTCAAAAATTATTGATGTTTCTTTGAAAAATGATTCTGAAATTAATGAATTAAAAGCATGGATAAAATCCATTGAGTTTGAAAAATCTGACAAGCCATTGTTTGTCATGGATCATTTTTTTGATGTTAAAAGTATTGGAACTGTTTTACTTGGTGAACTTAAAACCGGAACCATGAAAGCATATGACAAGTTTAAGATTTATCCACTTAAGAAAGAAGTTCTTGTAAAATCAATGCAGGTTATGGATGTTGATCAAAAAGAAGTCCTTGCGCCGATTCGTCCTGGGCTTGCAGTGAAGGGTGTGAAAGTTGATGAGCTCAAACGAGGGTTTGTTCTTTCCGCTGAAGAATTGCCAGTGATTGAAGAACTTTCAGGAACTTTTGAAAAGAATCCTTTTTACAAAAACGATATCAGTAACGGTGAAAAATATCGTGTTGCTCTTGGTGCGCAGATTGTTGAAGGTGTTATTGAAGATTTGAATTTCAAAATGAAACTTGAGAAACCATTAGTGAAATATTTGGATACGGCAGTTATTTTCAGATCCGATCTGAAAACTGGTTTGAGAGTTGTTGGAAAAGTACGCATCTGAAAACATACAAAAAATTTTATATACTACATCAAGCCCTACTTAGTCAGGGGAATTATAACATGAAAATTAAAGATGTATTATCACAACAAAGCGCTACACTTGAAAATGTAGAAGTAACTGAAAAAGCTGATGTCAGAACTTTCCAAAAATTTGGTAAAGAAGGACGAGTTTGCAATGCTAATATCAAAGACGATAGTGGCGAAATGACACTAACATTATGGAACGATGAAATTGATGCTGTTAATGAAGGCGACAAAATTAGCATCGTTGATGGTTGGGTTTCTGAGTGGCAAGGCAACAAACAGATTTCTGCTGGACGAAATGGTAAGATTACAAAAGCTGGCGAAGAAGGCGCTGCAGCACCTGCTGAACCTGCAGAAGAAGTAGCTGTTGAAGACGCACCAAAAAAAGAATAAGTAAATTCTTTTATTTTGTTAATTAGTTAGCTCGGATGCTAATTATTTCAAATCCGCATCATTATCATAACCACGGCTTTCCCAAAATCCTTCATAATTTTCATCATCTGTAAATTCAATTTCTGTAATCCATTTTACCCATTTGTATCCGAATTTTTGTTCTGCTACAACTTGGAATGGGAAACCTCTTTCTTCTGGAAGTGTCATGTTATTCATTTTATACGCTATCATTATATTATTGTCAATCAAATAATCAAGTGGTAGCGCGCTTGTGTAACCATCGTAGGCATGGAATATTACTGTGTTCGCTGTGCCAAGGGGATTTGCATCTTCCACAAGATCTTCAAAAAGCACACCTTCCCAAAGAATTGTAGCGCTCCATCCTTCAACACAATTAAGTGTAACAACTTTGCTGTATGTCTGTCTGTCAATTACTTCGTCATACAAATACTCTTGAGGAGTTTCAACAAGTCCGTGTATTTTTAATTTATAATCTTCAATATCAACACGCTGAATTCCTTTGATTGAGTTTTCTCTGAAATCATTTGCTGATGAAAGTCGCTCACCTTCATATTCTCTTATTTCAATTTCATCAAGTTCTATTGTACTTTCTTTTCCATTCATTGAAACCCCACTCTCAATACAGCCAGCAAGCAATACAATTAAAATTAGTAAAATAATTATTTTGAAGCGCATTTGAAACCTCTTCGATTAAGAATTAAATGTGTTACTCCAAACTGCAGCAAGTTTTAGAAGTCCTGTAATTAAAAGCACAGAAAATGAAATCAGAAGAAGGTAATTCATATAACATCTTAATTTTGTTTGGTTCATAAAGAAACATAACTAAAATCTGTTTTTAAAGTTTTGGGGCGGCGCGCGCTCATAGCTGAAAATTACAAGTGCTTAATTGGTTTTTCGAGTTTAGGGTTTTTAATCATTAGTGTAAATGTAACTAATTGTAAAACTATTACTATAACAACCATTATTACTGCAAGATATCCAAACCAATCAGGACCTCCACCATAAGTTGAAAAAAATTGGAAATAAATGAAATGTCCAGAAACTAAATAAAATACTGCGTGAGTTAGACTATGAAGCCATTTCCACAAATCTATACCTAAACCTTCAATTACTTTGCCAAAAGAAGTAGCTGTAAGCAATAATGACCAAAATAGGGCAATTAAACCAAGTAAATTAGCAAGCCCATACCCCTCTCCACCAATATGTATTAAACTTGAAAACGATCTTAATACAAGTATAATTATAAAATGAACTAAAGCTGTTAAAGTAAACCAAATGCCAAGTTCTCCTCTCCAACTCCAAGGACTAAATAAAGGTGATGAACTTTGTGTAGGTTTTTTCAATCTCATTATTGGACCAATAATTAAAATTAAAAATAATAAAATAAATGAAATCCTAGCAAATGATACAGTCCACGAAATATTCAGTAAAAATTTGAAAATAGAAACTAAACCTAAAGAAAAAATACCAACAATTAAATGTTGCCTTAAAGTATTTCTAGCATCCATAATTTTACTAAATTAAAATTGAGTATATATATTTTGTTTTTAGGGGAAAATTAAAATTTGGTGCGGGGGACGAGGTTCGAACTCGCGAATCCACTAAGGAACTAGGCCCTCAACCTAGCACGTTTGACCACTCCGCCACCCCCGCAGAATTAAGTTTTGTTGTCATCAGTGTTATTTAAAAGTTTATCTCTTCTCAACGATTTTATCGCGCCATTTATTCCAATCATCTTCAAGTTCATTAAAAATTATTTTAATATGTTCATCACTCCACTTATTATTTTTCAAATGCATTTCAAGTTTCTTTCTCTCAACTCCGTTTTTCATATGGAATGCAATGTACTTCTTCAATGCGTTTTTGTGTCGATCTGTGAGTGCGTGCTTTTTCTTGGACTCTGGTGGCTCTTTCCTAATTTTTAATTTGAATAATAATAATTGCCAATCCTTAATTAATTCCATTTCAAATTTCTTGTCAACAACAATTACAGTTCCTACTCCAACAATAAAGAGTGTAATAATAACAATGGCTACCCACAATGCATTGTCGATTCCTAGTGTTTTTGTTCTGCCTTCAAATTCTTTTACAATTTCTGAAACATCTTTTTCTGGAATGTCTCCTCCAATTGGAACTTCTGGTTTGTCTGGAATCGGTATCGGTTCCACTCCTTTGACAACTAACGTTCGCAATTCAGAATTGTATTCATTATCTGAATCATCAATACAGCGGATTCTCCATTCCCAAATTCCTTCTGAAACCGAAACCATTGAAAATGCAGTTTCTTCATCACTTGTCCCGCCCTTTTTCACTTCGCGGACACTTTTGTTTGTTATTAATTCACATCGATTCAAACCAAGAAGCGCCCTCGGAATATATTTGAAATTTACATTTCCTGTTTCTATGTTTTCGTAATCTTCTGGAGCTGTTGCTTTAACATTAATGTATTCGCTCATCAGAATTGTTTTGTTAACCCACAAATTGCGTTGACTTGAAGTGACATTATTTCCTTCAGAATCATGACAAGTGATAGACCAATTATATGGTCCTGTTTTTACATGCACTTGTTCAAACATATTTACTGAATTATTGACAATATCACTATTTGTTCCATTAACCGATTCATTTAATTCTAATGTGCACCATCGCAATGGTAACCGACTTTTTGGAGTATATTTGAAAGTAACATATCCATCAAGATCAACTGCATCCTCTATTGGACTATTCAAAGTAATCATTTGAGAAGTTGTTAATTCTGCAATTAAAAGTCCATGCGATGATTCTCCAACATTACCTGCTTTGTCTTCACATAAAACTTTCCACATATAATCTCCTTCTGTTAATACAATTTCAGGGAAAGTCGAAGTTCCATTTCCTGCATTTGCAATATATCCTTTTTTCTCATCCTCAACAAACAATGTACAATTCTCAATTCCGGTTTCCATATCTATTGCATTGACTTTGAAAACAGTTCTTCCATTTGTTGTGTTGTAAGTTGTTACAGAATTATCTACAGTAATTGTCGGTGCAACATCATCTAAAACTATATTGACAGTTCTATTTGTGGAATTATGAAGATTTGTATAATTATCTCTGCACTGAATATAGTACCACCAGGTTCCGTTTGTCAGTGCAACATCTTTGAAATACTGTTGTTGACTTCTTTCTATTGTGCTACTTAATGCAATGTAAGTTCCATTTGAAATTATTTTACACCAGCTTACATTGTTATCACTTGTTGGCGTATATGTGAAATTAACCAACGCTTCCTGTTTTTGTAATGTTGATGGCATTCGAATATATTCATTCGCGTCTGGTTCAGTAATACTTATTGTCACTGGGCTCGTGTTCCCTGGGATCGCATATACTGCACCTGCCATGGCTAGGATTGAAAATAAAAAGACCAAAGCCATCAATGACCGCTTCATAAAAACCTGTAGTGTTTTGGGTTTAAAAATACATTTGTTTTCCCTTAACCCAATCAGAAAACTATAAAACCGAATTTATCTACTAAATAATTACTATGAGAGACAATGTTCGATGGATAATAATAAGTGTGCTGATTGTCGGTTTACTGATAACCAGTGTTTCTTTTATGAGTAACGGAGTTGCTCCTACTAGTTTTATTTCGCTTAATTCTATTTTAGGAAAAGTCACTGGTCAGATTACTGGAGTTTATTGCGTTCCTTCAATGAAAATTTCAGCACCAGAAGCAGTTACTATAAGTCCAGGTGCTCACACCGATATTCAAATTGATGTGTCTGATATCAACTGTGGTGTTTCTCGCGCAACCTTAACTCTTACGGATTTCCCTGAAGATTATTATACTGTCACACCAGAATATCATCCAACTCTTTCACCTAAAAATGATAATTCTTACACCATAACTTTTAGTGCTCCAAAAGCTGCAGAAGGTATGGTCTATTTAACAAATGCTAGAATCCGAGGCAGTGGTTCTAATTTCTACAGCAGTGATATTGAAGTTACTGTTGATACACTTCCTACAAAACCAGGTGCTGTTGCAGGCACTCCAGCAATTGAAAATATTGTAACAACTAAATCTCGAGGTGTTCTTGATTCTTTCCTTAGCAGTCAAACTTGGTGGGCCGTATCACTCATAGTTGTTATTGCAGCAATTTCTCTTGTGATTTATGAATATTTACCTGAAGAAGCTAGGAAAACTCGATAATTTTTGACCTACCATAACCTTTAAAAAGGACTGGTATTATAGGAACTGCACTTGAATGAAACGAAATAAGACTAACCCCCGCGTTTTGGGTTTAATTAAATCTTTATATGAAAAGTCAGCTGAATCTAAGGCTGCTCTATGGAAGAATTTAGCAAAGCGACTTGAATCCCCCAACCAGAACTGGGCGTCAATAAATCTTTCTCGTTTAAGCCGAATTACAAAAGAAGGAGAGACAATTGTTGTTCCTGGAAAAGTTCTTGGCTCAGGTACACTTTCTCACAAACTTAATATTTTCGCAGTTTCAGCTTCCAAAACCGCACAGGTTCGAATAAAAAAATCTGGTAGCTCTTTTGGAATTATTGAAGATGCACTTGCAAAACCAGCAAAAGGAGTTCGAATTATAAAATGAAAGTTATTGACGCAACAAATCTCAAAGTTGGAAGACTCGCATCTTATGTTGCACATGAAGCTCTAAAAGGTGAGACCTTTCGAATTGTCAATGCTGAGAAAGCAGTAGTTACTGGCACAAAAGATTCTATTCTTAAAAGATACAAATTCAAGAGAACTGTTGGTTCACGATATCAGGGTCCATTTTACCCAAAACGATCTGACAGGATTTTAAAACGTTCAATTCGAGGTATGCTTCCATACAAAAAACAAAGAGGAAGGGAAGCTCTTGATCGCATTCGCGCATATATCGGAGTTCCTGAAGAACTTGCCAAGCAAAAGCCTGAAGTTCCTGAAGTAGCAAAACTCGGTGTTATTGAAAAACGTATGTATATGACTCTTGCAAATCTTTCAAATGAACTTGGAGCTAAACAATGAGTGCAAAAAAATCTATTACAACAACTGGAAAAAAGAAAAGCGCAAAAGCGCGTGCATCTATCCAGAAAGGTAGTGGTAAAGTTACTATTAATTCAATCCCTGTTGAAAACTGGGGTTCTTTTTATGAGCGCAATTTGATTCTTGAGCCAATGCACATAATGGAAAAAGCTCTCAGCGCAGTTGATATTAGTATTAATGTATTAGGTGGCGGTTCTGTTGGTCAGGCTGCAGCATGTAGGGTTGCAATGGCTCGCGCGGTTATCAAATTCACAAATGACGACAAATTAAAGAAAGACCTTATAAGCTACGACGATAAGATATTCTCTGGTGATTCAAGGCAGAAAGAACCTTGTAAACCAAACGATTCTTCAGCTCGTGCACGAAGGCAGAAGAGTTACAGGTAATGTTAAAATGATTATTCCAGTAAGATGTTTCACATGCGGAAAACCACTCGGCGCAGAGTATGAAGAGTTTAAGAAACGTGTTGAGGCAGGCGAAGAAGAAAAAGCAATTCTTGATTCTCTTAATGTTGAACGATACTGTTGCAGACGAATGATTCTCACACAACTGGATCTTCTTGAAGAAGTAGCTCAGTTCGACGCATAAATATTAATTTTACAAGATACTGACATACGTCAGTAACATTTATATAGTATAATATTGAGTTTAATTAACCGATTGGGACAAACAAAATGGCAGTTTTAGGATTCCGAAATACGAATAAAGAGCAATCTAATGTTTTGCCTAATGTTGATTCTGAGAATTTTACTTATGAAAGTATATCAAAAGAAGTCCGAATCACTCAAAAACAGTTTGAAGCACTTCATACTGCTTTAAAGCACAAGTATTATTCTTGGCCACGCAAAGTAACTCTTGAAGATCTTGCACAACGTTCTGATACAACCCGAAGAGCTTTCCAAGAGAACCTGCGAAAAGCTGAAGCCAAACTTTTCCCGCACCTTGTGAAGAAATTTATGCGCGGCGAATAAATTCTTTTTTATCATAACACTTAAAAGGTGCTAAACTATTTCTGTAGATAGATGGCATTTAAAATCTCTAAACTTTCAATTCTTTTACTAGCACTTGTTATACTCAGTTTAATATCGCCTTTAGCATATGCTCAAGAAGAAAAGATTGATGTTGTTTATTTCTACGGCGATGGTTGTCCGCATTGCGGAAATTTAGAAGAATGGCTAGATGAAATCAAAGACGAGTATCCAATTAATCCAATTAGCTACGAAGTTTATTCAAATCCAGAGAATCGAGATCTTGCTATTAAAATGGCAAAGGAATATGGTGAAAGTTTCCGTGGTGTTCCTATGACTTTCATCTGCGATGAAGTTTTTATTGGTTTCAGTGAATCAGTTACTGCTGGTCGTATGGAAGCTAAATTAAAAGAATGTCAACAAGCTACTTGTGTAATTTCACCTCTTGATGCTGTTAAAGAATGTGAAGGAGATGTTCAAAAAGAAAAATTAACATTCGCTTCTGTTATGACGCTTGCTGTTGCTGATTCAATTAACCCTTGCGCGCTAGCAGTTCTGGCAATGGCGTTAATTGCATTGCTTGCAAAAGATCCTGCTAAAAAGAAAAGAGTTTTGCTCGGAGGTTTTGCTTTTATTTCAGCTGTGTTCCTAACGTACTTGATTTACGGCGGAATCATAATCCAGTTCTTCAAAGTCCTTGAATCTTATTTCGTTTCATTAAGTTTCTATGTCCGAGCGTTATTTGCACTTCTTGCAATTGCGCTTGGTATTATGAATCTAAAGGATTTTGTCAAATACAAACCAGGTTCATTTGGAACTGAAATGCCTGTGAAACTCAGACCAATGGCTAAGCGAATAATTGCAAATATCACAAGCCCTTACGGCGCTTTCATAATCGGAATCTTTGTAACTCTGTTCTTATTGCCATGCACAATTGGTCCTTATCTCGTGGTCGGAAATATTCTGTCAGGACTTGCTTGGGTGAAATCATTGCCATGGCTTTTATTGTATAATATCATTTTTGTCCTGCCAATGGTTGTTGTTACTCTGCTTGTTTACTTCGGAATGTCTCGCGTCACTGATGTAACTGCATGGAAAGACAAGAATGTAAAATGGCTACACTTTATTGCTGGATTAGTTCTGTTGCTACTTGGTATTGCAATGCTATTCGGTTTCGTCTAATTCAGAGAGGCTTTACATAAACGTCTTCTACTAGTTTCTTTTATTTTAATCTGTAAAACAAATTTCATAATAAATCTATCTTGTTTTACAGTTAAATATATGTTTCGCAAAAATCAAATTATGCGTTTTTCTTAATTCTAAACAATAACCAATTCTTCGGCCCCGTTTTCTCGAATTTGATAAGACAATATTTTCCTTTGAGCTTTTTTCCTTTTAATTCAAAAACCATTTTCCCAGGGGCTTTGCTTTCCATTTCATAAGTTCCGGAATCCCAAATTTTTACAGTGCCTTTTCCATAACCTTCTTCAATTGTTCCTTCAAAATTAATATAAGAAACTGCGTGGTCTTCCACTTGCACTGCCAAACGCTTGAGGCCTACTTGTTTTGGTGGTTGTTTCGGAACTGCCCAGCTTTTCAAAACCCCATTCATCTCCAACCTAAAGTCCCAGTGCAAATTTGTTGCATTGTGTTCTTGTATTACAAATCTATTCATTTTTTAATTTTTTTAGGATTTTTTTCTTTTTTATTACGTTTTCAATTTCTTCCTTAATATTATAAGCGTGTTCTAGATCTGTTTTAACAACGTCTTCCATTTCCATATTTTCTAAAAGTTTAATTTGTTTTTTTAAATCTTTCAAAGCTTTTTCTGGTTCATTATCTCTTTCATATAAAATTTCTGCACGAGTAGCGTAAGATCCAGAAAGCAATTTCGTATTTTTTTCATTCTTTATAATATGATTAAGAATTTTCATTGCTTGTTTAAACTTTTTTAATTCTGTTAATGTAACTGCTCTGTAATACTGGAGGGCATTATCATCTGGAAACATTTTGCAAAAAAATGTAAAAATTACATTTGCTTTTTTCCATTCTCCATTGTTTATTAGTTCAAGCGCGTTGTTTAGGATTTGCATTTTGTCTATTCCAGGTTCTTCTTCCCAAGTTTGAATCAAGTCTTCTTCAAATTCGGATTTTTTTCTTCCTCTGTTTTTCTTTAATTTTTTTATTGCCATTTTTATTTTTCCCAAGCCGTAGTGCAACACTAAGCTTCCTATCGGTTTTATCGTTTACTAATTGCGTCAAGTATTTCTTCTCGTAAGTCTACTGCTTCTTTTAATTGTTCTTTAACACTTTCAGGTTGTCTATATTTTTTCATGAGTTTTATTGCAATGTTAATATCTTTAAATGCATTTCCCAAGTCATCATGATAATCTAACTGAATTTCAGCACGCATTTTGTAGCTATCAAAAACAGTTGCCTCATCTTTGGCAGTTTTTATTAATCTATCAAAAGTTTTTTCAGCTTTAGCAAATTGCCCTAATCTAGTTTCACCCATTGCAATAAAAAAATCTGGCCATTCTTTGTTTTTTCGTTTTTTTCTGAGTTCACTCCAAAGTTTCATTGCTTCTTCCCACTTGTTTTGATTTTGCAAATCAAAAGCTTTTTCTGCTAAAGCTACAAATTCATCATCTCTTGGTTCTAAAAAATCATTTAGTTGGCCTGTATTGAACCATTCTTGTTTTCTTTTAGCATTTATTACTACCATTTTATATCCTGAACATGTTTCTACTGAGTTCGCTTGTTATGTTGTTGTGTATCTTGAGATCCGCGCGCTGTTTTTTCGTGAGCTTTTTTTTGCGCGTGCGCTTTGGTGCAGATGACTTTTTTGTGGTTCTTCTCCTTTTTGTTGTTTTCCTTTTCCAGAGAAGATCCCCGGGGGTGAATTGGAATGTTTCGTCGAGAGTGGTTCCTAGCGCATGCGCGAGTCTATGCGCTAGGAGGAGGGAGGGGTTAAATTGGCTCCGCTCGATCAGACCGACGGTCTCACGAGCGACCCCGGATTCTCGCGCCAGCTCCGATTGGGAGAGATTCTTCCTTGCACGGAACTCTTTTATCCGGGTTTTCATAATGTAGTTAAAGAGATTAATACCTCTCTTTTTGAGATACACATATCTCTTTATGAGGAATATATATCTCTTTCTGGTATATAAGTGTTGCGTTTGCTATTAACACATAAACCATAACGCTTATATATTATGTCAAGTAGAGCTTAACTCTGAAATTGGTTCAGTTTGTAGTTCGTAGTTTGTAGTTCGTGGTTACCACTACCTACCTACCACCAACCACTAACCTAACCAATAGGACAAACAAAAAATGACACAACTAACAGGACAACCAATTGTAATTATGTCTGATAAAGCAAACCGCACACGCGGACGAGATGCACAGCGCATGAATATCATGGCTGGCAAAATCGTAGCTGAAGCAGTTAAATCAACACTAGGACCAAAAGGAATGGACAAGATGCTTGTCGATTCACTTGGCGACGTCGTCATCACAAATGACGGTGCTACTATTCTTAAAGAAATGGATATCCAGCACCCAGCTGCAAAGATGATGGTTGAAGTTTCCAAAGCTCAGGAAGATGAGGTCGGAGACGGAACAACCACAGCAGTTGTTGTTGCAGGCGAGCTTCTCAAAAAAGCAGAAGACTTACTTGAAATGGATATTCATCCAACAGTGATTGCACGCGGTTACAGAATGGCAAATGACGAGGCACAGAAGTTCCTCGAAGCAACTGCTGACACAATCTCAAAAGATGATACAGACACTCTAGAGAAAATCGCAATGACAGCAATGACTGGAAAATCCGCAGAACGCGCACGAGAAAGTCTTGCAAAACTTGCAGTAAAAGCAGTTTCTCTTGTTGCAGATGAATCAAATGGAAAAATTTCAATTGACTCAGATAACATCAAAATCGAAAAGAAAGAAGGTGGATCAATTGATGATTCAGAATTGATTAGCGGTATAATTCTTGACAAAGAGCGCGTGCACAACGGCATGCCAGAAAAAGTTTCAAGTGCAAAAATCGCTTTAGTTGATTCAGCTCTTGAAATTAAGAAAACAGAAACTGATGCAAAGTACAATATTAATGATCCAGCTCAGCTTCAAAGTTTCCTTGAACATGAAGAAGGAATGTTGAAGAAAATGGTTGAGCAGATTAAAGCAAGCACCGCAACAGTCTTGTTTTGTCAAAAAGGAATCGATGATCTTGCACAACACTTCCTTGCAAAGGAAGGAATTTTCGCAGTTCGCAGAGTAAAGAAAAGCGACATGGAAAAACTTGCTCGTGCAACCGGTGGAAAAGTTATGACAAGCATCGACGATTTAAGTTCAACTGATCTTGGAAACGCTGGAATTGTTGAAGCTCGCAAAATCGGTGGAGATGACATGATTTTTGTAACAGAATGTGTTTCACCAAAAGCAGTTTCAATTCTAATTCGCGGCGGAACCGAGCATGTTGTGGACGAAGTTGATCGCGCATTACAAGATGCAATCGGCGGAGTTTCAGCAAGCATTGAAACCGGCAAAATTGTTGCTGGTGGTGGAGCAATTGAAATTGAACTTGCAAAAGCACTCAAGGCTGCAGCTGAGAAAGTCTCAGGACGAGAACAGCTAGCAATGACTGCTTTCGCAGAAGCAATTGAAGTAATTCCACGAACTCTTGCAGAGAACGCAGGACTTGATTCAATTGACAAACTTGTTGAGCTAAGATCAATGCATGAAACACCAGAAGGCAAGAACAACGGCCTTGATGTTTTCGCAAACACAGTAAAAGACATGAAAGCAGAAGGTGTTATTGAACCGCTCAAAATTAAAACACAAGCAATTAAGTCAGCTTCTGAAGCTGCAGAAATGATTCTTCGAATTGACGATGTAATCAGTGCAAAAGGTTTCAGTGGTGGCGGAGATGCAGGCGGAGCAATGCCTCCAGGAATGCCCCCAGGAATGGGCGGAATGCCTGGCATGATGTAGGTTCGTAAAAACTAATCTTAAGCTCTGGTGTAAAAACCAGGGCTTACTCTTTTTCTAACTTTTCATACTTAAAAACCTTTAAATACCCAGATTGCTTATTCGCTTTGATGCAATATGCCTGAGAAATCTCAAATGTACGAGATCGTCCCCGTGGACCCTCTTTCTAAGCTTCAGAAGAAGCACCAGACACTTGAAGAAGATATTCGAGAGATTAAATCGGCTCTTAGAGGAACCGTTGGACTTTCTAAAATAGAATCAAATGCAGATCAATTCATTCAGCGAATGCTTGAGCTTATGACATCCTCTCAGAAAATGGTTGAAGAAGTCGCCAGCTCAAATCAGAAGGTTGCGACACGAATTCAAGCAGCAATTGACAAGATGAATCAAGTAAATGAAGAATTATCAGTCAAACTCACACAAATTCTCAACTTCTTTGCACAGGCCACAGATGCAATGACAGATGGGGGTGATTCCGAATCCTCTGATGATCTTGTTGATTCTCTTAATAATCTCAAAAAGATAATGGAAGGGCTTGCAGAAAGCAATGCAAAAACAAATCAGGTTCTCGGGTCACTTGATACTCATTTGAAGAAAAGAGTAGCAAGGCGAAGGCCAAGTCAAATGCAGAGGTTGCCTTCATTGGTTGGAATACCACCAGCTGCTCCTCCACAAGCGCCACCTGCATCACAACAAGGACAAGCACAAGGGCAAAGAAAAGCTCCAGCGCAAGGCGGAGAACCAGATCTTCCACCGCCCCCCTTTCCTCCTTAAACAATGACAACTAGAAAAGCACACAAAATCGTGATACAACTCATAATCATACTAGCTTTTGTATTTGGATTAATAGTTGCACTTATTGCACGACAAACCGGTAGCTACGAAGTCGGAATAATTTTTGTCGGAGCTGTTCAGATAATAATTCTTCTAGCAATTCTTTATGTACTTGAACATGTTATTGAATTTATGGAGGTTCATGTTAAATGAAGTCGCATCGCAAAAAAATGCAGAATAGAAAAGGCATAACCCCAATCATCTCAGTTATTCTACTCCTTATGATGACCATTGCTATTGCTGGTCTTGCTTATTCCTGGCTTCAGAAAATGCAAGGAAGCATAACAACTTCAACAGAAAACAGGACTGCAGAATTGCTCGGTGGTTTGAAAATTGAGCTCAAGGTTGATGGTTATTACATGAATTGTACAACTGGTTCTAACTTGACAACCTTCTATGTCAGAAACGCAGGAAGCGAAGCTGCGTCAAATGCGAGAATATTTGCTGACGATCAGTTCTTTGTCAATGGTACCGGAGGTACTAACTCGACATACGGAACAATTTCAGCAGGTCAAATGGTAACCTTTGCAATAAATGCAACCGATGGTTGCAACTTCTTTAATGAAACTCCTAGAACTATCAAAGTTGTCAGTGACCGCTCAACTGTTGAAAAGGCATTCACCTTCACCTGTTCTGAAGGCAATTGTATAGGTTAATCGAATTCTAAAACCTTATAACTATCTCAAGATTATCCATGATTATGTATCCTTCTTCGAGAAAAGCGCAGTCTGAAGTTTTGTCAAAAGTAGTAGTTGTCCTTATACTGTTGGCTCTTTCTTCATTCGCATATACATGGGGTTCAAATCTTATTGAAGCTCAAAAAATGCGATCTGAAGTTGAGGAAATCCAATCAAAATTTTTAGAATTGAAAACAAAAATCACTGAAGTTGCAAATGCAGGAAATGGCTCTGCAAGATTTGTTGATTTGAAACTCGAGTATGGTATTCTTTCAATTGAACCTGGCGAGCCTTGCAGTGGAACTGATCCAGATAATAATATGCTTCGCTATGTTCTTTCAACTAAAGATAATTTTGTTGATTCTTTAACCTGGGCTCTTTCAGATTCTGCTAATAAAAATCTTAATTGCATAGCTCCTTACGAAAACAGTAGTTCCGGAATTATAATTTCAAAATCCACAGTCTCCGAAGGTTTAAGCATGAATGAATATGCGTTGTGGTTCCGCAAATTGAATCAGTCTGGAAATACAAATCAATTTTTAATTAATCTCACAACAGGGTCAGCAGATTCAGATATGCGTCTCACAGCTGGCTCACATCAAATTCGAGTTGAATCTCAAGGATCTGTCCAAGTCGGCACATCCTCTTACACAAAAGTGTTGATAAGTGATGTATGAATTTCAAAAATAAAAAAGCACAAGCAGAATTGATTTCATTTGTCCTAGTTGCAATCATAGTTATTATTGTCGTTCTTGCTTCATATGCGTGGGGTTCTCAAATTCTTGATGATCGAAAAGAATCTTATGCAGCTACAAAAATGCGAGATAAAATGTTCGAGATTCGCGAAGCTGTTATGAGTGTTGCGCAAGAAGGTGCGAATTCAACTCGCGTTGTTTCTGTTATTATTGAAGATGGGAAATTATATCTTGACACGAGTTTCATTCCAGTTTCGTGCGGTCAGGCGCGGGCAGATAATGGAATTATTTATGAAATTGCAACAAAGGAGCAAATTGTTAATTCAGAATCATGGGCCAATGTTGATCCATATGAAAATGAAACCGGTGATCTGTGTACTGTTGGCGGTCCATCTCTAAGTTATCCTGGAGTTTTATTTGCACGGCATCGAGGAACTGGTGAAAATGGAAAATATTTGAATCAATATCTACTTTCATTTAGAAATCTCAAGGACATTAGCACCGGCGAGAGTCACATAATCCGCATTGGTTCTTCAGAAATCGGGCAAAACACAACTGGAATTGGTGAAGGAAAACACAATATTCTTATTCGTAATAACGCGATTACTTTTGATTCTGCAAATTCTCGGTGGACACATGAGATTTCACTGATTTTCGACCCATAAAGCGAATACACTAAACCTTTTATACTGAAAACGATTATCTCGATTAATGAGAAACTGTAAGGGTGTCAGCACTATTATGGAGCAGGTCTTCATCCTGATGTTTGGTGTCCTGTTATTGATAACTGTAGTGGTGACATTCTCAGACTTAAAGGACGATACTGTCGAGTACTCGGCAATTCCTCAGTATGAGGCAGTTGCTCAGCATATGCACGCTGTTGTTATTTCAGCGCAGGAACAAATGCAATTGGCTGAATCAGGATACATCGGCTTCACAATACCGCGTGAAATCGCTGGGAAAAACTACATAATGCGTTTCAATAATACGCACATACGGGTTGAGGATTTCCAGCAGGAAATAAACCAGACTGTTCTGCTTGCGCAGAGTAACATAACAGTATCTGGAAATGTCAGTTCTTCTGACAGCGGAAAAGCACGCGCATATTTCAATACAACTGAAAGGAGTGTAACATTCACAACGATATGAACAGAAACTTCAAGCGTTTTCTAAAGCATGCGGCAAGCGCCGTGAAAGAGCACCATGATAATGAGATTTTGAAAAAAGCTCACGTTGCTCCAGTTTCACATTCTAAACCAAAACCAGAAGAAAAACCAAAAGCAGTCGCACCTAAAAAACCAATTAATATTCACGAGGATTTGAAAAAAGAAGGAGTTCCTGCAGAACTCAGTCACAAGATGCACAAAGTTGTTGAAGATCATCCTGACAGCGATGCAAAAGAAGTTCTTGGTGGTGCAATACAACAAGCAATTGAACACAAGAAGAAAGGGAACATTATGCCAGAAGGTCTTACAAAGATTGTTGAAGAGGCAGTTGCTGAACAAGAGAAAGGTGTTTCAAAAGAAGAGCTCAGTGATCTTATTTCTGAAATTATGAAATCTGAATTGGCAAAAGTTGAGTCAATGAAAACTCATTACAAAGAATCTCATCCTGAAGCGCCAATTGAAGATTCACGCCTTGCAGGTGGAATTCCGGATGTTGCAATGCCGGTTCCTTCAACTATTAAGCAAGATATTATTCAAGCAGAATCAAAAGGTCTTGCTGTTGACATAGATCTTACAAAAACCAACATCACGTACCCGCTTATTTACAGTGGGGGGAAAGTTCATGTTTATGCAAATATCAGATACGATCCAACAATGCATCATTTAACTTTCCGAGTTATTGAACCGCAATTAAGTGCAGAAGAGCAAAAGCAATTGGCGAAAATTGAGAACACACTTATTGAAGAACTTGAAGTTGATTTCTCAGCTCTCAAAAAACAAACTGCTGAAAAATATCTTTTTGAAAAAATTAACAGTGTTATTGAATATTACGGAATGAAAATGACTTCGCGCACTAAGGAAATTATGGATTATTATATCAAACGAGATTTCATTGGACTCGGTCCAATTGAACCGATGTTCCAGGATCTTAATATTGAGGATATTTCCTGTGACGGAACTGGAATTCCAATTTATGTTTATCACCGCGATCCTCGATTCGGTTCTCTTCGTTCAACAATTTCTTTCAAGGAGGAGGATTCTTTAGATTCATTTGTAATGAAGCTCGCACAGCGGTGCGGCCGTTCGATTTCTGTTGCAGATCCTTTGCTTGATGGTGCGCTTCCGGATGGATCTCGTGTTCAGGCCACATTTGGTACTGGCATTTCTATGAAAGGTTCAAACTTCACAATCCGAAAATTCACTAAAGATCCTCTTACTTTTGTTGATCTTGTAAAGTACGGGACAGTCAGTGCAGAGCTTCTTGCATATTTGTGGCTTGCAATGGAACACAACAAATCAGTTCTTATTGCCGGACCAACTGCTTCTGGAAAAACAACAATGCTTAATGCGCTCTCGCTTTTCATTCGACCTGAATTAAAAATTGTTTCAATTGAGGATACGCCCGAATTGAGACTGCCACATGAGAACTGGATTTCTCAGGTTTCAAGAACTGGTTTCGGCCCTGAGGGAGCTTCTGGAAAGAAGCTTGGGGAGATTTCGCTTTTCGATTTGCTTAAGGCATCGTTGCGTCAAAGACCAGATGAGATAATTGTCGGAGAGGTTCGTGGTAAAGAGGCGTATGTTCTCTTCCAGCAAATCGCTACCGGTCACCCTGGTATGAGCACGATTCACGCAGAATCTATGGAAGCTGTTATCAACAGACTTACAACTCCTCCAATTTCTTTGCCAGCAAGTTTGATTCAGCACCTTGATATCCTTCTTGTTATGACTCGACAAAGAATGGAAGGAAAATACAAAAGACGAATTAAAGAAGCCGTTGAGGTTATTGGTTACGATACAAATAAGGATAGACCGTTCTTGAATATTCCTTATCATTGGATTCCTTCTGAAGATAAATTTGAATATAATGGAAAGAGTGGAATTCTCAAGGAGATAATGGAAACAATCGGAGCTTCTCCAGAGGGAATTTTCGGAGAAATTGACCGCCGAGTTAAAGTAATTGAGTGGATGGTTCGGTCAGGAATTCGCGATTACAAAAACGTGGGCAAAGTGGTGAGTGAATATTACCAGAGCCCGCAAACTGTTCTGGAGAGAATAGATATCTAAGATGGACTTGAAAAAGGAATACAAACAACTTGCTGCCAGACTTTTTAATACGTTTGTTGATTCTTATCTCTCTAAATTTTCTTGGGTGAAAAAGGATCTTCGTAAAGCAGGTATCAAAATCATGCTTCGGGAGTATCTTAGTATTGCTTTACTGACAACAATTTTGCTTATTCCAGTTTGGTTTATTGTTATTTTCTTTTTCATGACACTTTTTAGTATTCCAGCGCCGATTTTGTCAACACTTCTCTTAACAATTCTTTTAACAGGAGGCACTGCGTTTCTTTCTCTAGAATATCCAGCTACAAAAGCAAAAGAGCGCGCGCGGAATATTGATAATAATCTTCCTTTCGCTTGCCTTTACATGAACACAATTGCAGGCACTGGCGCTGCTCCCCATCTGATTTTTAAATTCCTTTCTGAATTCAAAGAATATGGAGCTGTTTCTGAAGAAGCTAAGAAAATAAATGATGACATTGAAGTGATGGGTGAGGATATTGAAAAAGCGCTTCGCCGCGCTGCTCGCGAAACACCATCTGAGAATTTAAGAGATTTGCTTTGGGGTATGATCACTACAATTGTTCAGGGTGGTGATTTGAAATCACTTCTTGATGCAAAATCGCATCACTTGATGGAAGCGTATCGCCGAAAGCTTGAGGATTTCACTACTAATGTTAGCATGTATGTTGAGATTTACATCACTGTTGTGATTGTCGGCTCGATATTTTCAATTGTTATGATGACGATTATGGGTGCCATATCAGGTTTCGGAACTTTGCAAGCGTTCCAGACTTTAATGGTTTACGTGTTCCTTCCAGTTGCATCTATTGTATTCATATTCCTACTGAGATTAATTTCTCCACTTTCAAAATAAAATGGCAATAAATCCGTTTAACAAAGAAGAAAGAACCCCTGCAGATAAAGGGGACCTTATTCTTGGTCTTGAGAAACGGTATGCAGTGCTTATATTTTCTGGGATGGGTGCGGCTTTCACTTTTGTTATGATGGTTCTTTTTGCACCATCTGATATGTTTGGTTTTTCTGTTGGAGTTGCACTTACTGTTGCATTTGTTCCGTATTCGATTTACGCATACCTTGAAAAGAAAGCAATTATTGACATGGAGAAGAATTTGCCATCATTCCTTCGCGATATTGCAGAGTCTAGGAAAACTGGAATGACTTTGCCGCAGGCCTTGTACAAGAGCGCGCAGGTTGATTATGGTAAACTTTCAGTTGAGTTGAAGAAAATGGCGAATCAGATTTCGTGGGGCGTTCCGTTCCATGATGTGCTTGCTCGATTTTCAAAACGATCAAAAAGTGGTTTCATTCAACGGTCAATTGCAATTATCATAGAAGCGCAACAAAGTGGTGGAGCTCTTGTTGAAACTCTTGATGCTGTTGCTCGTGATGCACGCATGTTAAAGGAAGCAGAAGCGGAACGTAAATCAAAATTGAATCAGCAGGCTGTTATTATTTATGCGATTTTCTTTTTGTTCATGATTATTGTTGTGGCTTTGCAGAAACTGATGATGCCTCTTATTTATTCTAAGGGTTTCGCGCTCGCAACTGAAGATCCAGATCTGATTATCAGCTACTATCAGAACTTATTCTTTTCAATGATTTTAATCCAAGGTCTTTTCAATGGAATGATTGCAGGGCAAATTGGAGAAGGTTCACCAATTCTTGGTTTGAAGCATAGTGCGATTTTCGTAATTGTGGGAGTGATGGTCTCATGGCTGTTTATATTTTGAAATTTGTGAAGGGGCTAAGGTGCAAGGGGGCTAAGGAGCTAAAGCAATATCCTAGCCCCATAGCTCCCTACTCGCCTAGCCCCCTTAACCAAAAGGCCCAGGTAAATTTCGGTTTCATTATAGCGGTTCTTCTGTTGATTGTTGTTATCATTACAGCAACTACTGGTGTTCTTGATAAGCTTCCATCTATTAAACATGATGCAGAAACATCTGCAATGGCTCCACGCATTGAAGTTATTAGCAAGTTGTTGCTGGAAGATCCTGGATATCCTGCTACATGGACTTCTGCGAATGTCGAGCGCGTTGGTTTAATTCATCACAATTCTTACAATAACAAAACTAAATTTGGCCAGCTTAATTCCACAAAAATTAATTATGTTGCAACTTTGTCATATGATACTATAGCGCATCAACTTGGTTTGTTTAATGATACGAATTTCCGTTTGCGCGTGTCAAATGCTAATATGATTCTTGATATTAATCAGAGTTTGCCTGGCAGTACTGCGAGTGTGTTTGTTTTGAATCGCGTGTTTTCACTTGATGGAACAAGTTTTGTTAATGCAACTTTGGAGGTGTGGGAATGAGAGCGCTTCGTAATAACAAAGGTTGGCTTCGAATTATTGAAATCGTTCTTGCAGCAACTTTGGTTTTCTCTTTTATGATGTTCATCTCTCGATTTGAGGGGGGTTCTCAAATCTCTCGGCCAGACACTGATGATTATTTGCTTCGGCAAATTGGCGAGGATGCGCTTCGCGCGTATGATATTACAGATACAGTTGGGGATGCGAAAAGTGATTTAGCAACTGATGTGATTGAAGGAGATTGGACATCAATTGGTTCATATTTTGATGGGTCTCTTGAACAGAATATCGGATACGCTGTGTACTTTTACAATGACACAAGCGGATATTCTGATGGTGAAGTTTACTTGGAAACTGGCACAACAAACATTCCTGTGAATCGCGATATTGCAACTGTGTATTACATGATTGCTGGCGATTCAGGTTCTCATTGCAGTGATATTAATGCGTGCGCTGTAAAGCTCGACCTTTGGTATATGAAATGAAATTGAATTTCAAAAACAACAAAGCGCAGTTTTTCATAGCGAGCGCTGTCATCATCATCATCATGCTCTATTTCATTTACTTCCATGTGCTTGGTCGCAATGAACTTGATTCATCAACGTTGCAAACTTCTGATTTGTCTTATACTTTGAATAATATTCGCGAGGAATATGATTCAGTTGTTGAATTAGCATTGTCTGGTGTGTCGATTAATGGTGAAGGTGATCGGGACGCAGCACTGGATGGGAACTTAACGTTGTTTTCGAGCTTTGTTGCGAATTTAACAGCGCAACAGCATATTGTTTCGGACATTACTGCAGGCCGGCTGGATGCAAATGCTACTTACATGAATGCAAGTGTTAACATAACTCTCAAGGGTTTGACTTCTCAGGCAACTGCTCGGTTCTATGCAGTTAGTGAAATCCGAAATGCAATTACTCAGCTTGTGACTTGCACATCTGGGCCAAATGTTTTGGATTTCAGAGTGCGCGTGTTGAAAGAATATCTTGAGCCAGTTGTTGATTTAACTGCTGGGAATTTCACAGTGGTGTATGATGGTGGGGGTATTTCTCCTAGTGTGACGCACGAGGGCGCTGGTGTTTATTTGTTTGAATCATCTACTGCATGTGCTGGAAGCGATTCTTTATCAGTTACTGTAATTGATAATAGAAATATCAAAGCAGCACACACCACTACAACATAATTATGTTATAGGTAGATTTAAATAAAGGTCTTTTAAAGGATTTCTCAGAAAGGAGGTGTAGAATGAATATATATGTTGGAAATCTTTCATGGGAAATGGACCAAAGCGTATTACGAGCAGAATTTGCAGCGTTTGGAACAGTTGACTCATTGAACATTATTATGGATAAAATGACTGGTCGATCTAAAGGATTCGGTTTTGTTGAAATGTCAAATGATGATGAAGCAAAAGCAGCTATAGCGGCATTAGATGGTAAAGAAGTCGGCGGACGAGCAATTAAAGTTAATGAAGCTAAGCCAAAAGAACCACGAGTTTAATTAACTAATCTTTTTTGATTATACTTTTAAGCGTTTGGATGTAAGAACACAGGCGCACTCTTTTTATTTAATTTTTAAATTTAAATCCAAATAATCTTCCAAGTTGATACAAATTATTTTTCTTTTTTCTCCGCCTGCTCGCGGAGGTAGAGCGAGGACGTTCGCCTTCGGCGAAGTCCTGATTGAAGTTGGTTAGTATTTTTGTAGATTTTTTTACAGGTTTTTTAGCAGGCGCAGGAATGTGTCGCGGCGTTACTGTTTTACGCTCTCGCGCAGGCGCGCGCGCCTGTTGCACAGGTTCTACAGATTTTTTAATTTCATTATTTTCTAATTCATCTTCTAATAAAAATAAAGAATCTACACTTGTATTGAAATGTTTTGCAATTTTTTTTGCTAAAAGAAGGTTAGGAATACTCTTCCCACTCTCAATCAGGCTTATTGTTTCACGATGAGTGTTGGTTTCTTGCGCCAAATGAGCTTGTGTCATTCGTCTGCGCGCACGAAACTCAGGAATTCTAGTTTTCATGTAACAGTAACCACCTCATAATGTGAGGTTAACCTCACATAATGTGATGTTAACATTACATTTTGTAGGTATAAATAACTATTTCTTTCGAAATTTATTTTCTTCTTCTTTAACATCGTGTTCCAGCTCAATCATATTTCTACTCATCTTTTTTTTCATTTCAGTAATTGTAGTTTCTCCTAACCACACATTAAGTGGGTTTTCTAAATTTTTATGAATTCTATCTGTTATTTCACCTAATTCAAAATTAATATAAAAAAGATCTCCACTTTTAATCATTGCTGCTCGTTCCAAAAGTGTTTCTAACTTTTTTCTGTAATTTATTTTCATTTGCATGATTCCTTCATACATTGTTTTAAGCTGTTTATTGCTATTGATTAATTCCAAATCTTGTTCAAAAATTTCACCCCGTAAAAAAGGGACACACTCGTGCAGTATTCTCCAATAAACTTTTTTTGTTTTTAAAATTGTATGTTAAAACCAGATTTTTTATTTATCTCGTTAATAATTAGTCTCAAATTCTTCTTTGTTTTCGTTAATAATTTTTCTGTTATTCTTTCAACCATTCTAAAAACATATTCATTTTAATACTTTATAACAATTTATTTCTTCAAAAATTCAACTTCTTCTTTATCTAATTCCAAATTTAGATTCACTTTCTTCTTCAGCATTTGCCTGAAATAAGGCATTTGCTCTTTTGCTCGTTTCCTTGAGCAATGCAACTGTTCACCAATTTTTCCAGCAACTTGTTTGCGCATAGCTCGGCTTGCTCTTGTTCTACCCATTCGCATTAAATAAGTTGGTGGCATGTATCTAGTGAACTTGTTGTACTTCTGCTCCTTTGCTAAAGCAGTACCAAGCGCCATTAATTCAGCACTGTAACTCATGAATGTCCAAGCACCGCGCCGTGCAATCCTTCCCGTGAAAACATCTGCGCGTGAAATTGCATCAAAAGCTTTTGCAACTTCCTCAGGTTTCTCATACTCTTTTGGAATTGTTTCAATAAGCCACAACATAATCTCATTCGGACTTTTATCACAATCCCAAACACTTTGCATAATTGTTTTAGGATCTTTGGATTTGTAAATCGCAAACAAAGTATCGAAAATGCTCTTAACACGATCTCGTTTTCCAAGTACTTCCAAATCCTTCATTGTAATCTTGTCAATTCCAGATAAAGTTTCAATATCATTAATTGCAGAGCGCAAATCACCTTCAGCTCTACGAGAAATTTCAGCAATCACAGTTTCGTCAATATTCATTCCTTCTTTTTCAGCAATTTCTCCTAATCGCTTTGCCATTGAACGAATATCCACTTTCCTCAAATCAATACCTCTACATTTTTTCTTGAGTGTGCGGAGTTTCTGATTCCACTTGTCAGTTGCTGTGAGAATCATTGGGAAGCAAGTCTTATCAACAATCTTGCCTAGTGTTGCCATACCACCGCGGTCTGAATTTCCATGAACACCATCAACTTCATCAACAAGAATTAGTTTGCCATTACTTGGAATCAAACTCTGCTGATTGCAAGCGCATCCAATCTTTGCTTCAATCTGATCCTTTTTCCGATAGTCAGATGCATTCATTTGAATAAGCTCATAACCAAGTTCTTCAGCTACAGCAATTGCAATTGAAGTCTTGCCACTGCCTACTGGTCCTGTGAGGAGAATAGCTTTCTCTGGCTGTTGTTTAAAATTTTGAACAAAATCAAGAATTGCTTTAACACTACCAGCTTGCCCAACAACTTCGCTTGTGTTAGCAGGACGATACTTCTCAACCCAAGGGAGTTTGTTTGTCATTACTTTTCTTTTCCAATAGCATAAATCTGCGCAAGCAGTGCAACAACTTGAATGCGTGCATCTGCGCCTTCAATAATTCTGAAATTATATTCACCAATTTTGTCAAGCAAAGTCACAAGCTTCTCTTGTGGCAGTTCCATTTTCAATACGCACTGATGCATTTGTCGAACAACATCCTCGCCACTTAAACCTTGTTTAATCATAACACCGTCAAGCTGGCTTCGAGCCTCTTCGAATTTACCATCAAATGCTTTCTGAACGCATTCTTCAATATCTTGTGGTCGCGCTTTAGCAGCAACTTTGTAAACTGCTTCTGCATTAATTTGCTTCACAGTTGAAGCAGTTGCTTGCAAGAGATTAATTGCCTGACGCAAATCTCCGCCACTAACTTCAAGCAAAGCTTCCATACCATCATCACTAATTGCAACACTTTCTTTTTCCCCAATCATTTGCAATCGTGCTTTAACATCTTCCTGCGCAACAGGTAAGAATCTGAAAAACGCGCACCGACTTTTAATTGGATCAATAATTTTTGAATTATAATTGCATGCTAAAATGAAACGGCAAGTTGCAGTGTAATCTTCCATAGTTCGTCTCAATGCTTGCTGCGCTTCGCGAGTAAGGGCATCACTTTCATCAAGGTAAATTATTTTGTAAGGAACATTTCCAATTGGTCTGGTTCTTGCAAAATCTTTTACTTTCACACGAACAACATCAATACCTCGTTCGTCACTTGCATTTAATTCCAAAAAGTTTCCGCGCCAGTTATCGCCGAATAGTTCGCGGGCTATTGCTATTGCGCATGTAGTTTTCCCAGTTCCAGCTGGACCTGCAAATAACAAATTCTGCAGAGTCTTGTTCTCTACAAAAGATTGCAGTCGGCTCACTATCTCTGTTTGACCAACTACATCGTTTAACAATTGAGGTCGATACTTTTCAGTCCAGACCTGCTCGAATAATTCTTCAGCCATTTCTCCCCAACGTGTTGTATGAGCGGGGATATTTAATGTATTCGGTTTTCGAGTTTCTTATTATTTATATACCCCTTTTGCATACGCTTCTATATGAATAAAAGCAATCAATTGGCACTTTTCTTAGCCATTTTAATTCTAATGTTTGCGACTTTGCCTACTACATTTGCAAGTGAGCAAGTCACAACTGTATATGATGCAGATTTGTCTGTTTCTGTATCTGAAATAATTCCAACTACTGTTAATCCATTTGACAGTCAGTATTTTACATTTGAATCAATTCAAATTCGAAACTCTGGACAAGCTCCGGTTATCTGCAAAATCCCAACTGGACTTGATAATGGTGATGGGAAGATTTCAGAAGATGAATACTGGGCAACTCTTGCATATAACAAACTTGACAAAGATGGAGATTCATTCCAAGGACTTTTTAATTCATTCATACTTGATGATATTTTTGTAAATGAAGAATCACTTCTTAATGGAATTGCCTTATTGAAAGAAAAGAAGTTAATCACTGAAGAATCCGCGCTATTCTATACTCGAAAAGAATCTCGGATAACTAGTGGATTCTGCAAAATCAAAATTCTTGATTCTATGCCAGGACAAGGTTCAAAACTAATAAAAGAATTCACACTTGACAGAAATCTTGCAGCAGGAACTTCTGTTATTCTCTCAACAAAATTCAAGGACTATGTAATTGAAGGTGCAGGAATGCATAGTATACAAGTTATTGCAGATTATGATAACTTGCTTCTTGAAAAAAACAAGGATAACAATGTTGCAGATCTTCAAATATATGTAAATGCATTCCAACCGGATTTATTCTTTATGGGGTCAAATAAGATTTATAACCGTGGTCCCGCGCCTATGCTTTGCAACCGGTTCAAAATAAACAAAGGTGTGTTTGCTCCATCAAAGAAAGCATTTGGTGAAACTCCAAGAACGCGCGTACTTTCATACATGCTTCTTTCTGAAACAATTGCATATGCAGAAGCAAATGGGCACACGTGGTTCTCTGGCGAAGATATGAGAACGGTGTTTGATTCCTCTGCTATTTTCGAAACTTATTATGATGATTATCCAAACACAGAAAAATACAAAAACCGCATTTTCGCTTTGTTGTCTGAAAATCTTTTGGATCATGAAAATGTTCATCCTGTTTTGAAACAACTTGGGGGTTCATTCTGGATTGCTGATAATGTTTTAATAAGAAATTACTGCTGGTTTGGCGATGCTGATACAGAAGAAGATGTTTGCAAAGATCCTATTGCTTTAGATCAAGCTATTGTTAATCCAGGAAGCTTTGTTCCAATTGGTGGAGTAACTGCTGGTTTCAGTAATGTAAATTGTTTTGCTCTTGAAGATTCCAATCAAGATAATAATCTTTACTCTGAAGGATTTGAAAATCAATTCATTGAGAATCCATCTTCACTTGAAACCAAAGTCAGTATAAATTTAGAATTGGATAACAAATATTGTGATGGGATTGTTAATGTTTACACTTCAACAACCGGAACCGAGTGGGGACTTGTTAATGCGATTCCAACCTGCCCAACTCGACAATGTAATAATATTGACACCGAACTTACAATTTCAAATCTCTTTAGCTACATTAAATTAGAGAGTAAGACCTGCACTCTTAAAGATTCTTCAATTACAATATTGGATTCAAATTACGGAGATCCATTCACTCGCGTGTCAGAATATTGTGGTAATAGTTATGGGTGGTCAGTACCACTTAAAGCAGATGATGAAGTAATCCCAATTGACAAATGCTCTCCAAAAATTGTTTCACATATTCATTATTTCGGTGGCGGTTCTGAAGGAGTAAATACTGAAAAAGATGCAGTTGTTTATTTAAACACCCCAATTCCTTCAACTTCAAATGTTGAAATTTTAGTTGACGAGGTTTATGATATTCTTGTGGGTGAACCAACAGACTTTTTATTCCAGTTGAAAAATAAAGGAGTTAAACCAATTGATGAGCTTGATGTTGAGCTAGAATTTCCAAACGACGCTTGTTTAGATAGCACAACACAAAAAGCCACGATTTTCAATCCTAATAGTCGAAAAGATGTTATCTTTACTTTCGATCTTCCAACAATCACTTTTGTTAATAGTTATCCACTCACCATAAATGTGAAACGCGCTGGTTATACTATTGCCAGCAAAGAAGTCGAAGTTCGTATTGTGAAAGATGATTATTTACTACTCTATACTATCTATGGATTAATTGGCGTTGCTGCTATTGGTCTTATAGTCATTGTATTGAAATTTACTGGTATTCATGAGAAAATATTTAAAAAGAAACATAGACGAAAACGTCGGAAGAAGTAAAAGATGGAAAAGAAATATCCACAACACTTTGCAATTATCCCTGATGGATGTCGTAGATGGGCAAAGGAACGTAATCAAATGCCATGGGAAGGGCACAAGAAAGGTGTTGAAGTTATAGAAGAATTACTCCAATGGTTTGTTGATACTTATCCAACCAAATATATTACTGGTTACGGACTTTCTATTGAAAATTTCAACAGAGCAAAGAATCAGCTTGATGCATTGGCAATGCTTTATTCCAAACACTTTATGCGAATTGCCAATGATGAACGCACACACAAAAATGAAGTTCGTGTGCAAGTGTTAGGTAGGGTTGATCTTCTTCCAAAAAAAGTTCAGAAAGCAATAAAGAGTGCAGAAGAAGCAACAAAAGATTACGATAAACATATTTTTAATATTGCATTGGCTTATTCCGGCAGATCAGAAATTGTTGATGCTGTGAAAAAACTAAATGAAGCTGGTTCTGAAATTTCTGAGGAAAACATTTCAAAAAATCTTTATCAACCAGATGTTCCAGAGCCTGATATGATATTCCGAAGTTCTGGAGAGCAACGAGTAAGCAACTTCCTGCTTTGGCAGGGCGCTTATTCAGAATTGTTTTTTGTGGACAAGTATTGGCCTGATGTAACAAAAGAAGATATTGCAAAAGCAATGGATGAATTTGATTCAAGGCAGAGACGATACGGAACTTAGAACAAGTATTTCAAATAAGATGTGTATTTCCAAAGCATTGGATTTTTTACAAAAGCTTTCAATAATTTTGTTGGGTGATCCATATCCCCGTGTTCAGCAAAAACTTTTTTGATTTCTTCTTTATTTAACAAATCCCACAGATTATTCATTTCATTATCGCTCATCTTTTTTATTCTGTTTCGTATTCTTCTTCCCAAACTAAAGTCCCAAAAGAATTCTTTTTGCCAATTTTTTTCATAACTTTCCAAATTATTTTTCTTAATTGAATTTGCTAAAATTTTAGCAGATTTAAAACCAAAATAAACACCACCGCCTGTTGTTGCTTTTACCTGTCCAGCAGCATCTCCAACAACAGCAATGTTCCCATTTGTAAATTCAGGTCTTACTGATATAGGAATAACTCCTGCATTTGTTGAAAGAATTTCTGGCTCCTCAAATTTATTTTTCAAAAAATTATCAAGATACTCTTTTACATTAGTATTTGTTGCAGCTCCAACCCGAAGCCGATCCCCTGCTGGAACAATCCATGCGAAAAATCCTGGAGCAAAGTTGTCTCCGAAATACATTTCAATAAAATCCCTTCCATAATCTTCAATTGGGATTTCATATTGTAATCCAACGAGTTTCTCTTTAATAGGCTTTAAACCAGAAAGCCGCGCCACAATTGAATTGGGTCCATCAGCTCCTATAATATATTTACTTTCAAAATTTAAATCTGAAACATGTTTTGTTTGAATATTAATTCCTTCTGCTAATTTTTTATCAAACTTTTCGCGGTCAATAACATATGCTTGATCTTGATCTCGTGCAAGTTCAAATTTTTTCCCAGAAGGTGAATAAATTCGCGCGCCTTTAACTTTGTTTAAAATACATTCTTGTGGGATTTCATAAACAGAATCAATATTTTTGCTAATTAATCCAGTGCATTGCACAGGTTTTCCGATTTTTTTGTGCTCTTCGTAAACAGTTACATCTAAGTCCTTCAATTGCTGCGCTAAGAATAATCCAACTGGTCCAGCGCCAACAATCGTGCAATCTCCTCCCATAAAGCTTAAATCCCTTAACACCCATTTATATCTTATGATAGACGAACTTGACAGCCTTCTTGCTAAGTCAAAGAAAGTAAAGAAAGATCCGTTTGAGGGTCACCGCGATTTTAGAAAAGAACTTCTTGAAGTCATTGATGAATTGGAAAAGGAGCAGAACTTATCTTTCAAAAAAGAAGAAGTGTTTGAGCGTACAGATTCTAGAAAAATACCAAGAGAAGAAGCTGAAGTTGAATTTGATGATTTAATTGCAAGTGGGATAATTCGGGAATTAAAAGGCGGGGATGGGATTTATCAGCGAGCAAATCGCGGAGATTATTCACCTGCGTTTGAAGATATGCCTGATTGGTGATTATCCAGAAACAAGATATGTGCTAGTTGCTTTTTTGATTTTAACATTTACCTTCTCACCTAGTTTATGTGTTCCTTTTACAACAATTGGTTTGTAAGCGAAATTCCTTCCAATAAAATCATTTTCTTTTCCGTGTTCATCAATCAAAACTTCTCCTTCCCAATTAATCCAATCATTGTTTCGTGCTTGTCCAATTTCTTTTACTAATTTAGTTGCTTCGCGACTTCGTTCTTTCTTTGTAATTTCTTCATGCTGTTTCAATTCAGCAGCTGAAGTTCCAGGTCGTGCACCGTAGCGTGAAATATTTACAATATCTGGTTTAGTTTCTTCAAGCACTTTAAGAGTGTCTTTGAATTCCTGATTCGTTTCACCAGGGAATCCAACAATAATGTCAGTTGAAATTGTGATTTGAGGAATTTCGCGTTTTACATAATCAATTATTTTTTTATAATCTTCAACAGTGTAAAACCGATTCATTTCTTTGAGAATTTTGTTATTTCCAGATTGAATTGGAAGATGTAAGAACTTGAACATTTTTTCGTGCTGCAAAGCTTTGGAAAGAGCAGGTAACATTTTCATAGCGTGGTTTGGATTCATCATCCCAACACGCACTTTAAAATCACCATCAAGCGTGCATACTTTCTCAAGCAAATTTGGGAGTGAATTTCCAATATCTATTCCATATGCTCCAGTGTCTTGTGCAGTTATCCAAATTTCTTTACACTCATCTTTAATTGCAGTTTCAATTGCATTCAAAATCTTTTCAACAGAATAACTTTTGAGTTTGCCGCGAGCAAACCTAACAATACAATAAGTGCATGAACCCAAACATCCTGAAGAAATTGGAATAATTCCTACAAGTTTATTTACGCGAATGTGTGGACCTTCAAGAACTTCTTCATGCTTAACCCCCCAAATCTCTGCATTCGGAGCAACTTCTTTTATTTTATCTCGTTCTGCTTCAGGCATACAACCTGCAACAATTAATTTCTTATTTGAATATTTTTTCAGTGCTTTCAAAATTTTATTTTCAGTTGGGGTTTTGACAATGCACGTATTTACAACAACAATGTCTGCATCATCTGGAGTTGAAACTTGTTCATGCTCTTCAGCCAAAGCACCAGCTATAGCTTCTGAATCTGCTTGATTCCGAGAACATCCATACGTTTCAATATAAAATTTCATTTCCTTAACTCACTTGGGTTAATGAACTTTTATAACACTTTCTAAGCGCAGTTTATTTATGTTCTTTAAAAAATCTACTCCAAAAGAATCATTTCTGGATTCAAATTTTTCCAGTATAATAAAACCAGACATACTGTTTTTTAAACCAGATCATTCTTTCTTGCAAGGCCAGTTCAATCGGGTTTTAATGGCAGTTGGATACCCGCGCGAAGTGCAGGAAGGTTTTATGGATCGATTGATAAGGAGCAAGGATGAATTTGATCTTTCTATTCATATCTTCCCTTCATCAATTGAAGTGATGCTAATTAATTTGAATCGTTTGCTAAAGAAACTGAATGCAGATAAGTATGCATCTGAAAAACGCGGAGTTATGACTCCTTCACTTGATCTTTTAATTAGTGATACGCGAAAAGTTCTTGAAGAAATTCAATCTGGAAAAGAAAAACTTTTCAAAACAAGTTTTTATGTGAATGTAACTGCATTTGAAAAAAAGGAACTTGATGCTTCAACAAGAAAAGCTGAAGCAATTCTAAATTCTCTTAGTATAGTTCCGAAAAAAGCAACTTTCAAAATGCGCGAAGGATTGCAAAGTATTCTTCCAATTGCGCGCGATAAATTGAAACAACAAAGGACTTTAACAACATCAGCGCTGAGTGCCTGTTTCCCCTTCACTTCGTCGTTTCTTGAATCTGATAATACTGGAGTGATGATTGCAACTAACAAAACAACAGGGATTCCAATAATTCGAGATGTATTCAAACAAACAAATCCTAATTCACTTATTTTAGGAACTTCTGGCTCTGGAAAAAGTTTTTGTTGCAAATTAATTTTCTTGCGATCTTTCCTTGCAGGCACAAAAGTTTTTGTTGTAGATCCTCAAGCCGAATATCTTGATCTAACACGCGTATTGAATGGACAAGTTATTGAAATTTCAAAAGAATCAGATTCAATAATAAATCCTCTTGATTTAATGGGACAAACTCAAGATGATAAGCGTCTTTCTCTTTTGTCAGCGTATCGCATAATGTTTCCAAATATCGACAACCAGAGCTTAGCAATACTTGACAAAGCAACATCTCTTGCATATCAAAACACAAAAACTCCTATTCTCAAAGATTTGTTACGATTTATTAAAAAAGAAAAATCTGAGCGCGCTCGAGATTTGGAATTACAATTAGAGCAATATGTTTCTGGTGCATTTTCTTTTCTTAATCAAAAAACAAATTTGAATTTTGATAATGAATTCATTTGTTTTGATATTCAGAAAATGCCAACTGCTGTAAAACCTTTAATGTCGTATTTGATTTTAGAATATCTCTATAACACAATGCAAAAAGATCGTTCGAGAAAAATGCTTGTAATTGATGAAGCGTGGTCTCTTCTAAGTCATGCAAATTCTTCTGATTATCTTTTCAAAATTGTAAAGACTTGCAGGAAATTCAATCTCTCGCTTTTTCTAATAACACAAGAAGCAAATGATGTTCTTAATAATGATGCAGGAAAATCAATTCTTGCAAATACAAGCTGTAAATATTTGCTAAAGCAAGATGCAAGTGTTATTGATCAGCTTGTGAAATTGCTTGGCTTAACCAACAAGGAGCGTAACATTCTTTTGCAAAGTTCTGTTGGGGAAGGGATATTGATAATTGATAGTGAACGTTTTCCTGTTAAAATTCTTGCATCTCCAGCAGAAGCTGGGTTAATTACAACTAATGCTGATGAACTTCACAAGCGTGAGAAGGAGAAAAAATGTACGACAGAATAGATTTAAGCTCTGCAAAAGCTGTAGCAAGAAATTTCTCAATGGAATTTCCTACAATAAAAGAAATGCGGTTTAGATTAATGCAAAAAGTAAGTAATGTTTTGCAAAAAGAACAAGGGTTTTTCTTTTTTGATCAAATCTACGATATTTTTGAAATAGTTTATTGCAATCTTCCAAAGAATATAGTATCTGAACTTGAAGAATGGGTTGAAAAAGATGAGAATATAAAATTCATTGAAAAACAAGATGGTTTTTACAAATATGCAGTTATTCCAACAATCTAAACTTATTCTTTTTTCTTTTCTTCAGGTTTAGGTTCTTCTGGCTTTGCTTCTTCAGTAGGTTTTTCTTCTGGTTTCTTTTCTTCTGCTTTTGGTTCTTCTGGTGGTTTTTTTTCTTGTTTAGGAGCTTCTTGTTTTTCTGGTTCTCCTGTTTTTTCTGTGTAACCACATCCGCCACATGAAATCCTATCTTTGTGAACTGCTAGGAAAACTGCAGGTCCACATTTTGGGCATGTTCTATTTTTTCGCTCAACTGCCTCGCCTTTAATATTATAATAATTAAATTTGCCTTTGTAATTTCTTTTCTTTCCTGTTTGTTTTTTTGGTGCTTCAGCCATTTAAATCACTCCTTTTTTTCCTCAGCAGGTTTTTCTTCTTCTGGTGCTTCTTCTTTTTTCTCTTCTGCAGGTTTTTCTTCTTTCTTTTCTTCAGCTGGAGTTTCTGCAGGTTCGCTAAGGTCTACTTTCATTTCTCCACTTGCATCAGGAACATTTGAATCTGTTGTTTTTTCTTTCTTTTCTTTTGGTTGTGGTTCTGTTGCTTTAAGAGCTTCTTCACTTTCATAGATTTTCACATAAGCTTCAGACTCTTTCATTCCATAAGAAGTTTTTATGCTGTCAAGAACAACAAGTTCTTTATTTGAAATATTATATTTTGTACAAACTTTATCCAAAAGTTCGTTCTTTTTTGGTGTTGCAGCTTCTGCAACTACCTTTATTACAAGCTCCTTTCTTTTTAGAAGCGGGTTTTCTTTTGAACTAATTTCTTCAATTTCCATTTTAATCACTACTGAACAATAAGCGCGTATTCTCCTTTTTCTTTTATTTCAAGTTTTTCTGCAACTTGAGATTTTTCTGGATTGATTATAACTACAAGCCCTCGCCATCTTGTTGAAAGATCTGTATTCTGACAAATAGGACAAACATTGTCTTCTGTTATTTTTCTGCAACTTTTACATGCTTTTTTTGTCATTTTATATCACTTCTTTTTCCCTTTTTTCTTGTCGTCTTTCTTTTTGTTATCAGATTTTTCTGTTTTCTTTTCTTTTTCATCCATCCAGCCGTATTTTCCAAGTCCTGGCTGTCTCATTGTTAAACCAATCTTGTTTTCTTTGCTTTTCTTTAAGCTGATTGTAACAACGCGAGCTCGTACAAGATCTCCTTGTGAAATGGTTTTCTTTGATTCTTTTCCAACGAATCGTGAACCTTTTTCATCATAGTTTAGGTAATCGTCTGTTATCTGAGATACGTGTACTAGACCGTCAAGAGGTCCGAGTCTTATGAATATTCCGAATTCAACAACTTCAATTACTTCACCATCAACAACTTCTTGAAGTTCTGGTTTGTATGTGAGTACTTTGAAAGTAGCATTGTAAAACGCAGCGCCGTCGCCAGGTATTACTTTTCCAATACCATCGGTTGTAACACCTAGAATTGACACTATAGCTCCTAAATCTCTGTCTAGTTTGCTCTCATACTTTTCAGCGAGTATCTGTTGTAGTGTTTCTTCAAGTTTGCCGCCGAATTTATCTGGAATGACACGAACTGTGTCTTCAATTTCAACTATTTGATACATGATTATTAACCCCCAATTTAAGTGAATATAATAGCTAAGATAAGCACCAAATTGTTCCTCTAGCTGGTTATAAACGTTTCGTTTATAGGAACAATGGGATGAAAACCAATGCTATGATACTCATTAACTTGATTAAGATGTTTAATGCTGGTCCTGCTGTGTCCTTGAATGGGTCTCCAACAGTGTCTCCAACAACTGCATTTTTGTGCACTTCTGAACCTTTTCCACCAAGTTTTCCTGATTCAATGTATTTCTTTGCGTTGTCCCATGCTCCGCCTGAGTTTGACATCAATAAAGCAAGTAAAAATCCTGAAGCAGTTGCACCTGCAAGAAGTCCGCCGAGTGCTTCTACACCAAGAACAACACCAACTGCAATAGGTGAAACAATTGCAATCAAACTTGGTAGGATCATTTCTCTCAAAGCTGCTCGTGTACTGATATCAATACACTTTACATAATCAGCTTCTGCTTTGCCTTTCATCAAACCTTTAATTGTTTTGAATTGTCTTCGAACTTCCTCAACAATTGCCATAGCTGCATTTCCAACTGCTCGCATTGCGAAAGCTGAGAACAAGTATGGTAATAATGCTCCTAGGAATAACCCAACAACAACTTTTGGTGTCATGAGGTTTATCACAGTAAGTCCAACAGTTTGTCCGTATGTGACAAATAATGCAAGAGCAGTCAAAGCAGCGGAACCAATTGCGAAACCTTTTCCAATAGCTGCAGTTGTGTTTCCAACAGCATCAAGAGCTTCTGTTCGCTTTCTTACATGTCCACCGACTTTTGCCATTTCTGCAATTCCTGCTGCATTATCTGCGACAGGTCCGTAAGTGTCAGCTGCTAGTGTGATTCCAAGTGTTGAAAGCATACCAACTGCTGCCATTGCAATTCCGTAAACTCCACTGAATTTGAATGAAACTAAAATTGCAGATACAACGAAAAGAACTGGCAATACTGTGCTGAACATTCCAACTGAAAGTCCTGTTATAATGTTAGTTGCTGATCCCATTTTTGATGCAAGCGCAATGCTTCGTACTGGCTTTCTTGTGTCAGATGTGTAATACTCTGTTGCTAATCCAATTCCAATTCCTGAAACTAATCCTGCAACAAGTGAAACGAATAAGTGATATGTTCCTGTCAAAAACCAAATTGCAATAAATGAAAGTACTGCTGTTAGTCCCGCGCTGATGTATATTCCATTATTCATAATGCTGTGTGGTTTTCCTTTCTTCATTGAAAGCACAAAATAACTTCCAAGAACTGAACAAATAATTCCTATTCCTGCTATAAGCATTGGAAGAAGAACTGCGGTTCCAGCTGTTAAATTAAGTGCACCGAAAGTTACTCCAACAATACCAAGTGCCATTGCCGCGATAATTGAATCAACATAAGATTCAAACAAGTCTGCACCCATTCCAGCAACATCTCCAACGTTGTCCCCAACATTGTCTGCAATTACTGCAGGGTTTCGTGGATCATCTTCTGGAATTCCTGCTTCTACTTTACCAACTAAGTCTGCTCCAACATCAGCGGACTTTGTGAAAATTCCACCACCAACACGGGCGAACAATGCTACAGAACTTGCTCCGAAACCGAAACTGAATAACATTGAAACATCGCCGAATATTGCGTAAAGAATACTAACTCCAAGCAAACCAAGACCAACAACCATTAGTCCCATAACAGAACCACTTGAGAAAGCTACGCGAAGTGCTTTCTGCAAATTTGATCGTGCAGCTTGAGTTGTTCTTACATTTGCAGTTGTTGCAATCATCATGCCGGCATAGCCTGCAAATGCTGAACATCCTGCTCCAAGAACAAATGATAGTGCGGATAGTCTTGATATTAAGAAAAATAAAACTCCGCCCATAATAATTACAAAAACAGATAATGTTAGGTACTGCCGCTTTAGATAGGCAGAAGCTCCTTTCTTTATCTTCATAGAAATGTCACGCATCATTGGCGTGCCATCATTCCGACTCTTTATTTCGCGGACAAGCATGACCGCAAATACAAGAGCGATAATCGCGCTAGTAGGTGCTATCCAATATAATAAACTCATTTGTTTTCTCCCAATTAAGTGAAATTTCTTATTTAACGAAGTATTTAAAACTTTACTTCTTTGTCCGAGATCGTTTTGGGTACTTTAATGCCCCTAAAAATAGAACTTGCACATTATTTTTCTCTGCTTTTTTTATTAATTCTTTATCTGATGTGCAAAGTCGTGCCCCGAGTTTCTTAGAAAAATCAATTAGTGAGTCATCAACAGTCTTTTTTGATTTCTCTGCTTCCTCAATTTTTATTTCATATGCGAATCCAGTTATGCTCTCGTTATCCATTCCAGTTCTAACTGCTTTACTTATCTCACTATCTGATATCATTTTATCAACAAGTGAGATTGCAAGTTTTGCAGCATCTTTTATTTTCCTAGCTTTCTTCGGATTGTTTTTGATTCCTTCTAATTCATTCATAACATAGCGTGGAATTACTGCTTCGTAATTTCCTAAGAGTTTCAAGAGCTCCATAAAAATATCGCGAGACGGAGTTCTGCCTGGTATTAATAATACAGATGTGTCAAGTATTACTTTGTTTTTTTCCATTTAAGCTGGGCAGGATGATGTTACTAGCCGTGAATTGTAGCACCGCTTGTCTTTGCAGAAGTCGCGCGTGCATTCGTTTGTGTCTGCACATTCCTCATCTTCTGTGCATTCATTGTATTCGTAATCTGGGAACCAGGTTTTGTAATTGTTGAAATTGTATTTCTTTCGAGTGAAGCGTTTTGTTCCTGCTTCCATTTCTTTATCTTCATCATTATATCCTGTGACATTAACTTTTTCTGTTGCTGGATATACTACTAGTAAAACTCCTGAAAGGTATACTGCTTCTGATCCTGGGTCAGCAAGGCCGGTTGAAAATGATAATGCTATTGTATCTGAAGTTGTTGTTACATCTTGAAGCCGTTCAATAAGATCTGGGAATTGCGCTTGCGGATTCTCTTCCATGTAACTCTTCACATCTTGCACATCCCCTGCTTGTGCGATAGCTGCTGGTGTGGTTGTAGTTGTTGAGCTTGGTGAAGATGCGGAGCTTGGACTACTACTGCTACTTGAAGCTGCTATAGCTGCGAGTTCATCTGCAGTTGGTGAATGGGTTTTCACGCACTCGTTTGTAAGTGCAACTGCTGCAGTTTCACTAAATCCAGATGCAAGATGTTCTTTGTATTCTTTGTAATATTGAACACAATCAACAGTGTCAGTGTCTGTTTCAGTTTCTTCTTCTGCTTCTTCTGTTTCAACATCTTCAATTTCGCCTGTTTCTGCATTCTCTCCCTCAGGACCGACTTTGACTGTGCAACCTGCTGCAGCTACTACAAGCAGTATTAATAATATCATAATGATTTTTGAATTCATAGAGTTTCATAATTAGTGAAGTTATTTAAGCATTAGGATAAGGGTCGATAGAAATTATAGTGCGCCTCTATCAACAGTTTTGGGTGGTAACCGTCTTGATGGTAACTATAGTGTCCGTCGAGATGGTGTGTGGGAGACCGTCAGGACTCCTAAATCTCCACGAACATTTTTTTATTAACAGAGACGCGCATTTTAGGTGTGTGAAAAATTTAACCGTCTCTTCACATACCTAAGTAGGATGTATATTCTGTATGATATATATACCTTTCTGTTTTTTAGAAAAATAATCTAAAAAGAAATTTAATTTAGAACTTTTTCCTATAAATAAAAAAAATCCGAAAAATATATATATTTTGTAGAATATGTTGAATTATAATCCTTTCAGAGAAGTTATAAACTTCCCCGAACTAATTACATATTATGCCAACCGAAGAACCCACTGTTGAAGATGTTGTAAAGCTCATAAAAGTAAGCAAACCGAATGGGAGAAATCAAAAACATTTCCCACGGTTAATAATGGATGACTTAGTTAAACGGCAGATAACCGCGTATCACAGTTCCCCAGATAAGGTTGTGAAAGTGCGTGCAAATGATTTAGATCTTCCTGGCCAGCGAGGAATAATCAAAGCCAGAATGTCTCAACACTGTCTCCAGCTTCTTGTCGAAATGAATATTTTTGAGAAATATGAAGGGAGCGAAGAGCAACAAAAGCATATTGGTACTCATGGAAAAGCTGAAGTAAGGCGCATAGATAGTTCCGAGTTTTATTTGTTTACGCAGACTGTGCGTTCTGCGTGTCGCAAAGCATTTGATAAAGGTGAACCTCGTTATAAAAAGTTTGTTCTGGGACAAGCGCTAGCTAGCAATTACATTGTTATTGCTTCTGATCCCGATAAGTCTAAGCAGTTTCTCAAGCGCTCTGAAAATAATCTTGTTGCAAAGTTTGATGAGAAGAAGCTCAAAAAGCTGTTTGATTCTGACAAAGCAAACGGAAAGAAAGGATCTAAAAAAGGGGATACTTTGGAAAAAGTTGAAGCAGATTTGAAAAAGCAGAAATGGGCCAAGCAAAAGACTCCGTGCCGTAAGCAGGTAGCGAGATACCTTCTGCGTCTGGAAGATCTTGGTCTTGATATTTCAAACCCCGCACAATTTCTTTTCGGGCCATTCGCAAACCTATATTCTCCTGTGCGGTATCACAAAATGCACTGGGTGCACATTCTCGTGCAGGTAAAAGCATTGAAAAAGCTTAGGGATAAGAAGAAATAATTCTAATTACTTCTTATTTATTTTCCAAGTGCTTGCTGAGAAACCAGATGATATTTTCTTAAAACATTCTTCGCACACAGTCTTTGTGCTGTCATCAGGAATTTCTTTGTTGCATTGTGTGCAATATTTAGTCATAATTAGAATTATTGGATAACGCCGTATCCAATTAATCGCCATCGAGTTCCGAATCGTCTTGCAATAGTAACTCTGTCGCCTACGCGCGCGCAGACTGGCAATTTCAATTTGAAAGTATAAGACTGCTTCTTACCAACTGAAACAACTCCAACAGTTGTTGCAGTTCCAGTATTCAGCATCAGAGGCTCCTGATTAATCAGTGGTTTAATCTCAAGCTCGTCCTTTGAACCAACAACGCGCTCCAATAAGTGAATCTCCATTGCAATGTCTTTTTTAATTGGAGGCATTTTACCAGGGATTCCCAAAACTTTTCCTGATAATCCATCAGCTTTTGTCAGAGCAGGATCAAGTCCTGTTTCCAAACCAAAAGTTCCACCTCTACCAACTTTCTTAATTTTGGAACCACCGCAAGTTATGCCTCGGATTTTTGTTTTAATTGTTCCGCCATCAGACATTGGACCAATTTCAACAAGCTCGCCTTCTTTTAATTCACCAGATACGAGTGCGCCGCCAAGCACACCTCCTTTAATTACTGTTGGGTCTGAACCTGGCTTGTTAATATCAAATGACCGAGCAAGATACATTATTGGTTCCTCGCCTGGTTTCACTCCCGGAGAAGGAATCTTCTCCTCAATTGTTTTAATTAAAACATCAATGTTTGTTCCATGCTGTGCAGATACTGGAATAATCGGAGCTTTCTCAGCAACAGTTCCTTTTACAAATTCTTTAATTTGATTATAATTCTCAAGAGCTTTCTCAGGTTTAATAAGATCAATTTTGTTTTGAACAATAATAATATTTTTTACACCAACAATATCAAGAGCCATCAAGTGCTCTTTGGTTTGCGGTTGAGGACATTCCTCATTTGCAGCAATTACAAGAATTGCGCCATCCATAATTGCAGCGCCTGTAAGCATTGTTGCCATCAGAGTTTCGTGCCCAGGTGCATCAACAAAACTTACAACGCGTGCGAGTTCTGTTTTGGCTTTGCATTTAGGACATTCTTTTTTAACTGAATAGCAGTCCGGCTCTTTGCATTTAGGACATTTGTAAAATTTGCAATCAGCATAACCAAGTCGAATTGTAATACCACGTTTTAATTCTTCAGAATGACGATCTGTCCAAACACCAGATAAGCGTTCAGTCAGTGAAGTTTTCCCATGGTCAATATGGCCAACTAAGCCGATATTTACTTCTGGGAGTTGACATTTATCTTCAGTCATAAATTTACTCTTTCTTCTCCTCTACAGGTTTCTCTTCTTCTTTAGGTTCTTCTGCAGGGGCGTCTTCTTTTTTCTCTTCTTCCTTTGCTGGTTCTTCAGCAGGTTTTTCTTCTTTCTTTTCTTCTGCTTTTGGCTCTTCAGGTTTTGCTTCTTCTGCTGGTTTCTCTTCTATAGGAGCAGCTTCTTCTTTTGCAGGTTCAGCTGGTGCTTCACCTTCAGCAGGTGCTGCATCTCCTTCTTTCTTTTCTTCACCCTCAGCTGCTGCTGGAGCAATTAATTTGTCAATCGGTTGTGAACCTTCTTTAACAACTTTAAGATTAATTTGAACAATATCAGCGCCGATCTTGTTTCCGAACACACGTTTCTTTCTTCGCTCACCATTACGGTCTGTGTGGAAACCAGTTCCTTCTGAAAGTAATATACGTCTAGTAGTACTGCCTTGAACATCTTTTCTCATTGGAGTTCCAGTTTTATCAGAACCTCCAGTAACTTCTAGTTCATAGCCTGCTAGGCCCAAGGATTCCCCTGAGAATGTCTCACCAATCTTTGTTCCAACTAGTGAGTTGTCTTCTGTTTCAATTTTGTAGGACTTTCCTGTTTTTGGGTCAGCCACTACGAGTTTAAAGGTCATTATTATCTCCTATTTATCGTGAAATTTTTTCAATTTCGTCCAAAAGCACAGATTCCTCAACTGTCAAAAGATCCTTTAATTTGGTTCTCAAAACTTGTCTGTCCCGCTTCGGAACGCGTACATAGAGGGTATCGTTCTCTTTTATATTCTTTCCGATTACGCCTCCAACTATGGAAACTGCAACTTCCTTGCCTGCTTCCGCTTCCTTCAGATTCTCTTTATCTTCTGTAATTCCTTTAATTGAACCAACTTTCTGCCCTTCTCCATTCATTAATTCACTTTTTTGCTTGATTCGCCCTGCAACAACGCGAACACCGCAAATTGCTGGTTTTGATTGTCTGAAAATGTATTGCGGAAGCACTTCAATTTTCCCTGGCATTATTGTTGTTTTTGCAATTTCAGCTGAAGATTTGTTTTTTTCAGCATCCATCCATTGTTTGTACTCGTCAATTAAGCTGTAAACAATATCGCCTTCAAGAATTTTAATATCATTATCATCTGCTTCTTGCTTAGCGTCTTCTGAAACTTTTACATTGAATGCGAAAATCACAGCATTTAGATTGCTCTCCTTTTTCACTGCCTCAGCTTCCATTACATCCTTGCGTGAAACATCTCCAAATCCCGTTTTCCGAATTTTAATTCCTTTATCGCGGAACATTTTCATCAGAGCTTCCAGTGAGCCAAGTGTATCTGCTTTTAAAATCACACCAATTGTTTCAGTTTTAATTTTGATTTGATCAATTTGTGTGCGAACTCTGTCTTTGATGTCCTCAGCATCATCAGTTCCAACAACTGAAACTGGCGCGCCTGCCAGTGCTTCATCCAAGCCAGGTGCGGAGAGTTTTATTCCAGATGCTGCCGGAACTTCATCAACCGGTGTGTATTGTTTTCCTGTGCGCATTTCCATCATTGGATTAGGTCGGAATAATGCTTTGACAGTTGTTTGAACTGGTTCATCTTTTGTTCCAACAACAATTTCATCACCTTTTTTTATGCAACCGTCATAGAGAATTAAATCAAGTGTTGTGCCAAGGCCTTCTTCTTTCTTCACTTCCAGAATTGTTCCACGCCCTGGAGAATCGCAATCAATTTCCAATTTCTTTTCCATGTATTTCTGTGTTAATCCTGTAAGCACCATTAAGAATTCTGGAATTCCTTCTCCTGTCTTTGCACTGATTGGGACAACTGCTATCTGTTCTGTGAAATCTTTAACGCGATCGAATCGTTCAGAACTGTAACCATTTTTGTGCAGAACTTCAACAATTTCATAAAGTTTTGTATCAATTATTTGCTGAACATCGTGCTTCTGATCCATTATGTTTTGAAGCATTGGCTTGTCTGGATTTGATTGCCAGCCTGAGAATGTGTCGAGTTTATTTGCAACAACAACGAATGGTGTTTTGTAAGTTTTGAGAATATTAAGTGCTTCATATGATTGCGGCATGAATCCATCATTAACATCAACAATTAAAACTCCAATATCGCAAATTGAACCACCGCGCTTTCGCAAGTGCGTGAAAGCTGCGTGTCCAGGGGTGTCAATAAACAAATAACCAGGAATTGTGATATCAAGTTTCAGAGCATCAAGAAGATTACCACAAGTTTTGCGCACAGATTTAATTGGAACTTCAGTTGCGCCAATATGTTGTGTAATCCCGCCTGCCTCTTTTGCAGCCACTGTGCTAGTCCTAATATAATCTAGAAGGGTTGTCTTTCCGTGATCGATATGACCCATTATTGAGACTATTGGCTGTCGAATCATTTTGTTGATAAAGCTGGAATTTGTCCAATTTATTAAGAAAATAAAGGGGAATAGGGTTTATTAAGGTTTAGGGAGAAAAGAAAGATGATGAAAATAATTCTTACAACAGGATTTCATCCTGTGGAAAAAGTTGGGGTGATTTGAATGACCGCATTTTCTATCAAGAACGAACTGTGAAATATCTTGAAGATGCTTTGAAAAATATTGACAGGCGCATAGATTATTCTACAATTGATTTCACAATGATTGAAGAGAGATCAGGTTATGCTAATATTGATTTCGTGGATTTCTCAAGACTCATAGAAACTATTGTGGACAGCACAAGTTCGCTTTTGTCTTTCTTATTTGCAATTGCACCATGGGCAGTAGCAGGAGCAATCGGGCTTATAGTCTGGAAACGCTTTAAGAGAAAGTAAAAAGGTGTGTGAGGCCCAGAGAGTAAATCCTTTTCTGTTCTCCAACCTGAATATTATTTCAATACAGGTGGTCCACTTTTGAAAGTGGCTGGCAACATTTTACTACGCACCATACCGGCTTCCTATCTAGCTTATCATCGGAAGCACATTTGGCTTGCACTCACGCACACACAGCTCGTTTCATCCAGATTCTCAAGACCTCGGCCGTTTCGGGCTTCATCGCATATATGAGATTGGTATCGTTTCTGTACCTGCGCACGCCGCTCTCGCGACCAACATTACTGTTTGCGCTGCTAATGAGTGAAGGATTTTCCTCAGTTCACAAAGAACCGTTAGTCGCCCTTCTGCTCCTCACACAATTATTAGGGGGTTTGACTGGGTATTTAAAGGTTATTATAAAGAGAATTAGAGCAAGACCGGATAATATAAATACATTACAGAAATATAATTTTATTATGAAAACAGTAGGTATAATAGGTGGCCTTGGTCCAGAAACAACTTCAGAGTTTTACTTAGATTTAATTTTCAGCTGTTATGCAAAGGATAAGACAAGCAGACCACCAATAATAATCTCAAGCGTGCCATTACCATACAAAATTGAAGAAGAATTGATTACGAAAAACAAAGAACCGGAACGTTACATCCCTTTTCTTGTGGAAGAAGCAAAAAAACTTGAAAAAGCAGGAGCAGAGTTTATTGTAATGCCTTGCAACTCCTTGCATGTTTTTATTCAGGAAATACGAGAAGCAGTTAAAGTTCCGGTTTTGAGTATTATTGAAGAAACAATCAAGTTCCTTAAGAAAAATAATTTGAAAAAAGTAGGACTTGTTTCTACTTCAGCAACTATTGAAAACAAACTATATGAAACTGCATTTAAAGAAAATGGAATTGAATTTGAAACACCAGATGATTTTCAACAAGCCAAATTAGGAAAATTTATTCATAATTTAGTAATAGGTCAGCAAAACAATAGAGACAGAGAGGAATTAATCAATATTATTAATAAGTTTGAAGAAAAAGATGTAGATTGTGTAGCTTTAGCTTGTACTGATCTGCAATTATTAATACCAAAACATCCAACATTAAAAATCTTTGACACAATGAAAGTATTTTCAGATGCAACTGTTGAAAAGATATTGCAAGAAACCGCATAACTTAAATACGCTTTATCACTAGCAAGATTAGGTGAGGGAAAAATGGTAAAAAAGAAAATAAAAAAATGCTGTGAGAATATGCCGTCATGTGGATGTGGTGGTGCAGTTTATGGACTAGGTTTCATAGGTGCGCTTATTTATTACATTTCAACTGCAATGAGTTTCTGGTGGGGTGTTTTAGGAATTTTGAAATCAGTTGTATGGCCAGTTTTCCTTATTTACGAAGCACTTAAATTTTTAGGAGCATAAATTGAAATTTCACCCAGGAAAAATAATAACAATAATGAAACCATCCAGCAAGGATGTGATTAGTGCAAATGCAAGCACGCAAGTAATGATTGAAATGTGGGATGAGAATATTCTAACATTCACAATTGATCCAAAAATCGCAACCAAGGCAAAGAAAAATGATATCATAATTGTTGATTACAATCCAACTAGTGAAAAAATGCAAATTCCCAAAACAATAATTACTAAAATTCTTAGAGGAAAAATCGCTGATGAGACTTGGAAGAAATACAAAGAATACGCAAAGAAAAAGCAGAAGGCAGCAGCAACACAAAGAGTTGCGATTCCAGTGCAAGGACAGCCAGGTCAAATGGCAGTTCAGCCTAAAAGCAGTTACGGTTAGTTGTACTCAAATAGTTACATTAATAAACTTCTAGAAAATTAAGAATAATATGCTGTTCAACTCATTGCATTTTTTAGCATTTTTCCCAGTAGTTCTGGTGCTGTATTTTAGCATACCGCATAAATATCGATGGACCTTGCTTCTGTTAAGCAGTTACTACTTCTATATGAGTTGGAAAGCAGAGTATGTTATTCTCATTATGATTTCCACTATAATTGATTATATTGCTGGACTTCAGATCCATAATTCTACAGCACAATGGCGCAGGAAACTCTTTTTATGCTTAAGTATAGCAACAAATTTAGGTCTCTTATTTGCCTTCAAATATTTCAATTTCTTCAGTGATTCACTTAGGGTAATATTACAACAAGCAAGCATTCAACTGAATCCAATAACACTGAAAGTTTTGTTGCCTGTTGGTATTAGTTTCTACACATTCCAAACTCTGAGCTATACAATTGATGTGTATCGTGGAAAAATAAAACCCGAAAAACACTTGGGAATTTTTGCAGTTTATGTTTCGTATTTCCCACAGCTTGTTGCAGGTCCAATTGAGCGCGCTAAAAATCTTCTTCCTCAATTTTTCGAGAAACACTTTTTTGAGTATAAACGAGTGACAGACGGATTGAAATTAATGCTTTGGGGATTCTTTAAAAAATTAGTTATTGCAGATAAGCTTGCACTTATAGTAAATTTCGTATACAATGACCCGACAAAGTTTACTGGATTTCCATTGATTATAGCAACAGTTTTCTTTGCATTCCAAATCTATTGTGATTTTTCAGGATATTCTGATATTGCAATTGGTGCTTCTCAGGTAATGGGTTTCAAATTAATGGACAACTTTAAGAGGCCATATTTTGCAAGATCAATTGCTGATTTCTGGAAACGCTGGCACATTTCTCTAACTTCTTGGTTTAAGGATTATCTTTACATTCCATTAGGTGGCAACAGGGTTTCAGTACCAAGATGGTATCTAAATATAATGGTCGTCTTTATTGTTAGTGGATTGTGGCACGGCGCAAGCTGGACTTTTGTTATTTGGGGCGCATTGCATGGGATCTATTTGTTAATTGGAAAGCTCACAACACCGTTACAAAAAATGTTCTTTAAGATAACACGACTTGTTAAATTCCCCAAATTAATACATCTTTTTGAAATCTGTCTTACATTTATTCTAGTAGATATTGGTTGGATATTTTTCAGAGCAAATAGTATTTCTGAGGCTTTTTATATCTTAACACATTTATTCTCAAAGTTCACATTTAGTCTTGCTCCTTTACGTTATGTTATTCGGAATTGGGCTGAACTTTTCTATTGTTTAGGTATAATTGTATTCATGGAATTTGTTCATGTAATCCAATCTCATGCAGGTATTAGGCAATTCTTAAGTGATAAGTCTCTACTGTTGCGTTGGAGTATTTACATTACAATAATCTTACTGTTAGTGTTCTTTGGAGTGTTCACTGAAACAGCGTTCATCTATTTCCAATTTTAAAAAATGAAAAATGAAAAAAAGAAATTCGTGAAGAAAGGCATCCTATTCAGCTTTATCTTAATTCTTCTAATTTCAGGTTTAAACATTGTTTACCTAAATATAGCCCAAACAAATTGGGAATACTTTCAAGAAGAAAAACGGCTTGATGTTTTTGCGCAAGAAAATAATGAAGTTGAATATTTTTTTGTTGGTGATTCTCATGTCAAACAAGCAATAATTGAAAACGAAATACCAAACTCTTATAATTTCGCAGTTGGTGGTGAAACCTTTGTTGAGTCTTATTATAGATTAAAAGATCTTATTGACTCAAATCAATTAAATATAAAAAATATTATGTTGCAAACAGATGTGCATGTCTTTTTCAAAAAAAATGAATCATTATTCGAAGAAAATTTGTATTTTGAAAAGTTTTTAACACTAAAAGAGATGAGTGTTATCAATAATAAAAATCTTATTTCAATGTACATTTATCGGTATTCTCCTATCATTGGACTTGGAAATATGATTTTGCGTGTTTATGGAAATATCTTTGATGAAGATACAATAATCTTAGATGATGTAGAACTTGATATGAAAATCACATACTTCCAAACCGATCATATCAATTCTAATGAGATTGAATATTATTTTAAAATAATCTCCTTAGCTGAGACTAATAATATTCCTATAATTTTAATACAATATCCTGTTGCAAAGAAGTATCATGAGGAATTAATCAAGCAAAACATTCCGTATCGAACTGAATATTTCCCATACATCCTCTCGTTACTCGATTCAAAAAACAAAGATCTTCCGTTATTAGATTATTATGATTACTTTTTTGAAAATCCTAATTATTTCATAGATTCCGGTCATTTGAAACTTAAACCCGCAAAAATATTTTCTGAAAAAGTTCTAGATGATCTTCAAGAAATATAAAGCAAAAGAAAAGTTTAAAACATTGTACACACATTGATTTTCTAAGATGAGTTTTTTCAAACGAACTATGGAAACAGAAACTACTAGGGCAATCCAAGACCTACTTTATGGAGAAATAAAAAACAAAATAAATGGAAAACGCATTTTAGATATTGGTTGTGAGGAAGGCAGGCTTGCTAGAATGCTTGTCAAACACGGTGCAGAAGTTTGTGGTATGGATATAAATCTGGAACACATCACAAAAGCAATAGCACTTACTCCAGGTGTAAAGTGTCAATTTCAAACAGGAGACATTAGAAAAGTAATACCATTCGAAGGGGAATTTGATATAATACTTGCAACAGGAGTTTTTGAAATTCCTATAATAGATGACATTAAAGAGATCAAAAAATCATTGGCGAATATAAGTAGAAAACTAAAACGAAATGGTGAGTTTTATACAGGATTTTCAGGAGATTCTGGAGTAATTGATGAAGATACTGCAAATGAATTTGAAATGAAATATGATGGATACATTATAGAAAAAGCAAAAAGAGATAAAGTTCTTGTAGAACGTTTTACAAAAAATTAGAAAAATGTTTATGGATAAAGCTCACACTATCTCTAACTAATTTTTAAAATTAAAAAGTGGTTCCGCAATATAAAACTTGCAAACTTCAGTGGGTTATATATGACGTATTAGTACTCGCGGACTGAACATGTCGCCGAAGCTCCATGCGTACATCCCGAGCCTATCAACCCCCTAGTTTATGAGGAGTCTATGTTGTCTCTTTTCGAGAGAAGTTTCGAGCTTAGATGCATTCAGCTC
>CAZMMZ010000004.1:0-3970 GCA_964567575.1 Candidatus Undinarchaeota archaeon
AATGGAAGCAAAAAAAGACAAACAATACAACGAAGAACAGCACTCAATGAAAAAGAAATTGGAAACAGAGCATTTGATGCTGATCCAGAAAGATTACAACGAGAATTAAATGGAGATTATAATAAATGGGTAAAACTTACAGATGACACTAAAAAATTAAAAAAAGAAATAGCAGAATTTAAGAAAGACGTTAGAGCAAAAGAAATAACAGATAGAAGTGAGGTAATCGAAATACGAGATCAATTAAATGCCAGAGCTGCAGATATTAGAAACCGAAGGACAAAATTTAAAATTAAAGAATTAATATACAAAACAGAAGATCAAGAAGCAGATGTAAAAACTGCAATGGATGAAATAAAAGAAAAAGATCCACAAAAAGAAAAGATCATACAAAAAGAAGAAAAAGCGATTAACGATGGTTTAACACAAATAAAAAAAGAATTAAAACCAACTACAAAAAAAGAAAAAGAATTAGAAGATATTGATATTAGTGAAAAAATAAAAGAACTGGATATGATCAGTAAGAGGATAGAAAACCTTGCCAAAAAAAAGAAGTAAGGAAGACTAAAAACAAATATACCAGCTAGTTCTTAGAATTATTAGAGATGCAAACCAAAGTAGAGTCTATTATCAAAGTTCTAGAAGATAAATACAAGAGCGCTAGCCAGAAAGAAGCAGAATATATGGAAAGCGCAAGCGGATCAATCAAATACAAACTTTCACCAATTTCAAAAAACAATTTCAAAGAGTATTCACCATTCGGTGCTGATGAACATTTCAGAGTAGCTGCATTTGATGGAGGCTCATTAATTATTTACGAAACACCAAGCTGGAATATTGCATACACTAAACTTGCATTCAGATCTTTTGAAATCAATCTAAAAGACAGAACATGCAACACTATTCAAAAGGATCGCGTTCTTGAGCATGATATGATAATGCTCACAGAACAAAGAACAACAAAATCGCAATTACGACAAGATTTTGAAAACGGATCAATTCTAAAACAAATGGAAACAGATTTCATTTTAAAACAAATTGAAGAAGGAAAAGTTTTGGAAGATGATCTTTTGCTAATTGATGGTGCACTTGGACAAGAAAATTTGCGAATAATAAACAAGCACAAGAATGTTATTGGAGTTTCAAAACGAACTGGACACTGCATTAACAATTACTCAGCAGCTTCATACATGGCACTGCAAGCAACTGAACACAAATTCAATGATAAACATTGGTTCTATTACCCGCTTGTTGAAAAATACGAAAGCGAAATTGACCCAGTTGCAGAATTAATATTCGGAACATTCCGAGGGAACAGCAATGTTTTCCGCTTAGATTTCCCATACAAACAACTCAAAAACGAGAAAGAACCACAAGAGTTTATCAAACAAAGGATGCACAAACTCGGAATCTGCGCACTTGATTCAAAATACAAAGCTTATCCCTATCCATTAGGAGCTGTGCACAGCGATGCAGTAATGCGAATGAACACAAAAGACTTGCTAAAACAATATATTAAAAAACATATTGGCAATGCAAAGAAACAAGGAGCAGCTGAGGTATTTGAAATGCTTGAAAAGGATATACAACACGCAGATTGGTACGATGCTCTAAGAAAGGGCGCTTAGTAATACTTAACCAATTTCAAATCAGGGCTTCGCGAAGCGAATGCCCTCATGCCATCCTCCGCGGCAAGGCAGAGGCATAAAACATATTAACAATCAACTGTTAAGGAAGGAGGGGAGAAATGGAATATAACGAAAAATTAAAGGAATTTATAGAGAAAGAAAGCTGGGCTGAGGCTCCAGAAAAAGAACAGAAACATGATAGACCATCTCCTGATGAATATTTTATGAAAATGGCTCACCTTGTTAAAGAGCGAGCAACTTGCACTCGAAGAAAAGTGGGAGCAGTTATTGTAAAAAACAAACACATTCTAAGCACAGGTTACAATGGAAATCCAAAAGGATTGAAACACTGCGATGAAATCGGATGTCTTAGAACAAAGTTAGAAGTGCCAAGTGGAGAGCGCCATGAACTTTGCACAGGAGTTCATGCAGAGCAAAATGCAATAATCCAAGCAGCATCATTTGGAACCTCAATAAAAGATTCTGTTTTGTATTGCACTAATACTCCTTGTTCAGTTTGCGCAAAAATGATAATTAATGCAGGAATAACTGAGGTAATTCTAGATTCTGAATATCCTGACAAACTTGCAATGAAAGTTCTAAATGATAGTCAAGTAAAAGTTAGAAAGATTGAGAAATAATTAATCCCAGGTAACATCAACCATATCAGTTCTGAATTTTTGATTTACTGCACTTTTGTTTAATGGAGTTTTAATTCCTGCTTTAAGCATTACTGCACCGGTCCATGCAATCATTGCTCCATTATCTCCAGCAAGTTTCAAAGGAACTGCAAACATTTTGGCTCCGCGTTCTTTTGCCATTATACCAAGCATTTCAGAAAACCGTTTGTTTGCTGCTACACCACCAACAACAAGAACTTCATCTTTTTCGCAATGCGCCATAGCTCTTTCTGTAACTTCAGTAAGCATTGCAAATGCAGTTTCTTGGAATGAATAACAAAGATCTTCTTTCTTAACTCCGCTTTTCAAACGCCGTTTTGATTCAGTTAAGATTCCTGAGAAACTCATATCCATTCCTTTAACAGTATATGGAAGATCTTGATAATTTTTTGACTTTAATGCAATCTTTTCAATTTGCGGTCCACCAGGATGAGGAATCCCCATTGCACGTGCGAATTGATCGAGTGCATTGCCAAGTGCTATATCCAAAGTTTCACCAAATACACGATATCGTCCGGATTGAAGCGCAATAACTTGAGTATTACCACCTGAAACATAAATCACAACAGGATCTTTTGCACCTGTAGCAAGTTTTCCAACTTCAATGTGCGCAATGCAATGATTCACACCAATAAGTGGTTTGTTGTACTTTTTGGAAAGATAACGCGCAGCAGTTGCACTAATACGCAAACAAGGACCCAATCCAGGGCCTTGAGAGAATGCAAATGCACCAATATCTTCTAATTCACAACTAGCTACTTCAAGAGCTCGTTTCATAACTGTTTGAAAAACATTAACATGATTATCTGCAGCTAATCTTGGGGTAATCCCACCTTCTTCTGGCACAAACATTTCCCATTCATTTGACAGGATTTCACCAGAATCATCTACAACACCTATCCCTAGAGTGTGCGCTGTTGATTCAATTCCTAGGATTTTCATAGTAAAAATTGGTGCGCCGGCCGAGATTTGAACTCGGATTAATGGCTTGGAAGGCCATGGTCCTAACCGTTAGACTACCAGCGCAGTAACAAAAAAGACTGTATCCTTTTACTTATAAATATACCTCTTAAAGAATTAGATCTTAATAGCAAATTTAGAGGCCTTCTTTTTCTTAGAAGATTTTTTCTTTTTTACTTCTTTTTCTTTTTTCAAATCATCTTCTGTTTTTCCAAAGAACTCTTTCATTTCAGCTAAAGTTATTTTCTTTGAAGTTGCAAGTTTTTCAATAATATCTTCTGGCTTTGTCCAAGCAGTAACTCGAATTCCTTTACTTTTAACCCAAACAGCAATACGATTTCGTTCACTCATTTTCTCTTTCATTGCTTCAAGGATTTTCACTTTATCCATTTCAGAACGTTTTGCAGTTTCCTCTTCCTCTTTCGCTTTTGCAAACATAACAGATTCTGCATTTTTATCTTCTTTAATAAATTCTTCTTTGGAAATGCGTTTGGTTTTTGGAGGAATTGTTTTCTGTGAAAGAGGGAACTTCTTTAAATTAATATAATCAGGTGAAAGGATCTCAACACCAGCACTATTGAACCGATCAAGAATGTTTTTTCTTAAATTTGATTCAACAATAACCATTTTATCTGTATCTTCGAGTAAACCATTAGCTTCGTATTTTACCCAGTTATTTCCAAGCTCTAAAACAAATACAAA
>CAZMMZ010000004.1:4070-22989 GCA_964567575.1 Candidatus Undinarchaeota archaeon
CCACGCTGGCAAATTTTCAAACATATTCCTAAATAGCGCTTTTTAATTTATAAATGCTTCTCTAGTAAACAAACCAATTTCAAATCTGGGCTTCGCGCAGCGAATGCCCACGGCCATCCTCCGCGGCCAGGCGGAGGAACAAATTAATAAAGCAGACGCGCATATACGAGCGTATGAAAAAAGTAGTGATTCTTGTAGATTCTGAAAACAATAAGTATACTGCGAATCCTGCAACTGAAATTCTGGAACGATACAGTATTGACACGCACCTTGAAGTCATATCACCACATAAACAACCAGCTCGTCTGCGTGAAATTGTAAAAGGTTCAGAAGCAGATGCATTTATTTGCATAGCTGGACTTTCAGCTGCACTCCCAGGAATAGTTGCATCAATCACACCAAAACCAGTTATTGGTGTTCCTGTTGATCAGAAACTAATGGGAATTGATTCCTTGCTTTCAATGACTCAAATGCCAGATGGTTTTCCAGTAGCAACAGTTGGAGTGGATAATGCAAAGAACGCAGCATATCTTGCTCTTCGAATCCTTGCAATAAGATATCCAGAAATACTTTCACGTAGTCAAGATTCAAATTCTTATTCTGAACCAGAACATTCAGAACCAACAGTATCAGAATACAAGTCAGCAGAGCCAGAAACTTCACCCCCAGTTGCAATGCCTGATTTTATGACAAGCGCAACACCGGATGAGCCAGTAACTTTTGAAGAATCAAAACCAGAAGAACCTGTGCAAAAAAAGAAACCGCGAGCACGTGGCGACTGGTGGATGTAGGAAAACCTTTTTATAACCGTGACTTAATACAAAAACCTATGCGCCGGTAGTTTAGTGGTATGACTCAACCTTGCCAAGGTTGTAACCTGAGTTCAAATCTCAGTCGGCGCACCAATTATTTTAAATATCCTACTTCGCTAATAATATTAAAATGAAAATTAAAAATATGAAAATTGATAACAAAACAATTGGACAAATTATGATTGGAGCTGGATTTATTATGATTTTAATAAATGCTGCAGATTACATATTTAAATGGAAAGGAGATTACATTTCACTTTTAATAATTGGTCTTGCACTTGGTTTTACAGGTATGGTTTTGGCTAAAAAATAAAAGAAAAATTATAGTCGCGCACCAATATTTTTTAGATTAACCAACAATACCAAAAGTAACAATCTTTAGAAGTAATCTACCGAACCGACTAAAAAATGAACTTTGTTTTATCATTTCGACTTCTGTGGCAGTGAACCGCCCAGAAACATCATCAGAATATCCAGCATAAAGCATATCTTCTCCTGCACTAAGAGGAGTATATACCCCAGTTACTTTTATCACATCTCCTTTGTCCAGGCTTTGTAGATCTATGCCAAGAGAATCAGTTCTCTTAAATCCAAGCAATATACTTGATGTATCACCTGAAATAATTGCTGCTGTTATTTCATTTTTGTATTCGTCATACATTTCACCTGCATAAGTCTTTTTGAATGCGCTCTTAAGTTGTTCTGTAAGAACCTCAACTGGTATTAATTCGCCAAGTTTACCAGCATTAGCATCTATATAATCATCCACAGCATCTTCAAATATAGAAAGTGTTTGCTTTAGAGTGTAAGTTTTGATTACTTCACTCTCTACTGTTGCAGTTGCAGAACGACCAATTGCAGCTAATTCATCTACACTTAAAATACCACTAATTGTTTCTATAGTGTTCTGAGTAGATCCGATATTTGAACGAGGAGGACTGCTTCCAGCCTTGTCTGGCTTGCAAACATTATAAGCCCTATTGCAGTATTGGTCATCATCGCAATCTGGACAACTTGAACAATACGCGGTTTCTTGAGAACAATAGCATTCATTAAGTTTGGTATTGCATTGCCCTAAATCGCCATCAACACAGCAACCATAACCACCACTAGGACAGATATTGCTACAAGCCTTAGCGCATTGAGCATGGTTAGTACAGTAAGTTGCTGCCTCAACTGGACTTGCTGACAGCGAACTAATTACAATAATACTAATTAGAAAAACCAGAATTATAGAAATTTTACTATGCATATGCATCATTATTAATTATCGTTTATATCCTTTACTGTAAAACATAGCCAACACACAAATTTTATATTGTATCTGCCAACTCAGAAAATAATTCTGGCCAATTATGAAGACCTTCTTCTTTACCAGTTCGAATAATTATTACATTATTCTCAGGAGAAATGTAAAGGAACTGACCATATAAACCAACAGCAGAAAAATCAGATTTCTCATTTTCAGAATAAACCCACCAAGAATATTTGTAATAACTATCTGCACCAGCACGTAGATTTTTTTCAGACTCTTTGAATTGTGTTGAATCAGAAATCCAATCTTCAGAAATAAGTTGTTCCCCATTCCAATTTCCATTATTCAAAAACAATCTACCGAATTTTGTAAAATCAATAGCCCGCGCATTAAGACCTAATGCCATTTTTTCAAACTTGTTTTTATTACTATCAATATTCCATGTAGCCGGATATTCCATTTCAAGAGGAATCCAAAGTTTTTCCTCAAGATATTTTGAAACCGACATATTCGTTGAACGTTCCAAAATTAATCCCAAAAGAACTGAATTAAGATTATTATAACTAAATTCAGAACCAGGTTCAGTGTCAAGATATAATTCAGTTAAAGCAACTTTTCTTAAATCAGTGTGATAAAAAGAACGTGTGTCAGCATCCCATAACCGGAGTACCTTATATTGAGTGTTAAAATTTGCTACACCAGATGACATCATTAAAAGATTTTTAATAGTAACACGATCAAACCCGCGGCTTTGAAGCTCAGGTATATAATTTGTAATTGGATCATCAACACTTTGAATATGATTTTCTTGAATAGCAATACCAATTAACGCAGAAAGAACGGATTTTGAAACTGAAAAAGAAGCTAGAAGCGACTCTTTGTCTGCGCCATTAAAATAATTCTCATACAAAATTATATCATTTTTTATAACTAAGAAAGAAGTTGTTTGAGTTGACTCAAAGAAAATATCAACATTAGAAACATTAAACGCTTCTTCAATAAGTTCAGATGAAGTATCTGAACTTTCTTGGAAAATAAAAGTGTCTGGAGAATTTTTTATTTCAACATAAGGAAAACGAGCATAATCATCAACAGTCGGTGGACTCATTGCTACAGCTCGATAAACATATTCAGGTGGATTACTTTGAAAAAAAACATACCCACCTAGTGAAACTAAAAGAATTAAAAGAATAAAGATAATTTTTAACTTTTTCAATTTAACAACCTAAAAGAAATGAGTGTTAACAGATTAAAGGTTTTTCGATAAGAAAGAATAATACATTCCATACCATTTTTATACCACTGCTTACTACAATTTCGTATGAAGAAGCAGAATATTTTCAATATCGCAATTGTTACTGTTGCATTAATTCTTGTTATAATAATAGGATTATATTATCTTCAAACAGAACACGATTCACTTACATTTTCAGGCCCGAACATCTATAGAGCTGTTTATGCATGGGAAATAATGAATGAACAGGGATATGAAGTGAATATAAATTTTGAAGGAGAATGGACTGACAATAACAAACCTGCAAAAGGAACTGGCATTGTATTACATGGAGCAGAAGGTGCATTCCTAATTTTGTATGAAGATAAAGAAATCAGTGTCGGTGGACCGACATCTGGAAAAGAACACATACAAGCAGTATCAATTATTTTAGAACCTGCACATAAATCTGTTGTAAAGATTGGACTTGAACCACAAAGATCAGAATCTTTAGAAAATTTTATTCAAACAATCGAATCACTTTCAGATGCAATTTCTGACAACATCTATACAATTGGGTTAGAGGGAGATATTATGATGGATAGTGAAACTCTCCTCAAACCAACAATTATACAAGAACTTGATAATATTTTGAAAGGAGATAACTCAATTACATTTTATGAAACTGGATTAAGATTTTCTTTGAAGAACGCAAATCTTGCAGATCTTGCGGAAATACGAGACATGTTTCTTTTGAATGAAATCCAAATTTCAAATGTTGCAACTAGTAGACTTGTGATAATAAATCGCTTGGAAGATTATCCAAAAAAAACAGAATTAGAATTAGTACAATGCCTACCAGGTGAAACAAAAACATATTCACTAAGAATAATTAAAAAACCGATTCAATGAAAATTTTAGAACAATTAAGAAAAAGCGAAATTCTCAGACCAAGTGTTCTTTTAACAATTGGAACTTTAATTTTTATTGCACTAGCAAAATATGCACCGAGCAGAATTGGAATAATAGTAATAATAAGTTGCTTAGCTGCTTTTGCTTTTGGAGAAAAATATGGTTTGAAATTCAAACCAAAATTAAAAATCAATAAAAAAGTTTTGCGAACAACAAGTGGAATAATTTTTTTAATTGCTCTTGTAGCACTTTATTTTGATTTTTACAGTGCAGGTGGAATTCCACTTTTGAATAGCACAACAAGAAGATTCTTACACCCAATTCTAACTTCACTTGCGTTTCTTATGGTTCCTGCAAATGCTGTTTTGGTTTCAACACTTTCAAAAGAAAAGCGAGCAAAATTACAAACAGGATTTTTAATATTATTCACAGCTGGTATAATGGCGTTACTTGGTTACCGCACAGAAGTCCTTGCAGCAATTATTTCTGGAGTTTTAGTTGCATATTATTGTGAGATTTTTGAATTTAAAGAAATTGCATCATTTGGGATAGCTGCAATAATTGCTTTTGTAGGAATAACTGTATTGCGCGGAGGCGGGCTAATAAATTATAGATCTGCAACAACTCTTGGTGCATTTGATTTCCTTGTTGAAAAAGCAGGAACACTTGGACTAACTCACGGTTCTGTGCAATTCGCTGATATTATGAAAATATTTTCTGATCTCCCAGTAATAGGAGGCAGACATTTAGTTGGAAATATTATTGGATCGCGCGCAGGAGTTTCTATAACAAGCACGTTATTCGGACCTCCATTCATTGACTTTGGCATACTTGCACTTCTTGAATTCGGAATTCTTGGATTAATTGCAGGAGCTGGTTATATTGCAGCTAAAACAAAAAAAGGATTATACGCAGCTTCACATTCAATTGTCTTGACTTTCTTATTACTTGGAATTGAAACAGGGATTACTGACTTGATAATTTGGATTTACATAATACTTGCAGGCGGATTCTTTGCTTATTCTCATTTAAAAAAATAGAATCGATTACTAACAACATTTAAATACAGCACCAATACGAAATGAGTTATACAACTAAGGGAATATGAATAAAACGACTTTTTCTTAGTAATTAAAAAGAGAGCTAATATGCCAGATATAAAAACAGTTGCAGAATTTGAAAAAGCAAAAATGCATAAACCAGAGCCAGTGGAAAAAACGCCAGTAACAAATGTGCATCACGAGCGAATGCTTGAACACGTTGACAAATTTAAAACCCTTGGAATAAGCAGAGATATACTTAGAGCAATTGCAGATGAAGGATTTACAGAACCAACAGAAATTCAAACTAAATCGATTCCACATGTTATTGCAAATAAAGATGTTATAGCAAGAGCTGCAACTGGTTCAGGAAAAACATTAGCATTTGGTTGCGGAGTTATACAAAAGACCATCAAAGGAAGAGGAATACAAGCACTTATTTTAGCACCAACACGAGAACTTGCAGAACAAACTGGACTTGAATTGAAAAAGTTTTCAAAATATAAACCACTTAGAGTTGCAATAGTTTATGGAGGAGTTCCAATAAACCGACAGATACACGCAATCAGAACCGCAGATGTTATTGTAGGAACACCAGGAAGACTATTAGATCATATGCAACGCAAAACAATCACATTCCAATACATAAACACATTAGTTTTAGATGAAGCAGATCGCATGCTTGATATGGGTTTTTTACCAGATGTAAAGGAAATAATAAATTCATGCTCAAAAGACAGACAAACACTTTTATTTTCAGCTACAGTTTCCGGCGCTGTTGCAGCAATAGCAAAAGATTACATGAAAGATCCAGAAGAAGTATTTGCAGAATCTCATGTTGATCCAACAAAACTTAAACAGATTTATTATGATGTTTCAAAAAACTTGAAATTTTCTTTACTACTTTATTTATTGAAAAATGAAAAATCAGATCTTGTAATGGTATTCTGTAATACGCGAAGAGGTGTGGATTTTGTTGCAAAGAATTTGACAGATCATAAAATTGATGCAATACCTATTCACGGTGGATTTGCACAAGCAAAGCGAAAGAAAACATTAGGAAAATTCCATTCACAAAAAGCAGAAGTTCTTGTTTGCACAGATGTTGCAGCGCGTGGTTTGGATATTCCATCAGTATCTCACGTATACAATTATGATATTCCAAAAGAAAGTGATCAATATATCCACAGAATAGGACGAACTGCACGCGCAGGAAAAGATGGCAAAGTTATAAACATTCTTTCAGATGCAGATTATGATAATTTCAGAAAAGTAATGGCAAAGAAACATGGAACAATAACACGAACTGAGAAACCGCATATCCCAATGGTTAGTGTAAGTCAACCAGAACGAAGAGTATATAATCGAGGTAGAAGTGGAAAACCTCAAAATAAACAACATTCTGGAAAAAGAAAGAAATACAATAATAATTCAGGTAAAAAGAGACCAATGCAAAGACGGCAGTAATGGAAAAACAACTAGTCTTGACCTTATTCCCCAAACTATTTTTATATAAGATGAGTATATTAGAATAAACAATGAACTACATACCAGATGAATTAGACTTTTCAGTAAAAAGAAGAATGACAGAATTACTTGAAACACCATATGCTGGTTCAAAAGCATTTAAGCACAATCACCCCAGGCAAAATATGTTTCTAATTGTCATGGAGCAGTAATTTATGTCTTCGGAATAGAAGATGAATTAGTGAAAAATAACAATCACCCACAATCCATAAAGAGCTTAAAAATGAAGAAATTAATTGAAAAATATTTTTTAGAAACAAATGATTTTGAGAGAGGGGAACTAATTTGTTTCTATGATAAAAAAACAAAAGAACTAATGCATGATGGGATATTACTAGACAAAAAAAGATTGTTTCACCAAAGCGGAACTGGAGGGTTATTTGACATAGTTACAATAGAAGGGAGAATAAGAGTTCTTGAACAATTTGGTGAACAAGTAAAATTAAAAAGTTATAAAATAAAACAATAAAGAGTTAACAAAATCTATTTAAACACTTATTATCTCTATTTGCACTAGGTATGGGCCCGTGGTCTAGTTGGTTATGTCGTCGCCTTGACATGGCGAAGGTCCCCTGTTCAAGTCAGGGCGGGCCCATCACTTACTTATGCAAAGTTTTAAATTAGAATAAAACAATAGTTAATTATGGCCTGGTATGTCCGCAGTCTAGAAAAAATGAAAAAAGCAGCTAAGAAAGAGAACTGGGATGAAGTTTATGAAATTTTAAAAGAGCATAATCGATATTATGTGCATGATAAAAATAAACCAAAAGATTCGTGTGAAAACGATATTTCAAACACCGAAATAAGAATACAAACATATGGAAATGCACTTGATTAAATTTTGGTTGGGGTAAGTAGATATCTTGATGATAAGAACAAAAAGATGGGATTAGATGAAACAATAATAAAAATTAAAATTGATGAAGCACTAAATGCAGCACACATGTTTGAAAGAATTTTAATTCCATTAGTAAAAGGGAAAAAATTCAAAGATTAATATTTGAAATAACCAAATCTTTATAACTATAATTTCCATACACAAATTTATGCCTGCAGAAATTCTGCCAACAATGTCTTACTTTGCTTTACTACTCGGCGTTGGCGTTATTGTGGCGAATATGACTAACAAGTTGAAACTACCAAATGCAATTTTCATGCTTCTGGTTGGATTATTATTTGGGCCAACACTTCTGAATTTTGTTGATATTACAAAAATGGGAGATGTTCCAGAATTTTTGCGAACACTTGCACTGATTGTAATTGTATTTGCAGGAACATTCCATTTGAAAATGAAAACTTTTGCAAGAGTTTCAAAATTATCACTTAAACTTTCACTAGGAGGATTCATTCTTTCAACATCAATACTCGGATTCTTTGCTCATTTTATTTTTAGTATATCTTGGATAGGTAGTTTTATTCTTGGATCAGTAATTGGAGGAACTTCATCAGCAGCTGTACTAACATTCAAAGAACTTTTGGAAACACGCGGAGATGTTAATGCAATTCTTACTGTAGAATCGATATTCAGCGACCCATTAACAGTTCTTGTTCCAATCTTACTTCTTCAAGCTTACATGAGCGGAATCTTTGATTCAACAATTGTAATGAAACAATTCTGGCAATTAATTGTAGCTGGAGTAGGAACTGGAGTTGTTGTTGGATTAAGTGTTTCTGAACTTTTCAAAAAAATGGAGAAATCCTTATCCCCGATTCTTGGTCTTGCAATTGCATTAGTAACTTACGCACTTGCAGGAAATGTTGGAGGTTCAGGAATTCTTGCTGTAGCAATTTGCGCACTGATTCTTGGAAACAGAAACATCCCATTCAAAGAAACAATTGGACAATTTGAAGACACCCTTTCAACAATGCTTACAATTTCAATATTCACTTTCTTAGGAGCTCAAATCGTATTAAACATAACAGCTGCTCTACTATTCAAACAAGCATTATTTGTTGCACTAATAATTTTCTTAGTAAGACCAGTAATTGTATTTGCAATCACTTCAAAAAATGAATTCTCAATGTTTGATAGAATTTTAATGTCAATGACAGGACCGAGAGGCGCGGCCACAGCAGCTGTTGCAGCAATTCCATTGACATACGCTCTGAGGGACGGATTAACTTCTTTAATTCCAGAAGCAAACATAATACTTGTTACAGCATTCTTTGTAATTTTCTTTACAATGCTTTCAAGCACTATTGCTAATGTAATAATGTGCAAAGGCAAGAAAAAGAAAACAACAAAAGAAACAGAACCTACACAAGAATCTGCTTAGCTTTATTCACAATATCTTGAACTTTTCTATAAGGCAATTTAGTTAACTTCTGAACATAACGCTCATTTGCAGTAATAATATCATTAATTAAAATGAAATTTGCATTTGAAAGTTTTGCCAATGTTTGCTCATCAAGTCCAAGAAGTGTTAATGGATAAACACTTTTGCTATCAATAAGTTCTCGCAAATCATTTTCCTTTGGCTGAGCCCATCCAGATAAAATTAAATTTTTTCCTTTTGCATATTTTATTGCGTGCATTGAAAACTTTGTGTTTGTAATAACCCACATATTATCATAATATGTTTTTATTTTTCCAGATTCATGCCCTTTCTGAATATCATCAAGAATAGCCCAATAAGTTAATGGAATATCCAGACCAGTCATGCGATGCGGATTTCTGTGATGCTTACACTCAACAATGTAATGCTTGCCATCTTTTTCAAGAAGAACATCTGCTTGATGCTCAATAATATCACCTTGGATAATCTGATCCCATTTTGTTTTGTAACCATGCGCTTTGAAAACATGAGCAATATACTTTTCAAATTCATGAAATTCAGGATTCAAATCAGCAATAGCTTCTTTCAAACGATACTTACCACCATGCCCTGCTTCAAGTGCATCAAGTCGTTGTAAAACCATTCTTAGAATGTCGCGCGTTCGCATTCCATCACGAACTTTGGATTCAACTTCAGAAGCAATTTGTTCAGCTTTGTCTTTTGAAAGACCAGACCTTAAACAAGTTCCAATAATTTTTTTCTTATCAAAACGAGTTTTTTCACCATTTGCTTTGAGTACAAATACCATAAGAAAAAGTTAGTAAAAAGAGAATATAAAGGATGGGGTTAGGGTGATTTGAACACCCGACACCCAGATCTTCAGTCTGGTGCTCTTCCAGGCTGAGCTATAACCCCAAATTGGTATGTCAATAATCAAACTTGTAGTTAATAAAGGTTTTGAGCATCATAGTAAACCTTTTTAAATCTCTTGGACTGTTTCTATAAAAGGATGTCCTTTGAAACCAAGAAGTACAAATTCATCTAATTCTTTTTTAGTTTTTACAGAAATTTCTTTTCCATTATTTCTAAATTCAACTTCAGATTTTATACCTACTTTTTTTAATCCAGATTCAATATAATCTGGTAAATCATTTATACTGTTATAACTCCGAGCACCTTTTGTTCTAAAAAACTTTTTGAAAATACCTGGTTTATCATCTAAAACATCCTGAGCTTCTTTTGTTAAGATTATAAGATATTCTTTCATATTAAATAATTAGATAAATTACTATTTAATAATTGGGATTACCACTACCTTTTTAAACACAAATTAACTAACACTAATTATGACACGCCTTATTGCAGTAGCATCTGGAAAGGGTGGAGTAGGCAAGACAACTACAACTGTAAACCTAGGTGTGGCGCTAGCTAGTTTTCACAAAAACGTAATTATCGTAGATGCAAATCTCACAACACCAAACATTGGATTGCATTTAGGAATTCACAATCCACAATACACTTTGAATGACGCTCTTGAAGGCAAATCATCAATTGTTGATGCAATAGCACTGCATGAGACCGGTGTTAGAGTTATTCCAGCAGGAATGAATCTCAAACATTTGCAAACAACAAAACCAGAAAAATTATGGGATGTAGCTCTTGATTTATTTGGAACCGCAGATATTGTACTCCTTGACACACCAGCAGGATTAGAAGAAGGTGCAAAAAGCGTTCTCGATACAGGAGAAGAAGTTTTAATTGTAACAAATCCTGAAATGCCTGCAGTTACAGATGCTTTGAAAACAATTCGAATTGCATATGCGTCAGGAGCTAATGTTATTGGGGTTGTATTAAATAAAATGCGCAAAGGAAAAGATTTGATGACGCGCGAAAATATTGAATCAATTTTAGATACTAATGTTCTTGCAGAAATTCCATTCGATCATGAAGTTCCAAATTCTATAAACATGAAGAATCCTATTCTTATTAGAAAACCAAACAGTCTTGTTTCAAATTCATACAAACAATTAGCTGCAGATTTAATGGGTGTTGAATACAAAACAAAAGCATCTGGCTGGCCAATAATGCAATCTTTGAAAAAGATTTTTGGTGTAAATTATTAAAGAAGTTTTTCAACTTCCATTTCAAACAAAGTTACTGGATATTCTATTCCGAAGTTTGTAAGAACTTCAGGATGAACTTCACCCATTACACCAGCACGTTTTCCATTAATATGAATAATAACAGATCTTCCTTCTATGAAAGCAGGATCCTGCGACTCTTTGAAATCATACGTTTCACCAAGTTGTTTCAAGAAAGATTCAAGATACGCTTTCATTTCAGAATAATTAGTATTAGAATGTGAAACTGCTCCAGCAATTCTGCGCTCGTTTCGTGCACCAGATTCAGCTTTCTCATCAATCTGCACAGTTAAACCAACTTCGAAAATTTTATGTGGCATTTCTGAACTTGCATTCATCCCAAGTGTGGTTAGCAAGCCAGGAGCAAGTGAAGTTCGTAGAGTTGTGTAATCTGCTGTTTTTGGATTCCAAATTTCAACATGATGTTCTGGATTGCGTAGCATTTTTGTAAATTCGCGATCCTCATTTGATAATACGAAATTAACAATTTCTTGGAAACCTAATCCAACTAAAGTTGTTCTAAGAAGATTTGAGAAACCTTCAAGAGGATTTGGTTTTCCAATTGTTGGAATTTGTGGAATATGAGGTTCAAACATCCCATAACCATGCCCAATTGCAATATCCTCAACAAGATCAATGTTATGCATGATATCGGTTCTATATGCAGGAACAAGAACTTTATTCCCATTCATTCCAAATCGCATTTTTTCAAATTCTTTTTTGACTTCATTTAATTTCAAATCTAAATCAAGTAATTTATTTGCATAAATCAAGTCAAGAAGCATTTCACTTGGGTTTAAATTCGGAGTTGCCCAGGTTTTGCCTTTTCCAATATCTTTTGCATATGAAGCTTTAACAGTATAAACTTCAGCACCGCGCTCTGCCAATGCAGTTACAACAATATTCAAAATCTCTTCACATGCCTTGAAATCATTTCCAGTAACTTCTATGAACATATCTTCACTGTCTTCGCGAATTTTTGAGAATTCAGAATTTGTGAATGGAAGTAATGACAATGTATTCTTTTTTGCATCCATATAAATTGGATATTCTCTCCATGCTTCAGTTAAATGACCATACTCTTTACAACGCGGATGCTTCTCAAGACATTCTTTTACAGTTATTTCATTATTGAAACCAAGGGGAATAAATTTGTGTTTCTGATCAACATATTTGTAAGAAATTGGCCAAGAAATATCTTTCAAATCATAAGTACCAATACAACACTTCTTTCTACGTCGACCGATAGTGATTGCTAATTTATCTTGAAGTTGCATGAATGCTGCAACAGATTCATCTGTGAATTTACATCCTTTGACAACTGCAAAAGCTGTGCATCCCCAGAAATCGTTTCCATCTTTTTTATCAGAAACTGTTTTGTCAATTATAACTTCGTAATTTGATTTCTTGACATTGTAATTTCGCAATCCTGTTTCAATTCCAAAAAATCCTCGCAATGCCCTTGCAAATCCTTCAATAGAAAGTAAATCAGGACGATTTGGGAAAACTTCGAATGTAACTTCATCATCAGTTAAATTATCAAGAGGTGTGCCTAGCATTTCTATGCGCTCGCGGTAATCCTTCTCTGTGAGCTTCTTTCCAACAAGCTTTTCAAAATCTGCACGGTTGAATGTTACGTTTGCCATTACATTGGCACCTCCCTTAACCATTTCAAATCATTGCGATAATAGAAACTTCGAATATCTTTCAAACCAAGTCGCATAACAATTGGCCTTTCCAAGCTAAGACCCCATGCAAGAACAGGCACATTAATTCCAAGAGGTTCGCAAACTTCTGGTCTGAAAATTCCAGAACCACCAAGTTCAATCCATTCTTTGCGATCTTCAAGCCACACTTCAATTTCTGTGCTCATTTCAGTATATGGGAAGTAAGCTGGTCTGAATCGAATCTTCTCGAAACCCATCCTGTAAAAGAATTCTTTAAGATATCCAAGAAGATCTTTGAATGTAACATTTTCATCAGCAACAATACCATCAATTTGTGTGAACTCTGGTAAATGTTTGTAATCAAGAGTTTCGTTTCTAAATGTTCTTCCAATTGAAAAGATTTTTGCTGGAGGTTCAATTTGAGTAAGTCGTCTTGCAGAAACTGCAGTACAGTGTGTTCTTAGAATTGGTTGTTTAGAAACTGCTTCTTTCCAATCATAACCCCACCCAGTTGAACCGCGAGTTCCCTGCTCATGAGATTTTTTAACTTCAGCTACTATTTTTTTATCCGGAAGTTTAGATTGCTTTGGATTTTTCAAATAAAAAGTATCTGCTAAATCTCGGGCTGGGTGATCCTGAGGTTGGAACAGTGCATCGAAATTCCAGAACGTACTTTCAACAAGCGGACCTTCAGCTTCTTCGAAACCAAACTCAAGGAAAATATCTCTAATCTTGTTCTTTGCAATTGTAAGCGGGTGCAAGCGACCTCCAAAAACAGTAGGAACTTGCGCATTCAAATCATACTTTCTGAATTTTTGATTTTTCCATGATTTATTCTTCAACATTTCATGAGTTAATTGATGAACTGTTGAAGCTCCAGAAACTTTTACATCTTCTTTTAATTCCAATTCATAATGTGCTTTGTTTTCAATTATAATTAAACCACGGCGTTTGAAATCTTTAAGAAAATGATCTTCAATTGTTTTTCCATTAGATAAATCATTAAGAGCAGTTTCAGTTGGTAATTTTTCAGTAGATGCTTGTTTTGCAAGACCAGTTGGTATGAAACCAACATTTTTTCCATTTTCAATATGAGCAGTAATGTAAGAATATCGACGAAGAATGCCAAGAGCACCAGCAACTTCTCTTGGATCTAATTTAGTAGATTTAATTATATCAGGAACTGTTTTTACTTTATTGACAATTGCATTTAGACAACTTCGCTCAGGAAGTTCCCCAGTTAAATATTTGTTACCAACCTCTGTCAAATCAATTGTTTGTGCTTCTTTTTTTTCTAATTGAACAACACCTTTTTGTGATAATGAATAACCAAATCGCTCAGCTTGAATCTTTTCAATACCCCCAGCTTCAGCTACTTCTTCAGCTGTTCCTTTGCCATTAAGCTTCTTCAAGCCTTCAAGCACTTTGCGTTCAAGAGGGTGTAAATCCATGGTCTTAAAATATGAAGTAGGTGGTTAAAAAGGTTACTCACTAAACAATTTCCGCAATACGTCAATTGTGTAAAGAATCATTGCTTGGGTCTGACCTTTGCTTGGATAAAATGCATCTTTTTTCTTGTGAACAGAATAAATTCGAACTTGATTAACCATATGTATTTGCTGAGTAAGACCTGGATCAAATTTCACACCTTTTTCAGAAAGTTTAGCTATAATTTTACCAAGACCAAGTCCTGGACTTGTTTCAAGAAGATCATTCCCAGTAACTTCAAAATATTTTCGATTAAGAGCTGCTTCCAAAACTCTCCCACAAATAATAACTGCAGACCGATAGCAGTTGGCATCAAAACATTTTCGGATTTCATTAAGATCTGCCATAATATCATCCATAATACCTTCAGGTAATTTAGGAGTATCAAAAATTAATTGATTATTTGAAGTAGATTCACAAGGAAGAGGAATAATCCTTGCAAGTGAAAGGGAAATATCTGAAATTTTTCTTTCTAAAATATTAACAACATCGGTTTGTCTTAATTCATTAATCTTGTTAATTATATCAAGTAAAAGAATTTCATTTGCTGGATCTGCTGTCCGATTATCAACAAATTCCCAAGCATTTTTCTTTACGTCAATAACCGCCTTAGCAACATCGTTTTGCAAATACTTTGTTTTGCCTGCTTTGTAATCAAGAATTTCATTCGCACCAGGATTAACCGTTCCGCCTTCTGCTTTATACTCAGAAATAGCTTTAACTAAAACATTAATTCTCTTCTTGAAAGAAGCAATAGTGTCACTCATCCCACCAATGATAAGTTGTTTTGATTAATATGTTTTTAGATTAATTAAAAAGCATAACAAAATACCATCCGAATTTCAAATAAAGAAACCAGCTGAATAAAGTAGAAATTAATGCGAATTTAATTAAATGAATTATATTATGACCAATTATAAACATAATTAAATTTGACGCAAAATTATACGAAAGTGTAAGAATGACTGCGACTTTTACAAAAGTAATAGCATTAACTGGAAACATTAATGTTGAAAAACACAAACCAATAACACAAACTATCATTATCGCTAGATAATGAATTGCATATGGAAATAGAATAAAAGATAATATCAAAATAAGTGAGGACACAATAATTCCAACAATAGGAGAAATTGCATAACTCAACATAACAGCAAGAGGAAGCCAAACTTCAAGACCATGCGCTCCAGACCTTCTTGCCCAGAAGGATAAAAGTCCCCCACCAACAACAAAAGATGCTAGCAAGAATATTGTTGAGAATAAACCTAAAGCCATTTTATTTTAACAGTTTAACCAAATCTTTTATTTTAACACGCTTTTGTTTGGTTGTGTCACGTTCTCGTAAAGTTACTGTATTATCTTTTTGAGAATCAAAATCAACAGTAATGCAGTACGGGATTCCGATTTCATCAGATCGCGCATATCTGCGTCCTATTGATCCTTTTGTATCAAGTTGTGCAAGAATATTATTTTCAATAAGCTCATTAAAAACTTTATCAGCAATTCCTGGAAGTTTTTCTTTATTTACAAGTGGGAATACAGCAGCTCTTACTGGAGAAATCTTTTTGTCAAAAGCAAAGTATGTTCGTTTTTCTTCTTCTCTGAAAGAATGCTCAACAACGCAATAAAATGGTCTGTCAATTCCGAATGATGCTTCAATAACATGCGGAGTGAATTTTCCTCCACCTTCATATACTGCACTCAGATCTTGTTTTGAAAGAGCAGAATGACCACCAAGATCATAATCAGTTCGATTAGCAATTGCAGCAACTTCAATCCATCCGAAATCTTCGCTCTTGATTTCAATATCCCAAGTACCACTTGAATAATGCGCTCGCTCATCTTTTAATTGCTCTCTGCAACGAATTGCTGAACGAGGAATTCCAAGATTTTCAAAAAACTTTTCTGAAATAGCTAGATAGTATGCGTGAATTTCAGATCCAATTACTCCTTTCTTAACTGCATCGCCAACATTCATTTCAAGAACTTCATAACGATCTTGTTCTTGATAATCAGCAGACAAGAACGGCATTGTATCATTTTTAACTGCTTTGAAATTTGGATGTGAGGTATCTTTTGGATCAAAGAAAATTTCAGCTTCGGCTTGTGAAAATTCTCGCAAGCGAATCATTCCTTGACGCGGACTGATTTCATTACGATATGCTTTTCCAATTTGACACGCACCAAAAGGAAGTCTCTTTCTAGCAACTTGGTATAAGCGCTGGAAAGATACAAAAGCACCTTGCGCAGTTTCAGGACGGAGATAAATATTCCGCTTTACTTTTCCAGCTCCAGTCTGAGTTTTAAACATAAGATTGAAAGTCCATGCATCTCCAAGTTTCTGTTTGCATTTCTTGCATTGAAGTTTGTTATCTTTAATTAGCTTGTTTAATTCTTTCAAACCCATACCATCAGTTTCAACTTCAAGAGAGTTTTTTACAACATGATCCGCACGATATGTTTCTCCGCATTTTGCACATTCAACAAGAGGATCTGTGAAATGATCCAAATGACCAGATGCAGTAAAAACATCTTCACCCATTAATGTAGGAGTTTCAATTTCAAACATTCCTTCTTTGATAATGAAAAGTTTTCGCCATTCTTCTTCAATATTTCTCTTAAGACGCGCACCAACTGGACCATAATCAAAAAACCCAGCTAAACCATTATAAATCTCCGAGCTAGGCCACATTAATCCGCGCTGTAGCGCGATTCGCATAATCCTGTCACACTTTCGTTCAGTCATGATTTAGCATAAGGGTTAAGGGTTTATAAGATTTACAGAAGAGTGATAAATTATTTTGATCTAGATTTCTTCTTGTCTTCACCCAAGAATTTCAATTGCAAGTCACGCAAGTCAACACGTCCACCTTTCTCGAATTCTGCAAAGGCTTCAGCACTGCGCTCTTTAGCGCTTTTCTTTGACTCTTCAAGATTCTGGTCTTCCCATTCTTCTCGAGTATCATTTATAGAATCTCTTATTTCATTAAAGCGTTTCAAATCAACTTCATGATCTACTTCAAGCTTTTTGATTTTGTCAATAGCTTCAACAACTTCATTGTGTTTTGCATCAGCTTTCTCACGAGCTTGCTTGAGGTTTTCATAAAAACCAATAAGTTTCTGATGAACTTCTTCAGATTGTTTGGAAAATTCAATAACATTAGAGTGGAAATCGCGTGCGTTCTTATCTTGCTTAACAACACTTAATCGAGCATTATCAAATTTCTCAAGTTTTTTAAGTTTCTTTTCAAGTTCACTGAGAACTTTTGATCGTTTTTTCTCTTCAGCAAATGAGAATCCTTTTGTTTCAATTTCCCATCGCATATCTTTCACTTGCTTTCGTAATTTTTGAAGTTCAAATGAACCTTTTTTTGCAGGAGCATCACCGAATTCACTTCGAAAGACTTTTCGAAGTGAAGAAGCCTGATTATTTATGTCATCTCTCTTCGCTTTTTCATCTCTGACTTTTTTATTAAGTTCATCACGTTCAGTCTTGACCTTTCGAACTTCATCACTCAATGCCTTAACTTTGTCATTAAGAACATCACGGTCTTTTCGAATACTTGTTAATACTGCTGCCTGCTCACGAATAGGCGCAATTCTTTCATAAATAGCTTGTTTTTCCTTTTCGAGTTTGTTGACAGGAGTGTCTGCAGTTACTTTACCCTTTACAACAAATTCTTTTTTTTCTTCTCTGGGTTTCTTCCCTTTTTTCGTCTCTTTCATTTCAATCGCGAATTAAGAACTCTTTGATTTTCTTTTTCGCTTTCTCCCTATTTTCTTGATGTTTCTTTAGAAACTTGTTAACATAATTTACCAAATCGCCTTTACAGTTCCCACATAATAGCTTTCCGGCTTTACATTTCTTATATCTGTCCTTTAAATCTTTATCGCTTTGCTCGAATAAGTAATAATGATACTGATAAACAGTGCAAATATCGGGATTTCCACCTTGCTTTTTTTGTTTTTCAACTGTGTCACACCCACCTGTAAATGTTTTTCCAACTTTTGTTTGCACAGCTTTGGCATCATCTGTTGTAAAAATACAAGTTTCGGGGTGAGACGCACTCATTTTGCTATCTTTTGCACCTAATCCTGGAAGGAATTTAGTATGTATTGCACATGGTTTAGGGTATCCAAGCTTTGGAGCAACATCTCGGGTAACTCTGAAATGCGGATCTTGATCAATTGCATGAGGAATTAAACAGAATGTGTTAGTTTTCTCTCGAATACTAGGCAAAAACGCTGGAACTGATTGCATGCAAGTGTAAAAGATTTCTCCCAAATTGTTTTCGTTTTTGAAACCGAATACTGCTTTTGCTGTTGAGAAAGTAATATGCTTTCCAACTTTCATTGCTTCCTTGTACATTGTTTTAGAATATTCAGTATCTAAGAAAATGTCAGTAATTTTAGGATCAAACCCACACGCAATTATATCGAGAATATTATCCATTGCCCATTTGTGAGTGTCTTCAAGTGAAAGACCATCTTTGAAAACAAACTTTTCCTCATCAGGAATTTGGAACAATAGTGGTGCTTTGAAAGCATCCTGCAAATATTTTGTAAACATCCATGGAATAAGATGACC
>CAZMMZ010000004.1:23089-27830 GCA_964567575.1 Candidatus Undinarchaeota archaeon
GAATTTTAATTGAATTAAATCTAAAACCATATGAATTGTAAAACCAAGAAGAGCATACCACGCAACTTGAAAATAAAGAGCTAATACTAAAAGAGGAATAAAACATTCAACACAATGAAATGGAAGCAGAATATGATTAGCATCTTCAACTGTTCTGAAATATTTCATTGCTTTTTTAAAATTCAAACTACGGAATTTTAAAACATACCACAAATAATGATCAGCATCAATAAGAACTCCGAATGCCAAAATCGCTGCGAGATTAATCAAACTAGTTGTAGGATAAAGAATAATACAAGCAGCAAGTGCCACTAAAAAGTGTTGATGAATTTTCATTTCAATCTATCTTTCAACGCTGAAGTTATTAAAGGTAACGCAATTGTTGCATCTGCAATCACATCAACCATTTCAGATGCTTCACCAAATTTACCCCAAGAAATTCCTTCGTGTAAGCTAGCACCTGACAAACCACCAGGCTCCGGTCGGTCAGTTGTGATTTGCACACCATAAGTATGTCCTTTGTCAATAAATTGTGCAGCTTGAATAATATGATTTTTTGGAACTCCACCACCAATTAAAAATGCAGCGCTCTTTTTAGAATCTTGAACCAATTTAATTGGCTCGCCAATATCTTTCAATGCATTTATGTTAAGATGATTGCTTGGCCCTTCTTGATGATAGAAGTAAGTCATTACACCAAGTCCAGAATCAAAGAAACCCGGTGAGAAAACAGGAATGTTTTTGTTAACTGCTGTTTTGAGCCATGAATTTTCTCCAGGAATATTTTTCCCAAGAACTTCTAAAAATTCACGAATACTAATTTCTTCACGAGGAACTTTTGCAAGAACTGGCCTGAGCCAGTCTTCTAAACCAAGATAAGCTCCTTGTGGAAGTGAGCTGTCAAATAAGCGATTAACACCTTTCTTATGTAATTCAGCATCATCAAAACTATCACAAATTTCATGCTTTGTCCCAAGTGCTTCAACAATATCATGAACAACCATTGCACCAGTTGTGACAATTGCATTCAACCAACCGTCATTAATCATATCAATAATTATTTGTTGCATTCCTCCAGGAATCATACAACCAGCTAATCCAAAGAAAGTAGTGCAGTCTGGATCTGTAACTGCTTTTTCTAAAACATCAACTGCTTTACCAACACGCCCAGCACCCATAACACCAGCTTTTGACATTTCTTTGCAAAGCTCGTCAGTTGTCATTCCTGGTTTTGTTTTAATTTGGTGAACTGGTTTCATTTTAGCTTGTTTATGAAATATTTGTGAATACTTAAATCCTCCGTTAGTTCCGGATGAAAAGAAAAACCAATAACATTACCTTCTTCAACTCCAACAATTCTGCCTTCAACATCACATAATGCTTTACACTCATCATACACTTCTTCAACTGCAGGCGCGCGAATAAATACACCAGTAATTTTTGAATTATTAAAATTTAATTCAGCTTCAAAACTTTCTTTCTGTCGACCGAATGCATTTCGATTAACTTTACAATTAAGCAAACCCATTAATTCCTGTCCAGTTTTCTCAATTTCATACATTCCAGCTTTTGAAAGAATAACAAGTCCAGCGCAAGTTCCCATAATCGGTTTCTGAGATGTTTTAACAATATTCCAAAGTCCTGTGCGTTTCATTAAATCAGTAATAGTTGTGGATTCACCACCAGGAATTATAAAAGCATTACATTCAAGGGCTTCTTTTTGTGTTTTGAGCCAGAATGCTTCACCATCGATTTCAAGTTCCTTCAGAACTTTGTTAGTCATTTCAATATGTTCTGACACTGCACCCTGAACTCCAATCACTCCGATCTTCATAAGAATTTTTCAACATCTCCCAAAGTCAAAATTTTATCATAAGTATCATCAAATGCCCCATCACGATCAATAAGAATTGATTTCACACCAACACTTCGCGCAGGTTCATAATCATGGTGCACATAATCTCCAACATGAACTAAATTTTCTTTTTGAATCCCAAGTTTTTCAACAAGTTTCTCATATGCCTGAGGATCTGTTTTAACAAAACCAATATCAGACACTGCAGAAATTTGCTCAGAGAAATACTTTCCAAGACCAGTGCTTTTTAATTTGATTTCCATACCAGACCGGTCAGTGTTTGTGAATAGAACTAATTTGTACTTTTGTTGTAAAAGTTCAAGTGTTGGAGCAACATCAGGATATACCAACTCTTTGGAAGAGGATAAATTATTGATTATTTCTCTTGAATCCTGTTCAAGCCCAAATTCTTTGAACCATCGTGGAGGATCATAAAAGATAATATTCTTAAGACTGACTTTATCATATTCGCGTCTGCAATGAGCATATGCCTCACTGAAGCTGATATTATGCTTCTTAGAATACAAAGTAGGAACGACATCGTACCACAACTTGAATTCCATCCCTGCTAGTGTGATTAAGGTTCCATCAAGATCAAAGCTAATATGTGTAATAGCCATGCTAAAAACGTATAACTAGACCTTTTTAAATTTTCGTAATAAGAGCTCTATAATCCGAATGCGTCTTGGAACTCTTTCATCTTGCGGTATTGTGCAAGATACTCATTTCCTTTTTCTGTTAGAACATAAACTTTCTTTTTCTCATCAATACCTTCATCCATAAATCCCTTTTCCATAAGCTCGTCAACATATTCTTTCATAAGCTGGTGTGACAAATTCGCTTTGTACATTAAGTGCGTAGGCTTAATCAGCCCTCCTTTTCTTTGAATTGCAGCAAGCATGTCATGGATAATGTCCATGCGGCTACGTCTTGGTTTTGCCATTTTATTTTTTCTTTTTGTTCCGTATCACAAGCTTATAGTATACGAAGAGTAACATGAGGAATCCTGCGAGTTGCAGTGCTTCTGCAAACACGTAGAAGTAAAGATGTCCTATAATTAATGTAAATGCAAACTGCGATACCATTAAAATTCCAAATGCATAAAGCAAGAATTTCACATTTTTATTTTTCTTATGCTCTCGTTTGCCGTAATAAACATCATAATAGAACTGCGCAATGAATAGTAACAAAATTCCGGAAGTCACATAAAATATTGGATATGCCCAGACACTGAAAGTTGTTATCACAGTTACTAAAGTAAGTAAATACGCACTTAGTAAAACAAGTTTCTTTGCGCGATATTTGTGGATGACAAAATACACACCAAGCAAGCCAAGGAGCATGAATAAACGATGACCAAGGAATCCGGCAACATATAGTAAATGCTCAAGCACAATACGATGTTGTCCATACATAAAGAATCCAATATGCTCTTGAGCTCCAACAACACTTGAAACAAGAGATAAATTCGTTATAATTTTACAAATAAATGCAATAGCAATTGCAAGGAACGATAAAGAAAAGAATTTATGATTGCCTTGCTTTGTGAAAGTATACATTTTGTAGCTGTAAAACGCTATCAATAGAGCTACTATTACAGCAACTCCTTCAAATAAACAATCTATTCCATAAAACCACCGCGGGGTGAATACTACACTAACCATATTCCCCTAATTTCGGATTGAGATTTATAAAGCTTCCGGAAACAAAAACATGGAACAAAGTTCTGTATAAACTTTTCATATGTCCTTTATATACCCAAAATCAAGGTTTCTTTGCTGATAGAGTGAGATTCAAGATCATAGACTTACCTCCATGACTTATTTTCTCAAACAGCGAGATGCGTAACCCCACGTATTTTTTTGGGGCTCTTCGGAGCCCCACACTTTTACAATAACTTATTATATAATAAAACCAATATTAAATTGTGAAAAGGAAAAAACAATAGTATTCTTAGGACGATTAAAACGAAAACACTGGCGTTTTGAAATGTTTAAACCGTACATTAAAAAAGAAAAAAACAATATTAATTTTGTAAAAGCAGATTTTACAGGACTTACGATAAAGAACAATAAATTATACTGCTTTAAAGGAATTAATTTTTCAGAATAGGAAAGAGGTGTTAGATTTAAAGAACCTTTAGAAGTAGATTATCTTCTTCCTTTGCTAAAACAGAGTCTTGAGATATCAATAAAAAAAGAAGCAGGAATAACAGTAAAATATTTTTTTGATGAGAAAAAAGAAACAAAAGCTAAACTCAACGAACAAAAAGAAATCGTGGAGAATAATGTTAAATTACCAGATACTCCAGAATCTAATATATTTAGAAAAATTTTAAAAGTTAAAGAGGAAGAAAACGAAAGGATACTTTTTAACAAACTCAGACAGTTTATGCTATCAACTGGTAAAATGAATTACATAGATTATGGGGTTTCACGCTTATGCAGAAACAAGATACTTACTGAAAAAACATTAAGAAAGTATGAAAAAAAACATAATAAACGAATCCCACGACCATTAACATTTATTTCTTCTCCTAATAATGTAAAAAAGAATATAAGAAGAATAGAAAAAAAAGGATATTCTGCTGCAGTGTTAAAAATTCCTGAGGGTAGTAGAGGATTTGGAGTTGTACCAACATATTTAGATGAAAATAATAATCTTGTTATAGATAAAATATTTAGATATAGACATGGCAAGATAATACAAACAGATAAATTAAATTATGAACTAATAAAAAATAATTTTCTAGAAAAAAATAAAAGAATTATAGTACAGGGTGTACCAGAAAATCTGAAATTGTGGAAAGGGTGTCCATCTAATATGAGGATATGTGTACACCCAATTATAAAAGGAAATACCGTTGAAAAAGTAGAATTAATACAC
>CAZMMZ010000004.1:27930-64811 GCA_964567575.1 Candidatus Undinarchaeota archaeon
AATGAAATTGAACCAAGCTTTATAGAAATAAATAGCAGTCCAGGAATTTTATCATTAACGAAATATAAAAAAGAACACACAAGATACAGGAAAAAAGTAGTTTACAATATAATCAGAAAAGTAAAACAAATTCCTGATTAAATCACTAAAATTTTTATTCACTGCGATCTTGCATTCTAACTTCAAGATTTTTAATTTCTTTTCCAGGCATACCTTCACCAAGGCCTTCAGAAATTTTTACAAGAACATCTGGTTTATCATAATTAACAGTTGCTTCAACAATTGCTTTAGCGAAACGCGCAGGATCAGAACTTTTGAAAACTCCACTGCCAACAAAAATTCCATCACAACCCATTTGCATCATTAATGATGCATCTGCAGGAGTTGCAATACCACCAGCTGCGAAATTAACCACAGGCAAGCGACCCATTTCTTTGGTCTGCTTTACAATATCAACAGGAACTCTGTATTCTTTTGCTTTTTCTGATAATTCAAAATCATTTAATGTTTTCAAAGCTTCAATTTCGTCATTAATTAAAGACATGTGCTTTACCGCTTCAACAACATTTCCAGTTCCAGGTTCGCCTTTGGTTCGAATCATTGCAGCGCCTTCATTAATTCTGCGAAGAGCTTCACCAAGATTGCGAGCACCACATACAAAAGGAATAGTAAATTTAGTTTTGTCAAGATGCTGATCAGAAACTGGAGTTAGAACTTCAGACTCGTCAATCATATCAACGCCAATAGATTCCATAATTTGCGCTTCAGCAACATGACCAATTCGGCCTTTTGCCATTACAGGAATTGTAGTAGCAGAAATAATTTCTTTAACTTTTTGAGGATCAGCCATACGAGCAACACCACCTTGAGCTCGAATATCAGCAGGAACACGTTCAAGGGCCATTACTGCAACAGCTCCTGCAAGTTCTGCAATGCGAGCCTGCTCTGCATTAGTAACATCCATAATAACTCCGCCTTTTTGCATTTTTGCAAAACCGCGTTTTAATCTATCACTACCTACTGTAATTTGTGGTGTATCCATTTTCCCCTCGACTTTTAACTCTTTCATTGAGTATAAAACATTTGCTAAAAGTAGTTCACCGGCATCATGAGAGAAACCTTAAATAAGTAGAGAATCAGTTTATTATTATGTTCTGGAAAGAATTGCTTCAGGGAAAATATAGGAAAGTAGAAGATGTAGATTTTAACAGAATTAATGAACTACTTCTAGATATAATGGAAGAATATGATAAACAAAAACTACTAGAAGGAAAATATAATTATGTGGAAGGAATGTTTGAAATAACTCATGGAGTAGCTAAACTACACCATGAAAAGAAAGAAACAAGTAAATCAGGAGGAGAAATATTTTTAGAATACTTATCGCAAACCAACTAAAGAAGGACACTCACCAGTAAAAGATCAGAAAAAAGCAAGACTTCGTTTAAAAGTTAGATACACACTAAAAAGCACAATAGGAACTGGAAAAAGAGAAAATCCATATTGGGAAAAAATTACTGGAACAGAAAAAAATCCACCAGTTATAGAAATGAAAAGAACAAGAAAATTTGCATCTGTATTATTAGTTAATAGTTTAATACGCTCCTTAACTGAACGTTTAGAAAGATTACTAGATGAAAACAAACCACGAAAAGGTGTGGTGAAAAGAGCTTCAAATGAAAAACGTTCTGGCGAACCAAAACTAAAAGAAAAAATATATCTTGAGAAAAAGAGAAAAGCAGAAAAAAAATCCAAAATAGAAATAAAAGATAGTGTCCTAATTCGAACAAATGTTGGTTAATTTTTAATACGGATTTTCTTCATATCTTAAATCAAGATAATCACCATGCTGCGGCATATAACTATCAGGATCATCAAAGTTTATAATTCCATTAACATAAAAAATCCACAGAGTATTATTAAAAGTTTCAGCTGTGTTGTTTATTGTTTCAACTTTTGTTATTGTAAAACCATTATTTACAAAATCCAAAGTGATTGTTCCAACTTTATTAAACATATCATATGCAGATTCGCCTTCTTCAATATCAAAAACTTGACTGGACCGTGAATAATTTCCAAAGTCAATAGTTACGTAAGCTTTTTGGATTTGAGTTTCTTCAACTGGTTCTTCGCCAGTAAGAACACTAACTAAACCAGCACCACCCATACTTACTACAAAAATCATAACAAACATAATTAAGATGAACTTGTTCTTCTCAAGTCCCATAATTTTTTTTCTTTTTGATTGACCTTTCTTTGCCATTTTAAGGAGTCACCCGACCGATTTGGTAATATGTAACATCACCATCTGTGTCAACAACTGCGAGCCACATTTTCTTTCGAACAGAGTGACCGAGTCGGACAATGCGAGATAGTTCAGTCATACTCATTGAAAAGTTTTCCGGAACAGCATGAACAAGTATTCCGCTGTGATCTTCACCAATTTTTTCCCCACGCGCATAAATGCGGAAATGCGTACCGAATTTGAAACCGCTTTTAACAAGATATCCTTTTGCACGCAAATCTGAATATGTAGAAACTTGTTGACAAATCAACTTATCTGTTTTCTCACCGCGTTTTAGAAGCTCTGCTACAGAAAGCCCTGTCTTTGCGGTTTTGGTTTTCTTAACAGCGAGTTTACCTTTTTCAACAAGGTGAATCGCCTCAACAAGAGAAAGTGTAAGTTTCCCTCCGCTTTTCATTTCGCCGTAGAAGCTCTTCTGGTATAGGGAATTCGCCTCTTTCTCTTCCGAGACTAGTACGTTCCCCCCAACAAGAACACCATTGGCTGGTGATTTCTTAGCCATAATAAGAATAATACAAAACTAGTTGTATATAAGTTTCACTTCTTACGTTTCATCAAAGCAGATATTTTTTTATAAAGAGAATCCACATCGAGACCATATTTCTTATAGAGAGCTACTGGATTACCAGATTCTCCATATCCTTTCACATAGATTTTCTTTACAGGATAATTGTAGAAAGTTCCATTCACTTCATCACGCAAAGCAGTACCTAGTCCTCCCTTAAACTGATGATCTTCAATTGTTACACCAAGTCCTGTTTCTTTGAGACATTTTCTTAAGTACTCCTTATGAATTGGATTGATAGTATGAACATTAAGAACACGAGCACTTACATCATCTTTTTTCAATCGTTCTGCAACCTTTAAAGAATTATATACCATTTCACCATGAGCCATTATAGTAATATCAGAGCCATCTAATAGCATATCTGGTTCACCATCTTCAGAATACTCATACTCTGAATAAATTACAGGAAGATCTGCTCGCGGAATACGCATGTAGACAAGACCAACATTGGCATTCATCCACTCAACCATTTTTTCAGTTTGCATTGCATCAGCAGGAGCAAGTATTCTGAAATTTGTTTCTTTTTCCATTTCCCCGTTCGCATCATTGACAGTTACTTTATCAGGGATGGCTCTCATGAGAGCTAAATCTTCAAGTGCTTGATGAGTTGCACCATCTGGTCCAACACCAAGTCCGCAATGCGTACCAATAATTTTCACATTCATATCTTGATACACGTTCTCATAAGCAAGATTTTGTCGTATTTGATCATAAACTCTTCCAGCTGCGAATGCCGCAAATGTGCTAATATGAGGGACAAATCCAGCAAGAGACATACCTGCAGCTACACCAACCATATTTTGTTCAGCAATTCCACCTTGGACAAATCTTTTAGGTAATTTATCAAAAATTTTTGAAGTTCCAGTTGAAGAACCAACATCAGCATCAATTCCGATTATTCGGTTTTTTTCATCAACAAGATCCTTAAGCTTATTTCCAAAGGCAGCTCTCAGAGATTTTCTATCTGGTTTTTCTGTAAACAACTTATCAGATAATTTTTTTGTATAATCACTCATTTTTTAATGCCTCCTCAGCAGCTTTGATTTCTTTCATAGCGTCCTTGAAATTAGCTGGTTTAATTGGGTTACCATGCCATCCATTTTTGTGTTGTTCCATAAATGAAATACCCTTTCCCTTGATTGTATCCATAATAATTGCAACCGGACGATGTATTTTTTTAGCAGCTTTCACAGTATCACGAATTTCTTCAAGATCATGACCATCTATTTTTAATGCAGTCCATCCAAAAGAATGAAATTTCTCATAGAGGTTATTTATTCGACCGAGAACCTCTTTATCGGAACCCATTATCTGCTTGTGATTATGATCAACAAAAAGTATGAGATTATTGAGTTTTTTAGAAACAGCAAAGTTCGCAGCTTCCCAAATCTGACCCTCTTGACACTCACCATCACCGACCATTGAAAAAACAAAGGATTTCTTTTTTAAGAGCTTAAGACTTAAGGCAATACCACATGCCACAGATAAACCCTGACCAAGACTTCCAGTAGATGCATCAACACCAGGGACTTTTGAAACAGCATGACCTTGTAAAAGAGCTCCGACTTTCCTTAGTTTTGCAAGATGGGATTTTTTAAAGAAACCCCTCATTGCAAGTGCAGCATAAAGAGCAGGACATGCATGACCTTTTGATAAAATAAAATAATCACGATCTTCCCAATTTGGTTTTTCTTTTTTAGTCCGCATTAAATTATGTCGATACGGAAAATACAAAGAAGCTATAACATCAGTAGCAGAAAGAGAACCACCAGGATGACCGCTTTTTGCAGTATATACCATCCTTATTATACGTTTTCGAATTTCAAGGGCTTTCCTTTTTATTTTTAGAAGTTTCTCTTGCTTATCCATTATAGAAATACTAGTAGCTAATCTACTATTTAACACTTATCCGCCGAATAATCGGTGCTTTGCTCTTTCAAAAAAAGATTCTTTGTATGGAGCACCAACAAATTCTGCAGCAAGTTTTTTGTATGCGCGTGCTGCGGGGCTCTTTGGTCTTAAACTAACAATTGGTTGGCGCATTGAAACACTTCTTGAAACATTACTGTCGAACGGAACTTTAACAAGAATTGGATAACCTTTTAGAATTCCACGAATTGTTTCATCTTTAAGTTCATAATTTGCACCAGTAGATTTAGTAACAATAATTCCTCGGACTGGAACTCCGAGTTTCTCAGAAATCTTAATTGCTTTGAGAGCATCAACAAGTGCTGGAAGCTCTGGGTTTGTAACAATAAGTGCTTCATCAGCAACTTTGATACTTTTCAAAACTTCACCCCAAAGACCTGCACCGCAATCAAGTAAAACATGATCATATGTTCCGTCAAGTTGCTGGAAGGCCTCTCTGAAATTTCCAAGATAACGAGTACTACCATTTGAAAGTGTTAGACCCGCAGGAATAATATTAAGGCCAGTTGCATGAATTTGAACAGTGTCCAAAACTTTTGCTTCGCCTTTGAGAACATTATGAAGAGTTGTAGGAGTTGGTGGCAAACCAAGCTGAAGAGCTAAATTTGGTGTAACAAGATTTGTATCAACAGCCACGACTCGCTGATTTAAATTATGAAGAGAAAGTCCGAGATTTACAGTTGTGGTGGTTTTACCGACCCCACCCTTTCCTGAGATTATGACTGTATATTTTGTAATTTTAAATCACCTACGAATAATTTTTGTCAGTGAACTGACAAACCTAAAGATTAGGTTTTGATATACAAGCTAGCTGATATTTAAACCTTATCGTTGCAAATCAATTTAAACAGATTCTATAACAGATTTGATGTAACCGTTTTTAACTTCTGTTTTTGTAACAGGTTCTGGACGTGCAAGAGCTACATTAGGATTTGTGTCTGCTTCGCCAAGATGTTTCTGAACACTTTGACTTTTTTGTTCAATTGATTTTGCAAAACCATGAAGCTTTTCTTTTGTTGCATTTGCTTCATTGTATGTTTTGTGAAAATCGTTTTTAATACTTTCAAGATTTGAAAGAACATGTTCAGCGTCTTTTGCGTGCCATCGAGGTTCTTCAACTTTTTCAGTTGGATGAACAACAGCAACATTTGCAGTTTCAAGTCGTGCCAAATTAAGGCGGTTTTCTGTACTCTTCATTTCTTCACTTCCATTAACTGGGTTGGTATTGTTAGCTTCTATAAAAGTGTTTTTGATTTTGCTTAAAAGTCCTGAAGATGCACCTGGAGGTTGAGTATCACTACCACCGTTACCACCATAATTGATTCCAGTATCATCACCATCGCCTTCTAGAACGCCTTCATCTTGTTTTGAGTAATAATAATAACCAACAAGTGCTGCTAGCAAGACAAGTGAAACAATCATTGCTGCGATCCCACCAGTTGTAGTTAACAAGTAACCAGTAAGTCCAGCACCATCAACACTACCATCTACTGTTGTAGCAGAATATTCTTCACTAATTTCAAGTGTGATAGTTGTATACTCTTCTGTGTTTCCATTGCCGATATACAAATCAACATTGTGCAATCCTGCAGGAGCGTTGTTTAGTTTACCAGTAACAGTAACAGTCTTTGTTTCTTCAGGAAGAACTGTAATGCTTTCTGGAGTTAAATCAACCTCAATTCCTTTTGTGTACATTAGATAAGTTTGTGATTCATATGATGGATTTTTAACTCGGATAGTCATCTCAAAAGTTCCATTTGGATTAATTTCAAAAGTGTTAGGAGTACTTGAAATTGAAGCTTTCTCAAGAGATCCTATTTCAAGATCGACTTTTGAACTTTTCTCATATTCACCGTCAATGCTTGCAGTGTAATAGATTTCATAAACACCTGCTTCGTCGTAGAAAGGACCATCTTCTGGATCCATTGTAAATTGTAAATCTTTTGTTTGACCTGAAGCAATGTAAACTGTTTTTGATTCCATGTAACTGTCATCAGCATACAGTTTGATTGTAACATATCTTCCACCACCACTCTTTAGATCAACAAGTCCAACAGGTGCTGTTACAGTTACTGTTGAAACTGCGCCTTCATCAAAACCAGATGGCGTAACCTTTGGTCTTGAAAGACTTAGATCATAATTATTTGCAGGAGCTCCGATAACAAGATCAGATTTCTCTGTGTCACTTGAATGACCTTCTGCAGTTACTCGAATTGCATAAGTGTCTACGCGAGCATCAATTGGTACATCAACATAAAGTGAAACATAAGTATATTTTCCTGCATCAAGTGAAACTGAATGATGTTCCCAATCGAACCAGTGATCAATGTTCCAAGGTGCTCTGAATGTAAGATCAAAAGTATCTCTGTGAGTTCCTATATTTTGAACAAGAACATCAAACTCTCGATAACTTCCTGATCTAACATTAAGAGTTCTTGGCTCAATGTTTATATTAACATCATAATCAAGACCAGAATCAACATCATCAAAGCCATCGTCATGTCCATTGCCTTGACCAATATCTTCAATTTCTAAATAGACTTTTTCAAGTTCTTCAAGTCTGCCATTTAGATCTTCTAATTTAATTGTAATTGGATAATTTCCAGCTGCAGCATCAGAAGGAACATTTACGAAAAGTGAAATGTCTTCTTGCTCGCCAGCTCTTAGATGAATATATTGAATTTCTGGAGATAACCAGTATTCAAATTCATCATGGGTACTAATATCAAGAACAAATGTTCCTTGTCTGTCTCCAACACTTGCAATTGAAACAATGTAATCGAATAATTGTCCTGGTGCAAGTTTTAGTTTGTATGGAGATACAACCATATTAACAAGGCCGTCTCCGCTTATTCCAGAAGATTCAACAGTTACTGTATCTTGAACCTGGATTGTTTCTCCACCTTCATAAACAGATGCGGAAACAGTTGTTTCTCCAGATCCTGCAAATTGAATTCCATTAGAATATGTAAAAGTGAATGCACCATTTGCAGCTGCAGGAACAGAACCAAGTACACCAACACCAGCAATACTGAAAGTAACTGTAGTTGGTAAACCAGCACCATTCTTTAATACAGTACCAGTGAAAGTTATTGGTTGAGCTGAATGGAAAAATTCATCAGCGTAAATAATATCAGTTGCATCAAAATCAGTGAATGAAACATTATCATCAACATCAAATTGGATTGTACCAGTGTTTGATGCATTGTTAACATCAGATTCAATTGTGATATTTGCATTTACATCATAAGTATCACTTACAGTTGGTGACCAAGCATAAGTTAAATCTTGAACCTCAGAAGCACCAAGTGAAATTGTGTCTGAACCACTTGAAATCACATTTGAATCGCGTGTAATTTCATAACGAACCACAGCATTAACAGCTGCATCAGCCCCTATATTATCAACGCGCACAGTAAGTGTAGCAGCGTCATTAACATACATTGGACTTGGTTCAGAAGTTAGACTAACAACTCGAGCATCCACTGCCGCGTGGACAGGAACTGCGATCATAGTTAGAAATACTATGATTGTTAACAATAGTTTCTTAAGGTTGACATTTGTCATTTTACTACACCTAAGTAGTGACATATGCACTATTTAAGCTTTATTATTACTCACCAGTGACAAAAAGCATTTGTTGTTTCCGAGACATCACTACCAAAAAAATAGTGAGTATTATATTATTTATAGGTTGTTAAGAAGATTCTATATTAAACAGAAATACTGTTTAGAACAGCACACCCATTCTGTACAAAGCATATCCAAGCCAAGCAACTAGGAACACATACCCAAAAGCAAGTGTCCAGTGCAAAGGAATGCCTTTCCAGAAATGATGTGATTTTTTGCTATGATAGCTGGCAGATAATGTCAAGCCGAGATAAACAAGACAATCCAAAACAACCAGATACCAAATTATTTTTTCAATCATATTATCACCATGAATTATTTGAGTTTCCCTTGCTTTCTAAGCAATTTAACAATCCCTGTTGCAGCGAAACCAACACCCATACCAATTAAAACACCAGCAGGGATCTGCATATAAATAAAACCAATTCCTAGTCCAAGAAATAGACCAGCAACAAAAAGATAGTCTTCAGGAGATTTATTTTTTTTCATAAATTGAACTAGATGAAATTGGTTTATAAGAGTTTTCTTCACAAGAAACAGTTATAAACCAACATTCACTATTTCTTAAGTGAGCACAATGACTGAATTAAACTTTAAAACAGCTTTCAAATACCCATTTAATAGGGCAAAGGGAATGCTTAACATTTTCTGGATATTCTTACCAATTATTGGTTGGTTTGCATTAGGCGGATATGGTGTTAGAATTGTTCAAGAATTTAGTAAAGGCAAATTCAAGAAATTGCCTACTATGAAATTTAGCAGTGATTTAAAATTGGGTTTTATGATGTTCGTAAAAGCTATTCCTTTTGTAGTAGTCTATGGAATACTTACAAATATCCTTGGTGCCATAAATCCTTGGATAAGAGGATTAGCTGACTTTTTCTTGGGATTATTTGTAGTTCCAATATTAAGCATCCATTTCATAAATAAACAAACAGTGGGTTCTTATTTTGAAGTAGAAATAATAAGATCTGTTTTTGATAATCTAGGAGATTATGTTACAGCGTTGGTGAAAACGATTTTGTTAGGACTGATATTTGTATTAATGAGTATAATCTTAATAGGAATACCTGCTAATGCTTTTACAAAAAATATCTTCTTAGCAGATTTCTATAAAAGAAAAGTAAAAAAGAAATGAAAAAATCGGAAATCAAAAAAGTATTACTTACTCTTGTTTTACCACTAGCATTAACAATTATTGGATTTATTGGAACAGCTGCTGGTGCAATTAATAAAAATAAATTATTTTTTGGAACTGGATTAATTATAATGCTTGCAGGAATTATTGTTTTTTTCAAAAACAAAAAAAAGTTAAAAATAAATGCATGGCAAGTATTTGCAATGTCCTGGTTATTTGTTGATGGATGTTTCCATGCGTTTGCTGTAGCTGATTTTATAGAAGGAGTAGCACCTGACGCAGTTATTGCAAGAGGATTACTTGAACTCGCTGGAGCTTTGCCAATTTATATCCACAGGATCATGGGAGCGTTCCTACTTTCAACAACAGTGTATGCCCTTTACTTATTGACTAGAAAAAAGAAATCAAATAAATTTGAAAGAATCTATTTAATTATTTACACGTGGGTTGAAGCACCAATAACAATTGCAATAATTGCTATAGGGATAATACTAAATCTTTTAGGAATTGGAATTTAAACTAAAACTGAATACACAAACAGCACAGCTGAAATTATAAAACAAATAATAGCAAATCTAAAATTTGTACGCAGTCCGCGTTTTTTATTAAGTTTTATTTTAAGTCGGGCTAATGTCCTAACTTGCCAATTAATTATTTGTTCTGGAAAAAGAATTATAATTAAGCACAGGTTTTAAAAAAATTAGGAATAACTGTAGTAATAATAGAAAATATGCACGATGTTCCTTATGTAAAAACAGTTGGTCCTGAAATCAGTTCTATGATGGCAATCATTGGAAAAGAAATAAAAAAATTAGATTTATATTGTGGTATTCAAATTTTAGCAGGTGCAAACAAAGAAGCACTTGCAGTAGCAAAATCAGCAGGTTATACTTCGAATCCTAATTGAACATACAGAAATTAAGAATATTATACATCAAACTAAACAACCGGAAAAAGTGAATGATTTTTTAAAAAAAGTAAAGTGATACGCTCAAAACATTTATTAACATCTAAAATACTTATTCTACTTCGATTTAGGATTACAAGAGAAGGATAAACTATGAAAGTATTACTTATCAGCCCTAACATTACCGGCATGAAGGACGGTGTTAATAGAATACAGCCACCGCTTGGTATATGCTATCTTGCAAGTGTTGCTAGAGAAGCTGGTCATGAAGTTTTTGTTAGAGATACAGCACTTGAAGATTATAGTAACCAAGTAGAGATTGGTAGAGGGTTAGTAAATATTGGAGAGAGTGATGAAAAAATTAAAGAATTTATTCAAAAAATTAATCCAGATGTAATTGGTGTAACAGCTACTCTTTCTAGTCTTGAATCCTCTGCATTAAACACAATTAAATTAGCAAAAGAAGTTAATCCAGATATTGTTACTGTTCTTGGTGGCAATCACATAACATTCTCTGAAAAGGATTTTGCAGTTGATTACGTTATTAAAGGCGAAGGAGAAGTTGCATTTGTTAAATTGTTAGATAATCTAAAAAATAATATTAAGCCAGATAAAATTATCACTGGTCTTCCTTTTGAAAATCTTGATGAGCTCCCATTTCCTGCACGGGATCTTATGAATATAGAAAAATATTTTAAAATTAATTTATTTCATTCAAGCAGAAGTGGTAGACGTATTTTGAATGTTATGACTAGTCGTGGTTGTCCGCAGGAGTGTTCTTTTTGCACAACTCCAAAAATGTGGGGTAATCGATTCCGTTTCAGAAGTGCTGAGAATGTAATTGAAGAAATTAAAGGATATGTTGAAAAGTATAATATTGAAGAAGTTCAATTTGAAGATGATACGCTTACACTGAATATCCAAAACTTATACAAATTATGTGACTTGCTAAAACCAATGAATCTGAAATGGTGCGTTCCAAATGGTATTAGAATTAATTATCACGTTGATCAACATGAAGAGATGTTCCGAAGAATGAAAGAATCTGGTTGTTTCCAAGTTACTCTTGCTTGCGAAAGCGGAAATCAACGAGTATTAGATGAAGTTCTTAATAAAAATTTGAAATTAGAACAAATTAAACCAGCAATTGAAAAAGCAAAGAAAGTTGGTTTGCAAGTTCACACTTTTTGGCTTGTTGGAGCCCCTGGTGAAACAAGGAAAGAAATGGAAGAAACAATTGAATTTGCTAGTAAGTGTGGTGCAGACAGCTACACTGTAAGCATATACTGCCCATTACCAGGGAGCAAGCTTTTTGATAAAGTCATGAAAGAAGGATTATGGTTAGATGGTGGTTTTTCCAATTTAATGATTTATAGAAAGTCTTTCATTCGGGTTGATGGTTTTGAAACTGGTAAAGAATTTGAAGATTGGGTTACTGAGCAAAACGCATTTCTTAATAAAGGCAGTAAGTTTTTTGTGAAACAAACTTGATGTTAAGAACTCACTCAAAACCTTTATTAACATCAAAAATACTTAATTTAATTCTAAAGAGGGGATATGGCGTAACGTGACTCTTGGCTCCGGTACACACCACGAATTATGCCAAAAATGACAAGAAAATAATTTAGTTTTACAAAACCTTTATTAATCCCAAACTGATTTTCAATTCACATTTAAAGAAGCAGAATCATCAATAACTTCCAAGATTTCAAGTTCGTCACCCCAGGAGTTTACGATAATCACCTTGCCAGATAAAAGCTCGTCATTTTTTTCCTGCGCGAGAAGATCGGTTGCGGCTTTTGTGCCCCATCTGGTTAATCCTGCAGCAATTATCACGTTTTTGTCAGGGTTGTATGGATTTTTAGTTATAACTAGCATACCAATACCAGGATTATCATATCCATTATATTCCTTAGAACCGCCAGTTATGTACCAGAGATTGTTTTTTTGCTCGAAGCGCACTGGAAGCAATGGGTTAATTTCTCTGACAAGAGAATTCGTGACCGGACCCCCGACAAGTATGAGATTATCTGCCTTTTGGTCAGATATGATTTCAGTATCAATAATGTTCACACTTTTTGATTTACCGGATATGACCCCAAAACGCTGAGCAATATCAGCAACCCCCTGAACGTCCGGAGCAGCTGCAGATTCTCCCATTATTATCCAAGACTTGTGCTCTCCTGGAGAAACAAAAAAAGAAGGGTAACTGCTCAGGGTTCCAGGAATAGCAGGACGTGATGGTTTAGCTGGTTCGGCTTCTGCTTCCTCAACGAGAGCAGCTGAAGGTTCGCTTATTGTAGTAGTTTCTTCTGAAACTTCAGCAGAAAGCGCCTGCTTCAAACAGACGCCGTTATTGCAGCCATTTTCACATAGGTAGATATCCTTGCCGTAATTAGTTTCAGTTGGACAGGAATATTCCACTAAATAATCAGATGCCTCTGCAGTGCTTCCCCAGCTATTAACAGGAGTTTTTTCAATGCAAATATCAGTATTTGATCCGCCAGCCCCGTATGTAACAGTCCCTTTTGTATATTTATCTTTGCCATTATCCGAATCAACACAACCAACATCCTTAATCAAATGAGGAACTGTCTTGATTGGTTTAGGCGCTTGCGGAGAATCCGTTTTTTCGCTTTTTTCAGAAATTTGCTCTTGCTTTTTCACAACCAAGCTTTCTGTTTTAATAGAAGTCTGTTCTGTTGATGCAACAGCTTCAACTTCGCCACACAGATCTTCCGGCAAATCCAGAACAAGTTCTATTGATCCAAGGTTGCTGTCAGAATCTAGTTCTGCAGTTACCATAATAACAGGAATGTTGGAAATTATTGCATTGTCACCTGAATTAACGTATTTAAGTTCAGTTATTTTGCGCGTCCGAATACCGATCTTGGCTTTGTATCCAGAATCGCTGTTCCCATACAAACCTACAAGAGAAACAGAAACACAATCAACGATAGCTGTTGAATCTCCAGCAGTATTAAGTTTGATAGTATGTGATTCAGCAAGAACAGGTTGAAAGAACAACAATAATCCTATTAGGAGACATATTATTTTTTTCATAAAATATATTCAGTAAAGAAGTTTATAAAGTTTGGCGATAACAAATCACAACTCAAAACCTTTATTAACATCCAATTCACTTATTCTAACTCTAAAGAGGGGCTATGGCGTAACCTGGGAGCGTAAGTGGCTCCAGACATCTGGAGCGTTGATCCTTCGGGAAATGATATATTTCAAGGCTCGCAGTGGCAGAAACCACTAGGCCAGGGTTCAAATCCCTGTGGCCCCACCTCTTATCCCAATATTTTTATAGTGTATATTCTAACAGAGAAATAGCATGACTGATTACGACCACAAAAAAATAGAGCAGAAATGGCAAACTGCTTGGGCAGAAAAGAAAATATTCAAAGTTAAAGAGGATTCTAAGAAAAAAAAGTATTATGTTTTAGAAATGTTTCCTTATCCTTCAGGCAAACTTCATATGGGTCATGTTCGTAACTATTCAATAGGTGACGCATGCTCTCGATTTAAACGCATGAATGGCTTTAATGTTCTTTATCCAATGGGATATGATGCTCTTGGACTTCCTGCAGAAAACGCTGCAATCAAAAACAAAACCAATCCAGACAAATGGACAAAGAAAAGTATGGCGCAAATGACAGAACAACTTAAACTCCTTGGACTTTCATATGATTGGGACAGAACAGTTGCAACTTGTGATCCTGATTATTACAAATGGAACCAATACATTTTCACAAAGTTTTTTGAAAAAGGACTTGCATACAAAAAACCTTCACCAGTTAATTGGTGCCCAGGTTGTGGAACTGTACTTGCAAATGAACAAGTTGAAAATGGAAAATGTTGGAGATGCAAAGCTGAAGTTGAAGTTAAAAATCTTGAGCAATGGTCATTTAGAATTACAGATTATGCTGAAGAACTTTTGAAAGACATTGATGATAAACTTGATGAATGGCCAGAGCGCGTCAAAACAATGCAAAAAAATTGGATTGGAAAAAGTAAAGGTGTTGTTCTTAAATTCCCAATTATTGATTCTGATAAAACTCTTGAAATGTTCACAACTCGTGTTGATACTTTATGGGGAGTAACTTTTGTTGTTCTTGCACCAGAGAATCCACTTGTTGAAGAACTTGTTGCAGGAACAAAAATTGAAAAAGATGTAAAGGAATTCATTAAGAAAGTTGTTATTCAAGATAAATTTGAAAGAACAGCAGATGATAAAGAAAAAGAAGGAATGTTTATCGGCCGCTACGTAACGAATCCGGCAACGAATGAAAAGATTCCGATTTACATTGGCAATTTTGTTTTAATGGAATATGGAACAGGAGCAATCATTGCTGTACCAACTCACGATCAACGAGACTTTGAATTTGCAAAAAAATATAATATTCCAATGCGCGTTGTCATAACTCCAGAAGGTCATGAATTAAATCCTGATAAAATGGTTCGCGCTTACATGGACGAAGGTGTGATGTGCAACTCTGGAGAATTCAATGGATGGAACAACAAAGAAGCAATTGATGCAATTGGAGAATATTGTGAAAAGCACAAATGGGGAGAACGCACAACACAATACAAACTCCGTGATTGGTTAATTTCAAGACAACGATATTGGGGAACCCCAATCCCAATTATTTATTGTGAAAAATGTGGAACAAATGCAGTTCCAGAAAAAGACTTACCAATTAAACTTCCAACAGATGTGAAATTTGAAGGAAAAGGAAATCCAATCAAAACTTCAAAAACTTTTGTTAATTGTAAATGTCCAAAATGTGGTGGCAAAGCAAAGCGAGAAACTGACACAATGGACACTTTTGTAGATAGTTCTTGGTATTGGTTCAGATACTGTGATCCAAAGAATAGCAAATTGCCTTATGACAAAAAAACAATAAAATACTGGAATCCAGTGGACCAATACATCGGCGGTATTGAACATGCAATTCTTCACTTACTTTATTCTCGATTCTACACAAAAGCTACTCGCGATCTTGGATTACATAATATTGACGAGCCATTCAAACGCTTGCTTTGCCAAGGAATGGTAATTAAAGACGGAGCAAAGATGTCAAAGAGTTTAGGAAATGTTGTTGATCCAAATGAAATTATTAAAAAATACGGTGCAGATACTGCACGAATGTTCATGCTCTTTACTGCATTACCTGAAAAGGAATTAGATTGGAGTGAACAAGGAGTAGACGCAGTCTATCGGTTCTTGCGCAGAATTTATACATTATTTGATGAAGCAAAATTCGCAGATCGCGCAATCAAAGGAACACTTCGAAGCAAAGACAAATACATTCTTGCAAAAACTCACAGCATATTAAAGAAAGTTACAGGACACATGGAAAACTTCCAGCTTAATATTGCAATTTCAGCAATGATGGAACTCGTTACAGAATTAAATAAATATTCTTCAGATTCAAAACCAGAAGTAATGTTTGAAGGCCTCAAAACCCTTGCATTAATGTTAAATCCGTTTGCTCCACATCTTGCTGAAGAATTCTGGCATATACTCAAACAGAAACCATTCATATCTTTACAGAAATGGCCAGAACCAAATAAGAAATATCTTGATGAAAGTTTTGAGCAAGGCGAAACATTAGTTCGAAACACACTCTCTGATATTCGACAAGTTATTGACATTGTTGGAAAGCAACCAAAAAAGATTACACTCTTTATTGCACCGGAATGGAAGCGCGAAATTTATTCTGGAGTAAAAGCAGGAAAACAAATTAAAGATTTCATGCAAGATGAGAAATTCAGGAAATATGGAAAAGATGTTGCAAAAATGGTTCCTGCTTTAATGAAAAAGAAAGAACAATTAAAAGAAAAAGTAATGAGCCAGAAAGAGGAATTAAAAGTTTTTGAAGAAAGTAAAACGCAAATGGAAGAAGCACTTGAGTGCAAATTAGAAGTTGTTAAAGCTCAAGATTCCAAAGAAGATAAAGCAAAAGTAGCTGGTCCAGAGAAACCAGGTGTTTTAGTGGATTAATCTATTCGTTTCTTCAATTCATTTGCAGCATTGATAAAATTGTCACCAAGCCCCAACTCGTTTTTCTTTAGAGTATTACCAAGAGAAAGATATACAGAAATAAGTTCATCAAGAGTAATGCCTTCAGTCGTCTCAGTTTTTTCAATAAGAGCTTTGACTTTCCTTGATTTTTGTATTAGCTCAACTGCTTTTTCAGGATATACACCAATAAAACAATACTCATTCTTACTGACAAATTCCTTAACCATATCAAGAAGAGTATACATAATCCCACCACGCCCTTCTTTAACAGTAACATGGACATTAGAAAAACCAAAATAATAAAATCCGAAAAGGAAACGAATAAGTGTAAGAGCAGATCCCAAACCTTTCTTCTCATATTCTTTTTGGAAAAAATCATTTTCATAATAGAGAAGCATCAGAGAAATCCGATCATCTACAGAATTAATATGAGAATAAATTATTTGAGAAGAATCAGAAATCTTCTTGTTTGCAGGATTTTGCTTTTTACTTATAAAAAACTTGTATGGAAACAAAGAGTCCTCAGATTTGAGAAAATATATTCGCAAATCATTCAATAGTTTACTCATAACTAACAATTACCCAAACAACTACTTAACACTTACCTTAGCCCGCGCAAATATCTTTCTAAAGTCATAGCATTCCACAAGTGCACAATCACAATCATGCGAGGTTCTCGATTTAGTTTCTTTTTCAATCTTCTGTATTCTTTTGCAATTTTACGAGCCATGTATCTTTCACGATACTGATCCATCTTGTGAATCACAAGAGAAATCCGCATATCATTCTTCAATTGCTTACTAAGTGGCATTAAGAAAAGCATTGGCATGAATAATTTGTGAACTACACGATCCCAGATAACGCCCATTCTTGAAATTGTACTCTCGAAGTGGTTGTGTTTGTATGGATTATTTGTTACAAGACCAGGGTGTCTTACAAGACGCTCGACAATGTGAAATGGGAAATGGGAAATTTCAGAAAGCTTCCACAAGATATCAGGCAACCGTTGAGTTTCAATAACTTCTCGCGTGCTTTTAACATGCTCATCTTCAAATAAATTCATTAAATATTTTTCAAGCACATCAAGAGGAACATCCATTGCATGAAGCTCTGCACCAGCATTTTTTGCTTCTTGCATAACATGAATTTCTCTGCCTTCAGTTTCAATAGCTTCAAGTTCTTCTTCTTCAATTTGACCAAGCAAGAATTTCTTAAGAAGATCATGTTCAACATCCTTCTTCTCAACTTTAATTGCTTTAAGTAAATGTGTTTTCAATTGATGAACATCGACTTTTCCAGAATTGAAATCATCAAAAATTTTCTGGAATGGAGTATATGGAAGTTCCATAAACACTGCATCTGGTTTCTCTTTCTTTATTTCATGAGCTTCGTAAACTGCATGCGCAGTATCATACACACCCTCAGCAATTATTCTAATTGTCATTGTTGAAACCTCCTGTTATAGTAACTAGTGTATTTTGGTTTCTTTTTCTCAGCTGGAGCCTGAGTACCAGGTGGTAATTGTGGTTTAACTGCTGCAGGTGCACCGGGTTTTGCAGCTGAAGGGAATCCTGCAGGTCGAGCTGGGGGTTTATATTGAACCCCTGGACGAATTGTTACCGGTCTTGCAGGAGCTGCTGGTTTCTTACCTGCACCAGGTGCTGCAGGTGCAGGTTTCTTTCCTGGAGTAACTGTTGGATTGAATTTAAGATCAGATTTCATAGCATGAGCTGGCTCAACAAGAGAACCAAGACCAACAGTGTCAAATGCACTCTTAAGCCATGGAACTTTGGAAATTGGAAGCCATCCTTCTCTGAAAGCGAAAACAAGGAATCCGAAAATTGCAAAGATACCAACTATAAGAAGAATAATCATAAGTGCGCTTCCACCACTACTATTCTTTGATTTCTGACTAGTAGCGCCAAGTGAAGATGATATTTGAAGAAGAGTATCTTCTGCTGAACTTAATGCATTATTAGCACTCATCATTGATTGTTCTGATGCCGCAGCATCGCTTCTATCAATTGCTAATTCCGCTTCAGACACATGTCCTTCTGCTTCCCCGATTTTTTGTTCAACAATAGCCATCAAACTTTGTATTTCATCAGAAGCGCCAGTACCAGCTCCAGCTTTTAGTGAAGCTGTGCTGAGATCACTTTTAGCTCTGCTCAATCGAGTTTTTGTATCTTTGAGGATTTTATTTTCTTGCGCCTGAACTGAGAAACTAACAGGAACTTTCTTTATTTCAAGAACAGTGCTATCTGCTTTGTTAACAAATTCAAATACAACATTTCCTGAGTAATCACCAACTTGTGAAGGTGCACGGAATGATAAAGAAACACCAGCACCAGATGTAATATCTGTTAAAACATTTTTGTCAGCAGTAATATATTGTGCTGCAGCGCCCTCAACTTGAATATTGACTTTGTACGCAGCAGGAACACCACCTTGAAGTGATGGTATAATTGTCTTTGAACCATCCGCTGTTGGGGTAACAGTTCCAATTGACCAACTTGATGGATCAAGAACTGCAACAGAGGTACCTGTTTGAGTTTGATTCAATTGAACTTTTGTAAGCTCATTATAAATTGTGAAATCAACAGAAACACTTTCTGATGACATTCCAACACCAGTTATAGATACATAGCCACTATGATTTCCATCTGATGAACTGCTTGGAATATCTAATTTAAGAACAAGATTAATTGTTTCATTAACAGGAACTGAAGTGTTATTGAGTGAGTATGATAAACCATTCTGCGCAAGACTAGAAGGAATAGAAACACTAAGACCAGTAACAAGATTATCCCCATTGTTTGTGATTGTAATTAATTTATTCTTTTCATCTTCATCCCCAAGGGTTCCAAAATCAACATTTTGTGGAGAAACTAATACAGGAGAAGGAGCGCTAACAGAAAATGCTAGAGGAACAATAGTTTGTCGCCAATTTTCAACAGGATCACTCACAGTAACATCAACATCATAAACACCTTCTGTAGTAAGTGACAGAGAACCTTCATACCATAAATTATCTTCAACATAAGAAAGAGTTCCAGTAGATCCGCTTGCCCCATCAGGAGCATTTACAGAATACTCAACAATAGCACCATCTAAACCAACAACAGTAGCACGAATGATTGCAGTCTCCCCAACTAAGTAGGAATTCTTATTTGAAACAACATTAATATCAACTCCCTTAAGAGTTGGTGAGTAAGAGAATTCTCCAATTGCACCACCAGTATCTCCTGCCGATTGCGCGAGGATTTCAACAACATAATCACAAGATGGAGAATCACAACCTGGATCTACAAAAGTTGTATGGAATAATTTACGAGACTCTTCAACAGTTTGAGTTAAATTATTACTATCGATCCCAACAAGACCACACCCATTTTTTCTAAAGAGAGTATATTTAACCCAACCATCATCACCGAGAATATCTTTTGTTGTTTTAACAGTAACCAACCGATTTGAATCTATGGAAACATTAACGTCAATGCCCCCAACTTTTATGAGCTGATCAACTTGATCTTCACCAGGGAATAATCGAAGTTTGTATTGGCCTTTTGTACCGAACCCTGTAGCACCATTTAATGTTAATGTATATTTACTATCAGAGCAATCGCCTCGGAAAAGAAGAACCTCTGAACAAGCTTTAACATCTCCACCAGTTTTTGTTAAAGTGCATGGGAAATAATCATGTGAAACATTGTAAGCATATACTGGACTTGAAACTGAACTTAAACGAGGAATAACCTGAACCTGTGTATCAAGAAGAGGAATACCAGATAAACTTTCTTGTAAAAAGACTGAAAGAATACTTGTATCAAATGTTACACTTGCAAGATCGCCGAAGCCATCATTGTTGATGTCTCCGTAACCAATTCCAAATGTATCAGCTTTGGCTGAACCAATTCTAAAGGAAGAAGTTCGAGGAAGTCCATCTTCTAAATCTTGAAGAAAAATTTCAAGGTAATTCTCTTTTCCACTTGAGATTATAACATCAACTAAACCATCACTATTCACATCACCTGAAGTAACCCCAGCAGGAAAATCATCAGTGTTCATAACTTTTACCCAACCAGCATTGAATGCAACATTATTTTGCTGACGATAAACAACAGCAACATCATCATCAGCATTTACAACAATAATATCATTATCCCCATCACTCTCAACATCTGCTATTATAACATCTCGAGAATTTTTAGTTACTTGAATAATCTCATTTTGAACAAATGTAGGATCATTATCATCATCTACAACATCATAATAATATAATATTAGAACACGACCTTGTTTAGTTACAGCAACAATATCCTCATGTCCATCTTGAGCAAAATGTAAATTACCATCTGCAGAAACACGACCAACATCTCCAACAGCTAAAGCATAAATTGGATCAAATACATCAACAGCATCAGAAGTTACATCAAAGATTAATTCAAGTGGGCAATTAAACCCATCACCAACAACACTGCAAACTGCAATATTTGGTGTAGTAAGAGTTCCAACACCTGGAGTTGCATATGCAATTACAACATCATCAGTTTCTGCACCAAAAAAGTTTCCAGCAGCAATAGCAGTTGGCACTTTATTACCCTGAGCACAAATAGCATTTGGACGCGTTATTAAAGAGGCTGCACTCCAGGAATCAGAAGCAAGAACAGAAATTTGAAAACAAATTCCATTTTGTTCCTTTTCAACTACAACAATATCTTTTCCAGAATCAAAATTATCAAAATCCCCAATAGCAATTCCAAAAGGAGTTCCGCCTTGTGGAGGACCATATATTGCTTTAGGAGTTATATCTCCTGCAACAAGTTCATAAATAGAAAGTTGAGACTGACCACGATCCCTTACATCAAATGCAGCAAGATTTGCCCAAGTTACACTATTTACAATAATTTCTGCAGAACCATCCCCATCAAGATCTTCAACTTCAAGAAGAGAACCTTGAGGAGCAACATCAATAGTATCATCCGGAGCACCAGATGTTGCTGAGAATGCACTTACAGCACCGAGAACTAATAGTACAGAAACCATTAGTGTTATAGATAATATTACTTTATTCGGGATTTTCATTTAATCAACCCTTTTAATTTATTCAACATTCCAGCGCCTTTGACAGGTTTGTCAGACACCGCTCTGCTTTGGTCGCCACTGATTTTGGAATTAGCAATGAGCGTATTTAAAGTTTCCTTAGCGTCAATTTTCGCCTTTTTACCAGTCATTAAAACCGAGCGTTCGGGTGTTGAAAATAATATAACAGCAGTCAAATTCTTAGCACAAAGAATACTTGCTGTTTGCATTGCAGTTCCCATATCTTTTACATCTGCAAATAAGATCTTACGGCCATTATGTTCAATAAAACTTTTTTCAATCTTTTCTAAGAATTGACCAGATTGTTCTGAGTTTTGTCTTTTCAATTCTTTCTTCAAATTTTTCCAATGATCAAAAATATTTCGACATGCTTCAGAGAAAGAATTAACTTTTTCATCAAGTTTTATTTCAGCTTCAACAACATCATCAATCTCTCTAATCTCTTTCAAAAATCGGTTCAGTGTTACTGGAAGATGCTTTGAATTAACTTTGAGAATAGATGCACCAAGAAGAACATCTTCAATTGCTGTTTCAATCATGAAATTAGGGAATGCTTGTTCCAAAATCTTAATACTTTCATCAACAAGCTCAGATTCTTTTGATTGTTTTTCAGAAAGCAAACTCTTTCCTGCAATAAACACAAGACGTACAACACCATCTTGTATTTTTTCTGTTTTAATTACACGTATTCCTTCAATTTCAGAAACATTATCAAGATGCGTTCCTGCGCAAGCCTGAACATCCCAACTTGGAATTTCAACAACGCGAATATCTTTCCCTGGAATTGCTCCACCCTGATAAAGTGTAAATCCGTATTTAGATTCAGCTTCTTTTTTGTTTTTTACATTCTTTGAAATCTTGGTTCCTTTTTTGATTGTTTCATTTGCAAGTTTTTCAATTTGTTTTTTCTCATCTTCTGTTAAAGCTTTGTAATGAGTAATATCAAGACGTCCTTTATTTGGATCGATTTGAGAACCGGCTTGCCAGATATGACTTCCAAGAACTTTCCTTGCTGCGCCACCAATAACATGCGCTGCAGTGTGAAGTTTTGACAAAGCCATTCTGCGATTTTTATCAACAACTCCGTGAACTTTATCGCCTTTCTTTAGACCTGATTTTTCAAGAATATGAACAACTACAGTTCCCCCACCAGCTTTCTGAACATCAATAACATTAAGATCATTTAATTTTCCAATATCATGCTCCTGTCCACCACCAGTTGGGAAGAAAACAGTTTTATCAAGAATAATCTTTTTCTTATCAATGACTTTCAAAACAGTAGCATCAAAACTCAACCCCTTTTGACTATAATATAATATATTGGTTGGTTGAATACCAGAAACATTAAATTCATCTTTCTTTTTCGCGCGTTCAACTTCTGGATGAAGCTCAGCAACTTTTGAATAAAAGTCTGCAGGAACTTTAATTTCCTTTCCAATATTTTTTGCTTCTTCTTTAAGAATTTCAGGAGAAATTCCATTAGAATCATAAAGTGAAACAAGTTCAGCATCTGAAAATCCTTTTTCAAGAAGCCGCGACACTATTTTTATAGACTTTGCCTTTGTGCTTTGATATCGTTTCTCTTCAATTTCAAAAATCTTTTGCAAATCATCAACTGTTTCAGAAAGTTCAGGATATTGCGGCTTGAGATACTTTGCATGTTCTTTGCAAGTTTCAAACAATGAAACATCCCAATCATATGCATCAATAAATCCAAGAGCACGTCTTAGAATCACACGCAAATTGTAAGCTCCCCCTACATTTGATGGAATTGCTCCGTCCGTTATTGCAAACAATAATGTTCGAGTATGATCACCAATTGAATAAAGACCACTAAGAGGAAGAATTTCTTCTTTAAGATTTTTAACATCCATACTTAGTTTGTCTGCGATTTCTTGCCAAGTATCATCAATTGATTTTGCTTCTTCCATATCAAGAAGACCAGAATAAGGAAGGAAACGTTTGAGAACATCTTGATTTGGTTTGATTCCAGTTTCTTTGTAAAGTTTTTTCACAACTGTTGGGAAATTGCATTCGTAACTTGTTGCAGTTCCCATTGACATCCATGGACATCGCTCTTGCCCCATCCCCATGTCAAGAACTTTCAATTCAAGATCTTTGTAAGTGCCATCAGGATTAACTTGATATTGCATGTAAACTTGATTTCCGATTTCCAATCCGCGCGCAAAGAATTCCATACAAACACCAAGATTTCCACCACCACCCCATTGATCCTCGTGGAATTTAACTTCATGAAGTGGTAGACCCATACCGGTTTCTAACCAAGTAATAATATCACTAATGTATTTATTTTTGTCAAACTTTTTTTCTGGTGGCACGAATGCGTGCTGACCAATCATAACAAAAGAAGTGTAATGCCGTCCAGTAATCCCAACATTGTCAATATCATTAAATCGAACACAGGTCTGAGGAACTACAAGCGGATTTGCAGGAGGTTCAACTAATCCTGAAACCACATGAGGTTGGAAATCGTAAATTGATGCATTGGTCCAATACGTGTCATCTCGCCATCGTGCTACAATTGGATAACGGCGTATTGGAGTGTAACCTAATTTCTTGAAAAGTTTTGAAAATTCCTGCCACGTCTTAATGAAATCCATTTTCTTACTGCAAGGACTGTCGCCAATGAAGGTGTATTGCCCTGAGCATTCTGGATCTCCACAAAGCTCAGATTCGCCTTGAACCCAGAAATATTTACCGCATTTTTTGCATCGCTGTCGCTCAAAACCTTTTTCTTGTAATTTTTCAACTGGATAATATTTCTCAGGAGCTTTGTCAGTCTTTTGTTTAAGCTCACCCTTAAGTTCCTTAATTGTAGGCATAAATCAACTAAGAATCCATACTTAAAAAAGGTTGCTAATTGTTCAGAATAGCTCTTGTCTCCAGAAAATCAAAGTTCCAATTAGAGCAATAAGTATTGAAATACCCATTGTAATCACAAATGCATTTGGAGAGTTCTGGAATGGCAGATTAATATTCATACCATATATGCTTGAAACAAGTGTTGGAAGCATCAGAATAAGTGTAATAGATGTAAGTGTTTTCATAACTTTGTTCAAGTTGTTACTGAGAATTGACTCAAAACCATTACGCATTGTCGCTAAAAGAGTAGTATATGTGTCAGTCATTTCCTGCGCCTGTTTGAATTCAATAAGAACATCCTCAAGAAGCTCTTTGTCTTCTTCATATTTGTTGAAGATCTTCATCAATGTCAAGCGGTTTATCACATAGTTATTTGTTCGAAGTGCTGTATTGAAATAAACAAGTGATTTTTCAAGGGACAATAATTTAAGCAAATCTTCGTTTTTAGTTGAATCTTCAAGCTCACCTTGTAATAGGAATGCTTTGCGATTGATTTGTCGAAGTTGGAATAAGAATTTGCGACCAGTTAAGAGGAATATGTTAAGAACAGTTTGAATTTTTTTATTAGTATTAAATTCCTGATTATTTAATCTGTCAAGAATTCCAGTATCAAAATAAGAAATTGTAATTAATTGATCTTTCACGCGAATAATTCCAAGAGGCCGAGTTGTATGCAGTGACTCTTCACCCTTTTTCATAATATATGGAACTCTGAGAATCATAAACAACGCACCATTTTCAGTTTCAACACGTGCTTGTTCATCTGGATCTTTTAGAGAAGTAATAAAACCATCAAACTCATCAAGTTTTCCGGTGAGCTTTTGTAATTTTTCAAGATCTTCATCAGTAGGAGACTCTACGTTAACCCATGTTCCCTTATTGAAATTTTTCTGCTCTACTAAAAGGCCGTTTAGAGTCTTGAAAATCTTTATCATAATAGAAACTTCTTAAAATGAAGTCATTTATAAGTTTAATTGAAGGATAAACTATCTATACTATCGTGTTTTAAAGAATATGATGGTACTTGTAGAGCTAGCGACACCGATTTTAGCATTCGCCTCCCGGATAGGCCGACCGGAGATAGCTCTTATGCTACTTGTTGCGGTTCTGATTTTTTTCGCTGAACTGGTTTTTTTCTTTGTTCCTGGGCTTTCATTATCAACTTTGTTTATTGCTATGGCTTGCATCAAATTCGGTTTTGTTCCTAGTTTAGCAATTGCAATCCCACCAATACTTATAGTTCATTTGTTTTACATGAAGAATCCGTCAATTGCAGTTGGTGATATTGTAACAATGGTGATAATGGTTTTATTCGGATCCTACGCTGGGCCTTATATTATTAGTACAGTAGGCTGGGGCTTGTTCGGTTCTTTATTTGGATTTGTAAAATGGGGAACAATGATACTCACTAGTTTCATGTACGGTGGTAATATGGGAAAAAGAGTTCAGAATATATTACTAGAACCGATTTTTAATTTCTTTATATTTTGGAAACTGCGGTTGTTGTTTGGGTTTTTAATTTGAGAAAGGGTTTTTACACCCTCCCTCTAGAATTATTTTTTGGACTTGCGTTCTTTTAATGCAACCTTTCGCTTTTTCTTAGCTTTTCGTTTTCGTGCGTTCTCAAGTTTACTCATTTGCTTCAGCTGGTTTTTCCTCAGTAGGTGCTTCTTCTTTTGGCTCTTCAGGTTTTGGTTCTTCTGCAGGTTTTTCTTCTGCTTTCTTTTCAGGTTTTGGTTCTTCTGCAGGTTTTTCTTCTGCTTTCTTTTCAGGTTTTGGTTCTTCTTTTGGAGCTTCTTCTGTTTTCTCTTCTGGTTTAGCTTCTTCAGCAGGAGCAGATTCTTCTTTCTTTTCTTCCGCTGGTTTCTCAGCAGGAGCATCCTTTACAAGAGATTTCAAAGCACCCATTTCAGCAGTTGCTTTTGCTAGAACATCTCCAGCAGTTGCTTTGCAAAGAATCTTTGCTTCAGTTGCAAGAGCTTTTGCTTCTCTGTGGCTCTTCTGAACCAAGAAAGTAATGTTCTGAGCAGTTGGCATACCAATACCGATTGTCAATTTGAAGGTTCTCAATGCTGCGTTTGTCATATCCTCAACAAGTTGGTCAGTTGTAATTCCAAGAACATCAGCAGTATATACCATTCCATTTTCAAAAGCAGCTGCAAGATCAAGACCAATTTCCATTGGCTCGATTCCCATTTTTGCCATTAAGTCTGCTTTTTTCTTGTCAATTTTTTCGCCTTCTTTTGCAAGAGTTGAATCTTCACGGATTATGACTTTTCCTTTGTCAATTGCTGCTTTAACACCCATTGAACCAAGTTCACCGACAATTGGCCCTGGTGGGAACGGAGTGTCCCCTGCAGGAATAACAATGTCTTTTGGCATGATTGCCCCTGGTTTTGCAGGTGCTGTGGTTCGTGAGCTTCGGAGCTTGTTTGCAATCTTAAATGGATTTGCCTTAGTCATGATAAGTGCTGGCTCACCATTCAAATGCTCATCAAGACCTGTAATTCCAGCTTCTTTGAGAGCAACTTTTATCAAACGCTTTCGGGTCATTCGAATTGTTGCATCTGCTCTAAGACTGTGTTTAATTTGAAGGAGCTGTCTTGAAGGCAAGTCTTGGAAATTCAAAATTCCGACAATTGGATTTTCTTTAATTTCAGCAACAAGACTTTTTACTGTATCTTTTTTCCATTGTGAAACGGATCCTTGTGTTTTCATTGCTCTTCACCCCCATCATCAGCTTTAACTGGTGCGCCGATTTTAATGCTTTTACCCATTGTTGTTTTCACACAAACTGATCTGATATTTTCTTCGTGTTTTGGAGTTTTTGAGTAAATCATTGAAAGAATAGCATCGATATTAGCAACTAATTGTTCATCGCTCATTTCTTCAGTACCGACTCGGCAATGAATAAGTGGCTGATTTACAATTCTGATTCTAACAAGTTTTTCCAAACGCTTGACAATAGCGTCAAGTGGTACATTTGGAGGAACTGGTTGAGGCATCTTGTTTCTTGGGCCTAAAACAGCACCAAGAATTTTACCAATATCTACCATAAAATCAGTTTGCGCAACAAAGAAATCATATCCATTTGCAATTGTTCGTGTTTCTTTTTTGTTTGTTGCTAATTTAGAAAGTTCTGTTTTATCCAGAATTTTCTCAATTCCTGCTTTCTTTGCATTCTCTGCAGTTGCTCCGTCTGCGAAAGCTGCGATTTTAATTGGTTTACCGCGGCCGTGTGGGAGCACAACTTCTGCTTTGAATTTGTGTGCAGGGTTTTTCAAATCTAAATCTTTGAAGTTTACAACTATATCAAGAGTCTGCTTGAACTTTCGTTCTTTAGAACCCTTTCTAACTAGTTTGATAGCTTCTTGTATGTCTTTTTGTTCCATAGTAATTATCCTCCTAACCCAGAATTGGAGTTAGTATTTGGATATCAAATCAATCCCTTGGTGTGTATATAAAGTTATCGAATCCGTTCTCGCGCCAATACTTATATTAAGCAAAATAACATATGGAACTTGAGAGAGAAAATGAAACAATTTAAAGTTATAGTAAAGAACAAAGCAGGTGAACTTGCCAAAGTTTGCGAGGCACTTGCAGAGAAGAGTGTGGATATTCGCGCTATTTCTACAGAAGCTATTAGCGAAACTGAAGGTTACATCAAAGTTATTCCAGATGATGATGTTAATGCAAAGCTTGCATTAGATGCTGGCGGATTTGGATTTGAAACTTCTGATGTGCTTGTTGTTGATGTTCTTGACCAGCCAGGTAATGTTTCAAAAATAACTAGAAGAATTGCTGATACAGGAATTAATATTCAATCTTTCTATCTCCTTGACAAAGGTTTGTTTGCAATGGTTGTACCGCGGAATGATATTGCTAATGCAAAAGAAGCTTTAGAAGATCGAGTTGTTGAAAGCGAATAGAAAAGAACCAATTTCAAATAAGGGCTTCGCGAAGCGAATGCCCTCGGCCATTGTCCGCGGCCAGGCGGACTTACATAAACGCTTCAGCATCTTTTGCTTTCTGATTTTTCCCACATTCTGAACAAAGTCCTGCATCTACAACAGGATTCTTTTTGCACTTAACGCATTTGCCTGCATTTGATGCAACCCAATCTTTCATCATTGGGAATTTTACAGGTAATGCAAAATTAAATGAGCCAGTGCTTACAAAAACTCCTTCACCTGGCTCGTAATACGGAATCTTTTTCTCAAGCTCGCCAATGTATGGAGTTGTGTCGCATAATGCGCGCGCATCTTTTGGAATTAATTGCAGAGTTATTTTGTTGTGGATTTGTTTGAGCACTCGCTCATCAATTCCACTTGGATCTTGCTCAACAACAATTGTGAAGACTTTAAATTTCCGTCCTTCTTTTGCAATCTTTGCAATAATATTTCCTTTACTTGCTTCTTCAGATGAAAGATAATTATGCGCTTCCTCAACAAGAATTCCTGCGGGTTTGTATTTTTTCCATTCTGCTTTGTTATTGATGCACATTCCTTTGTAATCTTTGAAAAGTTCATTTGCAATTAAAGATGTAATGAGTTTTGCAGTGTTGTTGCTAATGCTACTAACATCAATAACGTACCACAAACCGCGAGCAACACCCTCTTTTATTTCTTTGAGAATTGGAGTATATTCTCGGCCCCAAATTAAATCATCATCTTTGATAATACTGCGGAGTCGGCGCTTAACTGCATCCATAACTTTACGGCCTGCTGAATCACCATAATCAGATCCTAATTTTGGAAGGAATTTATCAGGATCTTCATTAATTATCATTTCAACCCAGTTTTTTGATCGTGAAAGTATCTGCGTGTCATCAGAAACCTCGCCTTTTTGTACTTTCCAAAAGTATGATCGGCATCGCCACATGAATGGCTTCTGCGTTTCTGGATTAAAATTGCGAACCTCGCACAAATCATTCGGAGTTAGAAGTGCTAATGGAATTGAAAGTGATTGCGCGTTTTTGTCGCTGCGATCAGGATTGATTGTAAGATGTACTACTTTTGTCTGCGATGCTGAATTCAAAACTTTCAAACCTTCATAATATTCTCCATGCGGATCAATAATTACACCGCCGGCGAAACTGCCGTTTTCATCTCCTTTAATTGTTACACCGAGCAAGACTTTTGCTGCATTTGTTTTTCCAGAGCAGGTCCAACCAGATAAAAGCCAGTGAGTTATGTAAGAATCTTTTTTGAATCCGACTTTAGTATCAAGTTTCTGACTGCCAGATCGCACGTGAGCGAAATCAAGACGCGGAAGTCCAAGACGATCTTTTTCAAAATCAATGTCTTCTAATTCATAAACAGAATTGCCGTGACGAGGGATTGTTTTGTAACCAATAACTTTTGTATTATTCTTTTTGCGGTATTCCAGCAAAACAGATGCTTGCGCATAAAGAATGTATCGCTCTCCAAGATCATAAGCAAAGTCTTCGCGGTTCACCCGAGAACCAATATCAGAATCAATAGGACGCTCTTCAAGATTCGTTACAAAAATATAGAATATCTTATCATCTGTTTCAACTTTGTAAAATCCTTCCTCTTCAACAATATTCTCATTCTCTACAAAAAAATACATTTTGCGTTTGTTTCCATCAAAGAAATCTACTGACCCTACTTTATTCATCACTACTCTCCTTAAATCGAGTAAGAAGTCTTGGTTAATATAATTATCTTAACCTTATCCGAAATTATTATAAACCATTAAGAATAAAACAGGATTATGATGTTTGGATTTTTTGATGGTGATGATAAAGAAAGAGAAGATAAATTTTTCAAAGATATAATGGAGACACCAGAGTATAGAGAGATTTTCCAACTAGTTTTAGAGTATCCTGGTATAAGCACAGGAAATATTGCAAGAAGAACTGGAAAAAAGATGAAACTTGGAGGTAGAGTACGGAGACTAAACACTATAGGATATCTAAAAAAAGGTAGCACTGGAACTACAAATTTTGCAGTATGCATATTTCAAGGCCCAACACTTGATCGAGAAAAAAATATGTCAAGAGTTTACAAGACTCTGAATTTTAGTCAAATTGCAGTAGACAAAATGTGGAAAGCAGAAGAGCTAATACCTTTTTTAAAAAAAATTAAGAAAAAGACTACAGCAGAGATTAAGAAGATGCTGAAAACCAAGAACACTGCAGTACACTCTCGCTTAGATGGCTTGGAAGACTGTGGAATATTATCAAAAGAAAGAAAACTCGGAAAAGATGAATATACCTATGTTCCAAAATACATTAAGGAAATTGTAGCTTGGCATGATATAAGAGCAGAAAACCATCTCAAAACTACAATACAACGATTAGTAGGGAAAAAGATACCCATACAACAGATAGAAAAAAAAGCAAGAAGAGGAACGATTACTTATTATAGAATAACTATGAACAGAAAAGAAAGAGGAAAACTGGCTGCAGGTGGAACACTAGACTTTTGCACAAACCCAATGAAACTATATTTACAAGGCGGATTGAAAAAACCAGAACAAATTGTAGAAAAAAAAGAGAAGAAAAAAGAATGACACTCCTAACAAAATCCAGATACATTGCAGGACTGCAATGTCCGCGTTTCTTATGGACCAAAGTTCATGAAAAAGAAACTCTACCAGAACCGGACATAACAGCGCAAGCGCAATTTGATACTGGGGATGAAGTTGGAGAACTTGCAAAAAAAGTGTATCCTGATGGAGTGGATATTTCTTTTGATAGTTTTACAAAAAATCTTAAAGAAACAACAGAGTTGCTTGCAATTGGCGACAGCCCATTATTTGAACCTGGTGTAAAATTTGGAAACTTCTTTTCGCGCGCAGATATTCTTGTACCAGTTGGTGATGGATCTTGGGATATTGTTGAAGTTAAGAGCGGAACAAAAGTAAAAGAAATAAATCTTCATGATGTTTCATTTCAGAAGTATTGTTATACGGGCGCAGGCTTGCGAATAAACAAGTGTTATTTAATGCATATCAATAATGAATATATTCGCAACGGCGAATTGGATGTTAAAAAACTTTTTGCAAAAGATGATATTACTGAACAAGTTGATAAACTTCTTCCAGATGTTCCAGAAAAAGCAAAGGAATTACTTGATGTTATGAATGCTTTCAAATATCCTAAAGCAATAATTGGAAAGCAATGTAGGAGTCCATACAAATGTCCAATTGAAGAGTGCTGGAATTTCCTCCCAGATAATAATGTATTTCATTTGTATCGCGGTGGACAGAACACACTCAAGCTTTTCGAAAATGGAATCCATGCAATTTCAGATATTCCACCGGAATTCGCACTTTCAGAAAAACAAGACATTCAAAAACGCTGTGAGAAAGACGGTAAACCGTATATTGACAAACCAGAAATCAAAAAGTTCTTGGATTCACTTGAATATCCGCTTTATTATTTGGATTTCGAAACTTTCAGAACCGCAGTTCCAATGTTTGACAACACAAAACCGTATCAACAGCTCCCATTCCAATTCTCATTGCACATTCAACAAGAATCAGGAGAAGTTGAACACAAATCATTCCTCTATAATGGGAAAGGAGACCCACGCCGAGAATTTGCAGATGCTTTGAAGAATGCAATTGGAGAATCTGGAACAATTGTTGCATATAATGAATCATTTGAAAAAGCGCGGATAAATGAACTTGCAGAACTTTTCCCAGAATTCAAAAAATGGAATGAATCAGTGCAAAAAAGATTTGTTGATTTAATAATTCCGTTCAGAAATTTTTATTATTATAATCCTTTGCAAAAAGGTAGTGCGTCATTGAAAAAAACTATGCCGGCGCTTACCGGTAAAGGATACGACGGCCTTGATATTGCAGATGGTGAAACTGCGAGTGTAAAATTTTTAAATGTTACATATCGCGGAGCAGATGAAGAAAAAAAGAAAAAAGTTCGCGAAGATTTGGAAAAATATTGTGGACTTGATACAGAAGGAATGATTTGGATTGTAAATAAATTAAAAGAGCTTGTCTAGAACCACAATATATTTTATACACTTGTTTCTAACAATAGTCTATGGAAATTTCTACTGCTAAAATTGAAAAAATAGCAAATCTTTACAATCAGCCAACGCGCTATTGCTATGAACTCAGGAAACTTGGGAAAAATATGGTTACAGAAGCAGAACGCAAGCAAATTCTCACATTTATTCCAACAAATTTAGAATTTATGGGCTTGAAAATGGATGTTCTGAAAAAAATCGCTAAAAAAACTACAATAAACTGCAAAGATGATGTAAATGAATGCTTCACACTCCTAAAAACGCTATGGAGCGACGCTACAAGAGAAGGCCGTCAAATCGCTGCAGAAGTATTAGCTTTACTTTCAAAAAAATATCCTGAACAATGTTTCGAATTTATACAAGATAGATTGCACCATATTGGCGATTGGGAACTTTGCGATAGATTAGCATGCATGAGTATGAAGCAATTAATAAAAAATGACTATGAAAAATATAAAAAACTCATACCAATATGGATACAGAGCGAAAATCTGTGGGTAAGGCGATTCGGAACTGTTTGTTTAGTAACAATTTCGCACTTGAAACACCCAGATACTACTTACATTCTCAAAAGTTTGGATCGTGTAATGGACGATAGTGAATATTATGTAAAAAAATCAGTTGGATGGGTACTTCGTGAAGTTACAAAATACTATGATCCTGATATTGCATACAGATTTATGCGAAAATATGCCAAATCAGACAATAAAGACACCAAATGGATTGTACGAGATGGCTCAGAAAAGCTTGATGCGAAATTAAGAGAGAAAATCTTAGGAATTTTGAAAAGCAACTAGCATAAATGACATATGTCCAGAAAGGGGTGACATATCTACCTTTTACACTACATTTTTTAGAGGAAAAGCTAATCTATTTAAACCCTTCAATCCATTTACACTACAGGATTACGCGCAATGGTTTACAAGCGTTACAAATATTACAAGGGCAAAAAACTCGGCCCATATTACTACAAGAGTGTCCGCCAGCCAGACGGGACTGTAAAAGCTGTTTACCTGGGTACAAAACACCCAAACAAATCAAAACCAATTCTTGAAAAGATTAGTTCAATTAAAGCTCCGCAATTATTTAGTAAAATTCCAGTAAGATATGTTGTTGTATTATTATTAGCAACAGTTATTGTAGGAGGATTCTTGATATTCACAGGTCCAGTAGGGCCACTCGCTACTGGTTTCGCCACATTACCATCAGGACCAGGTGGTTGTGCAAACTTGACAGTCTTAAATGAGACAAATATCAGTACAAGCCTAACACTTTGTGCAGGCACATATTATATGAACGATTCACTAGGTGACGGTGCATTACCTGAAAACAATGGAACACTAATAATAGATGCAGATAGTATTGAACTTGATTGTAATGGAGCTATAATAATAGGAGATGGACAAGGATATGGAATTTTCATGGAAAATCGAACAGGTGTTACTATTAGAAATTGTGTTTTGCAAGGTTATGATAGGGCAATTAATGTGTATAACACAAACAACAGCCAGATTGTAGATAATGAAATAGATGGAAGCGTTGTTGCTGGATCAGTTAATGGAATTTATGTCAGAACATCAACAGACCTGAACATATCGAACAACAGTGTGCACGATACAATAGGAGATGGAATAACAATGATTGGGCTATTAGGAGGAATGAAACCAAATAGTGATAACACATTTTATAACAATTCATTGTATGATTCAATAGGGGGAGACGGACTAGACCTAACTGTAAATGAAAACAGCACGATTTATAATAATTTGATTTACTCAAATGGTCAGGATGGGATAGCTGCAACTAGCGGGTATAATCACAGCATATACAATAACACAATATATGAAAACACGCAATACGGAATAAGCGTAGCAGAATCAAATATAACCATATTTGGAAATAATATTTCTGACAACACAGACAGTGGCATATACATAACAAATAGCAACAACACGATTTATAATAACACACTCACATCAAACGATGAAGGAATATATGTAATAAATACAAACCTCATAGAAATTTATAATAATACAATTACTGGAGGAAGTTCAGAAAGTGTTTTCTTGTCAAACGCAGATAATTGTAATGTTTCAAATAACACACTTTTGAATGGAACATATGGTGTTCGTATGGATGTTGGATCCAATAACAACAATATTATTTCAAATAACGCATCTGGAGCATCAGCTATAGGAATCGAAGTACAAGACACAGGGAATTTAATCTATAACAATTACATATCTGAAAACTTAGCAAATGTATTTGATGGTGCTGCTGGAAATAATTGGACAAAAGAAAACACAACAGGGACAAATATAATTGGCGGAAGTATTATTGCAGGAAATTATTATAGTAATTATTCTGGAAAAGACATAGATGGCGATTATATTGGAGACACTGCTTATGTTGTAGAGGGACAAGGTTTAACAGACGCATACCCACTTTGGTATCCTACACCAGTAATAACAGCAACATTGATTTATCCACCACCAACTGCAACACTTTATAATATAACACAGAATTTACCATTCAATTACACATTAAATGTTTCATGTACAAACGCAAACTGTGGAAATATAAATGTCAGTCTGGATCCAATAGGTGGTGGAGGCTCGTTCGCCCTTGACTTTATAGAATTAAATTGGTTGGAGACAATTGCAACAAGATTCTACACGAACAATAGTGTTGGAACATTCACATTCGATTCAAACGTGTTCACAGACGACAGCGCGAATGCAATAGGAGCTGGAGATATGGACAATGACGGAGATCTTGACATTGTAATAGGAAGAGATAATGCAGTTGACTGGACTTATTTGAATAATGGATCAGGAACATTTACATTAAATGCAACCGGCACATTAGCAGAACAAACAACTGATATTGCTTTCGCAGACTTGAATGATGACGGAACATTAGATTATGTTTCAGCAGGTTATGGCGCCATGAATAGGGTATTCATTAATAATGGGAAAGGTACTTTCGTGCTCACATCAAATACAACAGAAGCAAATCCAACATATGAAATTGCACTAGGAGACTTTGACAATGATGGAGATATGGACTTACTAGAAGGAAATAACAATGACACTGATAATCCAGGACAGAATAAAATTTACATGAATGATGGAACAGGAACATTCACACTCTTCTGGAACAGCACAGAAGACGATGACACCTGGGCAGTTGGGGTTGCAGACCTTGACAATGATGGTGACATTGATTTCATAGCAGGAAATTACAATCGATCAACAGAGCCAGGAAATAACAGAGTTTACTTGAACAATGGATCAGGAAGCTTTACTACTGGATGGAATAGCACAGAAGACGATGAAACAAATGCAATTGGACTTGGGGACTTTAATGACGACGGATTTATTGACTTCGTAGCAGGCAACTGGGATGGGCCATCAGACAGTCCAAGTAGAGTTTATTTAAATAACGGAGACGCAACTTTCTATCCAGCATGGAACAGCTCGGAGACTGATGCTGTTACTGAGGTAAAAGTAGGAGACCTTAATGATGATGGATATCTTGACTTTTTGATAGGAATCGCATCCAATGTAACACGAGCATACATGAACAGCGGAACAGGAATGGAATGGAATGTAACATGGAATTCATCATACAAAAATAAAACAAAATCAATTGTGCTTGGGGACTTTACAGGAGATGGAGATGCTATAGAAACCAATTGTTCTGACGGTCTTGATAATGATCTTGACGGTTGGATAGACAACCAGGACCCTAACTGTAAAGCACTTATCTCAACAACTGAAGATGCTTATCCATTCTGGACAAACAAATCAAGCAATCCATTCACAGTAGATCTTGATAAAGGTGAAAGTCAGAATGTTACTTTCTGGATCACTCCAACTGGAGTAATAAATGGAGAGTATGAATTCTTCACATATGCAAATCAATCTGCAGACAGTACACTTGGTGGAGAAACAGTTCACATAAATTTAACAATACGTAGACCACCAACAGTGACATTATTATCACCAGAAAGTGGAGATTCAGCAACAGGAGGTGCAGAACAAGCATTTTCCTGTAGTATAGAAAATTCAGATGTATCAACGAACTTGACATTCTACCTATGGGATTCTAGTGGAAACCTTGTAGACTCCGACCTACAACAATTAACTGGACCAGATGTTGGAGCAAGTTGGACACCTACTTTACCAACACCTGAGGAATCAACGGAAAATTATAATTGGAATTGTAAAGGATACGCTGGAACAAGTTACATCACACAATATGTTTGGTCAACTGTTGGAAATTATACATTACTTGTTTCAGGACAGACATCAGAATCAGAAGAGGGCTCAGAATCATCAGCAGGAGGAGGATCCGTAGGAAC
>CAZMMZ010000004.1:64911-68784 GCA_964567575.1 Candidatus Undinarchaeota archaeon
TTGTTTCAGAAGAAGCACCATGGGGATACACTAGCGAAGGAGACATTCTAGGACAACCACTTCCAACTTACTTTGCAGATGATGGACAAATAGAAATCACAATTGATGCTTATGAATCCATTTCAATTGCAGACCTTCCACCAGGTAGTGCTCTCCCACCAGGATATGAACTCCCAGAAGGTTACGTATTACCTATTGAAATTCTCGACAGTGAAGATGCAGAAATTATAGTTACTGGAAAAGGACAGCCATACAAAAAAACAGGAGAAGAAATACACACAATCACTCGTGTAAAGACAGGCACATTCCTACGCAATCTCAAAATAATTAGATATATTAAAATTGGAATCTCCAGTGATTATTGGGAAATGATAATTGAGGAAGGCAATACAGAGGACGTTGATATCAACAAAGATGGAGTTGATGATGTAGCAATTACTTATGATGGAATGAAACAGGAAATGGCAAAACTTACTTTCCAAAAGATTCTGAAAAAGAGCACAGACGAAGAACTAGCAGAAGAAGAAGAATTTGTAAAGCCACTCTTTGATTCATATTCAGAAAACGAATTACAAAAAATGATAGAAGAAGGAGAAGCTGAAAAAGAAAAGAAAGAAAGCAAATCAAAGTTCAGTGGAAAGAAACTGAAAATAGTTATAAGTGTCAGTGTTCTTGGATTTATTACAATAGTGCAAATAATAATATTTGTTAACAGGCGAAAGAAAAAAGCAGGAGGAGGCGGTGGCGCACCGGCAACATCAATATAATGACAAAAGAAAAATTTCTCAAACTAGGAGCAGAAGCAAAGCTCACAACTAAAGGAGATGTTCTAATAAAAAATCGAATAAAAAAAAGTTATCGCTTAAAAGAAATTGATGAACCACTTCGCAGACAACGAACAGTTCGCGAAGCAAATTTAATGGACAGGGCAAAGCGCGCAAAAGTGAATGTTCCTACAATTCTCAAACTTGACAAAAAAAATTCAGAAATTGAAATGAAATTCATCAAAGGAAAAAGAATTGATTTGTGTTTAACTGCAAAGAATGTTGAGAAAACTGGAGAAGGAATTGGAAGATTGCACGAAGCTAATATTATTCACGGAGATTTGACAACTTCTAATATATTGGTTAAGAAGGGATCAGGCAACAGGGATCAGGGATCAGGACCTGATACCCGAAGCCCGAAGCCTGATACCCGCATTTATTTCATTGACTTCGGCCTTGGCGAAGTTTCAGATTCAGTAGAAAAGCGTGGAGTGGATATTCGCGTGTTCAAAGAGAGCATAAATGCCACAAAACCAGAGCAACTGAGTGTGCTGATGAAAGCATTTTGGAAAGGATACAAACGCGAATGTAGAGACTCGGAAAAGGTTATTAATAGGTTAAAAGACATAGAAAAGAGAGGCCGGTATAAGAAAAGATGAGAAATCATAAGGGTGCAATGACAATAATGAAATGGATTATTTTAGGAGTCATTGTTATTGGCGGAATTGTCGCATATCAATTTATATGGGGAGACGGTTTTGATGGGATTACTTCACCTGGTGGAAAAGATGTTGGAGAAATCGCTAGCGAGGGAGGCGGCTCAACTGGTTTGATTATTGCAGTAGCAGTTATCTTGTTCATTGTTATAAGAAAGAAAAAAGGAAGTGATACTACTTTATCTGATGAAGATCTGAATCGGATTGAAGATGAAATTGAGGAAAGTGGTGAAGAAAATGATTCAAATGAATCTACACCACCATTAACAGTAGAGAGTGTTGAAGATACTACAGAGGAGATAGAGGATGGTTTACATGATGCAAACGAAGCCCTTAACAAAGGAGATCCGGAAAAAGCCAAGGAAATCATGGAACAAAAAGTTAACCCTTCTATAAGAAATATGTTACTATTTGGCAAACACGGCTCTCCGGACGTTAAGAAAAGAGTAGGAAAAGATATGAGCCATTTTTTAAAAAATAGCAAAAGCACAAGCAATGTTAAACTCTATCGTGCACAGGACTTTAAAGCAATACTACAAGAAGCTAAAAAACCCGCACCAACTCTAAAACTAGTTACTGACGCTCTTAAGAATCTAAAAGTAGGGGATGTTATTGTTTCAAAATCCGGCACTAAGAGAACGGTTCTTAAAATTGATGGGAAAAATGATGATACTTTGCATGTAAGAACTGTAGATAAACACGGGAAAGAGATAACGGAGAAAAAGTATAAAACAACAAGCAAAAAATTTCTCCTTATCAGAATCAATGCCTTAGAAAAAGTAATACCAGCATCAGTGGAAACCAGTTTTAATAAAATTCGTGCAGATAAAGGAAACATTCACATAAAAAACAGTGTTATAATAGATGATAAAAAAATACCACACACTAAAGACGGGATTCGCAGGATAATAATTTCAAATAGAGATGGAAGAACCACAGTAGTTATGAAAAAGAGAGGAAAGGGTGGTGATGACTTGGATGATAATGGTGTCCTCCTACTTCTTCCAAAGATGGAGGAATTATTGAAGAAAGCTCAAAAAAGTAAGAATACTACTAAGAAAAAAGTAAAAAATTATATGGGCGCATCAATTTTATTGAAGGGAATTCTAGAAGAGTATACTGAACTAAAACCAGAAGCTCAGAAAAAAGTAAAGGGTAAAATTGACTTTTTTGAAAGAGAACTTAAAATATTAGAGGATGAGTTATTGGGAGGAACTGGGAAGAAAAAAGGAAAAACAGGAGGATTACCTGAAGAATTTAAAGGTAAAGAAAGATTACTAATTGATATTAACGCATCAGCTGAAGATGTACTATGGTTAATTAATACAGTCAAAGTAGATCATTTACAAAAAGAACCTGTCTTGATAAAAATACCAAAAGATAAAAAAGTCATATTTATTGGAGACACTCATTCAGATTTTGAAACAACAAAGAAAATTTTGCATGATTATTGGGACAAAGTAGACAACTTTGTTTTCCTAGGTGATTATGTGGACAGAGCAGAAAAAGAATATGGTTCAATAAAAAACATTAATCTACTGCTATCATACAAGAATCTTGCACCAGAAAAAATAATTATGCTAAGAGGGAATCATGAAGATCCAAATGTATTTTCAAGATATGGATTATTAGAGGAACTACAAGAGAGATATCCAGATGATTTTACTGTTTTGACAAATGCTTATTCAGAGCTTTTCAAAGAACTTCCACTAATGGTTTTGACAGAGAATGGAATTTTTGCAGCACATGCAGGAATACCAGACCCTAAAAAAGTGAAAACAGTAAAAAATCTTGAAAAAATAAAGAAAGGAAAAAGGATCGTGCCGGAAGAGAAAAATGATACAGTCATTGATACACCACAAGTACGACTTACTTGGGCAGATACTGTAGATGAACGAGGTAATGTAACGGAGAGACTTGACGGTGCATCAGGAAAAATAAAAATCACCCAGAATACACTTTCTGAATTTTTGAAAAACATTGGAGCAAAAATATTCCTTCGGGGACATGACCAAGCCATAAAAGGAAATGCACAGTTCAATGATACTTGTTTAACAATATTTTCATGCAAAAAATACGAAACAAAAGATTATGGAAATATAAAAGGAATATTTGCTGTTAAAGTAGATTTGTCAAAAAATATTGAAAGTGTTAAAAACAAAAAAGGTGTGTTTAAATTATTTGATGTTTATACAAAACAAAAAGTAGAACCAATTAGATGATCCTAACAAACCAATCAAACAACGATTTCTTCGGTAGATTTGAGGAGAATGAAGAACTAATTGAAGCACTAACTAATTTCTGCCAGGAAAATGACATCCAAACAGGTGTTTTCAGCATAATTGGAAGTGTGAAAGCTAGTAAAATTGCATTTTATGACAGACAGCAGAAAA
>CAZMMZ010000005.1:0-1852 GCA_964567575.1 Candidatus Undinarchaeota archaeon
TGATAGCCAGCTTAAGTGGTTGTCTTGGCAAAAGCACAAACCAGGCAGCATCTGTGGGTACTGGATACCCTGGTGTTGAGTTTGTAGAATTCTATCCTATTAACATGAAAGTTCCAAAGAACAGTGATGTTGTTCTTTACTATTCTATTCAAAATAATGGATACTTTGATGCTGAGAATGTTCAAGTAACTCTATACAATTGTGGTGATATAAAAATCGGTACTCATTCATGGCTTGGTGGGGAAGAGTATATTTGTAATCAACCTGTTTTAGTAACTGGTGAAAATTTAAGAATGCCTGATCGTGAGCAAGGTGTATCTGGGGAAGTTGCAGATGCTGAAGTTTCATTAAGAACAGATATGGCAAACATTCCTGTTGGAGACAGTCCACACACATTCAGTGCCCGCCTTGAATATAATTACATGACAACCGCAATTCGTGATGTTGTATTTACAACTTTTGACAATTGGAAAGCAAAAGGAGGAAACATTCAAACTGGTATTCTACAATCAAGCAGTAAACCTGCGCCAATTTCAGTTTCAATCAATGCTCCTGAACAACCAATCATAATTACAAAAAACAGTGAGGGTGATGATCAATTACAAGAGTTTACTGTAGCTGTGCAAATTAGAAATGATGGTGGTGGTTATCTGAAAGGAAAGAATCTTTCTCAAGTTAATCTTTGTTATGATCCCTCTCTTATTTCTGTAGAAGATTCAAGAGACTTTATAGATTGTTATACAGAAGAGGATTTATGTTGTGAGGCTATACCAAAAACTGATGGTCAAGGATGTCTTTGTGTTTCAGCAGAAGGAGATTCCAAACTTAATATGGTTGGGCTTACAAATCAGTGGAGAGATGTTTCAGCAATATTTTCCCCATTAATAAACAATCTTGATGATGATAATGTTTTGAATAAAGCTGCAGTACAAGTGCAGGATGTTTCAAACTTTGGAGCAACTGTAGAATACATCTACATGTCTGATGAGAGTACTCAACTCACTTTAACAAGAACATCATGAATATCAACAAATCAAAACTAGTAATATGTGGACTATTTATTTTAATCCTATCTCTAGCAGGATGTATGGGCGCTGCAAAAACTTGTCCAGTTGTTGTTTCACAAAAAGAAGGAGTTAAAATGCAACGGATTGAGCCAAGTTATTTCACAGTTCCTGTTGGTGACAAGATTAATGTTTACATGGATATACAAAACCGTGGTAATGCTCCAGCAACAGCAGTTTCAGCTACTCTGTGGGCATACACTGGTTTTGGATTAACAAAAGGTCAAACCAAAACAATTGAATCAAAACTTCTTGAGCCACCTCGTCTTGATATTTGCAGTGAAGGTGATGTTGAAACTTTCACGTGGGAATTACGAGCAGGGTGCGATCCAGTTGAAACAATTCTTGCAGTTTCTCTTGATTATAATTATACGTCTTATGGTTTTGCAAAGATTCCATTAGCATCACGCGCAGAGTATGAACGCACTCAAGGAGAATTATCTGCTAAAGGTGAAAACTTCCCAAGCGCAGGTCCATTAAAAATAGAAATCGAATCAATTCAAATGGAACCAGTATTATTAGGCAAACATACTAGTAATTTCAGTGCTCGTATCTTATTCAACAATGTTGGTTCTGGTCTTGTTGGTCCAAAAGGAGTTGGAGAAGTTGGGGATGTTGAAGTAATATTATCTGGGCCTTGTAAATTTGAAGAAGGTGGAAGGAATTTTGTTACAAATAGATTACAACCAACTGGTGCAATTCCTGTATCTGGATCAAATGGTAAAGGAATGATGTGGCCAGATGGAAATGTTCTTCTCAAATCTGGAAAGCAAGAGATTATGAAAATT
>CAZMMZ010000005.1:1952-27072 GCA_964567575.1 Candidatus Undinarchaeota archaeon
TATCGTTACAACAATGTTGAATCCCCAAGCAAGAGAATGGGTGTTTATGGAAGTCCTTCTCAAATAAGTAATTGTATTGATGGTGATTGGGACATTTAGATTTCTGGAATTCCGTATTCTCCGTCATAACCTGGTTTGACTTTTATTTTGCTCTCACGATTTTTTATAATTAAGTTTGAAAGTTTTTGTCCTACAAGTTTTTCTAAATCTTTTTCAGAAGTTTCTAACATTACTTTAAATTCATTTCCAAAATTTTCAATAAGTTTCTCGTAAATAGAATTTACTCTTGTGCTTGAAACACTTTTCACTCCAAGAGATAATGCAATTATTTCAGAGAGCGGAAGAAGAGTTTTGAATGGGACAGCGCTTTCTGGTTTGAACCCGTCTTTTCTATCTGCAAGCTCTTCTACACGATTTAAAACTCCTACAGTTACTGGCTTTCCACATTTCGGACATTTACCTTTTTCTTTTATTGTATCTGCAGGATCCATACATACATCGCACTTCCTATGTCCATCAAAGTGATACTTTCCATAAGATGGATCAACTTCAATTGTGAAATCAAAACCTTTTCTTGTTTTCAAAGCTTCTTGCATTGCATTGTAATTTGGTTCAATATCAAAAGCATTACATTCTCTTCCAATGCGCCATGGCCAATATGAATGCGAATCTGAATTTGATACAAGTGCAAATTGGTCCAGTTGTGAAAGTCTCCAATTCATACTTGGATCACTGCTTAATCCAGTTTCTAGAGCGTGAATCTTGTTAGTATACTTGCCAAAGCATTCTTTAATTGAATCGAATCCGCTTTTTGATCCAAGAACAGAGAACCACGGCGTCCAAATGTGTGCAGGAATAATTTCGATTTTATCAGAAATTTCAAAAAGATTTTCACAAAGCTCAACGCAACTTAATCCAGAGAATATTGGTCTTCCATCACTTGCAAGTTTTCCACGTGGTGCAAAGAATTCATTAATCTGTTCCACAATTTCAAAACTTGGAGCAAGAATAATATTATGTACACGCCTTCCTTTGTCTTCGTGTCGATACATCTGACAAATTTCAGATTGTAAAACAAATTTAAATCCGCTTTTTGTTTTGTAAAACCCAGAGCCGTCGTCACTTAAATTTTCTTTCAGTTCTTCCAACCATTTTGGATGTGTGAAGTCTCCGGTTCCAAGAACATTAAGTCCTTTTATTCTCGCATACTTTTCCAAATTTGGTATTGTTAAATTTTTGCTAGTCGCACGGCTAAATCTAGAATGAATGTGCAAATCTGCATAAAGTTTCATAATATTAACCGATGTACTTTAGATCCTCTTCTTCGTCCTCTGCTCCTTCTTCACCTGGTTGTTCTCCACCTTGTTCTTTCTTCATCATTTTCTGCATCATTTTTTCCAGGTTAAGTCGGAATTTCTCAAGTTCTTTTGCTCGTTTGTCAAGTGCTCCCATTTCAATTTTGATTTTTTGCCACTTTCCAATAATTGTAAGAACTTTTTCTGCTGCTTTTGCATCAATAAGAAGAGGATGTCCGGGGGTTTCTCCCATAAGGCATACTGATTTCATGTCGCGAAGTTTGCTAAGTCCAACAAGTAATCCTGAAGTACCGACAATTCCTCCACGGTTTCCTTTTGTTTTGAATATTGCGCCGTGTTTTGAAAATTCTTTTATGTATTCTGGGCTGTTTGCTGCTCCGAAAACTTTTGGTTCTTTTAGTAAGCGTCCTGTTGCGTATCCTCCAATTGTTATAACATCTTTAACTCCGTATTCTGCAGCAACATCGAGAATCTTCTCGCAAATTTCATATTGTCCTGTAATGGTTGCTCCTTGCGCTTCTCCTATTACAAGAATCACATCTCTTTTCCCACCCATTTTTTTAATGTAGAAAAAGTTGTTTGTTATCATGTCAATACTGCCATCATTTTGTATCATAACTTGCGGTGGGAAGTGAGGACTATAAAGTTCAGCAAATTTCTTTCCTTTGAATTCTTTTACAAGATGCTCAGCAACGAGTCTGCCAACTTGTCCAAAACCAGGAAGCCCCTCAATAAGAATAGTATTAGTTAGTTTTGGTTTTTTCCCGAAATATTTTACGAAAGTATCCATATTATATCACGGTTTATGTTAAGAAATTCAGGTATTTATATTCTTTCAAACTAGAATGAGTTGTTATTTTTTCATGCGTCTGTACTTTGCATACTTATCCTCAGCAGAATATTTCATAGGTTCAACAGTAACAGTATCAACTTTGCATTTAGCACACTTTTTTTCCATAGTGTAGCCGCCACATTTTGGGCACTTTAAAATTTTAGCCATTATTTTTTCCTTGTGATTTCAGCAGTTCCGTTGTTGCTGGTCATCTCTTTTGTCAAAGTCTTTGTGATAACTTCAAGATATTTTTCAAGAGTTTTGTAATCAAGAGCTGTTATCTCAACTTTGTATTTTGGAGCGCCAACATATTTGAAAACTGCTTCAATATCTTCAGGACATTGTTCTTTTGCTTTTTTAATTGCATTCTTTATTGTTTCAACACCTTCTTGTCCTTCTGCTTTTAGATCAATACTTGCTTTGATACTGACTTTTGGTATTGTAACATATTCTTCAACAATTTTTCCAAGTTCTTTTAACCATTTGTCATCAATGCCAGTATTTTTCAAAACTTTGATTCCATCTTTCTTCGCTTGAAGAAGAGCTTCAGTTGCATCATCAAATCCATTTTCAAGTTGTTCAATAATTTTATCTACATTGTCAGGGTCTTTTAATTTCTCAGCTGCAAGTTCCACAAGTTTTCTTGTTTTTTTATCTTGCTTGTGCTGATCAACAATCATCTTTTTCTGATTTGCTTTAACACCTTTCAGTGAAAGATCAATGTGCCCTTTTCCTGCATCAACTTTCAAAACTTTTACAACAATTGTTTCTCCTTCTTTTGCATAATCTTTAATGTTCTTAACCCATTTTGAAGAAACTTCAGAAATATGAATCATACCCTCAACTTCTGGGTAATCATTTAATTTTACAAAAATTCCATAAGGAAAGACTTTGTTAGCAATGCCCATTAAGAGCTCTCCTTCTTCTGGATATTTGTTAGATTTTTTTTGGTCCTGCATAGGTCTCACTATTATTGAAGTTGGTTTTAAAGGTTTGGTTAAATAAAACTTAGAATTTATTCAAGTGTTTTAACAATCTTTGCTTCGATTTTTGCTTTACCACTTGATGGTCTTGCAAGTATTGCATCACAGTTATTGCATTTTACAACTGTTGAAGCACTTCCAAAAATGTTCTGTTCTTTTCCACACTTGCATTTTACTACAAGAAATTTACTTTTTGTTTCTCTCATTATTCTGCCACCAATTCGAATTTTTTAACTCGATAACTTTTTGAACGTGTAATTGACAGTTTGCAGTCTTCGCATTTGTATCGCATGTCCTGTCGTTGTGTTGGCTTCTTTCCTGAAGGCATAGGTTTTGGGAAAGATCCGTAACCTTCCATTTTCCTTTTGAAGCGTCTTTGACCAAGTGATTTCTTTCGTGTTTGTTTCTTTTTAGCAACCTCTAAGCTATGCTTAGTGTGCTTTCCGCACTTCTTGCAAAATATTTTTTGAATTTTTGGTACGTTCATTCTCCGTTACTCTCTCCTCTGTTTCTGTTTTTCCTCCAGTTCTTGAATGGGCGCCCGGAGGGTGCGCCTAGGACATTCAGCTCACGTTGTTCGCTGAAGTCCTGATTTGAAATTGGTTAGTTGGTTAACTTACTATTTCAGCTTTTTGTTTGTTTATGAAAATCTCGGCATTCTGTTCTGGAATTTCAATAATGTCCCCTTCTTTGAAAGGCCCATAAGATTTAAAGTCCGCTCCAAGCATTTCCGGTAATTCTTGGAGAATTTTTACTTTTATATAAGTTGTGGTTGGTTCGTTTTCCTGTATAGTTTCCTTTATTTCCGGTTCAATTTTCTCTTCTTCCACAATTTCCTCTTTTTTCTCAACTTTCTTTACTGGTTTGTTTTGTTTCATGGAAAGTTCTCTGTGCTTTTTAATAATTTTAACAACATCTTTGAAAACTTGCTCTTCGCGCTTTGTCATTTCTCTTGTATCAATTCGCATTCCGCTACGTACCGCTGTTAATGCATTGTTTAGAATCTTTCGTTCACGCCTGTCAAGAATATCTTTGAGAATGTTTTTGGCATTTCGCATTTCAAGTTCTACTAAATCGTCTTTTGGACCTTTTCGATCGAAATACTCGTCAACGCTTTTGTAAAAAGAATCATCTAATTCGTAAAGCTTTTCGCTCTTGCGTTCATTGTATTGTATCTCACGTAATGTATCGTAAGTAATTACTTCAGTCATTCCTCTCCCTGCTCCTTTTTCTGTACGCTCTCCTTTTTAACACTTTTCTTGCGCGGTTTTCTTCTGCGTTTCGCTACTCGTTTTGCTCGGTTGAGTGTGTAAGTAACTGGATTGTGGATTGTTTTGCAGAATTCATCTGGGGTGCAAACACTATAATCCTTATAGAATCCTGGGTTGTTGCAATTCGGTGCCATTTGAGGGTTTCCTGTTTTATATTGATGTTTTATTCCTGAAAGAATTACATTTTCCTCAATTGGTGGTTTGTTCTTTTTATTCCAATCTAAAATCATTTTCATAACATCTTCTTTTTTCCAGCCGATATTATGCAAAAATGTTGTAAGTGCAAATACGCTTCGCTTCTTTCCATCTTCAAGTCCTTCTAACGTAGTCTTAATGCACGGTGGGAAATATTTTGGTTCTATTGCATTTATTGGAACTTTGAATTCTCCAAGATCATGCTTTGGTTTTGCTTTCTCTCGCCGAGAATCCCAGAAGATTGCACTTCGCAAAAGCTCAACAGCTTCGTTTTCTACAACATCAAATTTCAAAAACGGTTTTACTTCTTTCACATTCTCTGGCTTTGCATCATCTGGATTGAAATTCTCAATCTGATCTTTAGTGAGTGTTACACTTGCAAGGAAAGTTTTTTGATGCAATGAATACGGCATTCGGAACATGTGCCTGCTTGCAGCAACTGCTGCATCGAGTTTTAGAATGTTATCTGGATCTTCGCCAAATGCTTCTTGTAATTCTTTTTTAATAAAATATGAAAGGTATTCAATAATTATTTTCGGAACGCGTGGGTATTGTTTTTCAATATTTCCAATTCCAGTTATGCTTTCTGGAAATGATTCAAATGGAACTCCGATGTGGAATCCGCGATTCCCTGAGAATTTTATTCCGTAATTATTAATCCCAAATTCTTCCAATGTTTTGCAAATTATAATTGCAGCTTTCTTTGAGTAACCAAGTCCTTTGTCGCAGTCGATATCGATTATCAAGTCCCATCCTGCTCGATTATCATCAAGTTCTTCTCGTTGCATTCCTGTTCGTAATGATAATGGATTTTTCCAACGCTCAACTGAGCAGTGGAATGATACTGCGCCTTGGTTAATCATTTGGAGAAGATCGTTTTTGTAGAAAATCACATTTGGTCGTGAGCCAAAACCACCGGAAGGGAGTGATTGAACTACCTCGCGGTCTTCTGCAATTTTTGTCATTACTTTAAGAATCTCTGGGCGCGAATAGTATCGCGCGATTTCTTCTCTGTACATTCTCCCCAATGTATCTTTGAAGTTGGTGTATAAATATTTGCTTGTGGCTCGTTTGGTTAAATTTGTTAAAGCTAGTGGCTTGTGGCTCGTTTTTGTTTGATTTTATGCTTTTTATTAAATTACTTAATTTTTTCCCTAAGCAAGTTGACTTATTTAAAAAATCTGTATAATCATTAGCTGTAATATATCTTAAATTATTTGCAATATTTAAAAAGTGTGTTAATTCTTTCAAAGATCCTATTGAAAAATAAAGAAACCTCAAAAAATCTGCATCACTCTGGCGCCCTGTTCCTTCTGCAATGTTAGCACCTACTGAAAGTACAGTTTTTCTAATATGCTGCGTCATATTGTATAATTCTTCTCTTGGAAATTTTTTAGTAAGATTGTAAATATCTTTTGTTAATTCTTCTGTTATTCTATAAACTTCTAAGTTTTGATAATTTTGCATAAACTAGCGCTTTTCTTTAATTTTATAATTCTTTTTTAACTTGCGTTAGTTTATCAACAAAATCTACTAGCCACAAGCTACCAGCCACTCGCTAAATATCCTCAAACCTATCTTCCATTTTCTTAACAATGTCTGGCAAAGTGCTGTATTCAAGCTCATCTGCTGATAATCTGTGAGGTTCGAAAGGTCCGTGCCTTCGCATGTAATCAGAAATGTCATTAGCTTTTTGTCTTGCATTGTCAAATGAAATATCTGCAAACAAATCTTTTGGTCCAACAAGCATTCCATTGCAGACTTGGAATCCAAGTGCAATAATTCGTGGCGGTCCGTCGAAACGACCAATTACTGCATCTTGCTCAGAAACAGGCATTAATGGACCTCTGTGAGATCCGCGCATGAATCCTGCGACAAGATGTGGGAATGTGTATGGTTCAAGAACTTCTCCAACTGCTGGGAATCCGCTTTGGCAGCGAACAATTGCTACTGGGTCATCTTTGCCAACGTATTTGCCTGCAATGTGTGAAAGTTTTTCTGTGCAAACAACTGCTGCGATTTCTTTGTCTTTCTTTCTGAAAACTCTTTTAACAACATAAGTTGGTGTGGTTCCAATAAGTGAAAGCAAATCATAAACTTCTTCTGGAGTGTCAATCATAATTTTCTTTCCTTTCTTAATATCGTGAACTTCGAATGTGAAACCATCATGAAGATTTGGATCAATTACAAGTCCTGCAGTGTTGAATGCATCTGCGAATGTCTTGTACATTGGTAAGTTGAATGCTGCTGGTTCTGTCTTGTCAGCGCAGAATACAACAATAGGGTCTGAACCTCGCTCTTCGAATTCCATTTCTGCAACACCAGGTCCCATTCCTTTAACATTTCCTGAGAATGCGTCTTTCAAAAGATCTTGTCCAGCTCCGTAAAGTTTCAATTCTTTTGCTTTATCAGCTGCTTTATTGAATCCGTCCCAAGCAAGCTTGTGAACTTCTTCATTGTCAACACCTTTGAAGTGCGACATAATAAATTCTATATCATCACCGCATCGAGTGAGATAATAATCATTAATTACTTTGTCTTCAACTGCTTTTGACAAATGCTCATCGCAAACTTGGATAAGCTGTTCTGGAGCTTCAATGTGACCAGGCAAACTGCCCACATCTGCTTTAATAACTGAAATTGTAGTTTTTACCATTGTTCTCTCCTTAGAATCTGCTGTGGCGGGTATTTAACTGTTACTTAAAAGAATTCTATATGGGATACTTCGTGCGTATCAACGATAATTCACTCCAAATGTGAGGTTAACCTCACATTTTGTAACTTTAACCTCACATCTCAACTTCATACTCTGCTGAACCCATTCCTAATTTCTCAGCATCCTTTACATGAGTTAATGGATCTTTCTTATTCTCTTCTAAGAAAACATTTTTCCCTTCTTGTTTGTTTATGAGTTCAATTGAGGCAGTGTCAATTGCAACAGGATCTTCACCAGCAAGATAACCAATATCCTGCGCCACTATTTTCTTAGCATCATCGCAGTCGCATCTATCAGAAATCTGAACAACTGCATTTATGTAATAAGATTTTTTGAAAAGTTTGTATGCAGATACAGCACCTTCTGCTAAAAGCCAATCAAAATAATCAACTTTTGGTTTAATTGCTTTTGTTGGGCAGAATATTGCGCAATTACTACAACCAGCGCAGAAAGTTTGTCCAAACTCTGGGCCATCATATCCAAGTTTTATATTTTTAGTATTACAATGTCGTACACATTCTCCGCATTGATTGCATTCACCAACATAAACTGGTTCGCCGCCTGCGTGTATTCGCCCTTTTGTTTCTTTTGTTAAAGAACCCATTCCAAGATTTTTCACAGCGCATCCGAATCCTGAACACCGATGCCCTTTAACATGACTGAACACCAGAACTCCATCAGCATCTACTTGCGGTTTGCAAATATCAATATCATAATATTTTCCTTTTACAGTCAACCCTTCATTTGAAATTACAATAGGACATCCAACAGCTTCTTCAGTGAATCCATGTTCGCTCGCAGTTTGCAAATATTGTTCAACAGTGTGTCGAGCGCCTTTGTAAGTTGTTGGAGAGTCAAATAGGAATGGCTCGACGCCTATTGATTTTAATTTCGCAATGACTTTTTTAATATATTCAGGGCGCAAAAAGAATTTGTTACCTTTTTCTCCCATGTGAAGCTTCACACAAATTTTTTCTCCTTTCTTAAAAAGTTCATTCCATTTAATTTTATCAAAAAGTTCTTCCAATGTTTTTGAAAATAATAATTTACTCATCTTTTCTAAATTTAAATCCCATAATTCTGTATGCTAATTTCGCAGCTAGGAAATCAGGAGCATGCATGCCTTTAATTGGGCAGAGTTCTGTGATATCAATTCCAACAACATTCCGTTCTTTGAAAACTTTCTCAAGGAATCGTGTAACATCTTCCCACAATAATCCGCCTGGCTCTGGAGTTCCAGTGCTTGGCATTATACTAGGATCAAACACATCCAAATCAAGAGTTATGTAAACATCATTATTCAATTTCTTAATTGCATCCTCATGCCAATCTGTATTTCCTTTAATGTCATGCGCGTAGAAAACAGAATATCGATGTTTCTTAATAATTCCAACTTCATCTTCACTCAAGCTTCGAATTCCAACTTGAACAAAAGGAATTTTCATATTGTGAATATTAGTCATAACACAGGCCGGTGAATCTTCACTACCTTTGTATTTGTCCCACAAATCTGCATGCGCATCAAGCTGAAGTACAGACACATCAGGATAAAGTTCTTTGATAGAAGCAACAGCACCAGGAGTTATTGAATGATCACCGCCAATAATTACTGGAAACTTCTTTGCACCTGCAACAAGTGTAACTTTGTCTCTAATTTTCCGCGTAACCTCTGCAGTGGTTTTTCCTTCAACAGCATGGCCAGTGTGAATTACATTCATTGCTGTGTTCTGTTGCAAATACTCGTCCCAAAGCTCCATGTTCTTACTGGCTTCAATAAAAGCGCTTGGCCCTTTCTCTGCACCTGCTTGCCAAACTGGCTCACCATCATAAGGCACAGGCAACACAACAATCTTTGAACCTTTCCAGTGCGAGAATTCCTCTGGCAGTGCTCCAAAATTATCAGGTACTTTATCCATGTGTAATCCTTAGTATTAGATTATAAAATAGTTTCTCTACTCACTCTCAATCCGTGGCGCTAAAACAAATCCCAACTGAACCTTATCCACGACTGTGAAATCCATTCGCATTGGATAATCATTTCCAATTTTTATATTCACAGTGTCAGCAAGCTTTGCAGCTTTGGACATCTTGCGTAAATAATCTAATGGGAATGTGCTTTTCACATGATCCTTTGCAGTTAAATTAACCAGTGAATCATTTCCTTTCTCAAGTTTCAATTCAGTTCTTCGGGAATCCCCTTCACTGCGCATTGTGAAATTATCAGGATCTGCTTCAAGGATAACTGCATCAGAAATAAGTTCAGCATCACTGATACCGTCCTCAAGAATTCCGCTTCGAAGTTGTACCTCAACAGGGAACTCCAAGTTTGGAGTTTTGGTCTCATGTTTCAAATCCAAAAGTGGAACTTTGAAAGCGCGACTAAATCCGCCTGCAAAGTTAATGTGAAGTGTGTTATCCTCAAGCTCAAGAGTTATAGTGTCAGATGCTTTTGCACGTTTTAGAATATTAGTAAATTCAATAATATTAATTCCGATTCCAACTTCTTCTTGCACATCGAATTCTGAGAATGCACTTGCAAGGAGTTTCATATCAACCATTGCAACATTCGCGGAATCCATGCTAACAAGTTCAAGCCCATTCTTTGTAACCTTGAAAACTCCTTCATTCAACAGATTTGAGACAGCAGTTATACTGTCTTTTAACAACTCTGATTCTTTAATTACTACTTTGAATTTCTTCGCCATATATTTTACCCTCTACTTTAAAGTCTAAGTAACCCTCTCCCAAGTGGGGTTATCTTGTCTGGTACGAATTAATAGTTTAAAAAACTATCTAAAATCCGCCCCAGATTAAATGTGATACTATTGCAGCTAGAATTGCAACAAGTGCAAGTATGAGGATCGGTCCCATACCACCTGTGAAGAGATAGACAACGCTTTCTGTAACCATTGCAACACTAAAAGCTGTTGCTGGTTTTGGAATGCATATTTCGTCGCCGTTGTCTCCGGCAGGAGCTCTTGCGTATACTGCGCTGATTGCTACTGTGAACATCAGCATTGCAATCAATATTAGTGCATATTGTTTTTTCATTATAATCCTTTTGATTTAATTTTCTTATATATGTTGTCATTAAGCTCGCGTATGTCTTGAACAAGTTCTGAAGTCAATATCAAGATATTTTCTTCCTTCATTGGCTTGCCAAATACACGAACTTTGCTACCAGCATCAACATTGTCATCTGAATTAATTTTTATGCTTCCGGTTTCATCTTCAAGAGTGAAACTGTTTCCATCTATATCTTTAATTGTGCCAATAACACGAACCAGTAAATCGTCTTCTGTAATTTCCGATACTCTCCGCTCTACTGCTGGTGGTTTTTTCGGTCTTTCCATCTATTTCTTATAACTAATAAGAATTGACTCAGAAAGAACGAGCAGAATTATTCCTATTACTGCAAGCACAAGTGCTCCTTGCGCTTCTGTAAATCTCTTTGCAAGAAGGAATGCTCCCCAAATTACTCCGAAAGCAAAAACTATTCCACCTGCTACAAGCATTGATTCCCAAACTTTTGTGTGACTTATTGAGGCCATTTTAACATCAATGTCTAATAATCTTGTCTGGCTTATAAAGGTTTTTGAAGAAGAATTAGCTGTATTCTCGCCAAGTGTGTCTGCACTTTGTGCACTTGTAAAATCTGGTTGGTGCTTCATCTGCAGAACGCGTTTGTTCAATCCACCAATACGCTTTCTTGTTATGGCATTTCGGACACTCGTTATCTGTTTTAGGGAGTGTAGAATTATTTTCATCCATAACAACTATTCCTAAATCTTTCTTTTGCTCTTCAACAGTATTGAAAGCTTCCTCATCAGCGCCGTCAACATATTTGCATTTCGGACAAATCAATTCTACATCCTCAGATCCTTTCTTTTCACGAGGATTCATCATGGCTCCGCATTTTGGACAAAATTGCATTTTAACCTCTCCCTGTAATTTTTAAGAATAGTATTTTAACATAACCAAGGAAAGGCACTCTTACAAGTGCGCGCCCTTGAATGTGTTCACTTTTCAATGGAGGAATATTGTCATCTTGATCAACATTCATGTTGTTGTCTCCTTTTGTGGAAAGTCCGTCGTCTTCTTTTCTAACAATTCGATGGATTATCGGCTCCCCACCATTCAATTTATAGACTATCACATCTCCTTTCTCCAACTCCTCATATGGAGTTCCTTTTACAAAAACAATGTCTCCTTTAGTTATTCCGTTTCGGAATGACCATTCATTCATATCTGCTTCATCATATTTTCTATCAACAAACCAGGTGTGATAACTGTTAATTGTGTCGTGTTCCATACTTCCTGAAACAACTGCAACAACTGGATAATCAGTATTCATAAAAAAACCAAGCGCAGCATTAGCTCCAACTGCAATCAAATATCCTAATACAATATACGCTAGTGTTTCAATTATATCCTTCTGTCGTTTGCTTAGTTTTATTTTCTTCAAGATAGTATCCTCTATCCTCTAGAATAACATATACTACAAAATCGTTTATAAGGATTTTTTAGCCTTATCTTCAAGTTCTGCTGCGGTTTTTCCAAGACGAGTTATAGCGTCTTTGAGAGCTTTTTTTGCAGATTCCCCTTTTGTTTTAATTATTAATTTCGGATTTGATTTTAAAGGGTGATCTATAATGTAAGTAGCACTGGTCACCTTGCTGTCATTGTAGCACTCATCTGTGACTGCATTAACGAGCGTGTGTGTTTCCCCCACAAGCTCTACTTCGATTTGTTCTTTTTCGTCTTTTATAATGTTGATTTCCATTTTAGTAGACTATTCTTGAGTTTTAACGTGTTTATAAATGTTTAGAACCGGTCCAATTTATAATTTTCCCATTTTCTAACACCTAATACAATTTCCAATTCTTCTGGTGTCAGCATTGGCTTGTCATAATTCCCTGCATCATCAATTGCAATTCTTGGGCAAGCTGTATTCACATAAGCATCCACATCAAATCCAAGCAATTTGTCAGGGCCTATAAAATCTGATACAATAATCTGTGCTTCTTTTCCTTTTTCTTCACAAAGCTTCTTTAATTTAAGTGCCAAGTCTTTGCGGTTTTGTCCTGGCTTTATGCTAACAAGGATTCCGAATTTCTGTGCCGTTTTTGAATTTTCAATTTTCGCAAATCTTTTTCTCAAAAACTTTTCCTTTTCATCTTCAAGAATTCTAATTTCATTCATTTCTGGATCTGCAATGTAAACTTTTTTCCCAGTTGCAAGTGCAATTTCAATTGGGTGGAAATTTCCAGTTCCAATGTAAAGATAAGCATCTGCTTCTGCATTAAGTGCAGCACCTGGGTCGCATCCAAGAATTTGTCCAGGATATTTTGAACGTGAATCTGATTTTCCAATAACAACTTCTTTTCCAGCTTTCTCAAGAATTTGTTTAACACTGTCGAGTTTGTGCACATGCTGAACAGTTGTTACTAATCCGATTTTCTTTTCTTCAATTTGCTCTGCAGCTTTCTCTGCAATTTTTGAAATATCAATATCAGATTGGTATTCAATGTAAACAACAGGAATCTTTGTTTCAATTCCCAAATCTGAATGTCCCACGTGAATCAATAGCTCGCAACCCAATTCTTTTGCTTCACAGTCCCACAAATCGCAAGCTCCGTAACATGGCCCTGCAAATAAATAAACAGTTGCTCCAGTTTTTTCAATTTCTTGTACCCACTCTACTGCCTTTTTCTTTAGGCCTTCTGGAACTTGCAGTCCAATTGTTTTTGCATTGCTTTCCTGAACTGCTTGTAAAATCTGTTCTTGCATAATAAATTCCTTCAAGTTATGGTATAAAAATGTTAGCTATTGCTGTTCTTCTTGCTCTGGTTGTGGTGCTTGTTCAGGTTCTTCCTTTTTCTTGTGATGGAACAACCCAGTTACTTTCTCTCCAATTTCTTCAACAGCATCTTCAATTTTGTCAATAATCCCTTCTTTTTCTTGTGATTCTGGATTCTTTAATTTATCTTCAAGATCTTGAAGTTCGTTTTCATCAGCAGGTGCAGTTGGTGCTTCAGGCACTGGTTCTACTGGTGCAGGTGCTGGCTGTTCTGGCGCAGGAGTTGGTTTCGGGGCAGGTGCAGCAACTTGTGGTGCAGGTTCTGCTTGTTCATCATTTGCAAGAGTGATTTTGCTTTCTTCTTGCGCAACTATTTTCATTGTTTGCACAGCAACATCAGCATTTGCACTAATTGAATTGATTCCTTTTTCAACAAGGAATTTTATAATTTCAGGTTTTGTTGATGGTGCTTGTCCACAAATTGAAACTGTTATGTTTTCTTTGTGTCCGAGTTTTATTAAACGAGCAATTGATCTGAGAACTGCTTCGTCTTGTTCATTAAAGTAACCCAGTCTCTCAAGAGTTTCAGAATCGCGATCAGCTCCCATTGTTAATTGTGTTAAATCATTACTGCCAATTGAGAATCCATCTACAAGTGGTGCGAATTTGTCAGCAAGAACAACAACTGAAGGGACTTCTGCCATTATCCAGAGTTTGAAATCTTCTCCTCGTTCCAATCCTTCTGCTTTCATCAGTTCTGTAACTTTAGTTACATCAGAAACTGTTCTGACAAATGGTAACATGACCCAGACATTCTTCAATCCTCCATCGCGAACTTTCTTGACTGCTTTAAGTTCTAGTTTGAAAGCTTCTTGGTATTTTTCAGAAGTGTATCGTGAACATCCTCTCCAGCCGAGCATTGGATTGTCTTCATGCTCCTCAAATTTCTCTCCACCTTTCAAGTCCTTGTATTCATTTGTTTTGAAATCACTAAGTCGCAAGACAACTGGTCTTGGATTGAAAGCTTCAGCAACTTCTTTTATTCCGTCTGCAAGTTTGTCAACAAATTCTTGCCCTGCTCCGCGTTCTATCATAGCAAGTGGATGCTCTTTAACTTGTGTTGCAATTATGAATTCTTCTCGCATTAAACCAACACCATCAACTGGTAGTGCTGCAACTTCCTTTGCTTTGCTGGGGATTCCGAGATTAACATAAATTTTAGTTTTTGTAGGAATCTTTTCAGCAGTTTCTAATACTGGGCTTCCTTTCTGTTCTGTTCCTTCTGCAATTCCTGAATAAACTTCTCCTTTCCTCGCATCAACTGTAACTTCTTGATCCTCTTTCAAAACTTGTGTTGCATTTCCTGTTCCAACAATACATGGTATTCCAAGTTCTCGAGAAACAATTGCAGCGTGGCAAGTAACTCCGCCTTCATTTGTTACAATTGCAGCTGCTCGTTCCATTGCAGGAACCATGTCTGGGTTTGTCATTTTTGAAACCATAACATCTCCTTTCTGAACTTTGTCCAGTTCACTCACTTCTTCAATAAGTTTAACTTTTCCAGAACCGATTCCTGGACTTGCTCCAAAACCTTTTACAATAGCATCACTACCTGATTCAATTACTGGTGCGGCTGCTTCTGGTTTTTCTTCAGTTTTTTCTTGGGGTTTGTCATCTCCCATTGTTGTAACTGGTCTTGATTGTAAAATGAAAATTTTATTATCATCAACTGCCCATTCAATATCTTGAGGATATCCATAATGTTCCTCAATTTTCTTTCCAATTTCTGAAAGCTTTAAAGCTTCATGATCTGTTAAGGAACTTTTTGATCCAGTTTCATCTGTTAAAGTGACTTTAGTTGTATCTCCAGTTCCGACATCCCGTGTATACATGAAATCTTTTTTTGAAACTCTTTTATCAACAATCTGCATTGTTTCTTTATCAATAAGGAAATGATCTGGTGTAACTTGCCCACCAACAATTGCTTCTCCAAGTCCCCACGCTGAATCAATTGAAATTTTTCCTTTATCATTGTCAACTGGATTGATTGTGAACATAACTCCTGATTTATCAGAATCAATCATCTTCTGAACAATTACACAAATTAAAACATCCTCATGTTTGAAACCTTTTTTAACACGATAATAAATTGCGCGTGCTGTGTAAAGTGAAGCCCAGCAACTGCGTACAGCATCAATTAAATTTGTCGCGCCTTTGATATTAAGGAACGTTGCTTGCTGTCCTGCAAAACTTGCACCTGGTAAATCCTCAGCAGTTGCAGAAGAACGCACAGCAACATATTGTCCTGGTTCTTGATTAGTTCCTGCAATTATAATTTCAGATGATTTTGGTAATTGAGAATAAGCTTGTTTAATTTCTTCTTGTACATCTTCAGGTATAGCAGTGCCTTTGATTATTTTTTGTATGGTTTCTGCAGCATTCTGTAATTTGTCATTATCTTCAACATCAAGGTCTTTCAAGACCTCATTAATATCTTCATTAATTTTCTCATCTTCTACAAATTTTTTGTAGGTCTGAGCACTAACAACAAACCCGCCTGGTACTGGAAGGCCTGCATTAACCATCTCACCGAGATTGGCTCCTTTGCCACCAGCTACTGGTATGCTGTCTTTATTCAAATCTTTGAACCATACAATGTAATCCATTTTGATACCTGTGCGCACTAGGTAATGTTAATTTAAATAAGTTTAGGGAGAATTCAATAATTAAGCTTCTGCTACTTTCTCGACTTTCAAACTGCACTTTACAGGGAATTTCATTTTTGCTCTTCGAAGTGCGTCTTTACCAACAAGCTCATCTTTTTTATCCACGAATACACTCATGATTTTTCTTCCGCGTCTAATTCTAGCTGCACATGCAACTGGTCTACCAAAAGATTTACTCATTCCACTTGAGAAACGGTCAGCTCCAGCACCAGTTGCCATTGAGTTTTCTCTTAGCACGTGGTGTGGATACTTTCTAATAAGAAGATGATAATTTAAATCTCCAAGTTGTTTTGTTAGTGTTTTTGTTGATGCAATACGAGCTGCTTCCAAAGCATTGTGTTTAATTTGCACATCGTGTTCAGTAACTAATGATAATTCAGTATTATACTCTCCCTTTCTGTTTCCAGTGTGGAAGTGGTGAATTCGAAGACCAGGAATACCTTTCACATAACCTTTTCTTGGCTTGCGCTCGCTCTTTCTGCAATTTGGTCTTGCATCAAATCTTGCGTATATTCCTCCGCGTCGTTCACCCATTTATTTTAACCTCTAAATATTCGGGAATGCATGAATGCCATGAACATTCCAAGTCTTGATGCAGATCCTGATGGGATGTTATCATCGTCATCATAATCTCCGCCTTTAGACTTTTTCTTGAAGAAGCCACGTTTTTGCTTTTGTTTTTCTTCTGCCTTTTTCCGCTTGGCTTCCTTCTTTATCGCATTTATAGTAGTATTTAAGTTTTTGTTTGTGTTAGGAATTCCACACGTATTACCTACACCAATCACAATTAGGTTTGAACCTTTTGGCATTTCTTCTACACGCATTCTGAGCATGTCTTTTGCTTTGTCAATACCTTTCAATACACTAAGAGTCATTGGCTTTATTGCTTGGAATCCGCTCATTTTTATTGCAATTGCTTCAATAGGGATACTAAGTTTTACTGCAACATTCTCAATTTGTGACTTTTGAACTCCTGGTCCACCCATTGCAACACCAACACCTTCTGCAACTGAACCGGTTTTCTCACCTTCTAGTTTCTGTGCAGCATCAATTGTGAATATTCTTGTGATCTTTTTGCCTTTGCAAGCGTTCTCTATGGCTTGTCCAAGTTTACCAAGGCGTCCGCCTGGTCCTTTTGCTTTAATGAATGTGATGTTTCTATCCCATTTCTTTTCTGTAATAGCAACTACATCAGGAGCAATTTCTTTACCTTCTTTATCAAGCATGCTTGCGATTGTCAATGGTCCTGCGGCATCTCCAATTGGAAGTCCGCTGAGGAATGTTTCCATGCCATCATATTCTGCTTCTGCCATTTTCTCAATTATTGGCAATTGCATTTGAATTATCATAGCAATTTGCAGATTTTTGAATTTCTTTGCAGTTTCTACAAAGTGTCTTACAATTTTTGAAAGAGTGTGAAGCATTGTAGCAGCTTGCAAACCCATATCAACATTCATGTGCTCTTCGCTGTTTGCTTTTGGTGCAATTTGTTTTGCAACTGTTTTGAATCGTTCCTCACTTGTATCTATTACCTGCTCGAGTTTCTTTACAATTCCAAAGGGGTCAATACTTACTGGTGGAATCATGAAGAAATCAATGAATCTGTTAAGTATATCTTTAGAAGCATTCTTGCTTGTTGCTAATTTTCCAGTTTGTTTCAAAAGTTTTTTCTGAGCTTTTGCAGAAAGTGCTTCAAGCTTTTTTGCAGATAATTCTAGCTTTGAAAATATCTGGTAGAAATAAAGCTTTGGTAAGACAAACATGAAAAGGAATAACATGATGCCCCAGTTGATCATTGTTTGGAATGTAGTTGTGCTTCCGCCTGCTAATATTGACATTTTATTTTTTTACCTCTAATTGATTTTTTAATATATCTGAGAACTCCTATTAATGTATTTGCTTCCCGTCCAGTTACTACAGCTCTCCCAAGAATCTTCTTGAACATTGTGTTAAATACTTTGTGCTTTTCTGCCGGATAACCACTTTTCTTCATAATCTCTTTCATGTTTTGATTAATCAAAGAATTTTCTTTTGCACCTGCTAATCGACTATCACTTGTTTGTTTCAAATCTGATAATTCATACAATGTTACTGCAACAGCATGTGATAAATTCATACTTCGATACTTTGCAGAAGTTGGAATTGTTGTAATAATATCACACTGTTCAAGAAAATCATTTGAAAGTCCATCAGGTTCTGGACCAAACACAATTGCGATTTTTCCTTTCTTATTTTTAATTTTTCCTTTCAAATCGCTAAGCTGCGTGGTCATACGCAGGAAGTAATCATCCTTGCTTGTTTCAATGCAAGTGGTTCCTATAACATAATCATACTTTTTGAAATTAAATTTCTTGGAATGCTTTGCATTTTGCAAAACATCTTTCGCATGAACAGCCATCATACTTGCTTCATCTGTAATTTCATGCGGATTAATCATCTCAAGTTTTGTAAAACCAAAATTCTTCATAGCTCTGCACACAGAGCCAATATTTCCTGAATAATGTGGTTCTATCAAAACTATTGTAATCATTTTTTAGTTCCTAAAATATAATCTCGAATCTTCGCGTTTCCACAAACCAACAAATTCTTTGCAACAAGTTCATTTCCTTTGTAAATTGTTTCATTGCCTTTGAAATCTGTTATGACGCCGCCTGCTTCTTTTACAATAAAATTTCCTGCAACAACATCAAGGTATCTTTTTGAGCCTGCGTAAATAAGCGATTCAAAAGATCCACTTGCAATTTTACAATAATCTATTGCAACTGCTCCTGCTAATCTTGAATGGCGAGCTGTGTGGAAGATGTCTGTTATTTTTTTAATGCTATCAAAATCTGCTTTGTATGAACATTCAAGTAAAACATTTTCTGGGGTTTCTTTTTTGCTGGTGTAAACTCGCTCACTGTTTTTGTAAGCGCCTTGTCCTAGCATTGCATAGTATTCTGATTTGCTCACAAAGTTTTTTGTGTAACCAACAATGTCAACATTTTTCTTTGCATCAAGAACTGCAATTGAAGTTCCGAAATACCCAATCCCCATTTTGAAATTAAAAGAGCCATCAAGCGGGTCTACAAAAACAAGGTAATCAGCATCTCCGTTTCCAATATCTACAATTCCTGCTTCTTCTGTTGTGAGTTTAATATTCTCATTTGTATTTTCTAATTCTTTAATTATAATATCTTCAGCAACTTTATCAACAACCATTGTCATATCGCCGCCATAACCTCGTCCAACTTCTTCAGTTCCAGTTTGCTTTTTGTAAAATTTCATAACTTCGTTTGTTGTTTTGGTTCCTATTGTTTTACAAACTTCAAGCCATTCGTCTTTCTTCATCTCCGTTACTCTTTCATTTTATCCTTTTTATGCCTTATCCTATGATGGCGCTCCGGAGTGTAGCGCATACGACATGAAGTCCCATTCGCTTCGCGAAGGGACTTAAGTCCTTTAATTGAAATTGTAATAATCTATTCAGAAATTCGTGCGCCATCACTCATACAAGCGCGTGCTGCAAATGAACTTCCTTGTTCTCCAGCTTCTTTCAAAGTTTTCCCAGCTGCATATGCAGAAAGGAAACCAGCTGCGTAGGCATCGCCTGCGCCATTTGTGTTTACAAGTTTTTCCAATTGCACAACCGGAATCTTGTGGATTTCATCACCGCATCGTATCATTGATCCATTTGCTCCGAGTTTTACAATTGCGATTTTTGCAATTCGTGCAAGTTCTTCTAAAGCATCTTCTGGTTCGCTGAATCCTGTGTATTCTTTTGCTTCTTCCTCATTTGCAAATAAAATATCAATTCCATTAATTGTTTGTTGAATATTTTCTTTGAAGTTTTTCACAACTCCTGGATCTGCAAGATCAAAACTGATTTCAAGATTTTTTGATTTAGCGAGCTCGATTGCGGTTTTTGTTAATTCATTTGCACCGCTTAGCTCGTATGCAGTTGTGTGAAAAATTTGAGAATTTTCAAATTGAGTTTCATTTATTTCAAATTCTTGTGAAACTCCGAAGTCCAGAACAAAAGTTCGTTCTCCATCTTCAGTTATGAATGTGTGGCAGACTCCGCTTTGCCCTTCTTTGTCTGTAATGTATGATTCAACTTCTCGTTGTTTAATATCACTATGATAAAGCTGGCCGATGCTATCGTTTCCAACTGTTCCAATAAGTCCGGTTTGTGCTCCGAGCATTTTCGCACCGACTACAACATTTGCTGCTGACCCGCCAGGGATTTTCAAACCAGTTTCAATTTCTTTTGCAAGCTTTGCTGATTGCTCTGGTGTTGCAATATGAAAGAGTCCTTTTGTAAAGCCAAGGGTTTGTATATGCTCATCGCTAGTATTTTGTATAATATCTGTTACGAGATTTGAAAGTGCTACTATTTTCTTCATATTGACATTTGTCACTCGTGATTGTTCTTGTTTATAAAAGTTGTGTTATCAAACCCCTATGGTGTCTCTTGTTTTCCCTTTTACAACTATCAAAAATTTTTCACCATTTCCGCATTTTTCGCACGTATCAACAGCATATTTCCTAACACCTGCTGCTACTTTTTGCTTATAATTTTCCTTATCAGTATAATCAAATTGTCCTGCATATGCTCAACAGTTTCTGCATACAATTGTAGCAAACTTTGTTTTCTTCTCTTTCTTTTCGGTTTTGTTCTTCTTTTTTCTTGCCATAATATATCCTCTTTATCTTCGTTTTCTTTTAAACCTTTCTGAAAACCAGTATCTTTATAATATAACAACAATTCTATATCTTGATATGGGTGTAGAGGACGAGATTAAAGAACTTGAAGAAGAACTTGTAACAACCAAGTACAACAAGGCTACTCAGCACCATATTGGAAAAATCAAAGCAAAGCTCGCGCGTTTGAAAGAACAGCTTGTGAAATCAGCAAGTGTTGGTAAGGCGCAGGGTCTTGGTTATGGTCTACGAAAAACCGGCGATGCCACTGTAATTCTTGTTGGGTTTCCTTCAGTTGGCAAATCAACTCTTCTTAATCAATTAACAAATGCAGAATCTCCTGTTGGCGCATATGAATTCACAACTTTGAATGTTGTTCCAGGAATGATGAATTACAATCACGCAAAGTTTCAAGTCTTTGATGTTCCTGGGCTTGTGTCAGGCGCAGCTGGTGGGAAAGGCCGTGGGAAAGAAGTTCTTTCAGTTATCCGAAATGCAGATCTTGTTATTCTTCTTATTGATGCTACAAAACCAGAACAGCTTGCCAGAATGGAAAAGGAACTGCACGAAGCCAACTTCCGACTTGATCAAAAAGAACCTTCAGTTACAATCAAAAAGCGAATGTATGGTGGAATCACAATTGACAAATCAAGTTCTGTTAAAATTGACAAGCAATCAATTAAAGATGTTCTCACAGAATTCGGTTATTTGAATGTTCATGTTTCAGCTCGCGGTAAGTTAAATTTTGATGATTTTCTAGATGCAGTTGTTGCAAATCGAAAGTATGTCCCTGCATTGCGAGTTCTGAATAAGATTGATGCAGTTAAAATCCTTCCAAAAATAAAATACGATATTGCAATTTCCGCAGATAATGGTCAAAATATTGATAAGCTTCGCAAAATGATTTTCAAAAAACTTGGTTTCATTAGAATCTTTATGAAAAAGCAAGGGAAGAAAGCAGATCTTGAAGAACCATTGATAATCAAAGACGGTGCAACTGTTGAAGATGTGTGCAAGCAATTGCACAAATCATTTATCAAAAGATTCAGATATGCAGAACTTTGGGGGCCAAGTGCAAAATTCGATTCACAGAAAGTTCACTTGAAACATAAATTAAAAGATAATGATGTTTTGGGATTGATTTTGGAGAAAGAGTGAACGATTAGGGAATTTATTTGGATTTAAATTTGGGAATTAAAGAAATACTTATATAGTATATCCTTGAGTATATACTTCGGTGTGTGAAGATTTATTACTAATCTTTTATGCGCCATTCGGCGCGTCTCAAAGATAAAAATGTTCGTAGAGGAGAGGAGGAGTCTTGACCGTCTTCCACCACTTCCTCGACGGGCACCATAATTACCATCAAGACGGTTACCACCCACATAATCTTTTGAGACGCACCAGTATTTTAACAAATTTTAAATCAGGGCTTCGCGAAGCGAATGCCCTCTCGCCATCCTCTGTGGCGAGACAGAGCCAGCAAGACGGTTACCACCCACATACTCTTTGGGACGCCCTATATTTTCATAAAATTATAATCAGGGCTTCGCAGTCCGGCAGAGTTTTAAAGTATGGAGAAGAATAGGATGTTATAGATGGCAATTTGGAGAACTTTAACAACAAGTGAAGAAAAGATATTAGAACATTTGTATTATTACGCATACTTGTTAATAAATCCGCCTCGCAAGTATCCTGTAGATGTAACTCAAACGTATATGATAAACTCAGGCGAATTTAAGCGAGGGGTACAAGCCTGCCTATCTAATCTAAAAAGGAAAAACCTCATTGAAGAAGGGAGTGCAAATATTAGTGTGTCTGGAGAGGCTGGCAGATTTGTCAGAGATACAAAGCATAAATATAGAATTTTTTTAATAACAAAAAAAGGAATAAACGCAGTTGAAAAGCTAAAAGAAAGAGGAAGAGATAATCTCTCAAGAAGAAGGTATAGAAATGAAATACTAGAAGAGCGTTTTCGTACAATTCTTATTTTTCTAAATGCACAAGACCACACACTTTCAAGAACAGAAATTGAAAATAGTCTTGACATAAAATCTAAATTCATGCCATACGCATTGTTAGAATTAGAAAATGAAAACCTAATTGAGAAAACGAAAGATTATACAAGGCCACAAAACATTCTTGTTTACAGAATAACATCTGAAGGTAAAAAAGAAGTGGAAGATTATCAAAAAGATCAAAACAAAGATTAGAATTTTGAAACTTTATTCCAATTCCGACAGCACAATTTCTTCAAATGCAACTTTCTTTGCAGAAATAATTTTCCCAGGAACTTTAATCTTAGAAAGCGAGCTATGAACCAATAGTGCGCGGCCTTCTGGTTCTAAATGATTTTTGTATTGATCTAAGAATATATTTATTTTATCAGCTCCTGCGTAGCTCAAATCCAAAAGAGTTTTTTCTTTTGGAGCACTTCCTTCTGGCAAATACGGTGAATTAAAAATTATTAAATCAAATTTCTTTCCTTTAATTGGTTCAAACAAATTTCCTTGCAGAAATTCAATTGCAACTCCAGTGTTCTCTGCGTTTCTCTTTGCGCATTTAATTGCTTCTGGATTAATATCAGTTGCAATAACATTTGCTCCTTGCTTTGCGCAAATAATTGCTTGCAAACCAGAACCAGTTCCGATATCAAGAACTTTCATTCCTTCATTTACTTTCAAATTATCAGCAAGCAAATACGAATCTTCCCTTGGTTCATAAACTTGCTCAAAAATTTCTAATTCAATGTCATTGTAAAAAATTTTGTTCATTCGTTAATCTCAAGATCATCAGCTGTCATAAGTGTGAGGAAACCTTGAAGCTCTTCCTTCCACTTCTTGATAGCGGTTTTAGCAAATCCTGTAGAGCTTATAGCAATTGCTGGAGTTTTTCTTGACACAGCATCCATGCCCAGACTGTAGATATCCTTTGAACCCACTTTCTTTTTCCCGCGGTCATAAACTCTGATAATATAATGCTGAGTTCCAAGAACTGTTGGGACCTGCGCGTCCAATTCGTATTCACTTCCCTTCTTCACAGTTTTCTGATCTTTAATATCAATATTCTGCTTTTCAAGAGCATGGAATACATTATCTAAAAAGCTTCCTTTAATTTCTGCTAGAACTTCACGCCTTATTTCTTCTTTGATGTCTTCTTCGGTTTTCTTTTTCTCGTGGCTTTCTTTTTCTGGTTTTTTTGGCTCGAGCTTTTCCTGTTTTGTTTCTTTTTTGCTTTCCTTTGGCTTTTCGTGATTTGGGTTTTTTTTTTAACTTCAGGTTCTTTTTTGGAAGGGGGTTTAGGTTCAGGTTTCGGTGGCTCCTTCTTTGGCTCTTCTTTTACAACCTCTGCTGCTGGTTTTATTTTCTTCAAAACATCTTCGCGTGCTTTCTCCTCTGGAATATTTGGAGAACTCCATCCTCGTACAATTCTATTATCATATTCAAAAGTAAATCCTTGAATCAAATCTTCAAGGCCTGAAAGAATGCTAATATCTTGTGGCGATATTGAAAGTTCGCACATTATTTTTTCATTCATAATGCGTTGAACCATTTCTTTGTCCTGCGGAGTTAGAATAGAATTAATTCTTTTTTGTAATTGTGAAACTTGTTCTGGGTAGTAATAGTATCTGTTGCCCGCTACTCTTCGTTTTGATCGTTTTATCTTCTGCTGACTAGCTGCATCTACCAGAATTGCTGCAACTATAATAGAATCAGAACCAACCCTACCTGCCACTTCAATCGGGGTGCAGGGTCCTGTTCTCTTCACATAGTCAAGAATTTTTTCGTCTAGTCTCACAATATTCCAGCTTAGTCCATTGAGCTTTTAAAGTTATCGCTATTTTTCTGACTTTTGTCCATAGCCCTAATTATTTAAAGTCAAAAATTGTATTTTTCAACTTACTAATATGAAAACTAACTCACGTCTCCAGTGGTGGTCAATTCGCATTCTTGTAATCTGCGTTATAGTGTTTCTATTACAACTTATTTTTGGAGGTATTACAAGAAATTTTGTACTAGTCTCTGACACAGTTTGGTATCGGCCTTGGACTTTAATTACTCACGCATTTCTCCACGGCTCAGCAACTCATCTTCTTTACAACATGTTCGCGCTAGCGCTTTTCGGAACAATTCTTGAAAAATTAATTGGCAGCAAACGTTTTTTGATTCTGTATATTTCTGCAGGATTTGCATCTGCATTTGTTTCAATTCCTCTTTACGGAGCAGTTCTTGGTGCATCTGGAGCCATTTTTGGGGTTATGGGAATGCTCGCAATTCTCAGGCCAAAGATGATTGTATGGGTTTTCGGGTTTCCAATGCCAATGGCTTTAGCTGCAGTCTTTTGGGCAATTGGTGATTTCGTGGGATTGTTTTTGCCAAGCGGAACTGCAAATGCAGCGCATCTTGCTGGTTTAGCAGTAGGTCTTGGATTTGGTTTTTATTTCTATAAAAAAATGGGTGAAGTTAAACACAAGAAAAAATCCGATATTAAAATTGATGAGGATTCTTTTGAAGATTGGGAAGATCGCTGGATGTGAGTAACTTTATTATATCATTACAGTCTTAATTTATTTGATAAAAATGTTAATGCTCTATATA
>CAZMMZ010000005.1:27172-28614 GCA_964567575.1 Candidatus Undinarchaeota archaeon
CCTTTTGATAAAATTTACCCTATTTGCGGATACGTCCGTTGCGTTGATGGCTTTGGCCTGAGCGGAAATAGAGGAATTAACTAAAATGGGATTTTACAAATATCTAAAGACTTCATTTAATAGGAGTAATAAGACTCCAGAGCGGAAAGAGCGCATGATACAATGGCGTTCTGAGCCAGCGTTCTTGAGAGTTGAAAAACCAACAAGACTCGACAGTGCACGATCTCTCGGATACAAAGCTAAAGAAGGTTTTGTAATTGTCCGAGCACGTGTAAAGAAAGGTGGAAGGAAAAGACCAAGACCAAACAAAGGCAGAAAGCCTTCAAAACAAGGAGTACATTTCACCCCTGGAAAGAGCAAGAGACTCATTACTGAAGAGCGAGTTCAGAGAAAATATCCAAACATGGAAGTTTTGAATTCTTATTGGGCTGGTAATGATGGAAAGCACGTTTGGTATGAAGTTATTCTTGTTGATCCAATGCATCCACAAATTCAGTCAGACAAAAACATTAACTGGATTTGCGATAAGCAGCACACACGTCGTGTAAACCGAGGTTTAACTAGCGCTGCAAAAAGAATGCGAACACAAGGACACAAAACCAAAAGGGGAAAATAATTTAAGCGCGGTTTTCATAGTTGAGTTCATGGAACAAAAGGTTGTATTGTTAATTGTAACAGTATTAGTTGGTATGATTTTGCTTGGTTATGGATTCTACGGCTTTTTTATGGTGAAATCTCAACAAGCTGAATCTGGCGCTGTTGAACCAGCATGCCCATTCGGTGCAGGTGGAGGCTTTTTCGGAGGTTCTCAATCTGGTCCGTTCTCAGGTGGTATTCAAATTTTAACTTGCTCATATGCATTTGAATGTCTCATCGCCGGTGTTATTATTCTTGGTTTCACAATAAAATCGCTAGTCAAAAAATAAAATGTACGATATACACAACAAAACTTTACTCAAAGAAGACCTCGATGCAAGCAGGTTCTCAATCAAGAGTCTAGGTGTTGTTTTTTCTAATCGATTCAATCCAGAAGAATTTGCGAAAATCAAATCAAAAACAAAAGCAAATGTTTTTGCAGCAGTTGAGCTAAAACCAAAAAGCGCTGGAGAACTTAAAGAACAAGTAAAACGAAATAGAAAAAATGTTGATGTTATTCTTGTTGATGCAACTGATGTTCAAATTGCAAGAGCAGCTGCGCAGATGTCAGATGTTGATGTGATTTCTCATGCTTTTGTTGATCAACCAACAGCACGTGATGCTGCGAAAAATAATGTAGCTCTTGAAATCAATTTGAAAGACATTTTGCAAGTTTATGGAATGAAGCGAGCGATATTGATTTCAAAAATAAATTTCAATCTAAAGCTTGCAAGGAAATACAAAACTCCGCTTGTAATAACAACTGGTGCAGAATCAATTTATGATATGCGTTCACCAAAACAAAT
>CAZMMZ010000005.1:28714-67177 GCA_964567575.1 Candidatus Undinarchaeota archaeon
AAATGACAAAATTCAAAATTAAAGCAACAATGAAAGAAAACTGGCGCTATATTGTATTTGATTTAATATCAAAAACCACAAGCAAGGAACAGGATATTGTCAGAGCAATAACAGGTTCTATTCTAAAAATGTTTGGGGATATTGGAGCATCAAAAACAAATGTTTGGCTTATTGAATATGATGCTAAAACAAAAAAAGGAATTGTTAGATGCTCACATACTGCAGTTCAAACAGTTGTTGCTTCAATGACTAGTATAACAAAATTAAATGACGCAGAAGCAGCTTTTGTTGTTCAAGGTGTTTCTGGAACTATCAAGAAAGCGAAAGAGAAGTTCTTAGCAAATGTATAAATACAACAAATCAATACCAAACGTTCATTAGTTAAACTTATATACAACTATATTGAGGTGAATAAATAATGGGAACGGAAATGCAACCCCCACAAATGATGGGATATGACCGAGCAATAACTGTTTTCTCGCCACAAGGCCGATTATATCAGGTCGAGTATGCGAGAGAAGCAGTCAAGAAAGGGACAGTGTCTCTTGGAATTGTTTTCAAGGACGGCGTTCTTCTCGCTGCAGACAAGAATGTGAATGAAAACCTTATGGTTCCACATTCTGTTGAAAAGCTATTCCAAATTGATGAGCACATGGGTGCAGCAACTTCCGGTCTTGTGGCTGATGGTCGCAGGATTATAGACCGTGCAAGAGTAATTGCGCAGTCTCATAGGATAACATATGACGAACCAATTGGTGTAAGTACACTCACAAAAGAAATCTGTGATTACAAGCAATTGCACACACAAGTCGCTGGAGTCAGACCATTCGGAACCGCACTCTTGCTTGCTGGTGTTGACAATGGAAAACCACAGCTCTTTGAAACAGATCCAAGTGGATCATTCTGGGAGTACAATGCAACTGCAATTGGTGAAGGCATTGAAAAGGTCAAAGAAATATTCGAGAAAGGATACAAAGATGGAATGGATCTTGACCAAGCTGTTGAGCTAGGCTTAAAAGCACTATACACAGGAACACAAGAACGATTCAATGAACAAAGCATCGAAGTGGCATACATTGATCTTAAAGGAAAGTTCCACAAAATCAGCTTAGAAAAAGTAAAAGATTACATCCTAAAAGTAATTGGGAATGTAAAGAAAGTAAAAAAATAAAATCATACTCATCTCATTTTGATGATTGTGTAGGAGAATAAATTGGTAAGTATCGACAAAGCCGTCCTTGCACGTTTTAGCCAAGGTGGCCATAATTTCGAAATATACGTCGACCCTGTCCTTGCGGTTAAACTCAAGGATTCGGATCCGAATGTTAGTGTAAGAGATGTTCTTGCTGCTAACGAAGTTTACAAAGACGCTAGACAAGGAGACAAAGCATCTGAAACTATCATGCAAGATGTTTTTGGAACTTCTGATGTTGAAAAAGTAGCGTATGAAATCATAACAAAAGGTAGCGTTCAACTCACCACCGAACAAAGAAAACAAATGGTGGATGAGAAGAAACGAGCTATTATCGCGATAATCGCGCGAGAGGCATACAACCCACAAACCAAAACGCCTCACCCGCCTCAAAGAATCGAAACCGCAATGGATGAGGCTCGCGTTTCAATAAATCCTTCTGTAAAAGCAGAGGATCAAGTTGAAAAGATTGTGCAAGACCTTAAGCCACTGATTCCAATAAGTATGGAAAGGCTCAAAATAGAGGTTATTGTTCCGCCGGAATATACTGGAAAAGTTTACGGAATGTTGAAACACCATTCTCTTGAAAAAGAGACATGGGACGACAACGGATTCCTAAAAGCAATTGTTGTTATTCCTGCAGGACTTGAAACTGACTTCTATGATGAAATTCAAAACGAAACAAAAGGGCAAGCACAATTTAATCGATTAAATAATTAAGGAGAAATAAAAAATAAAATGACTTTACAAATAGAAAATAGACAATTAGTTCTTCCTGGCGACAAAATCGCAGAAGGAGACTACTTGTTAGGAGAAGGAACTTATAGAGAAGGGACAGGTGTTTTTTCAACTGTTCTTGGACTCTTAGACGCAAAGGAATCTTTTCTTAAAGTGATTCCACTTAAAGGAAAATATGTTCCAAAGCCAGGTGACCTATTAATTGGTGTCATCACAGATATTGCATTCTCAATGTGGAATGTAGAAATCAATTCCCATTATTCGGGAGTTCTTTCAGTTTCAAATGGTGTAGAGCGCTACATTGATCTCAATAGTGAGCGCCTATCAGATATCTACGCCATTGGTGATGTTATCCTCGCAAAAGTGGATAATGTCTCTGAATCTTTGGCTGCTGGATTAACAATGAAAGACAGAGGTCTCTACAAATTAAATGAAGGAAAACTCATAGAGATTAGTCCAACAAAAGTTCCTAGAATAATTGGAAAGAAAGGAACAATGATTCAAATGCTCAAAGATAAAACTGGTTGCAGAATTGTTGTTGGCCAGAACGGACGAATTTGGATAAGCGGAGTCAGATCAGATCTTGCAATTGAAGCAATTCGATTGATTGAAAAGAACGCACACAAACAAGGTCTAACTGATGAAATACAAACTTTCCTAAATTCAAAAGTTAATGGTGGAGCTCCTGCTCCGGCAGCTGCACCTGCAACACCGGCACCAGTTGCACCAGCAAAACCTGTAGCTCCTAAAGCTCCAGCTGCTCCGGTAGCACCTACACCGGCTACAAAGCCAGTGCCAAAGGTTAAAAAGCTAGGAGAAGCAGCTCTTCCAAAATTGAAAGGTGCTGAGAAACCAGAAAAAGATAATGTAGATGACATGGAGGTGTTTTAAAATGGGAGGAACAAAAACCGACGTACCTTTAATGGTCGATGGAAAAAGAAATGATGGTCGAACAGCTGATCAAATGAGAAACATTAAAATTGAAGCTGGTGTTCTTGACCGAGCCGATGGTTCAGCTTATGTTGAACTTGGTAAAACACATGCAATTGCTGCTGTTTACGGTCCAAAGGAATGTCATCCAAGACGTGTAATGAATCCTGCAAAAGGAGTTCTAAAAGTTCGATACAGTATGCTTCCTTTCTCTGTTTCTGACAGAAAAAGACCAGGTCCTGATCGCAGATCAAGAGAAATTGCAAAAGTTACACGAGAAGCTTTTGAATCTGTAATACTTCTTGACAAGTATCCAAGATCAGCAATTGAGATTGATATAAACATTCTTCAAGCTGATGCTGGAACAAGAGTAACTGGGCTCACTGCAGCTTCTGTAGCTCTTGCTGATGCAGGAATTCAGATGAAAGATCTTGTTTCTTCATGCGCAGCAGGAAAAATTGCTGACACAGTTGTTCTCGATCTTGATGGTCTTGAAGATAACTGCGGACAAGCAGATGTTCCAGTTGCAACAACTGGAAAAGATAACAAAATAACTTTGATGCAAATGGATGGTCTTATGACTAAAGCAGAATTACAACAGGCTATGAAATATGCAATACAAGGGTGCAGTACGATACATAAAGCACAGCAAGATGCACTACGGAGGAGATACAAATGAGTAAAAAAATAGTTCCAACTCTTGTAAAGAAAGCAACAAAAGCTCTTATCAAGTCTGGAAAACGTTCAGATGGTCGAGCATTTGATGAAATGCGACCTGTTAAAATCATTGTTGGCGAATATGGACAAGCTGAAGGTTCAGCTACTGTCTGGCTCGGAAAAACAATGGTTGCTGGCGGAATCAAGATTGGAGAAACAGAACCATATCCGGATTCACCTGATGTTGGTGTTCTTTCATCCAATGCAGAACTTGTTCCTGCAGCTGATCCACAATTCCAAGCTGGTCCCCCATCAGAGGAAGCTATTGAGCTTGCTCGTGTTGTAGACAGAGGAATTCGAGAATCAAAATGTATTGAATTAGAAAAACTTTGCATTGAACCAGGAGTTAAAACTCGTGCAGTTTTCATTGATTCATATGTTATGGATAATGATGGAAATTACATGGATGCTTCTTCAATTGCAGCTATAACCGCATTACATAATGCTGTTGTTCCAGACTTTGGTCCACTACCAATTAGCAAAAAACCAATTGCAAATACTTTTATAAAGGTGGGTAGTGACATATTGCTGGATCCAACTTTAGAAGAAGAACACGTTGCTGATGCACGACTTACCATAACAATTGAAGATAACAACATGGTTTGCGCAATGCAAAAAGCAAATTCCGGTTCTTGGACTGAAGAAGAAGTTTCAAAGTGTATTGATATTGCTATCAAACGCGCTACTGAAACCAGGCAAAAAGTGGAGGCAGCATTAGCAGCTGTTAAGACAACAAATGACAACTAAAAAAGTAGGAAGCACTGGACGATATGGTGCAAAGTACGGGCGAAAAATTAAGATTCGCGTTAGAGATATTGAGGCTATTGCAAAAGCAAAGCATCCTTGTCCAAAATGTCAGATGATTTCTGTAAAAAGAGTTGCAACTGGTGTTTGGGCATGCTCAAAATGCGGAGCTAAATTCGCAGGCGGAGCTTATGCACCTTTATCAACAACTGATAAAAAAGTAAATAAACCTGTAAATGTTGAAGATTTTGAAGCTGAACAACCTAAAGAAGTTAAAACTTCAGAAAAGGAGGAACAATAATGGCTGATTACAAATGTTGGAACTGTGGAGAAGTTACATCTGAGGCAAGAGATTCTTCCGGTAGTATCCGATGTATTAAGTGCGGTTACAAGATTTTTTTCAAAGTGCGCCAACCAATTGCCAGAAAGGTTTCTTCCCGTTAATAAGATGATAACTGCAGAAGTTAAACTTGAGACAGATAACCCACAAAGGGTTCTTGATTCATTGAAGCCAGATATGGACGATGCAAATCGCTTCTCTGTGAATGCTTCTGTTTCTGGTAAAATTCTTGTCTTCAAAATAGAGGCAAGTGACATCGCTGCTCTTAAAGCAGCATTAAATTCATATCTACGCCTTGTGCAAATTGCTCAAGGTTTGGAGGTTAAAAAATGACAGAAGAAATATCCCCAGAAATGCAAAAACAAGTTATGGAATTCCAAGAAGCTCAACAAAACATTAGAATGATTCTTGGTCAGAAGTATCAATTAGAGCTTCAATTTAAAGAAATTGAAATGGCTCTTGCTGAAATTGAAAAGTCAGAAAGCAAAGAGATTCACAAAGCTGTTGGTCAAATTTTAATTAAAAGCGACAAGGAATCTATTACAAAAGACTTGAATGAAAAGAAAGACATGATTGATGTTCGTTTGAAATCACTTCAAACTCAAGAAAAAAGTCTTTCTGAAAAATTAAAATCGCTTCAAGATAGGTTGCAAGGAGTTATTCCTAAACAACCAGAAGCAAAAGAAAAGTCCAAGTAAAGATGGAACAAATTGCTGATTTTTTAAAGCAGTATTCAGGTAAGAAAGTAATTTTTATTGCGCATCATAATGCTGATCCAGATGCTGTTGGAAGTGCATTCGCTCTTTCCGAAGCTTTGAAGCAACTTGATTGTGAAACAATAATTGGTGTTGCAGAAAGCATCAGCAAACTTTCAAAAAAAGTTATGAAGGTTCTTGGTGGAGAAGTTGTTATTGATCCAAAACTTGATTGTGATCTTGTAATTCTTCTTGATATTTCAACTCCAGGTCAACTTTCATCTTATGCAGATACTGTTGTCAATTGTTCAGTTCCTAAAGTAATAATTGATCATCATGCAATTCAAGGTGAATCATTAACAGCTGATCATAAAATTGTTGATGAGAATGCAAAGAGCACAACAGAACTTGTTCACAAACTCTTACCACTTCTTGGTGTTAAAGTATCTCGAGAGATGGCGCTTGCTATTATTCTTGGACTTATCACAGACACTGCGCATTTCAGATTCGCTAGTGTTGAAACTTTTGAGATTATGGCAAGTCTTATGAAAGAACATCAAATCGAGCCATCTGAAGTTATGGATATTCTTTCACTTATCCCAGATATCTCTGAAAGAATTGCTGTATTGAAAGGAGAACAGAGATTAAAATTCAAAAAAGTTTCTAATTATCTTATTGCAACTACTGTTGTTGGAACTTTTGAAGCTGCAACAGCTCGCGCAATTCTAAGAAGCGGTGCTGATGTTGCAATTGTAGCAGCTCACAAAGACAAAGAAGTTCGTATTAGCATGCGTTCAAAGAGAACTTTTTCAAATGAAACGAATATCAATCTCGGTGTTGATATTGTTCCAGAAGTCGCAAAAATAATTGATGGTAGTGGAAGTGGTCATCCAAATGCCGCTGGAGTCAATGGTCCAAATACCGATAACATTAATAAGGCCTTAGATAAAGCTGTCGAGTTAATTTCGCAGAGGTTAAACAAATGAATCCAGGTATAATCAATCAAGTTGTTGAAACACTTTCAGAACTGTTTGCCGATGACTATGTTCCACAGAATGTCAGAGCTAGAGCTCAAGAGGTATCTTCACTTCTTAAGAACGAGAATGAACCTATTGAATCTAGAAAAAACAAGGCGCTTCAGCATCTTGAAGATATGTCTGTTGATACAAATATTGACATGTCAACACGCACATTCATATATCGAGCATTAAGTATGGTAGAATCTTTATCAGGAAGCGGACAGAAGTGACATACTTCACTTTTCCTGAGAAAACTTTATAAACAAACAAGATAATGATAATGTCCGAGGGGAGTTATAATGAAGGGATTACTAGATAGAATATTAAAACCAAGTGTAGGCGCCAGAGCACCTACTCATGTATCGCGCGAGCCAAAGTATCTCGAGCTTGATTGGAAGAGTGGGAAAGCTGACGCTGCTCACGTTCTTCGAGTTTTAAATCTTAATGATTTTGCAGACGTTGAAGGAATTCTTGATCAACTACGTGATAGGAATAACGTTGTTATTCTCAAAGTCAAACCAAGCTTAGTTGCTGAAAAGATGGAGCTTAAACGAGCTCTTAAACGAATTCAGAGAACTTGCTCTGCTATTGGCGGGGATATTGCTGGTATTAAAGATGATATTATTGTCATCACACCACCAAGCATAAAGATCCACCGTGGTGGTGCTGAACCTATACGATCTGCTGTTGAAGAGCTTCCTACAGATCCAGTATCAACAAATCCACTAGAATAAGTTTGATTTAACTTTTTTAGAATTAAAGAAGTAGCTTAGGCGTTATCTCAATCTAACTGTTTCTAATGCCTTTGGTGCGTATGTATCTATCTTGTATGCTTTATGTATAGAACTTGCTAAATCAAGACACTTCATATTATCACCATGGTTCACAAGAACTCTGTCAGGTTTTGGATTTAATCTTCCTACGAAATTCATAAGAGATCTTCGGTCACTGTGACCTGAGAAACCATCAATTGTATGAACCGGTAATTTTACTTCAACAACTTCATTGTGTCCTTTATTATTCTCAAGAGTTACTCTGTCAAATCCTTTCTGGATACGCTTTCCAAGAGATCCTTCTGCTTGATATGATACAAAAACCATAGAATTCTTTTTACTTTCAGCAAGCCGTCTGAAATATTCTACAGATGGTCCGCCTGCAAGCATTCCTGATGTTGCTAAAATAACTGCTGATTCTCCACTTTCAATAAGTTCTTCTCTTTCTTTTTTGCTTCCGATTCTCTTAAATGCATCAGACATGAATGGGTTCTTGTCCTCGTGGAAAATTTGCTGTCTTAAATTTCTTGATAAGTATTCTGGATAAGCTGTGTGGATTGCGGTTGCATCCCAAATCATTCCATCAAGATAAATAGTGAATTCTCCAACTTTTTTCTGTCGTGCAAGTCTTTCAAGAACAATCATAACTTCCTGTGCGCGCCCGACAGCCAAAACAGGAATCAAAACTTTTCCTTTCTTTGCAATTGTATCTTTTATAACTTCTGCTAGTTTTGCTTCTGCATCTTGTCGTGGAGCTTGCATGTCATTTTTCCCACCGTATGTGCTTTCCATAATAAGTGTTTCAAGACGAGGGAATTTGCTTGCTGCTCCTTGAAGCAGATTTGTATTTTCGAATTTAATATCTCCTGTGTAAATAATATTATGCAATCCGTCACCAACATGGACGTGCGCCATTGAAGATCCAAGAATGTGTCCTGCTGGATAAAAAGTAAGTCTGCAATCTTGTGTTATGTCAGTTACTTCTTCATAATCTAGAGTTATTGTATGTTTGATAACTTCTTGAATATCTTTTTTTGTGAATGGGACTTTCTTTCCTTCTCGCTGTGCAATATCAACATAATCGAGTTGCAGCAAGGTCATTAAATCTCTTGTTGCTGGTGTGCAATAAACAGGTCCTTCATATCCGTACTTGAAAAGGTATGGGATAAATCCGGAGTGATCTAAGTGAGCGTGGGTTACAACAATTGCATCCAGCATTTTCAAATCAAATTCTGGTGCATTTAGATAAGGATATGCATTATGTCCGTGAGCTGCTACATTAACTCCACAATCCATCAAAATTTTACTATCTTGTGTTTGAAGGAAAATAGCACTTCTTCCAACTTCTCTTGCTCCACCAAGTGTGGTAACACGAACCCATTTTTCTTCCTCTTCACCAGTTGTTGATTTTGGTCGAACTTTCCTTCCAAGAGATGCGAGGAATTTTGATCTGTCTTCCCCATTTGTGTAAAGAACATGACGAACTGTTTGAATAATCTTTGAAGGAATTACTGGAGTTCGCTCAACACGAGGTGACCATTTAATTTCTTTTTTAATTTCTCGTAAAGTTGCTCCTGCTTTTCCAATAACCAATCCTGGTTTTTTTGCTTCGATAATTACACGGCTTACACCGCTCATGAAAATAATCTCAGTTACTTCTGCTTCTTTTGGAACCATTTCCATAATTTTCTTTTTTGCTTTGTCTGGATCAACAAGAGCTGAAGCAGTAGCACGAATATCAACACGTTTTTTGTATTTGTCAACAATTCCTCTAACAATTTCTGGTTTCTCTGAAAAATAATCTGGCTTATTTGCGTAGATTACAATTTTAGATCCCTCTAATTGCACCTTTTCTACTTGTGCTTGTTTTGGTAAATCATTTTGAATTTCGTCTAGAAATACTGTCATTTAAATCAACTTCCTAAATAAGTGATTGTAAAACCCCAAAAGGATTGCTTGTTTTATTTCTTTAATTCTGCGCGCATTTGGTTAATTGTTTCTTCTGAGATCTTTTCTATTCCTGATTCTTTTATTTTCCAAACGCGTACATTATTTCCAGTTGCTGCATCTCTTTCAAGAGCGGTGTGTATGCTTTTTACAGCAAGCTTGACACCTTCTTCCATTGTCATAGTTTCTGTATATCCAGTTTCAAGCACACCATATGCTGTTGGAGATCCTGAGCCTGTTGATGAAACGTTTTTCTCGCTCATTCCTCCAGCCATATCAAGTTCGAATATTCTTCCTTTATTGTCGTATCCGCCAATTATGTTTTGGACGAACATTGGATAAAAGCGATTCTGGTGAAGAACATTTGAAAGCAATGTTGTTGCTGCCTTTACTGTTAGTTTCTTTCCATCCATTTTGTAAAGTGCAATCTGCGCTTTCATTAAGCGGACTAATGCTTGGTTGTCGCCAACCATTCCTGCTGTTGTTATTGCAATGCGATCGTCAATTGCAAATATTTTCTGAGCTTCTTTGTCAGCAATCATGAATCCCATTGTTGCACGGGAATCAGACGCCATAATAACTCCGTCACTGCAGACAAAACCAACAGTGGTTGTACCTTTCAAACATTTATCCATTTTTTCTTTATCCACTATCCTCACCTTTAATCTTTGTAAAACTTTAAAATTGCTTCTGCTATTGTGTTATATGCAGAACTTATAAAGGTTTTGATTCATCCCTAAATTTAAATACAGGTGCTCATAATCGCCTACTATGACCATCACAAAACTCCGCGCTCGTGAAATTGTTGATTCTCGAGGCAATCCTACTGTTGAAGTTGAGGTCTGGAAAGGAAAGAAAAGCACAATGGCTGCTGCTCCTTCTGGTGCTTCAACTGGTGCAAATGAAGTTAAAGCATTTCCTGATAATGGAGTTTCTTCTGCAATAAAACAATTCAATTCAAAATATTCAAAAAGATTTGTTGGAGTTGAGATTGATTATCATAAAACTGATGCGCTTTTCAGAGAAACTGATCCTGACTTTGAAATTCTTGGTGGAAATTTGTCAGTTGCACTGTCGCTTGCTGTTGGAAAATTGAAAGCACTTGTTTCTGGGAAACAATTCTATCAAATCTTTGGAAACAAACCTACAATGCCTTTCCCTCTTGGAAATGTTCTTGGTGGTGGGGTGCATGCTGGTAAAGGTAGTCCAGACTTCCAGGAATTCCTTGCAATTCCTGTTGGTGCAAAGAGAATAAAAGATGCGATTTATGCAAATGAACTTGTTCACAAAATTGTTCTTGAATTAATTTATGATAAAATTCCTGATTTCACTCGCGGAAGAAATGATGAAGGGGGTTGGGCTCCAAGGATGACGAATCTAAATGCTCTTGAAACAGTTTCAACTGCTTGTGAGATTGCGTCGAAGCATCTTGGTTTCGCTGTGAAACCTGGTCTTGACATTGCTGCTACGCAATTTTGGGATTCTAAGAAGAATGTTTATGCATACAGAAAAGAACACAAGCAAACTCCTGAAGCGCATCTCAATCACATGGAAGATATTGTCAAGCATTTCGGAATTGTTTATCTTGAAGATCCGTTCCACGAGCGGGATTTCGATTCATTTACTGAGCTTCGAAAGCGAGTTGGAGATCGCTGTTTAATTGTTGCTGATGATTTGACAGTTACTAATCCTCAGATTTTTGAGAAGTGTATTTCTCATAAATCTGCAAATGCAATCATTGTAAAGCCGAATCAGGTGGGCTCGTTGACCGATACAGAAAAGGTTATAAACAGGGCTATTGAGAGTAAGTACACTCCCGTAGTGTCTCACCGCTCTGGTGAAACTGCGGATACATCTATAGCTCATATTGCTGTGGGCTTTTCTGCACCCATTATCAAAACGGGTGTTACTGGTGGCGAGCGAGTTGCAAAACTTGATGAGCTTATCAGAATAGCTGAAAAGTCAAAAGCAAAAATGGCTAAATTAAGGATTTAAAATGACTGACGAACCAAAAATTGAAGCAGAAAAAACATCTGAAATACAGGATCAAGATACTCTTGTTCCTCTAGATCAGTATCTATCCGCAGGTATACACATCGGAACTCAAAGAAAATTAAATGATATGAAAAAGTTCATTTACAAAATTAGACCTGATGGACTTTCTGTTCTTGATGTTTCTGCAATTGATCAGCGAATAAGAGCTGTATCCACTTTAATTGCTAATTATAATCCAGAAAAAGTTATGATTGTCTGCGCTCGTGATGTTGGCAAACCAGCTGTAAAGAAATTCTGTGATCTTACCGGAACAACTCCTATTATCACAAGATTCATGCCTGGTAGTTTAACAAATCCTTCTTATTCAAAATACACCGAACCTGAATTACTTTTTGTTATTGATCCAGGGGCTGACAAACAGGCATTGGCAGAAGCTTTGAAAATCGGAATTCCTGTTATTTCACTTTGCGATTCAAATAACATGACACAGAATATTGATCTTATTCTTCCTTCAAATAACAAAGGAAAGAAATCTTTGTCAATGTTGTTCTGGCTCTTATCCCGTGAAGTTATGTTGAAGCAAGGAAAAATCAAAAAAGCAGCTGACTTCAAATACACTGTTGAAGAATTCGAAGATTTTCCTGAAGAAGAGTAAAAAGTAAAACTTATAAACCAGTATTTTTACAATTTTATTATGGTAAGAGCGCCCGCAGTTGCTGGCCAATTTTACGCTGGCACAAAACCTGAGCTTGTAAAGCAGTTGAATGCTTGTTTTAAATCTAAGATTGGACCTGGGGTTTTAGCAAAAGCACCCACTAAAAAGTTTCCAATGGTTGTTGCAGGAGTAGCTCCTCATGCTGGTTTTACTTATTCCGGTCCTGTTGCTGCGCATCTTTACAATGTTATAAAATACAGTCAGCAAGCCAAGACTTACATTATCATTGGGCCAAATCACACTGGTCAGGGTTCTCCAATTTCAATCAGCGGTGCTGATTCTTGGGCAACTCCACTCGGTCAAGTTAAGTTAAATTCTCAAATTGCTCAGGATCTTGTTGATGAAACTGGAATTATTGATATTGAAGAAATCTCTCATCTTTACGAACATTCTATTGAAGTTCAACTTCCTTTCTTGCAACATGTGAACAAAGCAAAGTTTGATATTGTTCCAATTTGCATGATGCGACAAGATATACAAACTGCGCAAGAACTTGGTCAAGCAATTGCAAGGGTTTGCGAGAAAAAGAAAGTTACAGTTATTGCAAGTTCTGATTTAACTCATTACGAACCACAGAAGCAGGCAGAGAAAAAAGATACTGAAGCAATTAAAGCAATTGAGCAATTGAATCCATTTGCTTTTAATCAAGCAATAACTAAAACCCCTTCAAGTATTTGTGGACCTGGTCCAATAATCACCGCAATGTCATATGCAAGACGCATGGGTGCGCAAGCCGGTCATCTTTTGAAATACGCAACATCTGGGGATGTGACTGGAGAGAAAACAAAGATTGTCGGATACGCAAGTTTGTTATTTGAGTGATTTTTACCCCTCAAATGTGAGGTTAACCTCACATTTTGTAACTTTAACCTCACATTGTCAACAAAACTTTATAAACCCCATTAGGTATTTTCTATTATGAGTATTGAACTTTTCGCCATTGGCGGATATGAAGAATGTGGAAAAAATATGACTGCTGTCAAAGTTGACGACCAAGTCATAATTATGGATATGGGGATTGCCCTTGACAAACTTATGTTATGGGGAGAAGAACTCAAACCAGTTCATGCAGATGAATTAACACGACTGGGTGTTCTTCCAAACGATGAGCTTCTTAACAAATATCGCGGGCAGGTTTCTGCAATTATTGCATCGCATGCTCACCTTGATCACATTGGTGCAATTGGCAAGCTAGCGAAAAAATACAATGCTCCAATTGTTGGAACTCCGTTCACTCTCGGAATTGTAAAAGAAACTTTGAAAGAAGAGCAGGATAAGCCAACCAAATTTATGGAAATGAATGCTGGAGAAGTGTTGGAGCTTGGCGATATTGCAATTGAATTCTTACATGTAACTCACTCAACTCCTCAAACAACTTTCACAGCGCTTCACACTTCTGAAGGAATTGTATTTTATGCTAATGATTACAAGTTCGATAATTATCAAGCGCTTGAAGCTCCTCCTGATTACAAACGTCTTCAAAAAATTGGGAAAGAAGGAGTCCGAGCTGTGATTGTAGAATCAGTCAGGGTTGAAGAACCAACGAAAACTCCTTCAGAAGTTGTTGCAAAAGAAATGCTAAAAGATACTCTCACACAAACTCTTAATGACGACGCTGGGATTCTAATTACTTGTTTCAGTTCTCATATCGAGCGACTTAATTCAATTCTCGAAGTTGCTAAAAAACTTGGACGAAACATTTGTTTCTGCGGAAGTTCTCTTGCAAAATATACAAAAGTTGCAGAGAAATGTGGTATTAGAAATTTCTCTGACGAAGTTGAAATTTACGGAAGAACCAAAGGACGCAAGCGCGTTTTGCAGGAAGCTGCGAAGCATAAGAAAGATTATATTTTTGTTGTCACTGGCGGGCAAGGAGAACCTAATGCAGTTTTATCACGGATTGCAAATGGTGAATATGATTATAAAATCGGTGCTGGGGATGAAGTTATTTTTTCATGCTCAACAATTCCAAACCCAAGCAACATTGCTAATCGAGATTCACTTGAAAGCAAATTACAATTCTATGGCGCGCGAATTTTCAGAGATGTGCATGTTAGTGGTCACGCTGGCAAGGAAGATCATCGCGATTTAATTAATATGTTAAATCCTGATCATATTATTCCATGTCACGGTGGTCTTGACAAACTTTCTGCTTATGCAAAACTCGCTTCTGAAATTGACAAAGAGCACGATTCAGATAAATATCTTCTAGGAGAAACAGTCCATCTTCTTAGAGATGGCCAGCGTTTAGAAATTCCTTCTAAATTAAAAACCTAAAACACGCTCGCAACAAACATTGTCATCAAAGGCATAAGCGCCAGCACTACTGCTGCTGTTGAAACAAGTGATATGAAAATTGCTGATGTCATTGTTGCTTCATATTTTTCTTTCATTGCCATTGCATATGCTAGATAGCTGTACATTGAAATTACAATTATGAAAAATATCAAAAGTACAATTGCGCCAAGCATTCCTGCATTTATTGTTTTTGCAATGAAACTTGCAGATCCAATTAATTCTGAAATAAACAAAATTGGGATTATCATAAGATTGATTAAGCCAATTGCAATTGAGCAAGCTCCAAATGGAATTCCAATTATTTTGTAAGCTTTCCACATTGTGCTCTTGTGATACAATCCGTGCAAAATCAAATGAGCTACAAAAGCGATACCAAGCAACGGTAGGAAGTAATGCAAAATTGCTACAATTAAATTTCCAAGAACTCCTGTTAATGTTAATCCACCAAATCCAATTACTGCTGAGAAACTTCCTTGCGGTGCAATTATCAAAGTGAATTTATTCATAATCTGCGAAGGCAATGTCATTGTTCCTTCAAGAAGCACTCTTTGTAATATAAAAGAAAGGAATAAAATCGTAACTGAAATTGCTCCCATTAAACCAACGTGAGTTAATTTGCTGTGCTCTGCAGTTTCTTTCATTGTTTTTTCTGGTTCAAAGAAAACTCCAGGAATCCAACTCAGAACGTGCATGAATGTTTGTCCCTGCAAAAGTTTTTGGTTAGTTTTTCCAGCAGGTTTTTTACCTGACACATGATGTCGAATTTGTACAATTTCAACATCAGGATAACCTTGCGTTTTCAAATGAGACAAAAGCTTTTCTAGCTCATGTCCTTTTGAAAGGCCATCTTTCACCCATGCGATAAGTTCGTGTTTTACCATTGTATCAATTGGCATATGCAAATTCAGTTTATAAGAATTTTCATAGACCTATTATATCTTTATATATTATAGAGACTTATCCAACCGCATGAAACTCGACAATCTTATTGAAAAGCACGTTCTTGCCAATGCAATTCAGCATAATGGCAAAGCTAATCCAGGTGCTATTGTTGGTCGAGTTCTTGGTGAAGATCCTTCTCAGAAAAAAAATATTCCAGAGCTTCAGAAAAAGATTGCATTAGTTGTGAAAGAAATCAACGCGCTTGATGTTGATTCTCAAAAAGAAAAACTTTTAAAAATTTGGCCAGAGTTTTTTGAAGAAAAAGTAGAAGCTCCAAAAGAACTTCCTGAATTACCAAATGCAAAAATGGGGAAAGTTATAACTCGCTTACCACCTGAGCCAAATGGGCACATGCATATCGGTCATGCAATTTCATTTTTCTTTAATGAGTATTACGCCAAGAAATACAAGGGCAAACTTCTCCTGCGATTTGAGGATACAAATCCTGGAAAAGAGAAAAAGGAATTTTATGATTCAATTGTTGAAGATATTGAATGGCTTGGTATAATATATAGAGAGAGGAAAAACGACTCAGATTTCATTGATCTTTTTTATGAGAAAGCTGAGGAATTAATTAACAAAGGAAATGCATACATCTGCACTTGCCCTGTTGAAGTTTCTCGAAAAAACCGATATGATGCACTTGACTGCAAATGTCGAAAGAAAAAGCCTGCAGAGAATTTGAAACTTTGGAAAGAAATGTTAAAAGATATGGCTCCTGGCAAAGCAGTTCTCAGATTGAAAGCTGACATGCAATCCAAAAACAGTGTAATGCGCGACCCAACTCTTTTCAGAATTACTGAAGATAGCCATCCATTGCAAAAGAAAAAATATCGCGTGTGGCCGTTGTATGATTTTGCAAATTCAATTGCTGATGCTGAGAGCGGCATAACGCACGTGCTGCGATCCAATGAATTTGTTCAACGTGATGAATTACAAAACAAATTGCGAGAACTTCTTGGATATAAAAATCCAGAAATCATTTCCTATTCCAGAATCAACACAAGCGGTGCTCCAACTTCTAAGAGAGAAATCCAACCCTTAATCGATAGCGGTGACGTCACTGGTTGGGACGATCCACGTCTTGTAACAATTAAAGGATTGAAGAAACGTGGTATTTTGCCAGAGACTTTGCGCCAACTTGCATTGGAAGTTCGCATGACAAAGAGCTCAACCACTATTGATTACAAAACTATTTTCGGAATCAACAGAAAAATTTTGGATGAGAAAGTTGATCATTATTTCTTTGTTCCAAATCCAATTAAAATAAAAGTTAAGAATGCTCCTGGAAAAATCGCAGAATTAAAAATGCATCCAGAATTTCCAAAGCGCGGAAAACGAAAAGTGAAAACAAGCGACACATTTTTCATCAGCGCTGATGATGAAAAGTCTTTGAAGAAAGGTACAGTCTTCCGATTAAAGGATCTCTATAATGTCAAATATTTAGGTAATGGAAAAGCGGAATTTGATTCAATGGATGTTAAACAAAACACAAATAAAATTCAATGGGTCACTGAAGAAAATATTAAAATTGAAGTTTTAGTTCCTGGGGAAGTTGGCAAAAATGGTTTAAAAACCCTGAAAGGTGTTGCAGAGCAAGCTATTGAAAAAATTGAACCTGAACAAGTTGTGCAATTTGAAAGATTTGGTTTTTGCAAAAAGGAAAATTCTTCTAAATTCGTTATGTCGCACAAGTGAGTGTGTTTCTTGCTAATTGTTTCTAAAACTAATGACATATGTCACCCACGTAACCTATATAAACCTTATGTAACTATCGTCCTTAGAGATGGTAAATTCCATGAAAAAAATAATGATTATTCTGCTTGTTTTAACACTACTTCTAGTAAGTAGCGCAGCTGTGACTGCAAAAATTGTTAGCATTAATGGTGCTGCTGGTGATGAGTGGCCAGTTAACAATACTGTAAATAACAGTGCTACTAATACTAGTTTTATTTGTAATTATTCTTCTAATGAATCTTTTACTAATGAATCTCACACATATATTTCATTATGGGCTAACTTTAACAATTCAACAGAAGGCGAACTCACTCTAATTTATAACTATACTTCTACTGAAAGTGGTGGTTCAGATGTCAATAATACTAATGTTACTATTACACAAGATATTCTTGATGGAAATTGGACTTGGGCCTGCCGAGGACAAGACAGCACTTACAACTTTTCTACTGATTTAAATAAAGAAGTGTATATTAATATGACTGGTAATTATTCTATTTACATAAATAGTTCAGATCCAAATGCATCTCAGCCAGCTATTAATTTATCAACCTCAACTGGTCACTTTGTCAAAGCTGGAGATATACTTAACATTTCATTTATGGTAAATGACAGTGATTTGAATTTGGATAATGTTAATATTACTATTCTAAATGCAACTGGTAATGCAGGTATTAGTTATTATAATATGACTACAACTTGTGTATATGCTAACACTTCTACTGGTTTCTGGTGGAATTGTTCTGGATTGTATGTAGTTAATTCATCTCAGAATGCTAATTATACAATTGGAGTAAACACATCTGATAATGCAAGCCGACGCACATATGTTAATGCTTCTAATCTTGATGAAGATTCTACTTGGTTCGTAATTGATAATAATGTTCCAGTGTTCTCAAACCCAGGATACAACAATTCATCTAATAAGTATATTTCAGGAAAGGATACAATTAACATATCATTTATTGTGAATGATACTTACTACAATAATACTATGGTTAATATTACTATCATAAATGCTTCTAATAGTAATCTTACAATTAATGATACTATAGCAAATTGTACTACTACTGCTCCTCCAGCTTCTGGTAGTATAAATTGTACGTTGGATTGGGTACCAAATGCAACTGGTAATTACACATTCAAAGTTACAGCATATGATAATGCATCTAACAGTGCTTCAGGTATAGCTACTGATTATAACTCAGATATGTGGTTCCAAGTGTATAATAGTAATACTAGTGTAGTAACAACTTCTCTGTTCCCAGAATCAGGATCAGGAACAGCTACTCTTTCTACTATTATTTCTGTAGCTTTCGATCATCATATGGATGAAAATAATATGTCTGAGGATAGTAGTTTCTATGTGAATGAAACTGATGGCACTACAGTTGCTGGTACTGTGTCTACTGTTGATAATATAACCTGGATTTTCGACCCAACCAGTGATCTTTCTTCAGATACTCAGTATAATGTAACTGTTACACAACGTGCAACTGATAAAGCAGGAAATCCTATGACAACTCAATCTACATGGTGGTTCAAGACTGCTGGTACTGGTAGCCCTGAATCTCCTGCTGGTGGCGGAGGCGGTGCTGGTGGTGCTGCGGTTCCTGCAATGAAGTTCGAAGAGTCAGTTGATGCAGAAACTGGTGAAACTGTAGAAATCGCTTTAATGACACTTGTTGAAGGTTCAGTCCGCGGTGTTAAAATGGAAGTTGCAACTTCCTCTGGTGGTACATCCACAGAAAGCCATACCATGACTGTTAAAGAGATTGGTGCAAGCTGGGCTGTTGTGACAGTTGCTTCAACTCCTATGGATTACACACTCAGAATTGGTAGGCCAAAATATGTTGATCTTAATGACGATGGTCTAAGTGATCTTCGACTTGAGTTACTAGGACTTAAGAAAGGTGTTGCTGACATTTCAGTTAAGAAGCTTGCTGATGGTTTCGCAGCTGCAAAAGAAACTGTAACAGTTCCATCAACAACCACAGCCCCAATAAAAGATGAGCCTGTTGATACTTCAGCTGATGAAGCAACAACAGTATCTGATGTCCCAACAATGCCAAACCTACCACAGTGGGTATACTGGATTATTGGACTTGCAATTGTCGGTGCTGGATTAGCATACTGGGCTGTTAGCAAGAAGAAATAAACATACTTTAGCTCTGGGGTTTAAAACCCCTGGAGTAACCTTATTTTTTTAGGTTTTTTATTTGAGCATAAGCTATACGCTATTTAGTTTCTAATTAATTAGAAAAAGGGTGGGAGCCCAGGGCTTAATACAGCCCTGAGCAGAATGGCTTTTCCTAGAGAATTTAGGAAAGGTAATCTATTGACAGCTCTTTCATCATGGGAGGCTGTTTACTGCGTAGGTTTGTAGTTGTTGTCGGAACTGTATCAGCTATGCTGCAGCGTTTTCCCATGATATTTGGGCTTTTCACTCCAGTTATAATGGTCATAACTCGAATCTTTCCTTCCATTTGTGGATCGATTCTTGCTCCCCATATAACCTGTGCGCTTGGGTCAAGTGCGCCTGAGATTGCATCTCCTGCGTCTGTGACTTCAGATAAAGTCATGTTTGGTCCACCAGTAACGTGGATTAATGCACCACTTGCGCCTCTATAATCGACATCAAGGAGTGGATGATTCATAGCGTCGTGAACAGCTTCTTCTACTCGGTTCTTTCCTTCTGATTCACCAACACCAATCATTGCTACGCCTCCGCCGGTCATAGTAGATTTAACATCTGCGTAATCCAGATTCATCAAACTAGGTACAGTGATTGTTTCTGTAATTCCTTTCATCATTGTAGCTATTAGCTCATCTGCAACGCCAAACGCTTGATCTACTGGCAAGTCTGGTACATATTCAAGTAGTTTGTTGTTATCAACAACAATTACAGTATCGCAGTGCTCTCTTAGCTCAACGAGACCTTCTTCTGCTTTTAAAATGCGTGCTTTTTCCAGATCAAAAGGAGTTGTTACAGTTGCTACAACAATAGCACCTGCGTTCTTTGCGATTTCTGCAACTACTGGTAGTGATCCTGTTCCGGTTCCTCCACCAAGTCCGCATGTCAAGAAAACAAGATTTGCATCTTTTACAAATTCTTTAATCTCGTTCTTGCTTGCGACAGCTGCTTCTCGCCCGACTTCTGGGTATCCGCCAGCGCCGAGTCCTTTTGTCTGTTGATATCCAAGCAATAATTTATGGTCTGCTTTGGACATTTCTAAATGCTGAGCGTCAGTATTAATTATGACACTCTTAGCACCCTTTACTCCACCCATATTCATGAGACGAGTAATAGAGTTGTTGCCTGCACCACCTGCACCGAGAACCACTATGTTAGCGGCCATTGCACTGCTAGGTGATGTCGTTTCTTCTGGTTGCCTGTCTAGGGCGTTTTTTACTAGGAAATCCATTTTGTTTTTTTTGCCTCCAAATTTATATTCAAGAAAAATAGCGAAATGCTTATATACTTAGATACGCTATCTCTCTTTAATTATAATTCACAATAGAACTTTAAAATTCGACATTCAACGCTGATCAATCCGGCAAGATTGATTTCATCAAAACCGTTATCATGAGCGGCAACTCATGGTTGTGTTTGTTTTGATCTCTTTCTCAAATGGTTTCTATTTTAGTGTTAGCAAATTCTAGCTTATATATCTTGCGCTTATTCTCCACAAACCTTTATATAATTAAAAGTGAAATTGATTCTGATGAACTTTATACCAATTCAAGAAGCATTAAATAAAAAGAATGAAGGTAAGTTAGTTTCTATTCGCGGATGGGTTTATCGCGAAAGGAAATTGAAAGATAAAGCTTTTATTGTGATTCGAGATGCTTCTAATATTATTCAAGCAGTTGTCAAAAGCGATAACAAGAAACTGTTTTCTGAAGCTTCTAAATTAACAATGGAAAGTTCTGTGCAACTTTCTGGGAAAGTTCGAAAAGATGACAGGGCTCCTACTGGTTTTGAAATCGATGTTACTTCGCTTGAGATTGTCGGACTTGCTGAGCGTTTTCCAATTACAAAAGATCAAGGTGCAGACTTTCTTTTAGACAATCGTCATTTGTGGCTAAGAAGCCGTCGTATGACAGCGATTATGAAGATTCGCCACACTGTTGTTGGAGCGATTCACGAGTTTTTCAGAAGTAATGGTTATTACGAATTTGATCCGCCAATTATGACAGCAAATGCTTGCGAGGGTGCAATGACTTTGTTTGAAGTGAAATATTTTGATGAGATTATGTATCTTTCACAGTCTTGGCAACTTTATGCAGAAGCTGGAATTTTTGCTCTTGAAAAAATCTATGATATGTCTCCGACTTTCCGAGCTGAGCCATCTAAAACATCAATGCATATTGCTGAGTTCTGGATGGCGGAAATGGAAGCAGCGTGGATGAAGTTGGATGAAGTCACTGAAGTTGCGAAAGATGAAATCAAATTTATTATTCAAAAAGTTCTTGATGAAAACCGTGCGGAGTTGGAATTACTTGGTCGCGATGTTAAGATTCTTGAGAAATATGCGAAAGCGAAGTATCCAACAATCACTTACACAGAAGCGTTGAAGATTCTTGATAAGGAATACAAAATGAAAATTCCATGGGGCAAAGATCTCCGTACAAAAGAGGAAGAGCTTCTTGGTAAACACTTTGGAGTTCCTGTTGTTGTTATTAATTATCCTAAAGAAATCATGGCTTTCTACAAGCCACCTAATCCAAAGAATCCGAAGGAAGCGCTATGCTTTGACATGATTGCACCGGAGGGTTATCGCGAAATTGTTGGTGGATCAGAACGTTCAACTGACATTGCGCAGATGAAGAAGGATGCAAAGAAGAAAGATGCTAGTATTGGAAATTATGATTGGTACTTTGACTTGCGCAGATTTGGTAATGTTCCTCATTCTGGTTACGGTGTTGGGGTTGAGCGTGTGATTGCGTGGATCTGTGGAATTGACAACATAAAGGATGCTGTTACTTTCCCTAGAACAATGAATCGGATGACACCATGAGCCCAAAAAAGAAAACTCCAAAAAAATCAATTAAAAAAACTAGTTCTAAAAAGAAATCTGTGAAAGAACCACCAGAATTTGAAGATTTTATAACTCAGGAAGAAAAAGAGGAATATATTGAAGAGCAACTTGAGGATATTGGAGAAGCAATTGAAGAAGAGCTTGATGAAAGTTTGAAAAACTTAAATAAAAAAGAGGAGCCTGTTGCTGTTTTTGTTAAGGATAAAGAAACTGCAAAGGATATTAAGCGTTTGCGAAAGACTTTGTCAAGTGGTTTAGAAACAACGCAAAAAGGAATTGTTGTTTTCTATGAGCAAGCAAGCGAGGCTGGCAATCGAATTCGTGGTTTTACTTTCATGCTTCTTGGAATTTCGTTTATGTTTATGGGTTTCTTTGCAAAGGATATTGATTTCGTAACATTTAAAGAAATTCTTGTTTCATTAACTAATACAATATCGGGTCGGATAATTGTTTGCACAATTGGTTTTACTGTTTTTGCATATGGAAGCCGAAAGTTTTTGAAAGGTTTAATGACTCCATTTTTGGAAAAGATGTTTCCTAAAAAGAAGAAATACGTGCAGAAGAAGTTGGTTTAAAAAAACCTACCAAAAGTTTAAAAGCAATTAAAATTAGATTTTTAGAGTTACTAGGCCCCGATGGTGTAGTCCGGTCAATCATTTGGCCCTCTCACGGCCAGGACAGGGGTTCGAATCCCCTTCGGGGCACCATTAACATTATGGGCCCGTAGATCAGTCCGGTAGATCGCTACCCTGGCATGGTAGAGGCCTCGAGTTCAAATCTCGACGGGTCCACTCATTTCCACTACCTTTTTAAACTTTAATTTTATACTATTATTGAGGGTGTAATTTCTAACAATGCTTCCAGTTAACATTATCAAGATTATTGGAGAACCAGGGAAGAACGCGGTTTTGATACTTGATGTTTTATTTAAGAAGAAAGCGAAGGCATCGCTGCATATTGTTTATGCTGATGATATTCGCGCGTACTGTGTTAAGAATCCTGCCAAGTTTCCAATTTCTCCAGCTGCTGCAGTTTCTGAAGCGCAGGTTTTGAATTGGTATGGTGTTGTTAAAGTAACAAAGCATAACGACAAAATGATTATTGAAAAAGATAAAATGTTTGACGAAGTTGCTAAACTTGCTAAGAAATCTAAACCAAAAACTCAAAAGAAAGTTCCTAAGAAAAAACCCTCAAAATCTTTTGAATCTATTTTTGATTCATTTCTAGTTAAACCAAAACCGAAAAAGAAAACTGTTAAAAAGTCTGTAACTAAAACTAAAAAGAAGGTAAGTAAAAGTGGAAAACGAAAACTGCATATTTTGCAAAATAGTAAAAAACGAAATACCAAGCAAAAAACTGTACGAAGACGAAAAGTTCCTAAGCTTTCTGGACGTAAATCCAAAAGCAAAAGGCCACGCGCTCGTAATACCAAAAAACCATTACGAAACGTTCCTCGACATGCCGGAAAGCGAGGAAAAGGAACTGTTCGCAGTAGCACAAAAGCTCGGAAAACAACTAAAAGAAAAACTAAACGCTAAGCATATTTTTCTTTTGGTGATGGGTACTGATGTGCCACATACTCATGTTCATCTTATTCCTTCATATGAAGGTGCTGAATTAGATGCAATTAAATTAGGTGATAATGTTGAAACAGATTTAGATGCTGTTTTAGCAGAAATAAAGGAGGAAAATTAAATGTGGGAATTAGTTGGTATTGCAGCTTCTGTTTTGACTAACATTGGTTTGCTAGTTCAAGTTATTCATGGCATTCGAACTCGAAAGCTTACGGATCTTTCTTATGGTATGTTAACCCTGCTTGGTGTTGGTCTTGCTTGCTGGCTTGCATATGGAATTCACTTAGCTGATTGGGTTATTGTTACTGCAAATATTGCTGGTGTTAGTTTTGTTTCAATGCTTCTTGCAATGAAATATGCTTTCTCAAAATAGTTATAAATATAAAGCGGGAAGTTCATTAATAAAAAGATGACACGTATTGAAGATGGTATTATATTAGAACGAACCAGTTCAGATGTTCTTAAAGAAATTAAAGAAGATAATGATGATATCAAAAAGATCACTAAAAAATATAATAATAAATTTAATAATCTCAAAAATTCTCTTAAGCGGCAGGTTAAATCTTTAAAGGCAAAAAAAATTAACAAACAAAAGAGGGAATTGTTTTTTGAGGATTGGGAACGAATTTTTACCCGATTTATCCAAGCATATTATAATGAAGTTGAGCCTATTCTAAAAGAAGCTGGTCGTTATATTTCATCTTCTCTTTTGGTTGTTACTATTGCTGAAAAGTGGCGAGGGACAATTTATGATTTGCTTTGGCCAATTGCAGTTGGTTTTGATATTGTTAAAATAGGAACATGGCAAGGCAGGCTTACTGAATATGAGCATGCTGGTTATGATATTCCTATTGATAAACCTGATAAGGAAAGTAAAAAACCTCTTTTTGGTATAACTCATGATCGTCTTGACATTGTAAAAAAAGGATTATCTGTTCCTGCTTATTTTGAGCTTGAGGATTATGTTTTCCCATATGATCCTAAGTTTTTCAAAAAGATTGGGGATACAATTACTGCTCGTTCACTAAAACTCGGTTTTCAAGATTATGAAAAGTATGATCGGGAACATGGAACTGAGCACATTATGCGAGCTTTAAAGAACGCACAAAACATTGTTAATTCCGAGCGTTTTGAAAAAAATGCTAAGATAAATGAGCATATGGTTTATACTATGGTTGGCTTCCATGATTTTTGGAGAGCTTCTGATACTGATGCTAATATTTACAATATGGCTGCAAAGGTATTTTTCAAAGAAACAGTTTCAAAAAATCGTATTTATCTTAAGGAACAAGAGTCTCCTGCAAAAATATTGTATCAAGAGCTTGGGTCTGAACTAAATTCTAATTTCAAGAAGTTTGCAAGCAAAACCACAGACCTTGAATCCAGTTTTGTTATTAGTATGTTTAAGGAAGTTATTAAGGGATATGACGAAATTTTAGGTATTCTTGAAGATGCTTACTCTAAAAAGAAAGACGAGCTAGATCCAAAGGTTGTTGAGACTGCGATTTTAACTCTTCGAGATGATATTCTTGCAAATCTTATGAATCCAAATTCAAGACATTTAAAGAGGTTGAATATTCTTTTAGAAAAATTAGATGATGATGCTGGTAACAAAACAATTCAGAATGAGATATTGAAGCAATTAATGAAATTTCTTCAGACATTAACTTATTCGGATGTTTCCCCGGATCTTCATGAAAGGATAAAGCTTTTAGAAACTCTTTTTATGGAGCTTCGTCCTCCTGAAAAGTTTCCAACTAAACGAGGTTTGACTGATAGTGAAGATAAAGCTCTTACTAAGCTTCGTGATTTAATGGCATTTTTACGTAGATACAATAAACGTTTGTACAATAAACGTTCTTTAATTGCAGTTTTGCCTAAATCTAATAAATTTGTGTATAGAAAATTTTATGAAAAATTACATGTTATTGAATTAAATATTCTTCATCGCAGGAAAGTTGCTGCAGCGCGTAGTGGTCACTACCGGCTTGGTGGTCAAGGCAAGTATAATGTTGGTCTTTTCTTGGATATGCTTGGTTATCCTTTCCAATATACTGAAGTTATGGATTATATCAAAATTCATGATTTTAAATATATTGTTCCAAAAGTTTTTGAAGCACAAATCGCGCAGGATGCTGATCTTCTTGATGGTGTTGGTGCGCACGCTGTTAAAAGAACTGATATTGTTGGTCGTCAATATGGTGATGAATATTTTATAACTAAGTCTACTGATAAGGAAACTAAGGGGCAGCCTATTGAAATTAAAGATCGTTTCTATTATTTTGAGAACGCTGGTGGTAGTCCTGACACTGTTTCAGTTATTTTATGTCTTTGTTATTGCTGGCCTAATTGTATTAACACTGGGGGCGCCAAACTTCTTGTCAAAGAGAGACAAATAGCTATGGAAAAGAAGCTTCTTAGCTATTCTAAGAATGTGAAGAAACTTACTCCATCTCAAATGAAGGAGTTGAAGGAAGTTATTGATGAATTTAAGAAAATGGCTCCTGCGAAATCAAAGGAAATGATTGAAAAGGGAAATAAGATTTACAAGAAAGAAGGTATAACTGGATTGTATCGTATAAGGTCAAAAGATTTGTTTAAGTGAAACTCTTTTATTTTACCCATCAACTTTTCTTTTCCATCTCTTCTTTCCATTTTTCAAAGTCTTTCATAAAGTTTTTTCTTTTTTTTAGTTCTTTTTTTGTTTCTTTTTCAACAATCATAGTATCAACAAAATTCTGTAAAAATTTCTTCCCACTCGCATTTATTTTTTTCCCTAAATATTTTAAATAAATTTAAAATATTTTTTAAATTTATTTTTATTTTATTTACAATGCTTTTGCACGTGCGTAGGAATGTGTCGCGGCTTATTGGTTTTGGTTGATAGGGGCGCTGGGGCGCGGCTGGGCCGGGGCGCAGACAATTTTATTTTTCTGCGCACCTGCTCCACTGCGCTCCTGAATTTCTTCTAAAATATTATTTTTTTATAATTATTTGCAAATAAATTAAATATTTTCAAATTATTTTGAATCTTTTCACAAATTTGTGCAAGAAAAGTGCTAGTTTATGTGTAAAAGTGGGGTGTAAATCTATTCTATACAGTATTCTTCCTTTAATTCTCTAAAAACAACCCTCAAATGTGAGGTTAACCTCACATTTTGTAACTTTAACCTCACACGCCGCCTGGCCGCGGCGGATGGCCGTGGGCATTCGCTTCGCGAAGCCCAGATTTGAAATTGGTTAATTTATTTAACGTAATAATATTCACCTTTCTTTTTCTGCTCACGATCCTTAACACTGTCTTGTTTATTAGCTCGCGGCCTTCCGGTTTTCTCCTCACGGCGGAATGTGATGTCCAAATCCTTCAAAAATAAGTTCATTCCTTCTTTCATTGTGTATGGTCCTTTACCTTCCCCAGTTTTTCCAGACTCTCCACTGAAAACCATTAGTCTGTCTGATAAATAATCTAGTAACATTATGTCGTGATCAATTATAATCGCGCTTTTCTCACGGTCCTCTATGCTGTGTCGTATAACATTTGCAACATTCACTCGCTGTTCAACATCTAAATGCGCTGAAGGTTCATCAAGAAGATACAAGTCTGCATCTGCAGAAAGACATTTTGCAATTGAAACTTTTTGAAGTTCCCCCCCAGATAATTCACCAAGAGTTCTGTCAAGTAATTTCTCTAAACCAAGATCAAGCAACACTTTTTGAGCAACTCCTTTCAAAGCAATTCGAACTAAAATATCTTCATCTGGTTTAATGTATTGAGGCTTGTAAGAAATTTTTATTTTTTTACTAAGAGATCCAGTGTCTGATTTTAATTCTCCAGCTAATATTTTCATGAAAGTTGTTTTTCCTGTTGCATTTGGACCAACAACTCCAATTAATTCCTTTTCATGAATTGCTCCTTTTTCAACTTTCAAAGCAAAATTCTTGAATTTTTTTGTAAGATCTTTGAATTCTACAATTGTGTGAAGTTTTTTTGAATCACTTGCTGCTTTTACAATAAATTTCAAAGGAGTTTCGCGGAATTGCACATTTTCTTCTTGCAAAAATCCTTCAAGATAAGAATTGATTCCTTCCTTAATTGATTTAGGATGACTGACTATGCCGTATGCTCCTGGTTTTCCATAAAAGATATGTGCAAGGTCTGCAAGGTAATCTAAAATAATTAAATCGTGTTCAATTATCAAAACTAATTTTTTCTCAGCAAGTTTGCGAATTATTTTTGCGATTTTTAATCTTTCTTTAATATCAAGATAAGATGAAGGTTCATCAAAGAAATAAATGTCAGCGTCTTTCAAGAGGCATGCAGCAATTGCAACTTTTTGCAATTCTCCGCCAGAGATTTTTGAAACTTCACTGTCTAAAATATTTTCAATTCCAATTTCTTTTGCAATATTATCCAAATTTTTTGTTTCATCAACTTTTTTCAAAAGTTCTTTTACTTTTCCTTTGAACATCTTTGGAATCTTGTCAACGTATTGCGGTTTGTAAGCCATTTTCTTCTTATTAATATTTGCAAAATATCCTTGCAATTCTGAGCCAGCAAAGAATTTTGATAATTCTTCTTTCGTTGCTTCATGATCTGTTCCGAGATTTGCTTTTAATCCACCTTCAATAATTTGCAAAGCAGTTGTTTTACCAGTTCCGTTTTGTCCAAGCAAACCAACAACTTGTTTTGGAATAGGAATCGGAGATCTGAAAAGTGTGAAACCGTTCTTGTCACCGAATTGGTGAACGCATTGTTCCTTCAAAGACTCTGGGAGATTGACAATTGTGATAGCATCGAATGGACATTTCTTTGGGCAAATACCGCAACCAGTGCATAGTTCCGTGTTTATGAAGGCCTTTCTGTCTTCGCCTTGTACTATACATTCCTTACCAGTTCGGTTAACAGGACAGATACGCTCGCATAGGTAATTACCACATTTCTCTGGGTGGCAGTCCTCTTTTTTCAGTATTGCTATTCTCATTTTATTTTTTTATTGCAGTATAGCGGCGTAGCCGCCTGCCATCCTCCGCGGCAAGGCGGAGATTGCAATTCTCATTGCTAAAACCTAGGATTGTGGGTATAAAATAACTTTCGCTCTCTAGTCGCAGTCTTTATATCTGACTAAATCTATTGTTTTTCTAATGACTAGTGATCTTGAGGAAATTAAAGAAGCTAAGTGGGAAATACATAAGGATATTCGTAAAAAGTTGCAGACTTGGTTTCAAGATGGTATACCTACTGAGAAAAAAGATGATGTGATACCTCGAGTTCACACGAGAAGACGTAGTAATCTCAATAAAAAATATATTGTTCTTCTTGATACCTGTTTACTACACTTTTGTGAGTGCACTCCCCCATTTCGTTTTGGTGAGGTTATTAAAGTATCAATGACCACTTCTATAGAGCAGAACCTTGATGGCATTGCTCAATTTTTTATCATTGCTTTGAAGATGGGGGTTTTCAATCTGATTGGAAAACAAATTACAGATATCAAATCTGTTCGGGACATTACTACTTCACAATTTCAATTATCAGATTATTCCAAGGAGTTTGTGCAAGACTACAAAGAAAAACTCAATAAATTAGATAAACAAGAAAAAAAACTTCTGGATACAATTCAAGAAGAGCTTGAAAATAAAATAAGAAAAGAAAAGAAAGCCGCTGAAAAAAAACCTCAGTATGAACTAATTAAAATTGAACCATTAGACCTATCCTTGCAGGTGATTAGAGACCTTACAAAACTTCTTGGTCCAAAATCTATGAAAAAACTAAAAAAATTAAAAGTGCTCATGATTGATAAGCTTGAAGAGGGTCCTCTCCTGCGGTTGGAGTTTTCCCGATTTATAAAAAAACAACACCCTAAATTAAACTCTAACTTAGATATGATTACTAGTGCAATATTTGAACAATTACTACAAACTAAGGAATATGTAATTTTCTTTAAGTCTCGGTATAAGGGTATTGTAAAGAAAGGAACCAGTATTGAAGATATATCTGATTTTCTTAAAAATGTAAGTACAGCATCTAAGTCATCCGGTGATATCCGTTTTGGTATAAAAGAGCATTTCTTAAAAGAACTTTATGCAGGTAAAGAAGTATCTCTTAGTGAATTCCAGGTGTGGGTCCTCAAAACATATGGGGATTCTAAATTCCGAGATGGTACTTTATTATATTATATTACTGATATCATTAAGGACGTGCGAAATGCAGATGATACTATTCGCAGGATTAAGCGCGGTAGTCTCGTATCCTATAAACTAAAATAATCAACTACCACAGGATTTATATTTAGTAATAACTATCTCTTTCTTAATGGTTCCTAAAATTAGTCATTACACTGCTATAGATCCTGAAGTTGAGCTTCAGAACTATATTCACGAAAAAATCCAAGCATTACATAAAATGCACGGAAAACGAAATGATGTGCGTATCCGCAAACTTCCATTTGCTCTTGTTGTGAGCATCAAAAGGTGTTTAATTAATCTTTATACGCCGCAAGATAAAGCTTTTTCTGAACTTACTCTTAAATCAAATGTTGATCCACAATTCTTTTTCAAACCTGGCACATTCCATATTTTTTTAAATCGTTTATATGATCTTCAAATTATTAAAAAAATATCTAAAGACAAATTCAAACTAACAAGAAAAGCTAGGAAAATCGCAAAAACTTATCATAGAAAATTTGCTAAACTTAAGGAAAAAGCAGATGAAGAAGTTCAAAAGAAAATTAAAAAAGATATTGAAGAAGCAAATGCAGAAAGAGAAAAGGAATTGAAAAAGATTCAAAAACTGCAAAATTGGGAACCCCTAGTTCCATTGAAACCATCAAAGATGACTTCACCTCAGGTTTTTTCTTATATTAAACAGTATTTTCTAAAAGAGCTTGCTAAAGGTAAGGAAGTTTCTCGTCAGAATTTGTATAAATGGGTTCTTAAGGAATTTAAGGAATCTGTATACCAACCTAACACATTAAATAATTTGCTTAATAATATAATCAATGAAGTGTTAAAGGAATACAAAACTATTTCCAAGATTCGACATGGCAGGCGAATATTCTATAAATTAAAATAATATTTATCCAAAAACAATCTGCGTTTTTCCGCCAAGTACTTTTTCAAAAATCTTTTCAAAAGGTTCTTTATTTCCAATTCGTTTCTCATCCATTCTATCAACATAAATCTTGTAGCTGTTATCGCCAACAGTCAAGCCTTTCATTTTCGCTGGATTCAAAACTCTTTCAACAAAGTCTCGCTTTTCATTTGTTTCTTCAACAACTTTGATTCGCTTGTTCATATGGGTGCAGAGCTCTTTGATAAGAGAACCCTTGTGGCCGATAATCTGTCCTGCGCTACCTTTTGGAACAACAATAACAAATAAATCATCTTGTGATTCTGTTTTTAAAAATTCAGCTTTTTCAAGTTGCGGGTGTTCTTCTGAGACTTTAGACATTGCCCGTGCTAATTCAACATCCGAATGTTGGATCTCTCCTTTTTGAAGCCTGTCATCGCAGTTTTCACACAGTTTCTCAGATTCGAGACAGGTTCCACAAATGGGCAGTCTCATAGCATATATTATATACGAGTTTTAATAAATAGCTTCCGGTTAGAGACATGGCAAAAATTATTGGTATTGTTGGCAAACCGAATTGCGGTAAGTCAACCTTCTTCAATGCAGCGACAATGGCGGGCGCTGAGATAGCTAATTATCCATTTACAACTATTGATGCTAACCAAGGAATGGGTTATGTTAGAGTAGAATGTGCTTGTAAATCGCTAGGCGTCACCTGTTCTCCAAAGCACGGTTCTTGTCATAATGGAACTCGACTTGTTCCTATAGAATTATTAGATGTTGCTGGACTTGTTCCTGGTGCGCATGAAGGAAAAGGTCTTGGAAACCAGTTTTTGGATAATTTAATGAGTGCCGATGCACTGATTCATATTATTGATACAGCTGGAGCAACAGATGCCGAGGGAAAACCGTGCACTCCTGGTGAGCACAATCCACTTGATGATGTTAAATTCCTTGAAGAAGAAATAGATCTTTGGTTCCTATCGCTTTTGAAAAAGGATTGGAACAAACTTGCAAGAGAATTACAGCAACTCAAAAAAGATGCAGGCAAAGAATTAGCTAACCGTTTCTCTGGTTTGAAGATATCTGAACCACTTATTATCAAAGCAGCTCGACATTCTAATTTAAATCTTGATGAACCTGCAAATTGGGATGATGCTGGATTATTAAAATTTGCTTCCAAATTAAGAGAACTTTCAAAACCTATACTTTTGTCTTGCAATAAATGTGATATTCCTGAAGCTGAGAAGAATTTAAAGCCTCTTGAAGAAACCGGAATCCCAACAATCCCAACTTGCGCAGATGCAGAACTTGCATTGCGCCGCGCTGGTGAGAAAGAACTAATAAAATATTTCCCAGGCGATTCCGACTTTGAAACCAGCAGCAAGCTCGGTGAAAAGCAAGCGAAAGGTTTGGATTTTATTAAAGAAACTGTTTTGAAAAAATTTGGAAACACTGGAGTTCAGCAAAGTTTAGACAAAACTACTTTTGAAATGCTTGATTTAATTCCTGTTTTCCCTGTTGAAGATGAAGGAAAATATACAGACAAAAATGGAAATGTTCTTCCAGATGTTCATCTTGTTCCAAAAGGAACAACAGCTCGCGAGCTTGCTTACAAAATTCACACAGATATTGGTGATAAATTCATTTGCGCAATTGATGCGCGCACAAAAATGAAATTAGGTGCAGATCACGAATTAAAAAGCAGTGATGTAATAAAAATTAGTTGTTCAAAGTAATTCTTTTCTTTTTCTTATTTTTCTTTCTCTGAATTTAGGTGGCGATAGTATTGTAAATTCTAAAAAGTCTACTAATCCATAAAACACTGGGAACAGTAGGAGAATTGCAAGAAGTGTTATCCATTCAAGAGGAATCACGCTATGAATTATTGGAGTTATCATTAAAGCAAGATAAGAAATTTCCCGAGAGCGTCCAATCAAATGCACTATGCTTCGACCTTTATATGATTCTTTTACAACAAATATTGCATAAGTAAATATTGCCATACTTACAAGAATTTTTCCAACCAGCAAAGCGATGTTTGGTTCTGCTATGTGAACCATTACTGCTGTTCTAATCCAACTAATACAAACCCATGCTCCCATCACTCCATTTGAAATCGCGTTTCTAAATCCAGTTCCTCTGAATTCTTGGAAATAATCTGTTGAAATCCAATTCAGGTAAATCGGTGCAATTACAAATATCATATTCCAGTCTTTAATGAAGCTCACAAAGATTGATAATCCTCTGAAAAACACAGCGCGGAAGCCGTCTGAAATAAATGATAATATCAAATACAAAAATAACATAATCAGTCCAAGCAATCCAATAAAATGATGGCTTTTTGAAAACATCTCCATGCTGAATTTGTATTTTCCTGACATATTTTTTGGTAGTTATTGTTGGTTAATAAGGTTAAGGGTTCCAATAACTCTTATATATCTTTGAATTCATGAGTTTAGTTATGCGCTTGGTTATTTTCATCCTGTTGGCAATAGTAGTTTTTTCTAGTGGATGTATTAGTTTAAGCAGTACCTATTCTCCTGGTGAAGCAATTGAAAAAGCAAATCGAATTGATGGTGAGGAAATTACAATCACTGGCGAATTAACAGATGTTCTTTGCAGGTGCACAAGTTTGGAATGTTCAGATGACAATCCAGATTGCAATACGTGTTCTTGCAGTAAAGGTTTCCAAACCGATTCTGGTATACTTGTAGTAAAAGGATACAATACAGAATTGAATGATTCTGCATTATCTGGAATATTTTCAAAAATCGGAGAGGAGTATTATTTAGAAATACAATGAAAAAAAGAATATTACTCATTGGTTTGCTAATTATCGCAATTTTAATATCTGGGAGTCTTGCAGCATCTGCTGATGCTCCAATTATTCTTAAGTCTCGAAAAATCGCAACCACGCAACAGATTCAAGTCGAGCCTGCTCTTAGAGGAATGAATAATGAAGCTCAAGCAAATGTAAAATCTCACAAAATTCTTCAATTTGATCATCCTATTTCTGAACAAGAACGAAAGCAATTAGAAAATCAAGGTGTGATTCTTTCTGATTATATGCCTGGCAATGCGTGGATGGCTTCTTACACTCCTTCACAAGAATCTGTTTTAGAAGATTATGGTTTGAAATTCAAAACAGAGCTCCAGTCCACAGATAAACTTGATTCAGGTCTATTGGAATTAGAAGGAAATTTAAAAGTTTCCATTAAATTTTATGATGATGTTTCAAAAGGTTCTGTTCAATCTGTGGTTTCAAAATATTCTGGAGATTTTGGGGAAGATATCTCTTCTATTATAACTTCAATTGATTCTTCAAAGCTTCTTGATATTGCATCTGAAGATTCTGTTCAATGGATTGACTTCGCAGGTTATGAAAAAATTTCTTATCTTGATGGTGCAAGAGCAGCAGCTTGGGTAAATCAAGTTCAAGCAAATCCTTATCTTTACAATGGTTCAGGGGTAACAATTGCAGAGTGGGATGGTGGTTGGGCTGACATTAATCATAATGCTTTCAGTGGCAGAGCAATAGTTGGTGACAGTGTTGATCAAGGAGCTCTTAGCTGTCGCAATACAACTGGTGGTACTAGTCTTTGCGGTCCTGATAATCACGCAACTCATGTTGGTGGAATCATTGCAGGTAACGGAAGCGCATCTGGGCAATACCGAGGAATGGCTCCAAACGCTTCTCTTATAACATATGAATGGCCAGATAATGAATCTGAAACAATAGCTGAAATAAATCATTCAATAGATGCTTATTCTGCAATTGTTTCTTCAAATTCTTGGGGTTTTGGAGTTGACAATAATTATTGTTCTCTTCTAGGATATTATCATTCTCAAAGCAAGTGGTTTGACAATCTTTCAAATTGGGGAATCAATGGAAGCAATTACATTACTTTTGTTTTTGCAGCTGGAAATTATAGAAATGATAATGTGTGTGATATCTCAAACAATCCTTATAATAATACTGCTGGTCCTGGTGCAACAGCTAAAAATCCAATCACTGTTGGTTCTGTAAATTCAAATGATGAATCAATGACTTCTTACAGTAGTTGGGGTCCAACTGATGATGGTAGAATCAAACCAGAAGTTGTTGCTCCTGGTGATGAAGTTGGAGGCAATAGAATTTATTCAACAGGCACTGGTAATTCTTATTATTCTACTGGAGGAACTTCAATGGCAGCTCCAGTTGTTTCAGGTATTGTTGCTTTAATGCATCAAGCATATCGTGATACTCATAACAATGCAGATCAGCGCCCAGCAACAGACAAAGCAATTCTTACTCATACGGCAAAAGATTTGAATAATACTGGTCCTGATTATTCAACTGGATTCGGTCTTGTTAATGCAACGCAGGCTATTGCTAAAATTCTTGAATATTCAAATAATACTGATGTTATAATTGAAAATACATTATCTGCGGATTCAAATACCTCTTACACAATTTATGCAAACAACACAAATGATCCTCTTAAATTTACATTAGCTTGGGATGATTTGCCACCAAGCAATCTTCCAGCTATATCTCTTGTAAATGATTTGGATCTTCTTGTATATGCTCCAAATGGAACTCGTTATTATCCTTGGGTTTTGAATCATACAGTTCCAAACACTCCAGCATCTCAAAATCAAAGCGATTACTTAAATCCAATTGAGCAAATTTATGTTGGTGATGTAGCTGTTGGTATTTGGACAATTACTGTAAATAGTTCAGCAAGTCAGATTGGTACTCAAACATTTTCTTTAGTTACAAGTCACGATACAAATTATGAAAGCAAGTCTCCTCCTGCAATTGCAACAAACTTAACAAATCGTTCAATGAGCTACACTTGGATTTACTGGGATTGGATACTTCCAGATGATCCTGATTTCAATCATACTGAGGTCTGGATTAATGACAGTTTCTATGCAAATGTTTCATCTCCAACATCCTCATACAATTTCACAAACGCAACAATCAACACACTTTATGAAATTCAAATAAGAACTGCTGATAATTATGGAAATATAAATACAACTTGGGTGAACAACACAACCAGAACCCCGCAAGACACAACACCTCCAGAAGTTGTTCTTACTTCTCCTATTCCAACTTTCAATACAAGTTCTTCACAGGTTTCATTCACTTGTAATGCAACTGATGATCATGATATTAGTAGTATAACTCTTTTCACAAATATTTCTGGAACCTGGAAAGCAAATGAAACAAGTAATGTTTCTGGAACAAGTGCTGGTGTTTCTTTCACAAACATGTCTAATATTTCTGATGGCAATTACATTTGGAATTGCCAGGTTAATGACAGTTCTCAAAATAATATTTCTTTTGCAAGTGATAGAATCTTTGTTGTAGATTTGGAAGAAGCAAATATTACTGATGTAACTCCACAGCGTTTAGTAAACAGAACTGAAATAATTAATTTCACAACTCTTGTAACTGATTCGCATGGTGTTGGTTATGTAGAGCTTAACATTAGTGGAACTAAATATAATTTAACAAAAGAAAGTTCAGCAAGTAATTATTATAATTACACTTTAGATACAACAAACTTTGTTACAAAAGTTTATGATTATTCAATAACTGCATACGACATTGTTAGAAATACCAATTCAACTGCAAATGAAATTGAAATCGCAGAGAAAATTTATTCAAATACAACTTCTTCAATATCTGCAAGAACTTTGACAAAAGTTTTGAATCATGAAGAAGTGCAATTAAGTTTATTATTAAACAGCACAGAATCAAATGTCACAATGTCTGCGCGGGTTTATACGTCTGATCCAAATTCAACAGCAGGACCTGATGGAAAAATAAATGTTTCACAATTCTATGAATTTATTCCAGACAACACAGTTGTTTCAGCTTTAGGCTATACAATTGTTGATATGTATTATGACCAAGATGATGTAGCTGGAAATTTAAATGAATCTTCTTTGAAAGTTTACAAACTTTCTGGGGGTTCATGGTCTTTAGCATATTCTCCAACACCAATTGTTGTTGACACAACAAACAATTATGTTCGTGTAAATCTCACAAGCTTTAGTATGTATGGTTTATTTGGAAGTGCTAATGTTGAAGAAGAAGCTGAAGATTCTCCTTCTCCTGGTGGTGGCGGACCTTCTGGTGCTCCAAATCCAAAAGAAGAAAATGAAGAAGAGGAAGAAGAAGTTGAAAAGGAAATTGAAGTAATTGAAGAAAAAATTGAAGTCATTGAACTTAAAGAAAAAGTTGAATCTCTTTCTTCTGAAATTGATTCAATAAAAGCAGATGATTCTAAAAAGAAAAACAGTGATGCGTCACAGCTTATTGAAAAAGCAGAAAATCTTTTGCAACAAGCATTATCTGCTGCTAATAATGGAGATATTGAAACTGCAAATAATCTTTACAATGAAGCTCAATCTTATATCTACGAAGCCAGAGCTATGTTAAAAGCAAAATCACAAAATAAAGTTCTTGGTTTTGTAAATCTCGCATTCAAAAAGAGTTGGAAAGCTGGTTTAATCAGTTTATTCCTCTTATCTTGTTTAGTTTTTATTTTTCAATACAAAAAAAGAAATATTTCGCCGGCAAATTCTAATTCCGGTTTAACATAGAAGCATTTATAAGTGGTCGTTAGCTAAATGTGAGATAGAAGAATTTTTCTGATTCTTCTTTTTAAATTTCGTGGGGAAACAATGGCTGAAAATAAACTATCAAAGTATGTTATACTTTCAATAATGACTATATTGTCTCTATTACTCATTGCAAGTTCAGTGAGTGCTTTTGAGGGATGTAAAAATTCTGATGGTAATTCTGTTGAGAATTATTCTTCTGGTGATTGGTCACTAAATGAATCTTTAACTTGTTATAATCGAGTTATACCAAATATGACTGGTAATATGACAACTACAAATTCTACATTCACCTTTATTTTCATTAACTCGTCAATTAATATGAGTGGTAACCTTACATCAAATGCTTCTATTACTTTTGCTGCTTCAAATCTTACAATAAACAGCACGGTTCAAGTTGTTAATGGAATTTATCTTACTGCAGCAAATTTCAGTATTATAAATGGGTCATTACTTACTTCTAATAATACTAATGCTGGTTTTGATGTTTCTATTGACAGAAACTCCACAATGTATGTGAATGAATCTGTTGTTGAATATGTTGCTAATGGAACTAACCATGGGTTTGTTTCTGAAGGTAATTTAACCATATTCAACTCAACATTTTCTAAGTCTGTAACAAATGCATACGCACTTATTGTAAATAATGGGACAACTACGGTTTCTCGTGGTGCGTTTATGACAAACTTTAATGGGATTCTTGTTAATCAATCAACTTTCACTATAACAAACAGTAATATTACTGGAACAACAGGATCTTACAGCTTTGCATCTTGGAAGCAGAATGTTACTTTTAATAATACATCTGTTGTTAATGTAACGTCCTTCTTGAATAATACTAACATTACAATGTCTTGGCCAGTCAGATTTACAATTAATAATAGTTACTCAACACCTAATACAACATTTTATCCACTAGTCGGAAGTGCAACTATTTTAATCACATCTTCATCTGATTCTGGCTTTGATAACCAGACTCTAACAACTGATGTGAATGGTACAACTTCTGTCATCTACCTAAATGAGTATGTTAAAAATGGTTCATTACCATCTGCCAATGTGACCTTTGCAGCTTATACACTTAATGTTTCTTCATCTCTTGGCAACTTCAGTGCATGTACTATTAATGTTTCAATGGCAATGGATGGTGCAATAGATGGTGTTAATCGAGGTAATTGTTCTGTCTATGAAGTTTTCAATAATGTATCACTAGCAAAAATGGCAACATCTGCAACAGCGCCTCCTGGTTCTTTTGCTAATGTAACTTTAACAATTGAGAATGTTGGAAACGGTGGAAATCCAATTAATTGGAGTCAGATAAATCTTTCAAGTAATGCATCAGGAACTTGGAGTATCAGTTTCACAAATACTTCAG
>CAZMMZ010000006.1:0-6903 GCA_964567575.1 Candidatus Undinarchaeota archaeon
CAGCTGACTGTGTTGGATTTGCAAACCCTAATTTGCATAACACACTGTTAAAAGGAAAAAGTATTGCTATTGGCTGTCCAAAACTGGATGATATTTCTGGATATAAGGAAAAAATACAGTCAATAATAGAAATGAGCAATCTAAAAACAATTACTGTTGCAATAATGGAAGTTCCATGCTGTTACGGACTTTATGATGCAGTGGAACAGGCCTTGAAAGATTCTGGAAAAGAAATACCTTTGAAGAAAATTGTTGTTGGAATTAACGGAATAACTAGCGAAAACTGAGGTTCATCTTTATGAAAACAGAAGAATTATTCAGATTAGCAACAAAATACTTGGAAAAAAATGATTTTAATGTAGATCATACAAAAAGAGTTTTGAATATTGCAAAACAGAACTTTACAATACCAGAGGAGATGCAAGAACTGCTTTATTCTGCAATTATACTACACGACATTGGCGGAAGTGAGATTAATGATCAATATGAAAAAGGACCAGCCATAGCTACAAAATTGTTGAAACAACTGGAGTATTCTGATAATATCATCAATGAAATTTGTCAGATGATAAGAACGCATCATGAAAAACTGGAAAACCCTTCAGAAGCATTCAAAATTTTATACGATGCTGACCAGCTTGCTAAGTTTTCTAAAGAAGAATTTTCACATTATAATTCAAAGTCAGGATTTAATTGGGAAGCTATTACAAATTCAATGTATGCTGAATCTTCTAAAAAACTAGCAACTGAAATGCTCAATCAACGAAAACAAGAAGTTAGCTAAACTTCAGCACCTCTTTCCCGCAACTCTGCGGTTTAATAACTTGTTTAGCTTCATCAAAACTTTTCTTTTCACCATTCAAGTGCTCCAAAAAAACACCAAGAGCAGCCACTTCACTGTGCGGCTGGCTTGTAACTGCAATATTCTTGTCTGCCATTTCATAAACTTCAAATGGAACTTTTCCACCACCAACAATAATTAATTTGTTTTTTGTTTTGCTCAGTTTCTTCAATTCGGTTTTGTATGGCAATCCATACATTGTTAAATGAATTTTTTCTCCTTTGAATTCTTTTATAAATTTTCGATATGAATCAACATGTTTAATTGTAAACGGTCCGCCCCAAGATGCAACAATATCAGTAATGCTTTTTTCCATTTCAGAATCTTTATCGCCACTATAATAAATTCCAGATGCACCAAAAGCACGAGCTACTAATGCAACGTGCGTGCTAATTCGTTTGTCTCTAACCGCTCGATGTCCAAGCCGAAAGATTTGTGTGCTTACCATAAGGTATAAAAGTAATGCAAAGCACCTATATTAGTGCTATGGAAGGACCAAACTTTCGTTTAACATTTTTACCAAAACAGGGTGATGCAATAGGTCATCTTGCAAAACTTATCGATAAAGAAGAGATTAATTCTCTTGTTTCTACTATTTTATTGAATAACAAAATTCGTCCAAATCAAATTTCAATTCGTCCATCAGAAAAAGGTCGTGGAAAAAAAGGCGAAGTTTTTGAAGGGTTTCATTACAAAAAATATCTTGGTAAATTAAGTGGAGAGAAGAAGAAATTCATGGGTAGTACTCCATTCATAACTCGGTTTGAACTTTCATTATTAAAGAGTAAAACAAAAGACGGACTTATGATTAAAAGCATGGATAATCATGGCTCTGCTGACACAAAAGTGGTAACAGACGGTCTATATCATGAGTTATTAAGCAAGATTAGTGAAGCTGGTCCAGTGCAATGGAATAACATTGTTAAGACTGGAACGTTCTAACCTGTTTAAATCCCTTCTACAAAAAGTTCTTAAAGCTTTAACTATCTAGAAATGTTGTTATTAGCCCCGTGGTGTAGTGGTCAATCATGTCGGCCTTTGGAGCCGGTGACGGCAGTTCGAATCTGCCCGGGGCTACTAATTTAGCGGGGGTACCCGAGTCTGGTCAAAGGGGCAGGACTTAAGATCCTGTGGCTTAGTGCCTTCGAGAGTTCGAATCTCTCCCCCCGCACCATTTTCTAAAAATACATATACTTGTAAAATACTATAATTAACTCATGGGAAATTATGATCAGCAAGAATTGGAATTATTAAAACGGTTTAATCGAAATAAGAAAATCTCAAATTGTATAGATAGTAAGAATATTTCAGATATAGAAACATTGGCCCACCCGTCAAAAGAAAAATTAAAATATGGGACTGCAACACCAATTAAGTTTACGTATAAAGGAAAAAGGCAAGTTGGTTATATGTATCCTCCAAGAAACATTCAGAAAAATAAAGTTCTTTCAATGTATGCATATTTAACGGACATTCTTTCAACACATAAAAAACTAGAGAAAAGATTTTTCAAAAAGTTAATGGGCTTCTTTGTATTAGTAAATCTAAAATAAAACAGATTTGTTCTGAACCAAAAGATAAACAACTTAAAGTGTATATTGAAAAACTCCCCGATCATGTTTACTACATAGTCACTGATTATTGTGAGAATTTGTATGATTTTTTTTGCCAAATACGAAAACAAATTAAAAGAAATAGAAGGCATCCAAGATATTCCAGCAGATCTTATTTTAGCAGTACAATCCTATTCAATTCTTATGAGGTACCTTAATGAAGCTGGGCTAGGGTCAACAAGTTACAGGTATTATGCAGATGCAACAGCAAGTAATAATGTACTACTCTTACCAGGCAATAAAGAGATGAAAGTTACAGATGTTTATGATGTTTATAATATGAATTGTATTGGGAAATCCGATTTTTGGAAAAGAGATGATAGTTGGATTGATGTAAAAAGATATTTTTGGAAAGACTTTAAAAAACAGACAAAATGCGGAGAGAATCAAAAATTGAAATGGATAATTTATGAACTTCTAGATAATCCTGACTAATCTTTCGTCTCCAAATCCTTTAAAAACCCCAACCAACTACTCCTTTTCATGGCAAAAATAATCCTAATAACTGGTTCTTCAAGTGGAATGGGTCTGGATGCTGCTCTTTTGCTCGCCGGAAAAGGTCACAAAGTGTATGCTTCAATGCGAAATATGGGGAAAGCAAAACTTGTGAAAGAAGCTGCAAAGAACGCTAAGGTTTCTCTTGAAACAATTGAACTTGATGTTACTGAACCACAAACAATCAAGACTGCTATAAAAGAAATTATTTCTAAAGAAGGAAAATTAAATGTTTTAATCAACAACGCTGGATTTGGGGTTGTTGGACCGTTTGAAACATTAAGTGAAAATGATATTGAAAAACAATTTGAAGTAAATTATTTCGGTTGTATTAAATGTATTCAAGAAGTTCTTCCTCAAATGCGAAAGCAAAAGTCTGGAACAATTGTTAATGTTAGTAGTGTAGCTGGAACTCTTGGGTTAGCATTTTGGAGTGCGTATTGTTCAACAAAATTTGCTCTTGAAGGTTTAACTGAATCAATAAAACTTGAGCTTCAACCATTTGGTATTGATGTAAAACTTGTTGAGCCAGGGCCTGTAGCAACAGAATTTGATCAAGATATGGTAATGGGTTCACGGAAGTTAGAAAAAAATCCATATTCAAAAACCATTAAAAAAACATTTGAAAGTTTTAAAGAAATGTTACAGAAAGGCCAATCCTCAAAAGCAGCAGCAGAAGCTTATGTAAAAGCTGTTGAAGATACAAGTAATCAATTTAGATTTCAAACTAGTGATCAAGCAAAAATGATGGTTTTAAAAAAGTTTAAAGACCCAACTGGGTATGCAACATTATTATGAAAACAATTCGCGATGCAATTCATGGAAGTATTGGTATAGATGAATTAAGTTTAGAACTTTTAGATACTTCAGAAATGCAACGCCTTCGCGGAATAAAACAATTAGGTTTTGCATATCTTGTTTATCCTACTGCGTCACATTCTCGTTTTGAACATTCTTTAGGGACTTATCATCTTGCTGGTCGAGTTTCACGACAAGCTGGTTTGAAAGAAAAAGATATTCAAAAAGTTCAGATGGCTGCACTTCTTCATGATATTGGCCACGGTCCGTTTTCACATACAACTGAAGTTGCAGTTAGTGATCATATTAATGTGATGCATGAAGAGAAAACAGTTGAATTAATTAAAAAAAGTCAGATTGCAGATATCTTAAAAAAGAATGGTTATGATGCTACAGAAATTGCTAATATCGCAACTGGAAATAAATTACCTTTAAGTGAAATAGTCTCAAGTGAAATTGATGTTGATCGTATGGATTATCTTGTACGTGATGCATACTACACAGGCGCTGCATATGGTGTTATTGATCTAGATCGGCTTATTTTAACATCAACACTGCACAAAGGCAAACTTCGCATTAAAGAAAGTGGTTTATCTGCTGTTGAAGCACTTGTTTTTGCACGGTATTTGATGTATCCTGCAGTTTATCAGCACCATACTAGTCGAATCGCGAATTCAATGTTTTCCGCAGCAATTGTTGAGTGTTTAAAGGATGGTCTTTTCTCAGCTGAGGAAATTTATCAAATGGATGATATTGAGCTTATATCACGATTAAGATTAATGAGCACATTTTCAGGGGAAATTATGCAACGGTTGGAACACAGAAAATTATACAAACGCGCAGTTGTTCTTGGACGTGAGGAATTAGGTTCTGGTTATAAAAAATTACTTAGTTTGAAATCATCAAAACTTGAAGCATTACAAATCGAACTTACAGAAGCATGCGATTTGAAGCACGTAGAAGTTTTGCTTGATATTTCAAAACCATTGTATGCATCTGAAGCAACAACTGAAATTATTTACAGAGGCGTGCCAACACCAATTGAAGAAATTTCACCATTATTGAAATCACTTAGAGCTGCGCAGTGGAGTTATTGGAATGTGTCTATTTATTGTGATGCAGCTAATAAAGATAAAGTAAATAAAAAAACAAAAGATGTTTTGTTAGGATATGTTCAATAATTATATTTTTTGAGAAATAGTATGATAATCCATTCCATTTATTATTTTTACAAGTTTTTCCACTGAGTTTAAATCTCCTTTTACTTCAAATTGAACAAAAAAAGAAAAACAAGAACCATGTTTTATAATTTTTTCTTCATAAGTACTAGAACCAAAAACAATACCTAGAAACTCACAAGTTGAAGAAAATAATTTTTCAAGATTGGATATTTCGTTTTTATTGGATATTATAGAACTGCCTTGCTTAATTTTCACACGGTATTTTTGTTTCATTCTTTTTCCTCCAATTCTTTCAAGATCTTTATTAATTCTCTGCTAGTTATAACTTCTTCAAGTTCGCTTTTTTCTAAAATTGGAACACCTTCAATATTTTTGTTTTTCTTTTTTTCAAAAACAAACATTCCATGTTGTTCAAGAGTATTAGCTGTATCATGAATATCATGAGCTTTTGTTTGAATTTGTCGGTTCTTCACACCTGCTAATAAAATATCTTTACCATGTTTCCCAATCATACTGAATGATGCTTTTGTTACAGAAGTTGTTTTAAAACCAATATCATCCAGCCTACCTGTAATTGATTCTTCAAATGCTTCTGGTTTTGGTTCTTCAGTTGGTTTTTTTATTTCAAAATTAAAAACATTAATTGGGTCAATAATAAGTTCTCCAAGTGCTTTTTGAATTCTAAGAATATTTTCAACATCAGCACCTTCTCCTTTCTCGTATTTCTCTACTGTTTGGCGCGATAAACCAGCTTCGCGAGCAACATCATTTAATGAAAGTTGTTTTTTCTCTCGTAATTTTTTTAAGAAGTCTGCATTAATGTGCGCGTAGAATCCTCCGCGCTTTGCATAAACAAATGGTAATTTGCCTTCAGCCATAATTTCTGTAAATGTTTCAGAACTTATTGCTGGAATGCTGTGCCGTTCATATATTGTATGCTCGCGTATGTGATCGCCTTTTGCTGTTAAACCAATAATCATTGGTGATGCTTTGAGAACATCTGCAATTCGTAAAAGATCTTCTGCTTGCTCTTGATATAAGCTATCAATATTAACAAGAATTTTTAGAAGTAAAATTGTTTCTCCTTTGCGTGCAAGAATATCGAAACAACTTGGAGCTAATTGCTGAGCTACTGAAAATCCGTTTTCTTCAAGGGATTGCGTAATTTCTAAAAGCAGTTTATCTCTCATTACAATTTCTTTTCAAAATCGCAACTAATAAAGGTTGCGAAAAAGAATTACTTCTATGTAAACAAGTTCTTTAACCAGTTAATTAGTTTTTTAAAGAATGAGGGTCATATTGTTTTATCAGAAGAATCTCCTTTTTTTCCTTTCTTTTCAAAATAATCTGGACATTCTTCTGGAGAATCATGACAATACATATCACATTTTTCTTCTATTTCTGGCCCTTCTGGTTCAAAACAGTCAACTTCATCATCTTTTGGATTCCAACTTCCACCCTTTCCATCGTCATGCTTTAGTGCTGGAATGTTTTGTTCAATTATTCCTTTTCCCTCTTTTGGTTCACCAAAAGCATAAAAAATACCACCATATGAACCAACATAAATTGATCCATCTGCCCCGATTGCTGGAGAAGAAACTATGCTGTTAGAATTCCCAGAATTAGTCCATTTCAAAGTTCCATCAGAATTAAGTGCATAAAAACTTGCTCCGCCTTCAGGCACATTACTTGATCCAATATAAATTGTTCCCTCAGCTCCTATTGCAGGTGATGATTCTATCATTCCAGAGGTTTTGTATTGCCATAACTCTTTTCCTTCTGGACTTATTGCATAAAATTTGCTATCATCAGCACCAAAATAAATAGTTCCATCAGAACCAATAGCAGGCGTGCACATAGATTCAGTTGAATCTTCTGTTTCAAAATACCATAATATCACACCATCTTTTATTGCATAGATTCCAGCATTTTCTGGTATATCTTTTGCAAAAGTTCCAACATAAACTGTTCCATC
>CAZMMZ010000006.1:7003-66619 GCA_964567575.1 Candidatus Undinarchaeota archaeon
TAAACTGTTCCATCTTTTCCAATAGAAACAGAATTAAACATATTTGTTCCTACACTAAAAACCATTTTTCAGTTCCATCTGAATTAATTGCATAAACTCCAGGTTTTGGATTTGAAGAAGTCATGTAAATTGTCCCATCAGTATGGCTAGTATCATACGGACTGATACCAGTTCGTTGAGAATTACCATGAAACGTGGGCCAAGGTGAATCTGCAAGCTGTGCATTAACAGAACTAAAAGATAGAAGAGTCATAAGAAATATTAGAAATATTATTTTTGTTTTCATAAAAAAGAATACTAAATCTCAACTAATAAACATTACGAAACCTTATATATCCAAAATAGCTAGATAGAAATATGGACAAAAAACTTGTTCTAGGATTATCAGCTTTAGTGGTTCTAGGTATTTTGGGAGTTGCCCAATACGGAAGCCCAGAACTTGTAACTGGAATGGTTGGAGCTAAAATGGCAGGCACAGGTGGCTGTGGTTTTATATTAGGTTGGATAATTATAAAACTCATATCACTTGCTGTTGTGACATTTATGGTTTCAGTAATATTTTGGTACGCCAAAAAGCTGGTACTAGGGAAGAAATAGTACGTTTGTTAATAAAATAATTTGAAAGAAATTACATAGAGAATTTTATTTATTCGTATTTTCCAACAATACACATATGATCTTTTTCAAATGGATCTAAATCAATTCTTTCAATAACTTTAAAGTGAGTATACATCTGGTTTGCAACCTCATTGAAAATCTTTTGCGGGCTTCTGGTTACATCAATTGATCTGGCTTTAACCATTAAGAAAACATATCCGCCTTTTTTCAAAAACATATCTGCATTCTTTTTTAAAATATCAACTTGTGTTTTCTGAGCTACATCTTCGTAAATAATATCTACTTTTGGAACAAGATCTTTGTAAGCATCAACATGATTTGCACTTTCTAAAATTGGTGCAAGGTTTCTACGATTTAATGCAAGTTGATAAAAATCAGACATTGGACGTGGAGCAAATTCAACACCAAAAACCATCCCGTTTGGACATAAATCTGAAATGTGTGAAGGGGTTGTCCCATTACCAGCTCCAAGATAAAGTACTAGTGAATCTTCTTTGAATGGGAATTCTTTTAATCCATTACGAAGTGCTGCTGAAAGTTTTGAACGATATGGGTCCCATATACGATACTCTACACCACCTTTCTTGTCTAAACGTTCATTGTATACACGCTTTCCTGGTTTTAAATTAAGAGTAGCATAATCTCGTCCAATCTTTTTTAAATATTCTGCATTCATCGGTTCTTTCCTCCGTGTTTTGATTTATGTTGGAAATTTTTCTTTTTAAATTTAGAAGGAGTATTTCTGAATCGTGGTTTGTTATCATTTTGTGATGGTTTTCCACTACTAGGTCCTTTCTTATTATCACGTTCTTGACGTCGTTTCATAACCATTAATTTCTTTTCAAGTTTATTTGTTAAGAAACTAATTTGATCGTCTTTACTAAATACATCAACTTTAACTGCTAAACTAATAACAGATGCAAGTGCGCGTGATACTTTTCCTCTTTGGTCTTTGTGTGCGTTTTGTAAAAGATTATGTGCTAAAATAATTCCATATTTAGGTGGCTTTGCACCAGTTTTCATATGACGGAATAATGCTTTTTCTGCACCAAGAACTTGAATAGTTGAAGAAGGAAGGTTTGCAAGTCTTGCAGCGTCTCCACAATGTGCAATTAATTTTGCACCAACAGCGCTTCCTGCAATTGCTTGTAAATTAGGAAAGTTATTTTTCATTAATTTCTCAAGATATTCTTCCATTTCTCCTTTTTGAGAATATACTTGAGAAAGGGATTTTGCAAAACTTCGAACAATATGGAGATCTTTTCCATTAAATTCTCCCCCAATACTATCCTGAGTAATATCATTAAATTCTGATCTAAGTTTTTTTGTTGAAATAATTCGGACGAATGCTTCTTGTTTTTTAATTTTTGTTGTAGCTTCAGGATAATATAAAGAATACCATTCTTTTAATCGCTCAGTACTTACACACAATGCTTGTTCTAATTCATCTACTGCAGAAATTGTTTGAGCAATACGTCTATCTGGTAAAGCTAAAGCTTCTTTTATGTCTTTTTTTGTGCGTTTAAAGCACGCTTCTCTTAAAATAGACAGTTCATTAGTCATTTTATATCATTTATTTCAGTTGATTGGGTATTAAAAGCTTGCGTAAGCTAGTAAAATTAGAACCATTTTTTCTTTTTGAAATAAATTACCATTCCAAGAGCAATAACGCCCATTAACCCTAAAATCGCAGGATAAGTCCACTTCATATATAGTTCTGGCATAAATTTGAAATTCATACCATATAATCCAGTTATAAATGTTAGTGGAATGAAAATCGTTGCTATAATTGTAAGAACATTCATAACTTCATTCATCCGATTGTTCACACTTGAAAGATAAATATCAAGCATTCCTGAAACCATTTCTCTAAATGTTTCAATTGTATCAATAGCTTGCATTATATGCCCATAAACTTGTCTGAAATAAATTGCAGTTTCTGGTTTTATTAGTTTTATTTCTTCTCTTTGAATATTAGATAATACTTCTCTTAAAGGCCAAACTGCTTTTCGTAAGAATAACATTTCACTTTCAAGTTTGTGAATTTTATTTGCTGTTTTTTGATTTGGGTTTCCCATAAGTTCTTTTTCTGTAGCTTCAATTAAATCCTCAATTTTTTCTAAAACCTTAAAATAGTTATCTACAATAGCATCAATCAATGCATATGCTAAATAATCACTACCTTTTTTTCTCATAATGCTTGTAGGCGTTTCAATATATTCTCGCACCGAATCAAAAACATTACTAGCATTTTTTTGAAAAGATAAAACAAATTTTGGACCAAGAATTAAACTTATTGGTTCTGTTTTAATTGTTTGTTTTATTTCATCATAAGAAATTGTTTTTAATGTTAAAAACACATACTCGTCGTGGTATTCAATTTTAGGACGCTTGTTTGGAGATGTAATATCATCAAGAGTAAGATGATGTATTCCAAAACTTTTTTCAACTTTTTTCAAAACTTCTGAAGACGGGGTTCCAATGAGATTTATCCACGTAACTGAAGCTTTATTTTTGAAAGGAACGGATTCTTTAATATCAGTCGCATTGATATTTTTCACAGATTTTTTTGTATAATCTAAAATTTTGACTTTTGTTTTAACTGATTTATTGATATGGATAAAGTTATCAGTAAAAGTTGATTTGTTTGCAATTGATTTTACCATAAAAAACATAGTTAGAGGGGATTTATAAGTTTATTTTTTGACTCCGAACATTTTATAAACCCCCTATCTAATTAAAAACACGCAATGGGACGAATAAAACAAAAGTTCATCAAAAGAGTCGGGAAAGCTCTAATGGAAGAGAGTTCCGATAAATTCACACCTGAATTTGACCACAATAAAAAAGAGTTACAACAAATGATTGAAAACGGTATCTTGAACAGTCCAAGTAAGATGGTTAGGAATAAACTTGCAGGTTTTATGACTTGTAAAGTTAAAATTCAAAAGGGTTTGAATATCAAGAAAAAAACAGAATTATAAGAGGGGAAAGAAGCTGACAAAAGCAGTTCTTAAATTCGGCGGATCAATTTTTATGCCAAATAGTGGGGCTGATATTGAATTTATTAGGGAGTTTTCAACATTTTTAATTACACAATCTCAAGATCATAAATTAGCAGTTGTTGTCGGGGCTGGAAAATATTCAAGAGAATTTGGGAAGCTCGGAAGAGAATTTACACCTGATGAAGATCGTTTAGATGTGATTGGTATAATGGTTGCACGAGTTAATGCATCTATATTGATTTGTGCTTTAGGAGATTATGCTTGCCCAGAAATACCTAGAAGCGAAGAAGAATTTTTACAATTAACAAAAAAATATCCAGATAAAATAATTGTAAGTGGTGGTTTCAGGCCAAGACAACGAACCGATGCAGTAGCTGTTGAAATTGCAAAAGAATGGGGTGCAGATTTGATTATCAAAGGAACCGATGTTGATTATGTTTATGATAAAGATCCTGGTAAATTTGATAATGCAAAACCGTTGAAAGAAGTTTCATTTGAAACACTTCAAAGTTTGGGGGATCACGATCATGTTGCTAATTCATCAACGATAATTGATTCAAAAGCATCTGAAATCCTTGTTAAAAATAATATTAAATTAGCTATTATTAATGGAAAGAATCTAGAAAATGTTGCAAAGATTCTTTCAGGTGATAATTTCAAAGGAACTAAAGTTGGATTTTAGTTTTTCTTTTTCTCCTTTTTTCCTGATCCATCACTTTTTTGTTTATTTATGAATTCAATACCCTTTTTAAAACCAAGATAAGGGAACGGTGCGATGATACTTGATGCAATATTTTGTAAGTGTCCAGAAACTCTTCTGAAATATCTTACATAAAGTGCGTATACAACACCATAATGTCCTTCTAAATTTTTATCCTGTTCAAGATTTATTAACAAGTCCAAAGAGGTTTTGTGAAGGTTGCTATACATCTCCATAACTTCATTTGCTTTTCCTTTATCTTTAGTTTCAAATGCGTCTGTTGTTAATTCAAACATTTTCAATATATTGGTTCTGAGATTACATATCGCAGTGAAATATTTTCCTTTCATTTCAACAGGTTTGAATAAAGTTAATCGTGCAAGATCTTTTGTATAGTCACCTAAACGCTCTAAATCAATAATAATACTGGTTAAAATCAATGCAGAAGGGACATTTGGAGCAGAGTTTGCAGCAAGATATTCCATTATCCTTGTTCTTAATTTTTGAGCATGTTCATTGATTTTAGTATCTTCCTCATTTATTATTTCAATAATATTCTTGTTGCTTTGATCTTTTCGAATTGCAATTCCAGAAATCAAAACATTACAAACTTCATTAAACATGAATTTGTCTCTTTGAAGCATGTAAAGTGCATCTTTATACGCTCGTACAAGAATTGGTTTCTTCTGCCAAATATCTGCAACTTGTTCAAAAGTACTAGTTGGGCGCTTTCTCCAAATAGCGAACTTTTCATTGTATTCTTTTAATTTACTTCTAATGATACTTTTCATTTTTTTCACCTTTGTAATTTATGAGTATGATTTTCATCAGTCTGGAGCCACATAACCGATAAGAGTCATGAGTTTGAGTAAGTAGAACATTATGAGATAGTAATTGAGGGCAGTATTGAAGAAGAATCGCATTGTAGTTTTTGCCATTGATAGTTTTCCATACATTGCAATGAATCTAACAAAGCTGTAAACAACAAGAAGAATTATCGATGCAGTAACAAAAATATCTGGAGAGAAATAACCAATTACTCCACTTATGATTCCTACTAAAGTTAGTAAAACGGAACCTATGATAACATCAATAATCTGTAAGTCTGGTCTTACTTTATGCAAAACTAATCTTGGGAGAAGTCCAATTAATAAACCTGCAATAGGTCCGTAAACAAGACCAACTGCAACAATAATTGTGAAGTGATAACTAAACCCGAAATCAGAAAAACGACAAGTACGAGAGAAAAAAACCAGATAAAAAAGAAGAATGAAAATAAAAAGAGTTCTGCTTGTTAAAGCAAAGATAAAAATTATGAATCCTGCTATCATCAGCCATAATAATCGTTTTTTATCTAAGAATCTATCAAAAAACAGTAGGATACCTTGCGCGATGTATACGAAAAGCAACATTATGAGTATTATATCCATATAAGATCAATCTGCATAATGGGTTTTCTCTTTTAATAGTTTTGGAATTGCCGGGTTAGAAAGACATATATATTTTCCCGGTCACGTCTGAAGGTAATGGGTGGCCGACCTACTCTTTGATGGGTGGGGGATAAATGACAAAATGTAGTGATAGACGCACGGCTGCTTCATTAACAATAAAAATAATAATGGCAATTTTTTTGCTTATTATATCTGTTCCATCTGTTCAAGCAGAAGAACAAAAAAGTTTTGTGTTAAATTCTGATAATCCAAGTTTTACATTTTTTGAATCAAAAATAGTTGAAAATAACTTACCGATTACTATGGAATTCAATGAAGCAAATATTATTCTAAAAACAATTAAAATTCCAAATAATGCTACTATCCTTTCTGCAACTATTTCTTTAACTACACTTAATAGATACCACCATATCTTTAATTGTTCAAATTCTTGTGATGATTCTGAAAAGTGTGACGCACCGTCTCCTGAAAATTCTTCTAATTGGTCTTGTAATTATAATTCTTGGATGAGTATTCCTTTTACTGCAACTCGGGGTTGTAATACTCCTAATGCAATAAAAATCGGAGATTATTTTTATGGGGGAGTTGATGCTGGTGATTCTATTTGTAAAATAGATTCCGGGTGTACTTGTGAATCATTTGGTCCAAAAAGCTGTATTGGAGAAAGAAAATCTTGTAATAAAGGAGATAATATTTCTGTTGATTGGTGGATAGAAACAATACCTGATGGAAATCCATTTGGACCTCCAGATGACCCAGTTGATATCTATCGTATTCCTGCTATATATCGAGCAAGATGGAGAAACCGAGATGGGTGGAAATGTTTTGATTGGGGAACCCATAACCTTCCTATCGAAGAATTTTACATTATTGATTCTACTAAATCGGTTCAAATGAATTATTCTTATGATTTAGATGCTGGCATAGATAATCAACAAAATCTTGAATCAACGTGTCCTCAAAATTATCAAAGTGAAGATAAAACTAATTTAACATATCCAACTCCTGCTCTTGATATTGGTAATAATGGTGCTGATTGGACCCCTGGACTACAAGAAAACGAGATAGAGTATAATATTAATATCGCAAGTGTTCTTCAAAATTATTTAAATGAAACTGAATGTGAAAATGATATTTGTGAAATTCCTTTTAACTTTACATCTGAAACAGCCGGAGCATTGCGAATCAATAACATTTCAATTTCATATTCTTATTCACCTGAAGGGGTGGATAAAAAAGCAGAACTTAATTCCAAAGATATTATGTTAGGAGATACGATTTACAAAGCAGATAGGATAACTTTTGCAAAAGGAAAGAATCAAGATATTCTTTTAAAATATTATGACATTAGGAATAATTCTACAACATGCTGGCAAGATAATCAAAAAAAAGATATTGTTGAAATTAATGAAAACAGAGTTTGTGATATAGAAGATATCAATTGGGATAAGAATAAAACCCCGGTTAGTATGCTTATTTGGTCTGATCAACACGAACTTGTTGAAGGTCCTTTTTATTCTTCAAAAGATGCGACAGTTACACCAGTAACAGCAACTTCTTACAAGTTTTCAGCTAGTGTAACGTTTCCAAATAATGAATTAGAAAATTCAACTGTTAATGTCACGTTAAATTTAGAAAATTTTTCTAATTGGAATAACAGTAATAATTTTACTCTTTATATAGAAGGAAATAAAACAAATTACTCTATTAATGATAAACAGTTAGGATTTACTTTTCAATCCACTTTAAAGGGAAATTATTCAATACAAATAAGATATACGATTCCTCCATTAAAATCAATTATATCAAGTAATAGTGGGGTTCCAGAACCACCTCGTAGTCGTGGGGGTGGGGGGCGTTCATCTCCAAATCCAGAAAAAGAAACAGTAAAAGAATCTTTTGATATTCAATATGACGCTACAATTGGTCTTTTAGCTCCGGTTTCTAACGAAATCGATATACAAGAAGACCAAGTAACAACAAAAAGTACTCCTATATCCGGCTTTTTGACATTAGCTCAATTGAAAACTCCAACAAGTAAAATTATTACTGGATTAATTGCAGGAATCTTAATTGTTGTAACACTCGCAACAAGATTAGAATATAAAACTTCATTACCAAAACTTCCAAAAACAAAACCAAGCACCCCTGTTATTGAACCGCAACTTAACAAACATATGGAAACAATTTTGAAAGGTTTAAGTTTCCGTGAACAAGAAATTTTAAAAACAATAATGAAACAGGATGGCCATATGACTCAAGCTAGAGTATATCATAAAACTGGAATCCCAACAACTTCACTTTCTCGTTGGATGGATACTTTAGAACGAAAAGGTCTTGTTGAATCCTCACGTCGTGGAAAACTAAGAGATTTAAAAGTGACAACGAAATTCACTGGAGATTAATCTTATATAATATTATACCAATTAACTAACTCATACCTAAAGAAAATAATCAAAAAAAGACATTTCGTGAAACATACCACTATCTTGGAATGCATGAGATGTATGTTCAACAAAAAGAAGAAGAACAAAAAGAAAATGAACAACTTTTATCAGAACTTACTTTTTTAGAATCAACTAGATTTGTTGAATCTATGAAATATGTTTTTAGAATCATACAAGGTATATCAGGTCAAGGGAGAGGAATTTGTCCGAATGAATTTTATAGTAATCTTGAACATCTTCTTTCAGCCAGGTATCTTTATTCTAAGAAATTAGATAAATTTAATTTTGAACCAGAAAAAATTAAAACAGAACAAGGACTTCGACTTTTTTTATAAATTCAAAAATTTTAAGAAAAACAAAATTACATTTAAAAAATATAAAAGATATGTTTGATGAAACAAAAAATACAGTACGATGGGATAGAAAATTACTTTGGGGAGAATATCACCATTTGAAAATAGCATTACTTAAAATAACAAAACAATTATCATGGTTTAATTTTTCTATAAAACTTCATAAACTTACACGAGAAAAGGCATATGCACTTAACACTCTGACAAAATTGGAAGAAGATATGAAACAAAAGAAAAATACAAAAGAACTTTTAGATAATTTAGATACAGATATACATAAATTGAAATACTAATTCTAAACGTAAACTATATAAGGACAAAATTTCGTGTAATAGTCACCATTAGGGGAATAATTGCCCTCTGGCATAGCGTATAATTATAGGCCAAGGCATAGAACCAACTAGTTCTATGCGTTTTTGATTGTACGTTGCCGCTTAATTGAGGTGATAGCGGACACAAATATAAACTACTACAATGCCCAGTACAAAATCTCCGCGACGCGGATCTATGGCATACAGTCCAAGGAAAAGGGCTCGTCGAATTTATCCTAGAGTACACTCTTGGCCTCAATTAAAAGAAACAAAGGTTCTCGGTTTTGCTGGTTATAAAGCAGGTATGACACATGCTTTTGTTAAGGATAACAGAAAAGACACTCCAACAGCCAATAAGGAAGTCTTTACACCTCTGACAATTATCGAGTGTCCACCGCTCATTGTTTATGGCCTTCGATCTTACAAAAAAACTCCATATGGGCTCAAAGTGATGGGCGAACAGCACATGTCAAATCCTTCAAAAAGTCTTTCTCGTAAAATCATACTTTCAAAAAAACCTTCTACTTCTTCAGATGATCTTTCTGGTGACGTTGTCACCCTCATTCTTCATTCTCAACCAAAAACTGCTGTTGGCAAAAAAACTCCTGAAATTTTTGAATGCCATATCGGCGGTGAAAATTTTGAACAGCAATATACTTATGCAAAAGAACTGCTCGGCAAAGAAATAAAAGTTTCAGATATTTTCAAAGTGGGTGACTTTATTGATGTTATTGCAGTTACAAAAGGAAAAGGTACACAAGGACCTGTAAAAAGATTCCACGTTAAAACACAACCTCGTGTTAAAAACAAAAAGAAACGACACATTGGTACTCTTGGTGGAAGAGGTACTGCAACTAGATGGACTGTACCACAAGCAGGACAACTTGGTTTTTTCACACGAACTGAATATAACAAACGCATAATCAAACTTGGTGATAAAGGAGCAGAAGTTACTCCAAAGAGCGGTTTTGTAAATTACGGAAATGTGAATGGCGAATATATTGCTATAAAGGGATCAGTTCCTGGTCCTAACAAGCGACTTATTCGATTCAGACCAGCTTTACGACACTTTGTAGATTTAGGTGATCCAAATGTCACTTACCTAAGTGTTGAATCCAAGCAGAGACGATAAACATGAAAACTGATGTATTAGATATACAAGGGAAGAAAAAAGGCAGCATAGACTTGCCTAAAATGTTTAACGAAGTTTATCGCCCAATTATAATTAAAAAATCGTTCCTTTCATACACAAGTTGGAACTACCAGGCAAAAGGTGCCGATCCTTTAGCAGGTCAAAAAACAGCTGCTGTATCTTGGCAAACTGGTGCTGGAAAATCAATCATGCCACGAGTTAAACCTGGCCCACATAGAGGTGGAAGAAATGCAAAAGGACACAGATACAGAAGTAAAGGTCGCTGGTTCAGAATGGCTGGACGATATTTAATTGCGCCTGGAACTGTTGGTGGTCGACAAGCTCACCCTCCAAAGGCACAAAAAAACATAATCAAAAAAGTCAATAATAGAGAAATGGATCTTGCTCTCGCTTCAGCTATAACAGCAACTACAAGTAATGAAATGGTAAGATCTCGTGGTCACGCAATTGATGAAAAATTAGTATTGCCAATTGTTGTTGATACTGCACTTGAAGAAATAAAGACAACCAAAGAAGCAAAAACTGTGTTGACTGCACTTGGTTTAGATGCAGACATTTCAAGATGTTCTAAAATTAAAGTTCGAAGCGGACGTGGAAAAACAAGAGGTCGAAAATACAAAACAAAAGTTGGTCCATTGTTTGTTGTCTCAGAAGAAAAAGGATTAGATGTAGCTGCAAGAAATATCAAAGGCGTTGATATTGTAACAGTTGATGATCTTAATATTGAGCTCCTTGCACCTGGTGCAACTGCCGGTAGATTAACTGTCTGGACAAAAGGAGCAATTGAACAAATATCAAAAAACGGAACAGAGGTTGAACAATGAAAAGAAAAATAATTACGCATATACTCATGACAGAAAAGTGTATGGGTATTTCAGAAATGGAAAATAAACTTGTATTCCGTGTTGAAAGAAAAGCAAACAAACATCAAATAAAAGAAGCTGTTTCAAAAGAATACAAAGTCAAAGTTGAATCTGTTCAAACAGTTATCACACCAAAAGGAATTAAAAAAGCATTTGTCAAGCTGGCAAAAGAACACAACGCAGCTGACATTGTAGCTAACATGGGGATATTATAATGGGAACAATAATTAGAGCACAAAGAATTGGAAAGTCCAAAAGAAGGATGTCGCTTAGACACCGCTATAAAGGAAAACCTGATCATATTAGTCTTAAAAAAATGCAAGAAAAACTCATCAAAGGAAAAGTAACGGATATTGCACACGCACGAGGAAGAAATGCTCCAATTGCAAAAATCGAATTTGAAAATGGAGAAAAAACAACAGTCATCGCACCTCTTGGCCTTGCTGTTAATGATGAAGTAACATACGGTTCAAAATCAAAAATCAATTTAGCATCAAGTGTTTATATTTCCCAAATTCCAGAAGGAACACAGGTTTACAATGTTGAATCGCTACCAGGAGATGGTGGAAAATTCGGTAAAACATCTGGAAATTCAGTACGTATAGTTTCTCATGATGAGAAAGGAACTGTAATCCAAATGCCGTCTGGAGCATTTAAGACTGTACATAACATGTGCAGAGCAAATATTGGTATTGTTTCTGGCGGTGGAAAACATGAAAAACCATTTGTCAAAGCAGGATCAAAACGATTTGCAAAATATGCAAAAGGAAAAATGCACTCAATTGTTTGTGGTGTTAACATGAACTCATGTGATCACCCATTCGGTGGTGGACGACACCCACACACTGGTAAATCACGATCTGTTTCAAGACATGCTCCTCCTGGAAGAAAAGTAGGGGCTATCGCATCAAAGAGGAGCGGTAAGAAGAGGTAAACTACATGGTAAAAAAAGAATTCACATACAGAGGTTTCAAGCTTGAACAACTACAAAAAATGAGCAAAGAAGAATTTGCAAAGCTTGTAGATGCAAGAACAAGACGTAGTTTAACTCGTGGTTTCATTAAAACTCATGAAAAATTACTAGAACGATCACGAAAAATTCAAGGAAAGGCAATAAGAACACATTGCCGCGACATGATCATACTTCCTGAATTCGTTGGAAAATTGTTTGCAATTTACAACGGAAAGGAATATGTTAGAACAGATATCACAGCTGAAATGATTGGCCACTGCCTTGGTGAGTTTGTATTAACTCGAAAAAGAACTACACACTCTGCACCAGGTGTTGGAGCAACACGATCAAGTAAGTTTGTATCACTCAAGTAAAGATGGCAAGTATAAAATACGCATATCAAGGTGAGAACGAAAATACAGCTCGAGCTTTGGCTCGAAATGTCAGAATCTCAAACAAAGAAGCGTATGAAGCCGCAAATGCAGCTCGGGGAAAGACAGTTACACGAGCAAAGAAATTCTTTGCAAATGTTATTGAAACTAAAGAAGCAATCCCATATAAACGATATAATAGTGGTGTTCCACATCGAGCTGGAATTGGCCCAGGAAGATATCCAAAAAACACTTCACAAGCTATGATCAAACTATTGAATGAAGTTGAAGCAAATGCAGAAGCACGCGGCCTAAACACTGATGTTCTTAAAATAACACATCTTGCAGTTCATAAAGCAACCCAATTACGAGGAAGCTTCAAAGGATCTTCACAATATAGTCCAATGACACACATTGAAATTATTGTAAAAGAAATGGAAGAATCAAAAAAAGCTACAAAACCTGAAAAGAAAGAAGAACCAGTAGAAAAAAAAGAAACCAAAAAAGAAGAAAAACCTTCTGAGAAAAAGGAAGAGAAAAAAATTGAACCAAAAAAAGAAGAAAAAAAACCTGACAAAAAGGAGGATTCACAATAATGGCAATTGAAAGAAAATTCATCTTAGAACAACTCAAAAAACTTAAAATTCACCAATATATCCATGGAGAACTTGATAGAGTCGGTTGTGGAGACATTGAGGTAAAAAGAACACCTTTAGGAAATCGTGTTGTAATCCACTCTACTCGTCCTGGTCTTGTAATTGGAAGGAAAGGGAAAAATATTGAGATGCTTACAAACGCTCTCAAAAATCGTTTCAAAATTGATAATCCACAAATCGAAGTTAAAGAAATCGCAAAACCAGAATATGACCCAACAATAATGGCAACACAACTTGCGGGAACTCTTGAAAGAGGAATTCATTTCCGAAGATCTTCATACGGTCTTGTAAGACAAATCATGAAGTCAGGAGCACTTGGTTGTGAAATCACAATTTGCGGAAAAGTAAGTGGTGGACGAACAAGAACTGAAAAATTCAAAGCTGGATACATAAAACACTGTGGAGATACTGCAGATAAATATGTAAAAAATGCAGTTACTCAAGCAAAATTAAAAGCTGGTGTTCTTGGAATAAAAGTAAAAATCACCCCTCCAGTAACTGGAGCATCCCGATTCAATCAATTAGAATTAATAAAAGCAAAACCTGAAGAACCAAAAGAAGAGAAAAAAGAAGAACCGATCGAAAAGAAAGAACAGGTGAAAGAAGAAAAACAAGAATCAAAAAAAGAAGAAAAGAAAGAAAAACCAAAAGCAAGCAAAAGCAAAACAGATAAAAAAGAAAAGAAAGAGAAAAAACCTGATAAAAAGGAGGAAAAGAAATAATGGCTGTAATAAGAACCAGTGAACTTCGGTCAATGACTGAAAAAGAACTAAGTGCTAAACTTACAGAAATTGAAAAAGAAATTACAAGCCAAAATGCAAAACTTGCTGCTGGTGGTATGGCTGATAATCCTGGCAAACTAGCTGAAATGAAAAAGATAGTTGCGAGAATAAAAACAATTTCAAAGGAGAAAAAAATAAGATATGAGTGAAATCTGCAATAAATGTGGATTGCCCAAGGAACTTTGTGCCTGCGGCGATATAGCCAAAGAGACACAAAGTGCAATAAAACTCTACACTGATAAAAGACGATACGGAAAATACGTAACAATCATTGAAGGTGTAGAACAAGACTCTGCGGATGGAGATCTTGGCGCATTTGCAAAAGAGCTAAAAAGTCACTGTGCTTGCGGTGGAACTGTAAAAGATGGAAAAATCGAACTACAAGGAAACCACATAAAAAAAGTGAAAGAAAAGCTCGCAAATATGGGCTTCAGCATTGGAAAATAATAATCAATCATAAACGGTGAAAAAAATGACTAAGGAAGAATGTATTGACAAGAACTGCCCACAGCACGGGACAATAAGCAAGCGAGGCTTTAAACTAGAAGGTACTGTTGTCTCTGATAAAATGAAAAAAAGCGTAGTTGTTGAAATAAACCGCGTTAGAAAAATCCAAAAGTTCAAACGATATGAAAAAAGACGAACAAAAATTCATGCTCACAACTCATCTTGCATTAATGCAAAAAAAGGAGACATTGTTGTAATACGCGAATGCAAACCAATCAGCAAAACAAAATCCTTTGTTGTTGTAGAGAAAAAAGAGGATAAACAGTAAAAATGGGAAAAGTAAGAAAGAAACTCAAAGCACACATAAAAGTGAAGGGCAATATAACCAAATCTTTACCAGCTAAGGCTCGACTTGTGTGCGCTGATAATACTGGAGCAAAGATCCTTGAAATAATCACAGTTAAATTACATAAAGGCAGAAAACGACAACTTGCAAAAGCAGGAATCGGCGACATGGTTATTTGCTCTGTCAAAGAAGGTGGACCTGACATAAAAAAAACAGTTGTTCCTGCAATCGTAATCAGACAAAAGAAAGAAGTATTCCGTGCTGACGGCACTCGAATGAAATTCGAAGATAATGCAGCTGTTATAGTAACGCCTGAAGGAGAACCTAAAGGAAGTGAAATACGAGGACCGGTTGCAAGAGAAGCAATACAAAAATGGTCTGGTATTGCAAGCGCTGCAAAAATAGTGGTATAAAATGAAAACAAAATATGCAAACACATGGAAATGCTCTGTACAACCAAGAAAACAGAGGAAATATCTAGCGAATGCTCCACTTCATGTTAAACAAAAATTAGTTTCAGTTCATTTAGATAAGAAATTAAGAGAAAAATTAGGACGACGCTCCTTATCGGTTAGAAAAGGAGATGAAGTAAAAATAATGCGCGGAAAAAGAAAAGGAAGTCAAGCAAAAGTTTCTGCAGTAGATCTAAAAAAAGGCCGTGTTTATTTGGAAGGACAAACAAGAGATAACATCCGAGGAACTAAAGTAATTATCCCATTTGCACCTTCAAATTTGCTTATGATCACTAGTGTTGATGACAAACGAAGAAACAGAAAAGGAACAAAAGTTGTTAAGAAAAAAATTGAACCAAAACCATCAACAAAAAAAGAAAAACCAGTGAAAAAAGTAGAACCAAAAAAAGAAGAGAAAAAACCTGAGAAAAAGGAGGAAAAGAAATGAGTCACTTAAAACGATTAGCAGCACCAAAGAGCTGGAACATTGCAAGAAAAGAAAGAAAATTCATAACAAAAAATAGCCCAGGTCCACATAAACAGGAGCAATCAATTCCTTTAGTTGTGCTTTTAAGAGATATGTTAAATGTAGTTAAAAATGCAAAAGAATCAAAGAAAATTCTTTATGAAGGATTAGTTCTTGTAAATGGAAAAAAGAGAAGAAAGAACGACTTTTCAGTTGGTTTAATGGATATTCTCGAACTCCCTCTTGCAAAGAAAATTTACAAAATTACAATCAGCAAAAAAGGAAAACTTTACGCAGAAGAAATAGAATCTGCAAAAGATCATTTATGCAGAATTGAGGGGAAAACTATTCTTGAAAAAGGAAAAGTTCAACTTAATCTGTTTAGCGGAGAAAATGTCATTGTTGATAAAGACGAATACAAAGTTGGGGATGTAATAAAACTCAGCCTTAAAGATCATAAATTAACAGGAAACGTTGTTCTAAGTAATGGAACTTCAGCGTTAATCATTGGTGGAAGCCACGTTGGACAAATTGTTACAATAAAAGGAATTGACAAGAGTATCACACCAACAGAAGTTCTACTTGAAGATGCTGAAAAGAAAGAAATCAGAACAAGATTGTATAATGTTTACCCAATAGAGTGAAAAAAATGAAAGAAATAAAAATAAACAAAGTAGTAGCGAATATCGGTGTAGGAGAATCCGGTGAAAAGCTTCAGAAAGCAGAGAAGCTCTTACAGGATCTTACAGGTCAAAAACCAGCAAGAGGTATCTCAAAGGCTACACACCCAGAATTCGGCGTAAAGAAACACGCACCTATTGGTACAAAGGTTACACTTAGGAAAAAAATAGCAGTTGATTTCCTAAAAAAAGCATTTGAAGCTATTGAAAATAAAGTTGATCGTAAAAAATATGATCAATTTGGAAATCTTTCATTTGGAATTCACGAATATATTGAAATGCCTGGAACACAATATGATCCAGATATTGGTATGTTTGGGATGGATGTATCAGTAAATTTAGAAAGAGCAGGATACAGGATTGCACGAAGAAAAAAATGCCAAAGAAAAATCCCATTATCTTCACGAATCACAAAAGAGGAAGCCATGGACTTCTTCAAGAAAAACTTTGGAGTAGAAACTGAATAATGACAAATAGAAAACACGGAAAAGCAACAAAAAAATGCAGGCTTTGCGGAGCACATGACCGAGTTATACGAAAGTATAATCTGTATATTTGCGGTCGGTGTTTCAGAGAAGTTGCTCCACAAATGGGATTCAAGAAATATAGTTAGGAGATAAAAGATGTTACACGACCCACTTGCAAACACATTGAATAACTTGAAACTGTATGAAAAGACAGGAAAGAACGACTGTATAGTCTATCCAGCTTCAAGCCTAATCAAAGAAACATTACAAGTAATGAAAGACAGCGGATATATTGGAAGCTTTGAACAAGTAGAAAATAACGAAGCTGCATTAAAAGTCAGGCTCATTGGTAAAATTAACAGTTGTGGAGTTATAAAACCACGATATCCTGTTAAATTAAATGAAATTGAAGAATATGAGAAACAGTATCTACCAGCAAAGAACTTTGGAGTACTTTTAATTAGTACCCCACAAGGAATAATGACGCATGATGCTGCTCGAGAAAAGAAAACAGGAGGAATATTACTCGCTTACGTTTACTAAAATGGCAAAGAAAAAAGAAAGAACAATTGAAATTCCTGAAGGAATTGCCACAACCATAGAAGGGACAATTGTTAAGATAAAAGGAGAGAAAGGAGAACTTCAGAAAGAGTTCTGCTATCCTGGAGTTTCTTTAAAACAAGAAAGTAATAAAATAACAATCGCAGCAGAAACAGCTTGCAAAAAACACAGATCAGTTGTTGGAACATATGAATCACATTTAAAAAACATGTTCAAAGGAGTAACAGAAGGTTACACTGCAACAATGAAAGCAGTATACGCCCACTTCCCAATCACAATAAAACAAGCAGAAAATGTGATAGAAGTTCATAATTTCCTTGGAGAAAAAGTTCCTAGAAAAGGTAAAATACATGGAGATGCGCAAGTAAAAATCCAAAAAGACGATGTTACAATTGAAGGAATAAACAAAGAAGATGTTGGACAAACTGCAGCAAATATTGAACTTGCAACAAGAATCAAAAATAAGGATACACGTGTATTCCAAGATGGAGTGTATATAACACAGAAACCATGACCGAAGAAAAAAAAGACATAATCAAAGTGAGAAAAGGACTTTTAGCTAGTCAGAAAAAGAAAAAAGTAAAATTCAAGAGACAGAATTTCTGGCGATACAAAAGACTAAAGGATGCTTGGAGAAAACCTAGAGGCCGAACTGGTAAAATGAGATTAAAACGTGGCGGAAAAATGCCATCACCGGGTCCTGGTTATGCAAATCCAGCAATAATCAAACACTTACACCCAAGTGGATACGAAGAGGTGTATGTATCATGTTCAAAAGATCTTGAAGGAATAAATCAAGAAACACAAGCAGTCAGATTTAGTGGAACACTTGGAAAGAAAAAGAAAGAAGTGTTACTTGAACAAGCTAACAAAGCAGGACTAAAGGTGCTGAACAAATGAAAACACAAAAGAGACTTGCAGCAAAGATCCTTAAAATCGGAAAAACCAGTGTTTGGATTGATCCAGAACAAAAAGAAGAAGTATCTGGAGCTATGACTCGAGGAGATGTTCGAAAATATATTGGTCTTGGAATGATTAAAGCAAAACCAAAAGTTGGAAACTCCCGAGGAAGAATCAGAAAAAGACAAGCGCAAAAAGCAAAAGGACGACAATCTGGTCAAGGAAAAAGAAAAGGAACTGCAAATTCACGTTCAAATAAAAAACACGCTTGGATGAATAGAATCCGAGCACAACGTTCATTGCTTAAAAAACTCAGAGATGAAGAAAAAATTAGCACAGCAATTTACAGAAAAACATATCGCCTTGCTAAAGCTGGAATATTCAAAAGTCGAGCATATGTTATTACATATTTAAAGGAGAACGCAGAGAAACAATGAAAAAAATAAACAAGAGCAGATTATTCAAACGGAGGATAGAAGGTAAAACTGATTACCAAAAAAGGCTACGTTTGTTAAAATCGCGTAAAGCTCGATTAGTAGTTAGAAAGAGTTTGAAGAATACTCGCGTTCAACTTGTTGATTATTCACCAGACGGAGATGTAATTATAGCAAGTGCAATTTCTGGAGAATTAAAAAAACTAGGATGGAAATATAGCTGTTCAAACACTCCAGCAACTTATTTAACAGGACTTCTTTGTGGAAGTAAAGCAATAAAAGCTGATAAAAAAGAAGCGGTGCTTGATATTGGTATTAACAGACCAATAAACGGTTGCAAACTTTACGCTGCACTTAAAGGTGCAATTGATGCAGGAATGGAAATACCGCACGGAGAAGAAGCATTACCAAAAGAAGAAAGAATATTCGGAGCTCACATTCAAAATCAAAAATCAGAAGAAATAAAGAAAGCTGTTGAAGATTTGAAAACAAAAATTCTTGGGGGTAAAAAATGAAACCAAAGAGAAGACAATTCAAAAAAAGACAAGAAAAAGAACCAAAAATATGGATTCCTTGTACTGAACTCGGAAAACTTGTAAAATCTGAAAAAATAGACAGCCTAGATACAATTTGGGAACGCGGTAAAACAATAAAAGAACCTGAAATTGTTGATTTCTTTTTATCTGGACTTGAAGAAAGAATCCTAAAAATCGGAAAAGGAAAACGTCCATTCAGATGGGTTCAAAGAATGACTGATTCAGGTCGAAGAAGCAAATATGTTGTTGCAGCTGCTACTGGTAATAAAGATGGATATGTTGGTGTAGGTGTTGGCCGAGCAAAAGAATACGGAACAGCAATTAGTAGTGCAATAAGAAAAGCAAAATTAAATACTATCAAAGTTGAGCGTGGATGTGGATCATGGGATTGCGGTTGTTCTGAAGAACACTCAATTCCAACAGAAGTTTCAGGAAAATGCGGAAGTGTTCAAATCAAACTTATACCAGCTCCACAAGGAACTGGATTAGCAGTCAGTGATATTTCAAGAGATGTTTTAGAACTTGCAGGTGTTAAAGATCTTTGGTCTGTTTCAAAAGGGCATACAGCAACACGAACAAACACTGCTCTTGCAACATTTGAAACTTTGAAAGAACTTTCAAAAATCAAACTCCTTAAACCACGAGTAAGAAAAAAAAGAGTAAAAGAACCAGTTAAAGAAGAAAAACCTGAAGAGAAAAAAGCAGAAGTAAAAAAGGAAGAAACAAAACCTGAAAAGAAAGAGGAAGAAAAGAAATGAAAATTGCAGTAATTAGAATAAGAGGCGAGGTTAGGAAAACCCCAGATACCGTAGCTACATTGAAGTATCTGAAACTCTTTCACAAAAATCAATGTTCAATTTTTGAAGATTCCCCACAAACCCAAGGAATGTTAAGAAAAGTCGGTGGTTATGTAACATGGGGACCTGTTAATGACGCATTAATTAAAGAACTACAAGAAAAAAGAGGAAAAGATCAAACTCATTTCAAATTAAGCCCACCAAGAAAAGGTTTTGGCCGTGGAGGAATTAGAAAATATATTAAAATGAATGGAGCTTGCGGAGGCCGGGGTGAAGCTATTGAGGAACTTTTACGGAGGATGATGTAATGGCATATTCAAAAATTAGACAGCACAGAGGAAGAAAGAATTGTGGAGGACACAAAAAGAAAAGACGTGGTGCTGGAAATCGTGGTGGACGTGGAAATGCTGGTTTAAGTAAGCACAAATTTACATGGGTTACAAAAAATAATCCAAAATATTTCTGCAAACCAAGTATGAAACCAAGCATGAACAAAACACCAACTATGAACTTAACTCAAATTGATAATATCGTATTAAAGGAAGGCAGAAAGGACTTTGATTTCAGTGATTACAAAATTTTAGGGAAGGGAAATATTTCCCAAGCAATAAAAATCAAAGCTCAAAGCTTTTCTCAGAAAGCTCTTGAAAAGATTCAGAAAGCCGAGGGAACTGCGGAAGCTTTATATGCTGAAACAACTGAAACAAAACAAGAGACGAAAACCGAGTCTGAACCTTCAGACAAGGTCGAAACTAAATAAACCGATAAGGTGTTACTAAATGTCATTTAAGACTCTACTTCAATCACTTCCAAGTGTCGTTCAACCAAAAGGACAACTTGGTTTTAAAGATAAGATTAAGTGGACTACAATAGTTCTTGTTACATTTTATATTCTCGGAGAAATTACACTGTTTGGACTTGAAGCAGGAGCAACAGGAGATATTTTTGGTGAATTGCGTGTCATTATGGCAAGTAAATTCGGTACCATAATCACACTTGGTATTGGACCGATTGTTATGGCATCGATTATTCTTCAGCTTTTATCTGGAGCTGGTGTATTCAAATTTGATATGACGACAAAGGATGGAAAAGCAACATATCAAGGTGCTCAGAAACTTCTTGCAGTTGTGTTTACACTTTTTGAAGGAGGAATTTTAGTATTTGCAGGACAAATCGTACCGTCTACTGCGCTTGTTGCATCTTATGGTGGGTTAATAGCGAATAGCATATTACTATTACAAATAATGATAGGAGGGTTGATTATATTATATCTAGACGAGATAATATCGAAATGGGGCTTTGGTTCAGGAATTGGACTTTTCATTGCAGCTGGAGTATCATATGAAATTATTCTCAGAGCAGTTGATCCAATGAGACTTGGTGCAGGACAGCCAATAAACGGTGCAATCCCCGCTTTCGTATCTTCATTTGCAAGCGGATCAATACAATTTATCCGGCAGTATCCAAATGACATGCTAGCGTTATTTGCGACAATATTGGTGTTTGTGGTTACGATGTATGCTCAAAGTATTAAAGTTGAAGTGCCGATTTCGTACGGACGTATACGAGGACTTTCACGACGCTATCCATTACCATTTGTTTACGCTTCTAACATGCCAGTTATTTTCCTTGCAGCTTTAATTGCAAACTTCAGATTCTGGGTTGCAATCTTACAAAAAGCTGGTGTAAGAATATTTGGTTATTTTGACCCGAGTGGAGCTGCACACGGAGCAATATCTTACATCTTACCATATAATCGATTTGTAAAAGACATCTTTTTCCACACAGTTGGTTACAGCGAAGTGTTACATGCTGTCTGTTACATGTCTGTAATGATAATTGGTTCTATTCTTTTCTCAAAACTGTGGGTTAGTGTATCTGGAATGACATCAGCTGACTTATCTGAAAAATTATCAAACGCAGGAATGCAAATACCTGGATTTAGAAGTGATAAACGAGTTATTGAAAAAGTTCTACAGCGATATGTCCCATATCTAACGGTTCTAGGTGGTGCATTTGTTGGTTTACTTGCAGCAGCAGCAGAGATGACTGGAGCGCTGGGTGGTGGTACTGGAGTACTGCTTACCGTAGGTATTATTTACCAACTCTATCAACAAATTGCTTCTGAACAACTTGCAGAAATGCATCCAGCAATTCGAAGCTTTATGGGCGAAGGAGGAATATTATAATGATAAATTTACTAAATTATCCAATAGTGTTTATTGGAACAGTTTCAGTTGTTCTTTCACTGATTTTAACACTTGTAAATAAAGTGATTGTAGATCAAGGGAGAATGAAAGAAATCCAGAAAAAAGTTTCAGTGTATAACAAGGAACTTATGAAAGCAACAAAATCAAAAGATCAAGCAAAAGTTGCCGAAATGAACAAAGAAAAACCACAAATTATGCAAATGCAACAAGAAATGATGAAAATGCAAATGCCGATGTTCATGTCAATGGTTCCATTCATTCTGGTTTTCATGTTCCTTAAAAGACTGGCAGTATCAATGGATTGGGGCGTTATAATTCAACTCCCATTTAATTTGCCAGTACTAGGGATAAATAATTCTTTCACATGGCTTGGATGGTACATCCTTTGTTCACTTCCATTCACAGCATTGTTCAGAAAGATTCTTGGCGTAAAATGAATGAAGAATTTGTAGTAACAATTGGTGGACCGCACGGTTCTGGTAGAAGCACTATTGCAAAAGCAGTGGCGGAGCATTACGGTCTTGACAGATTTTCTACAGGAAATGTTTTTAGACAATTTGCAAAAGAACGTGGAATTTCTGTAATGGAACTTAACAAAACTGCAGAAAAAGAAATTGACATTGAAGTAGATAAACAAAGTAAAGAAGCTGGCTTGAAAGGCAACGTTGTTTTTGAATCGGATTTGGCTGCATGGGTTAATTCAGAAGTTCCTGATAAAACTGTTATTAAAATTTGGCTTGATGCAAGCCCAGAAAAAGCAGGAGAGCGCATATTCAATGACGAGAAAACCCGAACAAGTGAGAAATACAATACTCTTGAAGAAGCAATAGAAGCTGTAAGAACACGATTTGCAGCAGATCAAGCTAGATACAAAAAGTATTATGATATTGATGTACTTACACTTCCTTATGATAAACGAATTAACACAGATCTTTTAGATGTTGAAGGTGTTAAGAAAGAAATTTTTGAATTTTTGGATGAGAAGGGTTTGAAACATATAGAATAAACTATTTAACCACTTAATTCGCTTTTTATGCTATGGGAAAACTTCCTTTTGATAAAACACGTGAGACTATAACTCGGTTTGAAGAAAAAACTAACTCTAAACATGGTTGTATGCCTCACAAAAGGAAAATTGAATACTTATTGAATGAAGGAATTGTTAATATTAACAAACCACCAGGACCAACATCAACACAAGTCTCAGACTGGGTTAAAACACTTTTAAAAGCGAATGCAGCCGGCCACACAGGAACATTAGATCCAAATGTAACTGGTTGTTTACCTGTTGCAATAAATGATGCAACAAAAGTTACTTCTGCGCTTTTACCAGCTGGAAAAGAATACATGACATTAATGCATTTGCACAATGAAGTTGATGAAAAAGAAATTAAAGAAGTTTTAAAGGAATTCGCAGGAAAAATTTACCAACGTCCGCCAACAAAATCTGCAGTTCGAAAAGATCTTCGAATACGGACAATTTATTATAATGATATACTTGAAATTAATGGGAAAGATGTTTTGTTTAGTTGCGGTTGCCAAGGTGGCACTTACATAAGAAAACTTTGCCACGATGTTGGTTTAGCATTAGGTTGTGGCGCGCATATGCAACAATTACGAAGAACAAAAACAGGACCATTAACAGAAAAAATTAGTGTAACTCTGCAAGAACTTTCTGATGCTTATTATTTCTGGACAGAAAAAAAAGATGAGAAACGTTTAAGAAAAGTCCTATTACCAATGGAAAGCGCTTTAACGCACTTGCCAAAGATTTTCATTTCAGATACTTGTGTAGAAGCACTTTGTCACGGTGCGCAATTAATGCTTCCAGGAATTTCAAAACTTGACAGTGGAATTTCAGTAGGAGAACTTGTTGCAGTTTATACCCTCAAAGGAGAAGGTGTACTTCTTGCAACAGCAATGATGACTTCAGAAGATATGAAAAAGAAAAAGAAAGGTCAATCTGTTAAAACAGAACGTGTTTTAATGAAAACAGGAGTTTATCCAAAATATGAACGAAAAAACTGAACACTATTTTAATGAAGAAACCGATATCCCGCTACGCCTTGGATTCTTAAGCGGTTTAATTAAAGGAACGCTATTTGAATTTTATACGTCTCAACCAGTTTTTGCTTGGAGAAAATTTGATACAGGTAGCATAAACCTAGCAGAAAATATGCAAATAAAAGCAACAGACAAAACTTTACTTGATTTGGGCTGTGGGTATGGAATGATTGGGATAGTTGCTGCATATTTTAATCCTAATTTAAATATTACATTAAGTGATATCAGTAATCGTGCAATTTTACTTGCATTAAAAAATGTAAAAAGACATCATATTGGAAAACGATCAAAAATTTTGCAAGGAAATTTGTATGAACCATTAAAACCAAAACCTCCACAAAATCAAAAGAAAACATTTGATGTTATTGTTTCAAATCCACCATACTCTGCAGGAAAAAAAGTTGTTAATGAAATTATTGAAAAAGCACTAGAACATCTAAATACTGGTGGAAACTTACAAATTGTTGGACGCAAATCAAAAGGTGGAGAAATGTATAAACAAAAAATGATTGAAGTTTTCGGAAACTGTGAAGAGTTTGGGATAAATAGTGGATTTAGAATTTACAAGAGTGTGAAAAATGACTGACAATTACATACCAGCAACTGGAGAAAAACTAAAGTTTCAATGCACACAATGCGGAGACTGTTGCAGAAATCATATTATTACAGTAACAATTCACAAAGCAGTTGAAATTGCAGAAAAAACAAAACGCAGTTTGAATAATATTATATTTAATTTTAAAGAAGACATTGGAGCAGATGATCATTGCTATATGAGCATGCGAAGAAAAATAACAGATACTGGAATTGAATGTTTGTTTTTGAAAAATAATTTATGCACTTTACACACATTAGAACCGGGATTAAAACCTGAAAACTGCAAGCATGTACCATATAATCTAATTACAGAAGAAGATACTGGGAAATGGAGTGATGAAAAAAAAGATGAATGTAGATACAAAGCAAAAGTTTATGATTTAGACAAAACAGTTTTTCTTTCAGTTTTGGAATCCTGCCCAGGTATTGGAAAAGGTAAAGAAATCAATAAAGAAACACTTCAAACAGAAATGGCAAAGGATGAAGAAAACCTACTCAAAACATCAGTTGCTATAAAAGAGCGACTTATCCCAGTTACAACAAAAGATCAGGAAATGGTGCAATGGGGAAAAGCAATCCTCACAGGTAAAGGAAAATTTGTTGAAGGTGATTTTTCATTTATTATTAACCCAGTTGAATATGCTGATAAAATTGATTCGAAAAAAATTGCAGATTGTATAAAAAAAGGAATTGACAAAAAACTTGTTAAAGAAGATTCTGTTTTTAGATTTTCTATTTTAGATGGTGAAGAAAAAGGAATGTTACTTGGATTATATGGAAAGAATTCTGAAAAGAAAATAAAAGAAAAAGTATCAGAAAAAGGACAGATGCATCAACACGGTTTTTATGATATTACTAATTCTGAGTGTTCTTGTTTAGTGTAAAGAGCGCCGAGGGCCGGATTTGAACCAGCATATCCTTGCGGAAACTACCTTTCCAGGGTAGCGCATTACCAGATTGTGCCACCTCGGCATAGCTAAAATAAGTAGCGAAGACCTTTAAAAAGATATCTAATGTCCGCCAGCAGCACTAGCTGCTTCAGGAGCTGAAATTACACCAAAAACACCAAGTAAAACCAAAGCAATAACCACAACAACTGCAATTATTATTAGGTATTCAACCCAGGAGTCAGCTTTTCTATTAAGAAACGGTATATCCATACTTTCGAAATAGGGAAAATAGCTTATAAACATTACCCATCGCCCAATAATTTAAATACTTCCAGCGCATATCGCCGACTATGAGGAGAAAGTGGCTACCAATCATCAGTATTATTTTTATTCTTGTACTTGCAGTCCAAGTAACTGCAGAGGATACAGAAGCACCAACTATTGAACTTATTTCACCAGAAACAGATACTACAGATTTTTATGGAGATGTAATTTTCAAATATAAACCAAATGACAATGAAGAAGTTTACAGATGCAATCTTTATTTGAATGAAGATAAAGTGCGAACATCTTCAGAAGTTCCAAAAGATAGTGAAAACACATTCACTCACAATATAATGGTAGGCACTTACAAATGGTCAATAGAATGTTTAGATGGTGCAAATAATATTAGAAGAACTGATAACCGGACTTTAACTTTAGTAGAAGATACAGAATCCCCAAATATTACAATACAAAATTTTATAGAAACTGTAAAATCAACAAATGTCGAATTCAATTATACAGTTGTTGATAATGCTTCTGGAATAGATAACTGCGAATTAATAGTTGATGATGAAATAAAAACTACAAGTACATCAATTAATGAAAATGTTACTCAACACTTTTCTTATTCAATTGACGAAGGAGAATGGATGTGGAAAATAAAATGCACAGACAATGCAGGAAACTACAAAGTGTCAGATACTGCTCAAATAACAGTCATGCGCCCTCCTTCAATTGAAATAATATCACCAACAAATAATTTTGAAACAGATGCAGATACAATTATTTTCAACTACAAACCAAGCTCTACAAGAGATATCTCAAAATGCAGTTTGTATATTGCTGGACAAAAAAATCAAACAACTTTTGGAATAGCTGAAAATGAAGAAAATAATTTTGAATTAACAAGACTCCCATCAATGAATGTGCTCTGGCAAATAGAATGCACAGATGAAGAAGAACTTGCAGAAAATTCAACAGAATATGAATTAAAAGTAACGTCAACAGAAATTCTTGAAAGCGGGCCACCAAAAATCATGCTAGTGCACCCGGTTGATACAAGCATTGTAGATGGTGCAATATTCTCTTACAAAACAACAACTGAATTTTTAGATGTTACAATCTGTGAACTCTTTATAGATGATATATGGAATGAAACAGATGCAGACGTTGAAAGAGATGTACAGCAAGATTATGGATTCATTACAATTGAGGACGGAAGACACTCTTGGTATGTGAAATGTATGGATACACGCGGTCAAGAAACTTATTCTGATAATGCAACATTCATTATTGTTGACAAGCTTCCAGACCCAGTAAAAGAGATATCTCCAGATCTGGAACCAGAAGAAACAGAAGAAAAAATTACAAAAACTATTGCAGACACACTTGGAAAAACAAAAACTCAAAAAGCAATTAGGATATTGTTTTTCTTGCTTCTTCCGTTAATATTAGTTATAACAATTTTAAGAAAAGAACTTGCAAAAACTCAGTATAGCTCTTATTCTAGAAGATACTAGGAAATAATAAAATAAAAATACCGAGTGCCCAGCAATAATAAGCAAAGTAATGTAATTTATTATTTCTAACAATTTTTAATAATAGTTTAAGAAAAATAAAACCAATACCAAGCGCCGTAATAAATCCAATAATGAATGGCGTATTAAACATTTGAATTGTGAAATTATTAAAATTCAAAACAATTGCTCCAATAAATGCAGGGATAGCCATTAAAAAAGAAAATCTTACAGCTTCTTCTTTTGAGATTCCCTGAATCATTGCACCACTTATTGTTGCACCACTTCTAGAAATCCCAGGGAAAATAGCAAGAGCTTGGAATACACCAGTAAGTAAAGCAGAACGAGCTTCTAATGGTTTTGAAATTCTACTCCAATTAGAAAAGAATAACAAAACACCAGTGAATAATAATGAAAATGAAACAACAAAAATACTAGAAAACGCTGCTTGAATATATGATCTTAAAAAATAACCAAGAAGTACAATAGGAATATTTCCAATTAAAATAAAAATTCCGAGTTTGAATTCTTTGCTTTTGTAATCTCTTTTTAGAAAAGCTCGAATAATATCTAAAATATCTTTTCGGAACACACCAAAAATGACAACAAGCGTTGCAATATGAATAACCAAATCAAACAACATAGGAGATTCTAAATTGAATAATGTTTGTACAATAACTAAATGACCTGAACTGGAAATAGGAAGCCACTCAGTAATACCTTGAACAATCCCTAAGATAATTGCTTGAAGAACATTTATCATTGAAGCCAGTTTAATAACCTTTAAATAAATAGTTTTTGTATCGCTTTACTATGAAAGCAAAGAAACCAGAATGGGAACAATTGATCCCTTCATTAATAATCGGGCTTTTGGGCGGAATAACATTATTTGTTGTTAATCTTTTCCTAAACAAATTTGTCTTTCATGTGAAAAGCGACATCATAAGAACACTAATAACTGCTTTGGTTTTTGCAGGAATATTTATGATTGTTTCATATCAATGGGACAAAAAAACAAAAGGTTAAAATTCCAAAAGTTTGGATTGATCTTTCACAATTCCTAGTTTACCCTCGTTAATTTTTTCGATACTAGGATCAAGTTTTGCAAATTCTAATTTATGACGATTAAGCATTTCTTTTGCATTTGGACTAATTGAGGGTGCGCAAAGAATTCCGCGAACTTTTTCTTTTTTCCCTTTCTGTCGCTTGATTTCCTTAACATAACGATTAAGTTGCATCACTTCATTGATTCCAGCTGTACGCCGCTTTAATTCAATAACAACGAAATTATCATTCTTATCTTTGCAATAGATATCAATTGCACCAGGAATAATATGCTTCTCTTTATCTTCCAATTTCAGCCCAGGTTCAATTAATTCTGGCTGAGCAAGAACAAGTTTTGAAAGATCTTTTTCTCTACCCATAACTTCAATATCATTCCCATCAACAAGATTAAATGATCCTAAAAAATTAATTTTAGAAAAATTTGCTTTCAAATGATCATTGTCTTTTTTCTTTAATGACTCAATAATAAGTTGTTTATTTTGATCAAGATACGCTTTGATCTCACATCCAGCAGTTTGATAATTCACAGGGGCGTGGCGATCTTTCTTATGAATTGTAAGAGAACGATCTTCTTTAATCATAAGCAAGCGCTCACCCTCACCCATCTTTGAACTTGCCCTTCCAATGTAATCAACAGTACAATTTCCAACAACTAAAAGAAATCGTTTGTTCTGAATTTCATTAGAAATTAACTTTACAGATTCTTTTAAGGTTGGGTTATTCAAAATATTCATTGATTTAACTAAAGCGTTTAATTTATATATAGGTAATGTTAAGATAAGCCCTCTATATTTGAGGAGGAGAACAAAAAAATGATTACAGACGAAGACACTAATATTGAAGAACAAAAAACAGAGGAAGTTGCTACTGAAGAAGCAGCTCCTGAAGAAACTACAGAGGAAGCCCCTGTAGAAGACGCACCAGCAGAAGAATCAGAAGAAGCTCCAGCTGAAGAAGCAACTGAAGAAGCTCCAGCAGAGGAAGAAGCCCCTGCAGAAGAAGCAACTGAAGAAGCTCCAGCAGAGGAAGAAGCCCCTGCAGAAGAGGAAGAAAAGAAAGAAGAAACCTCTGAAGAAGAAGCACCAGCTGAAGAAGAAAAGAAAGAAGAAGATTGCGCTGGTTGCAGTGGTTGCGACTAAAAATTAATATTCATACCTGCGGCTAAATGTCGTGGGTAAAATTTCTTTTTTTAAAAAAATAAAATTTAAGCTTTAATCAGCTTGAGCTTCAGCAATAGGTTCAGCTTCTGCTTCAACCGCTTCCGGTTTTGGAGCTTCAGGAGCTTTTTGAATTTTTGGCTCGGGTGTTTTTGGAGTTGCATCTGCTGAAACTAGAATAGCATTAATTGTTCCAGTTTGACCTGGACGACTTGTAACTTTAGCAGATCCTGCACTTGTTTCAATAATTGCACCCTTTGTTATAGTGTTTCTTCGAACAAAGTGGGGATTTGCAGGATTTTCTTTAACTGTTTTGATTTCTGCTTTCTGATATTTTTTTGTTTTTGGATCAAGAACATTAGCTTCTTTCAAAAGAAGAGCTCGAGCTTTAAGATTTCCACCCTGACCTCGGACATTCTTTGTTTTCTTGTCACCGATTGTGACTTCTAGTAACTCGCTTCCGAGTTGAGCTTTTCTTTTGCCCTTTAGATGATGGTACTTTCCACCAGTGCTTTTTCTTTTTGAATACGCTTGTAGTTTAGCCATAGAAGTGAAATAATACACATTGTTTGATGTATATAAAGTTAATGGTGGGCCCGAAGGGATTTGAACCCTCAACCTAGTGATTAAGAGTCACTCGCTCTACCAGCTTGAGCCACGGGCCCGATATTATTGTTAGCTGTTAGCTAACAGATTTTAAATCTTAAAAACTTAACGCCTATGCAAAGGCGATCACTTCTTTGCCTTTCTTTGCTTAATCCGAGCTGCTACTTGTTTCTTAACACTACCAAAGCGTTGTGTTATTGCCAAACGTTTTGACATCTTAACTGAACGACTCTGACTTTTCCTACGACGTGAGCTGTTTCCATAGCCGCAACTAGAGCAGACTTTGTGTTTCTTGTGATATGAAATTTTACCGCAACGTCGGCACTTGATATGGGATTTTCCCTTATTGTGCTTTCCGAAACTTGGTGTTCCCTTACTCATTTTTATTTCTCTCTATTTGATATGAAAATGATGCTATCTCCTCTTACAAGAAGTTTTCCTATTGATTTATCTCCTTGCTTTGCATCTTCAATCACAAGATTCATGTGCGCATCAAAAGCATACAACACACCTGTGATTTCTTCGCCTTCTTTTAACTTAATAAGAATTGAGTTATCTAGCAATTCATTAAGCAAATCAAAGGGTCTTCGTTCACTCATAGCTCTGATTTATTCGAGGATTGCTATATAAAGATTCCGTTACTTCCTTTTCTTACTTTTTTTTGATCCTTTACCCAAAAGCTGCTTAACATCCCTCTCAACAGTTCGAATAGATTTAGCTGAATGTTTATCTAATTCATAATCAGCACGAACTGTCTTAATAAGATCTTTAATAATTTCCAAATCTTTTTGCATATCTGCAATTTCTTTTTCTGCTTTCCGATTAACAGCATAGTCATATTCAAAACGTTTTCGATCTTTCTCTGTCTGCCGGTTTTGACTCATAAGAATAACTGGTGCTTGGAATGCAGCAAGACATGATAAAAATAAATTAAGTAAAATAAATGGATATGGATCAAAGGCCCCGAATTTCAAAAATTTCACAAGGAAAAACGCATTAATTGCAACCCAAATAACAAGAAAAGAAAAAAAAGTAAATAGGAATCCCCAAGAACCCATTGCTCCTGTCATTTTATCTGATGCTCGTTGACCAAACGTGCGTTTTGGTTTAAAAGGACCTTTTGATTCACTTTGCATAATAACCAATTTATGTTCTTTTGCAGGAACTAATTTTTCAGTCATAAACGGAATAACAATTTCTGGTTTAAATAGTTTTAGAAAAAAGAGAGCCTCGAGGGAGAATTGAACTCCCGACCTTTCGCTTACAAGGCGAACGCTCTACCGACTGAGCTATCGAGGCAGATGGTGCCGACGGCGTGGATTGAACACACGACCTCCAGATAACTTAGCACCGAATAAGTCATTTCCCCTACAGGGATCATAACTCATAAAGGCTTATGAGTCTGGCGCTCTACCGCTGAGCTACGTCGGCACGTTATGAGGCAACTCAGCAGGACTTTTGGATTGGTTTATTTGTTTATAAGTTTTTCATATCGCAACTTTAATAACCTGAAGTAAAGTAATGATTTTTATGAAGGCCTTAATAATTCAAAACCCAATGTCTGGTAGAAGCGATGAATTTAATGATTCAGTAAAAGATATTTTCAAAAAAGCTAATATTAACATTGAAATAAAAGAAACAACAGCAATTGGGGAAGGTATAAAACTTGCAAAAAGCGCTATCGGTAGATATGATATTGTAATTGCTGCTGGAGGAGATGGGACTGTTAATGAAGTAATCAACGGAATTATTGGGAAGAAAATAAAACTGGGAATATTACCTCTTGGAACTGAGAATTCTGTTTCTAAAGAACTAGGAATTCCTGAAAACTGCAAAAAAGCAGCTAAGATTATTGCACAAGGAAAATCAATTAAATTTGACATTGGTTCACTTGAAAATTCAAAAGGAAAACGGTATTTTGCTTTGGTCGCTGGTGTTGGTTTTGATGCTGCAATTGCTGCTGATTTAACACCACATCTTAAGAAAATGCTGCACGGAGCTGCATATCTTTTAGAAGGATTGAAAGAACTTGTAGAATACAAGAAACACAAAATGATTGTTAAAATTGATGATAAAGAAGAGCTGGAAGGATATTTTGCAATTATTGGAAATGTAAAATATTATGGAATGGGTTTAGAAATGACACCAGAAGCAGATCCAACAAGTGGAAAATTGGATTTAATTTTATTTAAGAAAGAAAATATTTTTGAAATGTTGAAATATGGAGTTCATGCACTTTTACACAATATTGACAAATACAAAGATGTTGAATATAGAAAATTTAAAAAAGCTGTTATTGATTCTGAAGGAGATGTGCTTGTACATGCTGATTCCGAGCTTGCTGGAGGAACACCAGTAACTTTCCAAGTTCATAAAAATGCAGTTGAAGTATTTTACAAAGAAATGCAGTAAACTAACCTTTTTAAACTTTATTTGATTAACACAAGTATGCGAAAAAAGAATATCTTAATATTTGGTGTTGGACTTTTAGTGCTTTTCTTATTTTTTAAATTTTTAAGAGGAAGTGGATTTAGTGTAGTTTTAAAAAATGCAAACTTTTGGTTAGTAGGACTTGCATTTTCACTTAATTTTGTAATGATAGGTTTGTGGACCTGGCGATGGGATGTTGTTCTCAAAGAAATGAAATACAAACTAAAATTTGTTTGGCTTTATTTAGCAACACTTGTTGGTAATTTTGGAGATACAATAAGTCCGGGAGCAAGAATGGGAGGAGAACCATTCAGAGCGTATATTGTTGAGAAAAAACATAAAGATACTAGAATTGATGACCTGGCAGCATCACTTGTTCTTGAACGAATTTACAATACAAGTGTCTTTTTTGCAATAGCAACAATCTCAATAATATTTATTTTATTTAGTTTTGCATTTTCATTTAAATTACATGGACTACTGATACTGATTTTAGTACTTTCAGGTGGTTTGATGGTTTTAATTTTCTATGGAATTTTTAAAACAAAAAAAGGAATTATTCTTCTTGAAAAAATTGCTGATTTTGTAATGAGACTTCTTGAACATACGCACTTTTTTAGATATTTTGAAAAGAAACACGGGGGCAAAAAAAGAATTCAAAGAATTTTTGATGTGCATGTTAGAAAATTCTTTAAAGATCTTTCAAGCTTTGGGAAAGAGAAAGGATTATGGACAAAAGGTGCGGCAATTTCCTTGCTTTATTGGTTTGTAATATTTTTACAAGCATATCTTTGCTTTATGGCAGTTGGAGTAAAAATTTCATTTTTAGGAGTTATTGCAATTATATCAATTTCTAGCATGGCAGGAATTGTTACATTACTGCCTAGCGGAATTGGAGTAACTGAAATTATACAAACATCTCTTGCACTTTTATTTGGAATAAATCTAGGAGAAGCTGGGGCAGCAATTCTTTTAGTTCGTGGTAATTATTATTTATTTGGAATATTTGTTGGATATATTACATTATTAATTATAACAAAAGGTAAAGGACACAAAGTAGTGCATAAACATTTAAAATAAAAAGTGGTCCCCTCTGCGGGATTTGAACCTGCAGCCTGTCGGTTTCCATACACAAGTGAAATCACTTGTATCCGTTCTACAGCCGACCGCTCTACCGTTGAGCTAAGAGGGGTAACAAATACAGGTTTGTAATTAAACTACCAGTATATAAAAATAATCATTTGAGCGAAAAGAACAACATATAAAAACAAGAGAAGATTATGCTCGATTATGTTTGAAAATGTCTTTGTAGAACTTAGTATCTTGATCCTTATTGTTGTTGGTGTTTCGGGACTAATGCGATTATTGAAACAGCCACTCATCATAGGTTATATTTTTTCAGGGCTTCTTGTAAGTCCATCAATCTTTAACATTGTAGGTTCAGCAGATGCTATAACAACATTTGCAGAAATCGGCGTAGCATTCCTATTATTTATGGTTGGACTTAATCTAAATTTAAAAGTAATAAAAGATGTTGGAAAAGTTGCTTTAGTAACGGGACTGGGACAAGTTGCATTTACTTCATCAATAAGTTTTGGACTTTGTCTCTTGTTTGGATTCGCAAAGATGACGGCGCTTTATGTTGCAATTGGAGTAACATTTAGTAGTACAATTATCGTGATGAAGCTTTTGGGAGATAAAAAAGAAACTGATTCGCTTTTTGGAAGGATAGCTATTGGATTCTTAATAGTTCAAGATATCTTTGCAATTTTCTTACTTATTTTCCTTTCATCATTTACTGGACAAGTTGATACAACTGGTTTTATTTTAAAAACACTATTAGGCGGCGTAGGATTGCTTGTTTCTCTTTACTTCCTTGCAGCATATGTTCTACCCCCAGTAACAAAAGCAATTGCAAAATCACAAGAATTCCTATTACTATTTTCAATTGGATGGTGCATGGTGCTTGCAACAACATTCCACTACCTTAACTTTTCACTAGAAGCTGGAGCATTGCTTGCAGGAATAACACTTTCGATGTCTCCATATAGATATGAAATAAGTTCAAGAATGAAACCACTTCGTGATTTCTTCTTAGTCATGTTTTTCGTTTTACTTGGAACAAGAATTGATTTATCCGCAATGTCTTCATACATCATTCCAATAATTGTTTTTTCAGCTTTTGTTTTAATTGGTGGCCCAATAATTATGATGTCAATAATGGGCTTTATGAATTATACAAAACGTAATAGTTTCTTAGTAGGAATTACAACCGCTCAGATAAGCGAATTCTCATTAATCTTAATTGCCCTTGGAGTAAAATTAGGACACTTGCCTGATGGCGTTTTATCATTTATGACCATCATTGGTTTAATTACAATTGCAGGTTCATCATATTACATAATGTATTCAAAACCACTCTATGCAAAATTATCAAAATATTTGAAAATCTTTGAACGGCCAGGAAAGAAAATTGATGAACATAAATATCACAAAGAGAACAAGTATGATATTTACTTATTTGGTTATAATAGAATTGGATATGATATTTTGAATTCAATAAAGAAAACAGGAAAGAATTCGCTTGTTATCGATTACAACCCTGAAATAATAATTGATCTTGCAAAAAAAGGATATGAATGTAGATATGGTGATGCAAGCGATGCAGAACTTTTAGAAGAATTAAATTTCTGTGATGCAAAAATGGTAATCTCCACAATTCCAGATATTGATATTAATTTACTTTTACTTAGAGAATGTAAACAGAATAATAAAAATGCAATAATGATATTTGTCTCGCATGATATTGAAGAAGCAATGAAATTGTATGATGAAGGAGCTTCTTATGTTGTAATGCCTCACTTCTTAGGTGGACACCATGCTTCTGTAATGATTGAAGAACACGGCCTTAGCTTAAACAAATTCCTAAAAGAAAAAGTCAAACATATGCAAGATTTGAAACAACGAAAACATATACAACAAGATCATCCAACACATGTAGAGGATTAGATTTTTCTAGCGAATATTAAGAATGCTGTATGGCCGATAGGTGCTGTTTTTGGCCTTGAACGATCATCTCCAGCTTCCCAAATTCTTTCAATTATTTCGCGAACCCAAATATCACTGAATTTTGTTAATGATTTTTTGAATTTAACAACTTGTTCAACAGTTGGACAATAACCAACAATAAATCCACCAGGTTTCAATGCTTTGTATGCACCAGGAACTGCTTGCGCAGGTGCACCCATATCTAGCATAACAATATCAACATCAGTTTCTTTGATTCCTTTTGTAACATCAGCATTTTTCAAATCAACATTAGTTACTTTACACCTTTCCAAATTTTTCTTTACAATATTATGGAAATCTGTTCTAATTTCATAGGTGTGTACTTTCTTAACAATTGATGCCATAAAAATAGTCATTGCACCACTGCCGCCACCGGCTTCTACAACAACATCAGTTTTACACATACCAGTATGCGCTGCGATAATTCCAGCATCCTTGAATGTAATTATTTGCGGTGCGCGCTTAATTTTCTTTAATTGATCAGGTAAACGTGGGAGAACAACTGTAAATTTCTCACCTTTATGAGTAGCTACTGAATCACCTGGCTTTAATTTGCGTATTGCTTTAAGGTCAAACATACCATACTCAGTACTGAATTGATCTTCATCAAGTTTGATAAGATATGTTCGTTTTCCTAATAATAAGACCTGATCTGTTTTCTTGAAAGTCATAGATTTAATTATAGTTGTTAGTGTTTAAAAGGGTTTGTCTAAGGCAACTAAGAGTACTTCTTATAAACGTACTAGCCACCAACACCAATAATCAACACAAGCATCAATAGACGAGATACTTATTATCCATAGTTAAATAATAAGTAAATTACTATAAAAACATTAGTTTTTCTAAAACTTTCTGATTTTCTCTAAAAACACACTAAAACATATATTTTACAGTATAGGTATGACAAATGGAAAAGCTTAAATATGTAGATTTTCTCTAAAACAGAGTCTGACGGTCACAGCGGAGAGGTTCCACCCGATCCCATTCCGAACTCGGAAGTTAAGCTCTCAAGCGATCTGTTGAGTACTGCGTTTTGACGTGGAAAAAATAGGACGCTGTCAGGCACTTTCATATCATGATTCCGGGAATCGCATTGGTGAGGTTTAAATTGTCATTTCTATCTAAAACTGATTAAATTTTTGAAACGTAGAAACAGCGTATGCTATAGACCACCTTCGCGATTTTTCAGAACCATATGATGCCCCGGTAGTGTAGCGGTTATCATACGGCCCTGTCACGGCCGTGACGCGGGTTCGATTCCCGTCTGGGGCGCTCATCAAAAAATGGACCCGTAGCTCAGGCTGGGAGAGCACTTGGCTTTTAACCAAGGGGTCGAGGGTTCAAATCCCTTCGGGTCCGCTCATAATAACGAGGAAAACAAAAATGGCAGCAGCAAAAAAGAAAGTAGAACCAAAAAAAGAAAAACCAAAAGAACTGGAACATGACCTTGTGCCAAAGCACGAACTCATGAAAGAAGAAGGTATCGAAGTTCTTTTGAAAGAATATGGAATACAAAGATTTCATCTTCCCAAAATTTCTAAAAATGACCCAGCAATTGCAAGTTTAGAAGCTGTGCGTGGAGACGTTATAAAAATTACAAGAAACAGTCCAACTGCTATTATTTCCCCATACTATCGAGTTATTATTTGAGGTTCAAATGAAATATACACCACTTATCAAATCATTCATACAAGAAAACGGCCTGGTCAATCACCAGATTAGTTCGTTTAATGATTTTATTGACAATGGATTACAAAAAATTGTTACTGAAATCGGCACCATCAACCCGGAAATTGAGAATTATGAAATTCGTCTTGACAAGATAAGTGTTGGTGTCCCATGTGTTAAAGAAGCTAATGGTACAATACGAAAAGTTTTTCCAAATGAAACACGCCTTAGAGATTTAACATATTCAGCTCCATTGCTTTTGTCAATGACTCCGATTAAAAACGGAACCGAGCTGGAACAAATAGAAACTCCAATTGGAGATTTCCCAATTATGCTTCGTTCAAATAAATGTCTTTTAGATGGTTTAACTTATGAAGAAATTGTCAAAGCTGGAGAAGATCCAGAAGATCCTGGTGGATATTTTGTTGTTAATGGAACAGAACGTGTTCTTGTTCTTGTTGAAGATCTTTCAGCAAACAGAATGAATGTAGACAAAGTAAAACTTGGAACAACAACAGAATCAGCAAGAATTTTTTCAGAAAAGAATTGGTACAGACGTAGAAACAGTGTTGACAGAAGAAAAGATGGCGGACTTAATGTTAATATGCCACCATTTTCAAAACCACTAGACTTCATTGTAGTTATGAGAGCGCTTGGAATGGATAGTGATGAATTAATTGTAAAATCAATTTCATCTAATCCACACGTTACAGGTGAACTTTATGTCAGTTTTGAAGATGCTGCAGAAACCATATCAAAAAGAGATGCTCTTGACTGTTTAGGAAAGAAAATTGCATTTGGTCAATTGCGTAAAGAAAGAATTGAAAGAGCAGAGCGAATCTTAGACACTTTCCTTTTACCACATATGGGATTAACCCCAGGAGACAGAATCGCAAAAGCAAACTATCTTGCAAAAATGGCTGAGCGCGTCATAGAACTTCATTTAGATATTACAGATATTGACGACAAAGATCACTATGAAAATAAACGACTGCGTCTTGCAGGAAGTTTGTTTAATGATCTTTTCCGCGTAGCTTTCCGCGCAATGATCAACAACACAGTTTATACTCTTGAAAAAGCGTATAAACGAAATCGAAAATTCTCAGTTCATACCGCTATCCGTTCTAACTTTTTAACAGAAAGAATTCAACATGCTATTGCAACTGGATCTTGGATCGGTAGCCGCCAAGGTATTTCACAACACCTTGACAGAATGAATGCAATTTCTGCTATGTCACACAGACGACGTGTTCGTTCATTATTGAGCACAACACAACCCCATTTCGAGGCTCGTGATTTACACGCAACTCATTGGGGAAGACTTTGCCCAAGTGAAACACCTGAAGGTTCAAACATTGGTCTTGTAAAGAACTTATCAATTATGTCAAAAATTTCAACAAAGAAAGATGATGTACTAATTGAAGAAACACTTCAGAAAATGAATGTGATTATGGAGGGGAAGAAAAAATGAGTGCAAAAATAGTTGAAACCGGACAGAAGTATGATGTTTATCTAAATGGAAAATTCATTGGAATACATAAAAAACCAGAAGATCTCATTAAAGAATTGAAAAAACTACGAAATCAAAATATTATATCACCTGAGGTTAGTATAACATTTGATGGTAAAAGAGAAGTAAGAATTGTTTCTGATGCTGGCCGAGTACTTAGACCACTTATTAAATTAGAAAATGGAAACATTATGCTAACCGATGACCATCTACAAAAAATCAAAAACGGAGAATTAACCTGGGCTGATGCTGTAAGTCGTGGTTTACTTGAATATATTGATGCAGCTGAAGAAGAAAATGCACTTATTGCACTTAATGAAGAAGAGATCACACCAGATCATACCCATATGGAAATTGATTCGTGTACCATTTTTGGAATTTGCGCTGGACTTGTTCCATTCTTGAACCATAACATGGCAACTCGTGTTACACTCGGTGCAAACATGGCAAAACAAGGAATTGGAACATACTGTTCTAATTTTGGAATAAGAACCGACACACAGCGACACATTATGACTTATGTTCAAAAACCGCTTGTTAAAACACTTGGTTCAGAAATTATTAATTATGAGAAAAGACCATCTGGACAAAATTTTGTTGTTGCAGTTATTTCACACGGTGGTTATAACATGCAAGATGCTCTTGTGATAAACAAAGCATCAATTGAACGTGGTCTTGGAAGATCTGTTTTCTTCAGATCTTACAAAGCAGAAGAAAGAAAATACCCAGGTGGACAAGTTGATATTATTGAATCCCCAGACAAAGAAGTCAGAGGATATCTTTCTGAAGATTGTTATTCTGATCTCGGCGATGACGGAATTATAGAACCAGAAAGTAATGTTAAAAAAGATAAAGTCTTGATTGGAAAAACATCACCACCAAGATTCCTTGAGGTTATTGAAGAATTTGGAATGTCAGTTAAACACCGAAGAGAAAGTTCAGTAAATGTTAGAACTGGAGAAGGCGGAATTGTTGACAAAGTTCTTCTTTCAGAATCACTTGATGGAGATAAACTTGTAAAAGTAAAACTCAGAGATCCAAGAATCCCAACTGTTGGTGACAAATTCGCATCACGACACGGACAGAAAGGAGTTATTGGAATGATTGTTCCGCAAGAAGATGTTCCATTCTCAGCAACAGGAACATCACCTGATTTAATGCTAAATCCGCACGCAATCCCATCCCGTATGACTGTTGGACAGCTCCTTGAAACTATTGGTGGAAAAGTTGGTTCAATGGGTGGAAGATTTGTTGATGGAACTGCATTTTCAGGGGAACCAGAAGAAGTAATGAGAAAAGAACTAGAAGCTTACGGTTTCAAGAGCGATGGAAAGGAAGTTCTATACAATGGAATAACTGGTGAAAGATTAGAAGCAGAAATTTTCATTGGTGTTGTTTATTATCAAAAATTAAAACACATGGTAGTTGATAAGATAAGAGCAAGATCAAGAGGTCCTGTCCAAATTCTTACAAGACAACCAACCGCAGGAAAAGCAAGAGAAGGTGGATTGCGTCTTGGAGAGATGGAAAAAGATTGTTTAGTTGGTCATGGAGCTGCGTTATTGCTGAAAGAAAGACTACTTGATGAATCAGATAAATGTACTGCCCCAATTTGCAGTCAATGTGGACTTGTAGCTGTCTATGATAAATTCAGAGATTACAGCTACTGCACAATTTGTGGTGAAAATGTTGACATAACTTTTGTAGAAATGTCTTACGCATTCAAACTGCTTCTGGATGAAATGAAATCTATGTGTCTTTATCCAAAGCTTGTGCTTGGGGAGAAGGGGTGATTATAATGGCAAACGACTTTATTAACAAAAAAATCAACAGTATCAAATTTGGAATTTTATCACCAAGTATGATAAAGAAGATGGCAGTAGTTAAAATCATAACACCAGATACTCACGACACAGATGGTTATCCAATAAAAAGTGGTTTAATGGATCCACGGATGGGAGTTATTGACCCAGGTCTTCGATGTAGAACTTGTAAAAGTAAAATGGGAGATTGTCCGGGACACTTTGGATATATTGAATTAGCAAGACCAGTTATACACTCAGGTTATGCGAAAATGGTTTACAATATTCTGCGTGCAACATGCAAAGATTGTGGAAGAATTTTATTGCCTCAAAAAAAGATTGATGAATATAATGATCGATTAAAAGATACTCTAAGAAGTGGTGAATTTGAAGAAATTGTTGCAGATGCCATGAAAGAAGCAAAAAAAAGAAAGAAATGCCCACACTGTGAAGCAATAAAACACAAAGTAAAACTTGACAAACCAACAACATTCTTAGAAAGTAATCAGCGAATAATGCCAACAGAAGTTAGAGAACGGCTTGAAGCAATCCCTGATGACGACATTATTATTTTCGGGTTAAACCCAGAATGGTCACGACCAGAATGGATGGTTTTAACATTAGTACCAGTACCACCAGTAACAACAAGACCATCAATTACACTTGAAACTGGAGAAAGATCTGAAGATGATTTAACTCACAAACTTGTGGATATTATCAGATTAAATCAAAGACTTAGAGAAAATATTGAAGCAGGTGCACCTCACCTTATTATTGAGGATCAATGGGAACTTGTTCAATACCACGTAACAACTTATCTTGATAACGAAGTTACAGGTGTTCCAACAGCAAGACACAGATCAGGACGACCACTAAAAACTTTGAAACAAAGATTAAAAGGAAAAGAAGGACGTTTCAGAAGTTCTCTTGCAGGAAAACGTGTTGATTTCTCAGCGCGTACTGTTGTTTCGCCAGATCCAAATATCAGTATTGATGAAGTTGGTATTCCGTATGAAATTGCAAAAGAAATGACAATCCCAGAAAGAATTATACCAACAAATAAAGAAACATTAACAAAACTCGTTTTAACTGGTTCAAAAGATTATCCAGGTGCAAATTACATTATCCGACCAGATGGGAAAAGAAAAAGAGTAACTGAAGAAAACAGAGAAGAACTTGCAGAAGAATTAGATATTGGATATGTTGTTGAACGACATCTTAAAGATAATGATATTGTTTTATTCAACAGGCAACCATCTCTACACAGGATGAGTATAATGGCACACCGCGTTGTTGTTTTGCCTTATAAAACATTCAGACTTAACTTGTCAGTTTGTGCACCATACAATGCCGATTTCGATGGAGATGAAATGAACTTACACGTTCCTCAAACTGAGGAAGCTCGAACAGAGGCTCGTTTATTGATGAGTGTTCAGACACAAATTCGTTCACCAAGATTTGCAGGACCAATTATTGGAGCAATCCACGATCACATTACAGGTCTTTATTTCTTGACAATAAATGAATTTACAGAAAGACAAGCAGCGGATATTCTTGCAAGAGCTGGTTACAACGGAGAACCAATTAAAGGAACTGCAGGAAAAGTTCATGGACGAGATATCTTTAGTGCATTTATACCAAAAGGTATTTTCCTTAAATTCAAAACAAAAACAGGCGATCAAGTTATTATTAAAGATGGAAAAATGATACAAGGTTTTGTTGATGACAAAACAATTGGTGCAATGAGTGGGAAACTCCTTGATGAAGTTTTAAGAAAACAAGGACCATCTGCATTCCGTAACTTTTTAGATGGAGTAACAAAACTTGGAATAGCTTATCTTGACTTGCTTGGATTCACAACAGGTATTGATGACGAAGACTTGCCTGAAGCTGTGAAAAAAGAAATAGAAGATACTATTAAAAAATCTGAGAAAAAAATAGAAACTCTTGTTGGTGAATATAGAAACGGACAATTAAAACCAACAAAAGGAAAAACTGTTGAAGATACATTAGAAGAACTTGTAATGCTTGAACTTAACAAAGCAAGAAATGGCGCTGGAGAACTTGCAGAGAAATACTTGAAGAAAAATAACTTTGCTCTTGCCATGGCAAAAACAGGTGCAAGAGGAAGTTTATTGAACATAACTCAGATGAGTGCTTGTATTGGTCAACAGGTTGTTCGAGGTCAAAGAATAAATCGTGGTTATAGTGAAAGAACATTACCACACTTTAAAGCAGGAGATCTTGGAGCAAGATCACATGGTTTTGTTAAAACAAATTATAAAAACGGAATGGGACCAATTGAATTTTTCTTCCACGCAATGGGAGGAAGAGAATCCTTAACTGATACTGCTATGCGTACACCAAAATCTGGTTACTTGCAGCGCAGACTTGTTAATGCAATGCAAGACATTGTTGTTGATTACAATGAAACTGTAAGAGATGGTCGAGGAGTTATTATCCAATTCAAATATGGTGAAGATGGGGTTGACCCAAGTAAGAGTGACCACGGAAGATCAGTGAATGTAACGAAAGTAATCAAAGATGTTGTGGGGGTACAAAAATGATCAGCGATGTAGAAAAACTACTTCAAGAAAAAGACGTTGAACTACCTTTGATTGTTATCAAAAAACTTGAGAAAAAACTTGAAAATGGAAAGTTAAAGAAAAAAGACCTTCCACGAGTTTTAGATAAAGTTATTGATGTTTATATAAAAGCAAAGATTGAACCGGGAGAAGGTGTTGGTGTTTTAGCTGCTCAATCAATTGGAGAACCAGGAACACAGATGATGATGAGAACAAAGCACTACGCAGGAACTGCTATGGACGTTACTCGTGGTTTGCCAAGATTAATTGAGATTTTTGATGCACGAAGAACCCCAAAAACTCCAATGATGACAGTTCATCTTACAAAAGATTATAATACGGCAGAAAAAGCAGAAGCCCTTGCACACTCAATTAAAGAAACAACAATAAAACATATTACTAAAACAATAAAACTTGACTTCTTAAAATACAGAATAATTATTGAGCTTAATAAAGAAGAAGTAAAACTACGTGGTTTAACTTCAAAGAAAATTGAAGATATTCTATCTGAAAAATTCCCAAAACGATTTGCAATTGAGAAAAACACACTTACAATAAAAGCTCCAAAGAAAGTTGCTTCGGCAATTCAGAAATTAAGAGGTGAGGTTCTAAGTACTCACATTTCAGGAGTTAAAGGAGTAAGTTATGTGGTTATACAAAAAGAAGATAGGAATTATGTTATTTACACACAAGGAACAAATCTTCCAGACATTCTAAAAGTAAAAGGAATCGAGACAAAGAAAACAAAAACAAATGATATCATGGAAACAGAACGTGTTTTTGGGATTGAAGCAACTCGAAACCTTCTTGTTGAAGAAACTAGAGAAACACTAAAAGAAGCTGGATTAGTTGTTGATTCTCGCCATGCAAGTCTTGTCGCAGATACAATGTGCGCTGATGGAAAAATAAAAGCAATTGGTAGGCACGGAATTTCTGGAGGCAAAGCATCTGTTCTTGCACGAGCAAGTTTTGAAGAAACAGTAAAACACTTACTAAAAGCAGGAGCATTTGGTGAAGAAGACAAACTAAAAGGAGTTGTTGAAAATATCATTGTTGGACAAGTCATTGCTTTGGGAACTGGTATCCCAGAGTTAATTATGAAGACCACAGAGCCTGCAAAAAAGAAAAAATAAAATGATAAAACTTGACAAAGACACTCTTTTGTGTATACGTGCATTGGAAAACATTAGCAAAGTACGAGCAAAAGATTGTATTGTCACTGAAAACGAAATAATTTACATAGTAGCAGAAGACAAAGTTGGTCAAGCAGTTGGAAAAGGTGGAATACATACAAAGAAAATACAAATAATTCATAAGAAAAATGTTAAGATCATCGGATTTAGCGAAGAACCAGTAGAATTTGCTAAGAAAATCATTGGGGACCGTATTGAGATAAAAGCGATAACACTCGAAACAGAAGCCACCGAAAAGCATATAATAGTAGAGGCTGATTACAAATCTCACGAAGCCATCCGTGGAAAACACAGTAAAAAGCTTAAAATACTAAAAGATTTACTCAAACGGCACCACAACGTGGCAGATGTCATATTAAAATAATCAATTAGAGGAAATAATGGCAAATAAACCAAGAGGACTATATACAGCAAGAACTCTGAAGAAGCGAAGAAAGCACTTCAGATGGAAAGATTCGGACTACAAGAGAAAAGCTCTTAGCCTGAATGTAAAAGCATCACCTTTAGGTGGGGCTCCACAAGCACGTGGAATTGTTCTAGAGAAAGTAGGACTTGAAGCAAAACAGCCAAACTCTGCTATTCGAAAATGTGTAAAAGTTCAGTTAATACGAAACGGTAAAACTGTTACTGCTTTTGCACCAGGAAATAATGCTATTGGATTCATCGATGAACACGACGAAGTTGAAATCACAGGAATTCATGGACCAAAAGGAAAATCCATGGGAGATATCCCTGGTGTTCGATACAAAGTTACCAAAGTAAGTAACATGAGTCTTAACCAACTTGTACGTGGTAAGAAGGAGAAACCAGTGAGATAAAATGGCTGAACTATTACTTTTTAATAAATGGAATACTGCTGAAGCAGTGGTTACTGATCTCGGTTTGAAAAGATATATCAAATTAGATTCAACAATTGTTCCAAACAGTTTTGGTAAAAAAGCAAACAAATGGTTTGGAAAAGAAGATTATCACATTGTAGAAAGACTTGCAAATAAGATAACAGTTACTGGTCACTTGAAAGATTCCCGTGTCCACAAAAGAATTTCTGGAAGAGACACTGGAAAAAAACAAACTACTTACAAACTTATTAAAAAGGCATTTGAAATTATAGAGAAAAAAACAAACACTAACCCTGTTCAAGTTTTAGTGAATGCAATTGAAAATGCTGCACCACGAGAAGAAACAACAAGAATTCGACAGGGGGGTATTATTGCTCACAGAGCAGTTGATGTTTCTCCTGCAAGACGATTAGATGTTGCCCTTAGTTTGATTTCACACGGAGCAGGACAAAGAGCATTTAATAAAAAACAATCATTGCCTGCAGCTATAGCTGAAGAGCTAATCAGTGCAATGAATTATGACACAAAAGCATATTCAATTTCAAAAAGAGAGGAGCTTGAGCGTGTTGCTCAAAGTGCAAGGTGATTTAAATGGCACGTAAAGAAGATATTGTTGCAAAAGTTTCAGAATTAATGTGGAAACCAGAACGGATTAGAAATATTGGTATTGTCGCCCACATCGATCACGGAAAGACAACTCTTTCTGATAATCTGCTTGCTGGTTCAGGTATGCTTTCAGAAGAAATCGCAGGAAAAGCATGCGCTCTGGATTTTGATGACCAGGAACAAGCACGAGGAATTACAATTAATGCAGCTAATGTTTCTTTACTTCATAAAGACGGAGATGACGACATCCTCATTAACTTAATTGACACACCAGGTCACGTCGATTTTGGTGGAGATGTTATTCGAGCTATGCGAGCTGTTGACGGCGCTGTTGTAGTTGTTTGCGCTGTTGAAGGTGCAATGCCACAGACAGAAACCGTATTACGTCAAGCTATTCGAGAGCGTGTTAAACCTGTTTTATTCATTAACAAAGTTGATCGAATGATTCGTGAATTGAAACTTGCACCAGAACAAATGCAAGAGAGATTCATTAAGTCTATTGCTAAAGTCAACACCCTGATTAAAAGAAATTTACCAGAGGAATTAAAAGATGACCCAACCTGGCAAGTAAAGGTTGAAGACGGAAGCGTCATGTTCGGTTCAGCATATCACAATTGGGCACTATCTTTCCCACACATGCAAAAACTAGGACTTACATTCAAAGATATTATTGAAGCATATGCAACTGAAGATTCATGGAAACAATTGAGTAAGAAAGCTCCACTTAATGATATTTTATTAGATATGGTTGTTAAGCATCTTCCAACACCAGTTGAAGCACAAAAATACAGAATCCCAACAATCTGGCCTGGAGATGATGAAGAACTTGAAACAAAAATGGCAGAATGTAAAGCAGATGGTCCACTAGCATTTATGGTTACAAAAATGGTTTCAGATCCACATGCAGGAGATATTGCAACAGGACGTTTATTCTCAGGTACACTTGAAACTGGAAAAGAAATTTATCTTGTAAACCATGCTCAAAAAATTAGAGTTCAGCAAGTTGGGATTTACATGGGCGCTGAGCGTTCAAAAATTGAGAAAATTCCAGCAGGAAATATTGTAGCCCTTGTTGGTGCAAAAATTGCAACATCTGGAGAAACAATTTGTGATCCAGAGAATATAATTGTCCCATTCGAAGCTATTCACGAAGCAGAACCAGTAGTCACTGAGGCAATTGAAGCAAAGAATACTTCGGATTTACCAAAACTTATTGAGGTTTTAAGAAGTATTGAAAAAGAAGATCCATCCATCCATATTCAAATTGATGAAGAAACTGGAGAACATAAAATTTCAGGTATGGGAGAACTTCACTTAGAAATTTGGAAATACAGAATTGAAAAAGAAAAGAATGTTCCAATAACTTCTTCTGACCCAATTGTTGTTTACAGAGAAACTATTGATAGAGTATCACCAGAAGTTGAAGGAAAATCACCAAACAAACACAACAAATTCTACATGATTGCTGAACCATTAGAACAACCAATTCGTGATGCAATTAAAGAAGGTAAAATCCGCCAAGGATCGGTGAAAAAGAAAGAATACAATGAACTTCTTACTGAAATTGGACTGGATAAAAAGCAAGTTAAAGGATTCACACATGTTTATGGAAATAATGTGTTGATTAACATGGTTAAAGGAGAAGTCCACATTGGAGAAATCATGGAACTTGTGAAAGAAGGATTTGATTCAGTTATGAAAAAAGGACCAATTTCTGATGAAAAATGCTCAGGTATTAAAATAAAACTTATGGATACAAAACTTCACGAAGATGCTATTCACAGAGGACCAGCACAAGTATTACCAGCAGTTAGAAGCGGTATCAAAGCTGCAATGCTTATGTCAGGCATATATTTACTTGAACCTAAACAAAATATTTATATACGGGTTCCAGAAGACTATATGGGTGCAGTTAACCGTGAAATGCAAAGCAGGCGTGGCCAAATTCTGGACATGCAACCTGAGGGAGATCAAATGGCAATAACTGCAAAAGCACCAGTATCCGAGCTCTTTGGATTTGCTGGAGAAATTCGTTCTGCAACAGAAGGACGTGTTCTTTGGAGTACAGAAAACGCTGGCTTCGAGAAACTACCAACAGAAATACAGGCGAAAATTATAAAAGAGATAAGACAAAGGAAAGGTTTAAAAGAAGAGCTTCCAACACCACAAGAACTGTTGGGATAATCATAATCATCCAATATATTGGAAGGATAAAAACAAAATGGCAAATACAAAACCACACATGAATGTCGTCTTCGTCGGACACGTTGATCACGGTAAGTCAACATCTGTAGGACGACTCCTGTTTGATACTGGAAACATACCAGAACAGGAAATGAAGAAAATCCAAGAAGAAGCAAAGAAGCTCGGAAAGGAAACTTTCGGACTCGCTTTCGTAATGGATCGTATGAAAGAGGAGCGAGAGCGTGGTCTAACAATAGACGTTGCTCACAAGAAATTTGAAACAGATAAATTCTATTTCACGGTTATTGATGCTCCTGGTCACCGTGATTTTGTTAAGAACATGATCACAGGTACCTCACAAGCAGATGCGGCAGTACTTATTGTCTCAGCTAGTGATGGAATTCAACCACAAACAAAAGAACATGCATGGTTGACAAAAACACTAGGCGTTAAACAAATTATTGTTGACATTAACAAGATGGATGAAGTAAAATATGACGAAAAGAAATATGAAACAGTTAAGAAACAAGTCATTGAACTTTTAAAACCAATCGGTGTTAAAACTGATGAAGTTGAATTCATTCCAACAGCTGCTTTTGTAAGTGGAGAAAATATGTCTAAAAAAGCTGGAGAAAACATGGCATGGTACAAAGGCCCAACACTTGTTGATGCTTTGAATGCTCTAAAACCACCAGAGAAACTTACAGACAAACCTCTTCGTGTCCCTATTCAGGATGCTTACACCATTACTGGTGTTGGTACTGTTCCTGTTGGACGTGTAGAAACTGGAGTTCTTAAACCAAACATGAAAGTTGTTTTCGAACCTTCTGGATCCGCTGGAGAAGTTAAATCTGTTGAGATGCACCACGAACAGCTTGAAAAAGCAGAACCTGGTGACAATGTCGGATTTAATGTCCGAGGTCTTGGAAAGAACGATGTAAAACGCGGAGATGTTTGCGGTACACCTGAGAGTCCACCAACTGTTGCAGAAGAGTTTACAGCACAAATCGTTGTGCTTCAGCACCCAACTGCAATCACTGTTGGTTACACACCTGTGTTCCACTGCCACACAACTCAAGTTGCGTGCACTTTCACAGAGCTTGTAAAGAAAATTAACCCAGCAAGCGGTGAAGTTATTGCAGAGAACCCAGACATGTTGAAGACTGGTGACGCAGCAATCGTTAAGTTAAAACCAACACGCCCACTCGTTATCGAGAAGGCAGCTGATTTCCCACCACTCGGAAGATTTGCAATTCGAGATATGGGAGCTACAGTCGGCGCTGGTATTGTAATTGACGTTGTTCCAAAAAAGAAATAAACCGAATCTTGAGAAGAACATAAGACACTCTTCTCTCCCTTTATATTCATTAAAATAAAATGGCACCAAAAGCAAGAATACGACTCAGCGGCCCAGAGATAGGGTTAGTTAATGGAGTTACTAAACAAATAAAAGATATTGCTGAGCAGAGCAAAGCTGGATATGCAGGTCCTATTTCACTTCCAACAAAAACTCTTAAAATTACTACAAGAAAAAGTCCAGATGGAGAAGGAAAAGCAAGTTGGGAACGCTGGGAAATGCGAATCCACAAACGAGTTATTGATCTTGAACCAAATGAACGTGTCATGAGACAGGTTATGCGACTACAAGTCCCGGACAGTGTCAATATTGAGATCGAAGTTAAGAACTAATTGTCCAATAGTAATCTTTTTATCTAAGTAATTTTATTCATTTAGAGTCATAACTATGCCGAGGTGGCAGAATCCGGTAACGCGCTCGCCTTGAGAGCGAGTTCTCGTAAGGGAATGTAGGTTCAAATCCTGCCCTCGGCGCCATTATCTTTTAAAAATCACATTAATACATAGAATAAACAAACATAAAAAAAAAATTATTCTTCAATCTTATCAAATTCATTCAGAATTACATTACTTGTATCTTTTGCAATTCCATCATGCTGGAATAACTGTGCCACAGTGTTACGGTATTCAAGTTCGATTTCCATTTCTTCAGGTGTTCTTTGTTCTTGCAAATTATGACGAAGATCTAAAAACGCACCTTCTTTCATTGCAAGATGTAAAAGATCTGTTATCATTTTTCCACGATTCCCCATAGTTTTCCGACCAAGTCCGTTTTTTTCAAAACTTGTAATAATTTGTTCGGCTAATGAACGAACCTTTTCATCTTTAACTTTAGGAGATTGTTCATTCTGATGAAGATGAGAACGATATTTCAAAATCGCAGAATTGAGATGAATCTTTGCACTTTCACTTGATTTGTTAACTAACCCTGCAATTTGCTCAGATTGCAAAGGATGATGTTTCCAATGATTATGACGTTTCACTGCTTCCTTATATTGACTAAGATAATATTTTAATTCTTTTTTCTTATTGTTCGATTTTAGAAACGAAAAGTCCATTGATTCACTAAAAATGTAGGATGTTAAGGAATAAATAGTTTATTGTTGTTCTCAGTACTGATGCATACGATAAAACTATCAAAAGAACATCTTACTCTGCCTTTAGCAGAATTAAAAGCAGTAATAGAAACTGCGTACCCAGATGAAAGTATAACAATTAAAATTCAGGATGAAGAAATACAATTAAGTGGAATTAACAGTACAAATTTGCTTGAGCAAAGACTTGCATATGCAATGGAAATAAATGATAACGGATTAGAGCAAGGATTTGATTCGCGTTATCCAAGAAACCGTCCCTTTTCTTATCCAACAACACTTGATCCAAAACTGGCGCGATGCATGGTGAATTTAGCAAGACCAAAACAAGATGATATTATTTTCGATCCTTTTTGTGGAACTGGAGGAATTTTAATTGAAGCTGGATTAATGAGTTTTAAAACAATTGGAATTGATATTGATGAAAAAATGATTGAAGGTTGTAAACAAAATTTAGAACATTACAATGTGCAGAATTTTGATATTTCACCTGGGGATTTTTTCAAAACAAAAAAGAAAGGAATTATTGTTACAGATCCCCCATATGGTAAAAGCACTAGTTTATCAAACAAAAGTATTGAAGAATTTTACAATTTAATTTTAGAAAGATTGCAAAAAATTGCAACTGAAATAATTTGCATTGGTAGTCCAAGTACAATAAATCTTGCAGAAATGGCAAGCAACCAAGGTTTTAAAATACGTGAAGAACACATTGTTTATGTTAATAAAGATTTGAGTAAAAGAATTTTGGTGCTTGAGAAATAACTAACTTTTATAAACCATTACTACACAGTTTCACTTATGATAGAACTAATCTTCTTGGGGACAACTGGAGGAATGCCTACAAAAGAAAGATCGCACCCAGCAATTGCTTTACGTTACGGAGGTGAAGTTTTACTTTTTGATTGTGGAGAAAATACACAACGACAATTCATGTACACTACTTTTTCGCCAATGAAGATTGACAAGATTTTCATAAGCCATTGGCATGCTGATCACTTTGCAGGACTTCCAGGACTTATTCAAAGCATGTCATTGCAAAGAAGAAAACGAGACTTACATATTTACGGTCCAAAAGAAACAAAGAAATTTGTAAAGAAAATAATGGAAACCGGTCATTTCAAATCAAACTTTGATGTTATTGCACATGATGTAACAAGCAAATCAATGGTATGCGCTGAAAGGAAATACACTGTTTATGCCCTTCCAACAAGCCATTCTATACAAACTCTTGCTTTCAAATTTGAAGAAATGCCAAAACCAGGAAAATTTGATGTGAAAAAAGCAAAGAAACTTGGAGTGCAAGAAAAAGATTTTTCAAAATTACAAAAAGGAAAAACATTGAAAATAGGAAAAATCAAAGTAAAACAGAAACAAGTCATTGGTCCAGAACGTCCAGGAAAAGCAATTGTTTTCAGTGGTGATACTGGATACAGCAAATCTTTAATTGAGTTTTCAGGAAAAGTAGATTTACTTATTCATGAAGCAACTTATGGTGATGAAATGAGAGAATGGGCAAAAAAAGTTAAGCATTGTACAAATGTACAAGCTGCTGAAGTTGCAAAAAAAGCAAAAGTAAAACAACTTGTATTAAATCATATTAGTCCACGATATAAAGAAACATCAAACTTAGAGAAACAAGCGAAAAAAGTTTTTAAAAATACAAAAATTGCTATTGACTTCCTTGAAGTGAAAATATAATGATTCCGCAAAACCTACGCGATCTTCTTGAAAAACAACAGTATAGAATTGTTGGCAATCACAGTGCTGTTAAAATTTGTCATTGGACAAAAGAATCACTTCGTGAAAAAGGATTTTGTTACAAACAAAAATTTTATGGGATTCAAACGCATCGATGCTTGCAAATGACCCCAACTGTTGCTTGGTGTAATCAATCTTGTGTTTATTGCTGGAGACCAATTGAAAAAACAATTGGTGTTAATATGGATAATGTTGAACTTGATGAACCTGCAGATATTATTGACGGTTGCATTGAAGCACAGAGAGCATTGTTAATGGGTTTCAAAGGCCGTGAAGGGATTAATATGAAATTATTTGAAGAAGCTATGGAACCAACTCAAGCTGCAATTTCCCTTTCTGGTGAACCTGCTTTATATCCAAAACTTCCTGGCTTAATTGAGGAGTTTCACAAGAGAAATTTCACAACATTCTTAGTTACTAATGGAACTGTACCTGAAATGCTTGAAAAAATACCAGAACCAACTAATCTTTACATTTCAATAGACTCTCCAGTGAAAGCAGATTACCTAAAAATTGATAGACCAATGATAAAAGGGACTTGGGAAGATTTGAATAAGAGTTTGAGTCTACTTCAGAGTTTCAGATGCAATACTGTTGCTAGAGTTACCCTGATGCGAGACACAATGAAGAACCCAATTGAAATGGGAAAATTCCTTGAAAAGTACAAACCAACTTTCATAGAATGCAAAGCATACATGCATGTGGGCTGTTCAAAGAATAGAGTAAAACGCGAGCAAATGCCTGAACATAATGAAATAATGGTATATGCCACGGAAATAGAAAACAATACAGAATATACACTAAAAGATTCAAAACAGGAATCAAGAGTAGCACTTTTGTCATTAAAATAAACCTGTATTGTCGTAATATTGCAAATTTATTGAAAATAACAAGTTATTTAAAAGGTTCTTGACAAGATTTTTTGTCTCACGACAATACAAAAAGGTGAATTAGATATGCAAGAAAACCCTTTCGCGGACACTGTTCCGACTCACTTTGCAATAGCAGCAACAGTTTATACAAATCCGTTGCAACAATTGCAAAAAGAAACCAAAACCAAGCGTTCAAAATTAATGTTCGCAGTTGGTGATTATGGTAACGGAAAGTCTCACGCATTAGAACGATTGAAAAATGATATTAATATTGCAGAATCTACAAAACTCGCAATTTATTCTTCAGCTTTTGCAACAAAAACTTTACGTGGTGTTTATGAACAAATAGCCTCAGAGTTAATGTCGGGAAAATATGACAAGCTTGATAATTCTTCAGACAACCGAACTGCAATGGAAACAAAAGGAATTCCAGAAAAGATTGTCAATTTATTTTATAGAGATAATTTATTCCGAAGCAAAGAAGACGTTAGACCAGATTTGCAATTTGGAAAAATAGTTTCATCCTCAGTTGATGTTATTAATTTCATTTGCGCGCTTTCGGTTTTAGTAGATCAATTCATTCTAATGATTGATGATATTGAAGAAGCTGCAACACTAGATAGAAACGAGCGAAAAGTTTTCTTTGGTTATTTACGAGGACTTTATGATCAAGCAGTTCGTGGCGATCACAACATTCTTGTTTTACTTACATTCACACCAAATAAATTAAAACTCTTACAAGCAGATAGATTGGATTTCTATGAACGTATGGATATAGAAATCGATTTTAAAAAACCAACAATAAAAGAAATTATAGACATTGTTGAAAAAAGACTTGAAATCAGTGGACTTGAAAAATATAAATTTACAGACAAAGTTTTGAAAGAAACATATGAAAATACCAATAGCATCCGCGACATGTTCAATAACCTTCGAAAAGCACTTGATATTGCAGAAGCAAAAGGAGAAAAGAAAATAAACGAAATTGAAATTAAAAAACAAAAAGTAACAAGACCATTAGAAATAAGAGGATCAAAACCAGCAGACGACGCCATATTAGCAGTATTGAAAAAACAAGAAGGGCTTCTTGCTGGAGATATTGTAAAAAGTACAGGTAAAAGCAATCCATGGATAAGACACAGGCTTGCTGATCTTGTTAAAGAAGGAATAATTACAAAACAACAAATCGCACGAAATAAACCAGCTAGATATTATTTAGCAAAAGAGAAAAAAGAATGAGAGAGATACTAAGTATTGACGGAAAACCACTGGACAATGAAAGGTTCTGTAAACTGGTTGAGGAACTAACAAAAAAGAAATACAGACCAATTATTGATCCCCGAAATTTTGACAATCCAGTAACAATTAACGCACGATTTAAAACAAAAGAAACAAAAATAAGATTTCTTGAAATATCCCCAAAATTAGATGTTATTATAGAACATACTGGAAATAAAGTAGATGGGAAAAAACTAGTTAGTGAAATCAGAACCCATGTTCAAGAAAGTTTGCCAAGAGAAGTTGTTCAACCAAAAGACTTTGAACTTGCAACCTTGCAAATGATTTCAAGAAAAGAACCAGTCATAATTCCAAAAAATACTGCAGAAAGAAAAATGTTTATGAGTTTAGTTGAAAAGAATATTTTCACAATAGCACATATGATTGAATGTCCAGACTGTAACAGCTCATTCATGTTTCCAAAAGAAAGCTTTAATTTAGGTGGAAATGTTTTCTGTAAAGACTGTGAAAAATGGTTTGAAATAAAACGGGCAAAAGAAGCTTTTGTAATGCAAGAAGATTACATGAAAGCAATGAATGGTATGTGGGGCAAAATGCAAAAAATGATTAAGGCAAGCTGGAGAGAAGTTGTAAAGAAAGGCGTGCCAATGATTCCAAAGGTTTGAGGAGAATGGTTCAACAACAAAAACAAATATTGAGAGAACAGGTAATTGCAAAGCGCAATTCACTTGATTTAGATGATATTATGGAAAAAAGCGCTATTATTAAAGAAAAACTTTTTGCATTAAAAGAATTTCAGGACGCAGAAACAATTATGTTTTATTCATCTTTCAAATCAGAAGTAAGAACCATGGAAATGGTTGAAGAAGCATTAGCACTTGGGAAAAAGATTGTTATGCCAATAACTTTGTTTAAGGAAAATAAATTAAAACTTGTTAAGATCACAAGTTCAGCTGGATTAAAACAGAATAAAGCAGGAATACCTGAACCAATATCAGAAAACAATGAAGAAGTGAATCCATCTCAACTTGATTTAATCGTTGCACCAGGAACTGCGTTTACTGAAGATTGCAAACGTCTTGGACAAGGATGGGGATTTTTTGATACATTATTTTCACAAACAACTGCAAACCGACTTGGTTTAGCTTTTGAGATCCAAATGGTTGAAGATATACCAATGGAAGAACATGATCAACAATTAGACATTATTGTTTCGGAAAACGATATTTTTAGAAAAAACATTTGATGAAGAAGAGTTTATCACTAATTATTTAAATCGATTAGCGAAAGCTGATTTAGTAAAATGGAAAATCTAATACGAGAATCATTACAAAACTCAGATTCAGAAATTGATAAACTAGTACAAGCTGAGGCAGAGCGTCAGCAATTTGGACTGGAGCTTATACCATCTGAGAACTTTTCAAGTCAAGCTGTACGAGAAGCAATGGCTTCACCAATGAATGACAAGTATGCAGAAGGTTATCCACAAAAGAGATATTATGGCGGTTGTGAAATTGTTGATAGTGTTGAAGAACTTGCAATAAAACGCGCGAAAAAACTTTTTGGCTGTGAGCATGTTAATGTTCAACCTTATTCAGGAAGCCCAGCAAATGCTGCTGTTTATTTAGGATTACTAGAACCAAATGATACAATAATGGGACTCTCACTTTCACATGGTGGGCATTTAACGCATGGTCACAAAGTTAGTTTTTCAGGTAAATTTTTCAAACCAGCACAATATACACTAAATAAAAAAACTGGAAGATTTGATTATGATGAAATAAGAAAACTTGCAAAAGAACATAAACCAAAAATTATTGTTTCAGGAGCTACTGCTTATCCAAGAGAAATTGATTTTAAACAATTCCATGAAATTGCAGAAGAAGTTAATGCATATTCAATGGCAGATATTGCACATATTGCAGGACTAATTATAGGAGGCGTGCATCAAAGACCGTTCCCAATGACAGATGTTGTTACAACTACTACGCACAAAACACTAAGAGGACCACGCGGTGGAATGATAATGTGCAAAGAGGAAGATCGTCTTAAAGAAAAATATCACGCTGAAGATAAATGGAATCTTGCACAAAGAATTGATCGTGCAATTTTCCCAGGATTACAAGGTGGCCCACACGAACATCAAATTGCAGCGAAGGCAGTTGCTTTTGGAGAAGCATTACAACCAGAATTTAAGAAATACGCAGCACAAGTGGTAAAGAATGCTAAAGTCATGTCTGAAGTTTTACTTGACAAAGATTTTAATCTTGTAACAGGTGGAACAGATAATCACCTTATGTTAATTGATTTAACAAACAAAAATTTAACTGGAGCAGAAGCAGAAACTGCACTTGATAAAGCAGGAATTACAGTTAATAAAAACGCAGTACCTTATGATCCACGTTCTCCATTTGATCCATCAGGAATTAGATTAGGAACACCAGCAATTACAACACGCGGTTTGAAAGAAAGTGAATGCAAACATGTTGCTGAATTAATTAGTAATGTTATTGATAATTTCAAAGATGAAGAGAAATTAAAAGAGATACGAGGAGAAGTTAAAGAACTTTGCGAGAAGTTTCTGTTGTATAATTTATAGTTCAGTAGATTTTCTCTTATACTCTACAAATTCAAACTCTTCATGATCCTCTCTCTTAACTTCTTCCCACTCTAATTCACTGAATTCAGGGAAATAAACATCCCCTTCATATTCTTTCTTAACATAGGACAAATACATTTTATCAGCAAACGGAAGGCACTGTTTGTAAATACTTGCACCACCACCAATGAAAATCTCTTCGCCAAATTCTCGTGCTTTGTCCAATGCTTCAGGAATAGAAGTACACACTGTAACACCTGGAATATCCAGCTTTTGAAAACTTAGTACAATATTATTTCTGTCAGGAAAAGGTTTACTCCCAATTGATTCAAAAGTTTTCAAACCCATAATAACTGAATTGCCTTGTGTAAGTCTTTTAAAATTTTGCAAATCTTCAGAAATGTGCCACAACAACTTATTATCCTTACCAAGCACGCGGTTTTTCGTGAGTGCTGCGATTATTATCACACTCATACAGCTACCTCGAATTTAATATTAGGATAAGGATCGTAATTCTCCAAAGTAATATCCTCAAAACAATATTTATTGAAAGGCTTGTCTGCAATTTTTAATTGCGGAAGTGGTTTTGGCTCACGCGTGAGCTGTTCTTTCAAACCTTCAATATGATTTTCATAAATATGTGCATCAACCAAAGTGTGTGCAAATTCTCCAACTTCAAAATCAGTTTCTTTAGCAATCAACATTGTAAGAAGCGAATAGCAAGCAAGATTGAATGGAACTCCAAGTGCAATATCACAGGAACGCTGAGTCAAATGACAGTTCAACTTGTTATTAATTATAGAAAAAACATAGGTGTAATGACATGGAGGAAGCCGACTCTCTGCAGCATTAGCAGGGTGCCATGCTGAAACAACCATGCGTCGCCGATTACTAGACATTGGATTTTGTTTTAATTCATTAAGAGTATCAATAACATATTGGATTTGATCAAAAACTTTTTGACCATTAGAAGGATCAGTATGTACCCATTTTGTACCCCACTTCTCACCTTCAACACTTTTCTCAGGAACAGGATAGCGCCTCCAAAACCGACTGTAGGCGGTGTCAAGTCTTCCTTCTTCATCTGCCCAAGCATCCCAAATCTTTGTGTGCTTTCGCAAATTCCGAATGTGCTCCTCACCACTCAAATACCAAAAAAGCTCACGAAGCATTGAATTAAAAAACATTTTTTTTGTAGTTAGTAACGGATATCCTTTTGCCAAATCAACTTTGTAAAAGTATCCAAAACAACTGAGAGTGTCCACTCCAGTTCTGTTTTTAGTTCTTGTGCCATTTTCAAGCACATATTTTACCATGTCAAGATATTCTTTCATTAATTTCCACCATTATCTGCTATGAATTTTTCAAAAGACCTGTTATATGTTGCCTCAGCTTCTGTTGAAAAACAGCAAGCAGGAAGCTCTTTTCTGTCAAGATGAAACTTCAAACATTCACAACATTTACCTTTCCGAGAACAACCAGAATAAGTACAATTACAATTTTGTAGATTAGTTTCTGTGTTCAAACATTGCGTCATTAAATCTCCCCTGCGTTCAACTAAGAACCACTTCTTTATAAATTTTTAGTCACTTGAGACACAAAATTACTTTTATAAAGCCCGAATACATATCATTACCACGAATGAACATATTCATAACATTAGCAATTGTGTTATTCTTTGCAAAAGTAGGCGGGTATATCTCTAAGCGTTTTTTGAAGATAAGTGATGTAGGCGAAGTTATTGTAGGAATGATTATTGGACCAGGAGTTCTTGCGTTAATTGCCCCAACAGAATTCTTACACCACCTTGCTGATATTGGAATTGTTTTAATGATGTTCCTTATGGGTTTAGAATTTGACGTAAAAGCTTTCGAAAAGTTCATGAAAGGCGGAATTATGACTGCGGTTTTCGGTGCTTTTGTTCCATTTTTTGGTGGACTTATTCTAGCATCGTCAATTTTCAAATGGCCAGTACCAGCGAGTTTTATCTTTGCTACAATTTTAATGGCAACAAGTGTTAGTGTTACTATAACTGTTTTGAACGATATGAAAAGATTACACACCCCATTAGGTTATATTTTAATGGACGCAGCAGTTGTTGATGATGTTCTTGGTGTAGGTATGCTTACTCTTGTTTTAGGATTAGTTGGAATGGAAACACCATCACTAGTTAGTTTTGGAATAATTGGACTAGAAATTATTATTTTCTTTGCTGCAATTTTAATTATTGGTCCAAAACTTTCAAAAATTGCTTTGGATTTTGGAAACAAGTTGGACTTTAGAATAAAAGAAGGGCACTTGTCTATGCTTTTGATAACACTTTTTGTAATGACATTTATAGCACATTCAATTGGGCTTTCAATCATAATCGGCGCATTCTTAACAGGTGTTATTTTTGATAAAACACATATTAAAAAAATTCAGCACGAAATCTACAGTATGACTTATGGGTTATTTATTCCAATCTTTTTTGTATATGTAGGTAGCTTCTTAACACCAGCAACACTTATCGCAAACTGGTATCTTGTTTTATTAATTGTTTTAGTTGCAAGTGCTGGAAAATTTGTAGGATCCTTTTTAGGATCAAGTATGTCAGGAACTAAATTAAAAGATTCAGCTATTATAGGAATCGGGATGATGGGACGATGTGAAGTAGCGCTTATCATAGCTGTTTCTGCTAGAAAACTTGGA
>CAZMMZ010000007.1:0-66283 GCA_964567575.1 Candidatus Undinarchaeota archaeon
GGTGCATTGAAAGCTTTTACTTGACCTTCAAGATCAAATGAGCGCTCAACATCAGAAATAAGAACATTGCAATCCTGTTTGATTCTGTCCATGTAACCAATAAGCCGTTCTTTTTGAGAAGCAATCTCTTCCATTTTCTCATACTTCTTAATTGCACGGTGCAGATCTCCACCTTCAATAACTGTGTACGGACTCTTGTTCATTTCTCGTGCAACATTTTGAACAATTCTTCCTAAAAATTCATTCATTTCTTTCTTCACACGAGCTCTGACAATCTTCTCTTTGTCAAGATCTTTTTTCAGTAAATAAACAACTCGAGCATTTGGGAAAGGTAGTCTTTCATCCTCTGCTGCAAGTTCCTGTTCAAGTGCCGCATCCTCATTTTTTGGTGCTTCTTCTACAGCTTCCGCTGGTGCTTCACTGTGTGTGCCTCGAGGTTTAACATTTTTATTTTCCTCACCACCCACAGCGCCTGCTTCTGGTTTTATGTCTTCTTTTGCCATTATATTTCTCCCTATTAGAATTAATTTATGTTGATTTTTTGGGGTTAAATAGGTTGTGGTTGTTTGGTTTGTGGTCGGTGGTTTGTGGTTAGTAGTACGCGGATTTTAACACTATAAACTTACTCAAGTTAATAAAACGTTATAAACAAATATCATTTTGTTGTTGATTATGCAAGATTATCTTAAGTTAAATGTTTACAAAGATGCGGAAAAATTAGTGTCTTTTATCTACACCCTTACAAAGTCCTTTCCCTCATCAGAAAAATATAATATTATTTCACAAATGAAAAGAGCTGTAACATCTATCTGCGCTAATATCGCTGAAGGAACTGGGCGAATTAGTAACGCTGATTTTTTAAGATTTTTATATCATTCGATGGGATCTCTCAAAGAACTACATTCTTTTCTTAGAATTTCTACTAATCTTAAATATATTTCTCAAGAGAAGTATAATGAATCTATGAATAAAATTAATAGTATTAGCAAACAACTTTGTTGTCTCATAAAATGTCTAAAAATTCCCTCCACGAACCACTAACTACAAACTTACTCTCCTTTTCCTTCCTTCTTTGCAACTGCTTTTCCAATCATTTGCTCGTAGATTTTGTCCTTTAATTTGATTGGACGGATCTTCAAACCCTTTTGAAGCAGTGCATCAACTTCAGGGAATTCCACATAATCAGGAGTTAAATATCTGTAAAGAACCCAAGTAACTGTGCCCATATTCAATTTAGTTCTGCGAGTTATTTCACGGATCCATAAAAATTCGAGACCTTCCTCTGCGCGAGCTTTTGCCATAGTTCGCAAAATCAGGTTCCGTTGTTTCAGTGTTTTGTCTTCCATCTATACACGTGTATAGGAAGACGTTATTTATATTTGTTAGGGAGCTAGGGGACTAAAGGGCTAGGACTAAATAACCAACCTAACACCATAAGCAATTAAAAATCCGAGAAGAGATCCTGCAATAATATCACTCCAATAATGTTTTTTCAAGTAAACTCTAGTTAATGGAATTCCTAACATTATTATCCAAAATATAATTTTCCCAAACGGCGGGAGCAAATGTCCAATTGTATATGCAATTATTATTGCCCTTCCTGAATGTATACTTGGGAATGAAGCATCGTTCATTCTTTCTAAAATACTAGCCCACTTCAAACTAACTTGGTTTGGTCTTGTTCGCCCAATAATGTATTTCAATCCGAAACCAATAAGTGTAAACAAAATTCCTGAAACCAGAAGCGCTCGTGCAGCATCTAATACTCCTGGCATCTCAGAAGTGTAACCCATTGCAAAAGTTATGAAAAATAAGAAGCCATAGAAAAAGTTTCCCCCCAAACTGGTGTATTCTTTCATTTGATCATCAAACATCAGTTTGAATTTCTCTTTGCTGAACCAGACTCGTTTTGTCATTTTGTGAATAGGTATCGGGCATCTGGCGTCAGGTATCGGGCCTGATACCCGATGCCTGTTACCTGATCCCCTTATCTTGTTGTGACAATAGGATTTTCCAGTATTAATACTGTATGCTCGGCCTGTGCAACCATTCCATTACTACTTTCCTTAAGCACAGGATATTGATACAATGATTTATTTTTTGTAAGTTCTTTTATTGCCATCAGTGTTTTCAATTTCCCAAATTCTTTTTCAACCCACCTGATTGAAAATGGAAGCTCTCCAAATTCGTTTTTTGACATTTCCAAAAGTTTCCTTGCTTCCCGATTCCTTGTTGGCTTGTCTTGTAAATATTCATAAATGTAAACTTCTTTTGCATCAGTTACCATTCCACCACCATTAGTTGCGAATGGTTCAATTGCAACTGCCATTCCATCTTCCAATGCAATATTCGATTCGTTTTTGATATTTGGAACTGATATTCCAGCATGAAGTTTATTCTGCTCGAGCAAATGCCCAGTTAAATTTGCAATTGGCACAACATCGAATTCAGTAATTGCAGTTTCAATAGCAGTTCCCAATTCACCTAATGTAACTCCTGGCTTTGCAATTTCAAGAGCAGCATTCAATCCTGCTTCTGCAGCTTTAATCAAATTCTTATGCTCTGCACAATTGTTCATTGAATATGTAACTGCACTATCAGCAATATAACCGTCAACATGCACCCCAATATCAATCTTCACTAAATCCTCTTTTCCAAAAGTTAAACCACAATTCAAATCTGGAGTAAAGTGTGCAGCGTTTTCATTAATAGAAACATTCAAAGGAAATCCAATTTTTCCACCATCTTTTATAATCTTGGCTTCAATTTTATCAGCAATCTCGCGAACACTAGCACCTGGTTTAACAAGGTCTTTCGCAAGCTCCTGAGCTTTCTTTAGGATTTCTCCAGCTTGTTTGTATTTTTGAATTATTTCTTCTTCCATGCTCCTTCCCTCAAAATTTCAATACTATCAGTAACTTTAATCACAGTACTTCCTTCTTTATATTTTGTCGGTCCACTATCTATAATATAATCTACTTTGTCGCGGATGCTTTTTGGAATTTCTTCAACAGTGCTTGGAGATTTTCCTCCAGCTTTATTTGCACTTGTTGATGTTATTGGCCCGAATCTTGAAACCAAGTCATAAGCATCAGGGTGCTCCGGTACTCTCATCCCAACAAACTCAGTATCTGTAATCCAATCCGGCACATTCTTTTTCTTTGCAACAATTGTAATTGGTCCTGGTAAACTTAATTCAAAATCTGCAAGTTGCGTATCTGAAACAACTGCATACTTATCCATATCCTCTCGTCTCATTGCAACTGAAAGCGGCTTGTCAAATTTCCTCCCTTTCAAAGCATAAACTTTCTTCACGGCTTCTTCATTGAAAATATTAGCACCCAATCCGTAAACAGTTTCCGTTGGGTAAATAATCACACCTCCTTCACGGAGAACTTTGATTGCTTCGTATAATTTATCAACCATTATCCAAAATATTCACTCAGCTTTCCTTGCTTCTTCCCAAGCAGTTCATCTTCTCCATAGCCAAGCGCCTCCATCACTCTTGAAACAGCAGGAACAATCTGATGCTCAATATAATATTTCTTATCATAATTTTTGATATTAAATCCTTCAAGTGGTTTTGCTCGGTCCGAAACCTTACCCCCACCTTCAGCAATAGCATATCCAATTGTTGAACCTGTGCGGATATCCTCTCCTTTACTTTTCAGAATTTTAGCAACAGCAATATGCGGTGCCGTCACTAAATATTTATCAAGTGGCCGCGTTAAGTCTGTGTAAACTGCAAGATCTTCAATTGTCACATCCCCTGCATTAATTTTTTTAATAACTTCTCTAACAACTTTGAAAGCTTTTTCAACATCTCCTTCTTTCAAAAGAGTTTCAATTGTTTTCTTTTGTGTTTCTTTTGCAATTGGGGACCAATCCTTCCTAACAAATTCAAGTCCTTTGATTTTGAGTTCTCCTTTTTCATCAATCATTGCATAGCGTTTCTTTGAAACAAACACTCCGCGCGTGTATAAATCTTCGAATTCCAGTTCCATAACTCCTGGCAATTCTTTATTTGCACGAATTTGGAATTTCTTTCCAATTTCTTTTATTTTTTTATCTTCTGTTTTTGTTGTAACAAAAAGAGAATCAGTATCTCCATAAACTGCTTTCAAATCAAATTCTTTTTCTGCAATATCAACAATCTTTTTGATGTACTCTCTGCCAAGTGCAGTAACACTACTTGCCCCCTCACGAGTGTACCACCGAGATCCGCGATATGCTAAATAACCATAAGATGAATTTGCAAGAATCTTGAGTGTGTATTGCATGTTGTTCAGTTTGGTATATTCATCAGAGTCTTTCTTGCATTTCTTCATATCCTCTTTTATTTTCACACGCTCTTCAAGAATATTTCTTAAAACTGCTGGCATTAATCCAATACGCTTCTCGCAGAACCAGTGCCCACCTGCAACCACTTTTGCTTTGCCTTTGCAACAGTCGCAGTCGATTGTGCTTTGGTCGATGTTGTGAGAAATTATAATTGTTGGATACAGTGATCTGAAATCGAAGAGTGCAATGTTCTCGTGCATTCCTTTGTCTGGTTCTAAAACAAAAGCACCTTCAAATGCTTCGAATTGCGCGCGAGCTTCTTTCTCTTCAGACATTGGACGATTTGGAATTAATTCATTTCTTTCAAGTGCATTCCACATCAAATACGCTTCAACAAGTTGGCCGTAAGTTGTTCTGCTTGCATCGAAAAGAGGAACGCGAACTTTTTTTGCAATTTCATATTCACGAGGAAGGAATAAATCTGAAAGTTTTTTTGTAACAACTGCATCTATGAGAGAATATTCGTAAAGTTCATCAAGTTTTTTCTTGTCGCCTTTCCAATATATCGGTATCTTTTTCCAATCAAGATCTTTTTTCCCTTCACCTTCTTTTAGGAAGTGGCCTGCAACGCTTTTCAAAGTCCGTTTATTGACTTGCCCAAGTGCTCCGCGCAGAATAATATTAACATAATGGAAAAGATCAATGTGCTCTCGGCCAGTCATACCAGCAGAGTGGTACCGCCCTTTGCTTCTCTGTTTAATTCCTCTATCATCTCTCCCGAGTTTCAGTTTGTAATCAAACTTTTTCGCTCGTGTATTGATGAAAGGCATATCGAAATTATCAGAGTTGTAAGCTGTGAGTATGTCAATATCGTTTTCTTCAATGAATTTTTCAAATGCTTGAAGAATTCCTTTTTCATCTTTCACAACTTCAACAAAGTCTGGGCCTTTTTTTGTTGAGAAAACTTTTTTTATTTTGTCAGTTGCAACACTGAGCATTATCATTGGGTCTGTTTCCGGTTGTGGAAGCCCACCTGGGCCATAAGCTTCAATATCAAAAGCAGCGACATTCATTTTTGGAATTTCATCATCAACTTGTTTTGGCTCGCCTTCCATTTCAATTGCAATTTCAACTTTGAGTGGTGAATCAAATGGAGCTCCTTTGACTTTTATCATAGTCATTGGCTCAAGCTTCTTATCCAAAATGTATCTGCGCCCGAATAAAATATCTGCTTCAAAATAATTTTCAACACCTTTAATTCGCTTAACAGCTTCGCGCGCTTCGCGAACTTGTGTTGGATTTTTCGTATAGACTTTTGCTAATTCTGTTTTTTTTGTTTTGTAATATCTCTCCACTTTTTCAACTTTTACAATTTCATATTCTGAAGTTTTCATTTCTAGTAATCGTTTCTTCACATCTTCAAAACCATCATCAAGCAGTGCATAGAAATACGGTTCAAAAGTCTTGTCAGTAACTAAGATACTTTTCCCCTCTTTAGTTCTGCCAAACATTCGAATTACTGCTTTTCCATTCACAAGTTCGTAATCAATGTCCAGCAAACAGAAAGTGTATTCTGCCATTCGTTTTATTAGGATGTGCGAATTTATAAAATAAGCGATTGAATCATAAAAAACTATATATTCCTATAACACACAAACATAATATGGAATTCAAATTTTCAATTAGAATGGGATAATTAGGGTTCTATCTATAATTCTTTTTATCTTTTCAAACTCACTATTCTTTTTACTGTATTCGTTTAGAAAAATATCGTGCATACTCACGTCTATTCTATAAAATATATCTATTATTTCTTTGGCACACTTTTTTTCTTTCCCCCTTTTTGCACACTTTTTTAAATTATCTACATCAACAACAATAGGTATACCTGTTCTACCTTTTTTCATAAAAAAACAAATTCCCCATTGTTCATGTTCATTCACATATCCTGCTTGATGATACTTCCTTACTTCTGCTCCTAATTTTTTGTATGTTTCTTTATCAGTAAATGGGAGCTTTTCTCCAACCCTCAAAGAAACAGGATCTACAAAATCTTCACCTTCTTCTCCAAAATATGAAAGAACAATTGCATTTTCTTCTTTTGCTCTTGCAACAATTGGTGGGAGTGTGCACTTTTCTTGTTGCAAGTTATTAAAAATCCTTAAACATCTGTTTGCTTCTTTTGCTTCCTTAAATTTTTTCACTACTAATTGTAGTGGTTTGTTTTCTAAAATTTCATATTTATCATTTATTTCCACTAGTTTTGAGAATTCATAATTACTACTCATCACTTTAGAAATAGTTGAATCTAATTGTTCGTCGTCATCAGATTTTTTCTCCCCATCTCTCACACCTGAAATAATTTCATTTAATGGAATTCCTTTTTTGTAAATACGAATAATGTGCCCCTTCTCGCTTCGAATTTCTCTGTAGTCCTTTTTCACAACTCTTTAGCTTTCTTTACTATTTCATATAACTCTTTCGCCTTTCCTTTCTCAAAATGTTTCCTAACTGGAGCTAAAATTTTATCCATAACTTCAGAAGTTGCGTTCTTCAAATCCATTGGATGCAGTTTCCCTGCAGAATATAGTTTCTCTAATTCAGCGTAATTCTGAATTTCCAAATTGCCACCGAACTTCGCTGGTCTCTTGATTGTATAATCTTTAATTTTTCTGAAAATAATGTATCGCCACATTTCCATAACTGGGTTGTCGGCTGTCACTTTCTCTGGACAATGTGCCTTATTCAATTTTTCCTGAATTTCTTTTTTGGAATCGTGAATAAATATGCAAGAACCAACTTTTGATTTGCTCATTTTCAAATCAGCTTGCTCTTGTCCCATTCGTCCTTCTCCAGCGCCGTGCAAACCAGCAAGAAGATGGTGATGAATACAAACCTTTTTTCCATAACCAAGTTTTGGTGCAACTTCTCTTGTCAATACTGTTGCACGCCTCTGGTCCATTCCCAATTGTAAAATATCAATATCAAGCCAGAACGGATCCCATGATTGCATCATTGGGTAAAAGAGCTGAGAGGTGTATTGCATATCTGCTTCCTTTCGTCCCATTATTGTTCCAGCTCGAGTAGCTCTGTTTATAGTATTCTTTTTCGCAACTTCTAAAACACCTTTCCAATAATCTCCATTTTGAACTTCATCAGAAGCCCAACGGACTTCAACTTTCTTTGTGTCAACGCCACACGCTTTCCAGCCTTCTACAAGATACTCTCCACATTTTTTTATTAAATCAAGATCGCCGCCCATTTTGTTATTAATCCAACCGTGCCAATCAGCAACCCATAAAACAAATTTCACTTTCGCTTCTTGAAGATCTTTGATTTTCTCAGCGCGCATCAACCCAGATGCCAAATGCAAAAGTCCAGATGGTTCAAAACCATCATAAGCTCGTGGTGAAGTTTTAGTTTCTAATAATTCTTTCAAATCCTCTTGAGTAATAACTTCTTCAATTGGTTCTCTTGTGATAAGCTCAATGCGCTTTTCTAAATCCATGATTAAAATCTAGTAGCGTTTTTCTTATATATCTTATTATTGGTTTTTTATGGGAATAAAGCCTGTCTTAAGATTGTTTCCTCTAGTTTTTCTTTCAGCATTTCTACTTTTTCTCTACCTGGATGATTTTTTGGTGTTAGTTCTAATGCTTTCGTCATACATGTGAGTGCTTCTTTGTATCTTCCTAAAGAGGCGAGTGTAACTGCTTTATTGTTCCAAACGCCTTCAAAATTTGGGTCTGCTTTTATTGCCTTATTATAAGATTCTAGTGCTTCCTCAGGTCTTTTAATATGATTGAGGAAATTTCCTCTGTTATACCATATTTCTGGAGCGGTTGGAATTAGTTTTGTTATTATGTTATAACATATTAAGGCTGCTTCATATCTTTCTAACTGGCGTAACATGATTATTTGGTTTAGCCATATTGTTGCTGCTCTTTCTTTTTTTGTTTCTAGTTCTCCTTTGTGCTTTGTTCCTTCTTTTTCTAATGATACGTCATACTGTTTGTTGTTTACTATTACATAAGCATGCCCGAATGCTCCCATCCCTTCAATTATTCCTCGTTCTTCTTTTGAAAACTTATCTAAATCCACTTGTTTGTAGCTACAGGTTTCAAATTGGATTTTGTAGTTAAGTGCTCGTGCTATTTCTCCAAAAACAGTTGACATTGCTAAACAATCTCCGTGCCGCGTTTGTCTGAAGTTTGATACTGTTTTTTCACCTGGAATTCTAAAGGACCGCATAAGTTGGTTTATTTGTCCTCCTAAATATTCTCTCAAATGCATCAGAATTTCATCATCACTTATTTTCTTATTTTTCCGCACCCACGTTCCAAGCTCTTTAAGTGTTCCATCTATCCATTCTGGGAATTTTCCTGCTTTGGCGATTTTTAGCAGTCCTCTTGTTTTCTGTTGCCTTAGTTTTGGTTTTATTTTTTTGATTTTTTTCTCTAGGTCTGTTGGTAACACAGGAAACAGTTTTTTATTTTTGTAATAAAATTCTATTAAAAATAGTAATGTTGATGTTGGATTTATTGCTGCTTTAATGAATCTTTCCACTGGTATTTTATCTATATCTACAACCATATCTGGGGTGTAGTTTGGAAAGTTAATAATGTTTACTATCCTATCTCTGCAAATATTTTACTAACATCTGCAACTTTTTCTTCCAGTTCGCAACCATTATTAAAACAAATTCCTGTGTTTGAGTATGAATGTGGGAATTGTTGGCTATGGTGCTTATGTTCCGTGCTATCGTATCTCTGTTGAGGAGATTGCGAAAGTGTGGGGCGGTTCAGCTGACAGTATTAAGAATGGCTTAAATGTCCAAGAGAAGGCAGTTCCGGCTCCTGACGAGGATACAGCGACTATCTCAGTAGAGGCTAGCAGAAACGCAATGAAGCGGGCTCGGATTGAACCGGAAAAACTCGGAGCGATTTACGTTGGCTCTGAATCACATCCTTACGCTGTTAAACCCACAGCCACAATTCTCGCCGAAGCTCTTGAAGCAACACCGAACCTGACTGCAGCGGATTTCGAATTCGCATGCAAAGCAGGCACTGCTGCAATGCAAGCAATTACTGGTTTAGTAAAAAGTTGCATGGTTGATTATGGTCTTGCATGCGGTGCAGACACATCACAAGGTGCACCTGGCAACGCACTTGAATACACTGCAGCTGCTGGTGGCGCGTCTTTTATTATCGGCAGAGAAAACATTATTGCAAATCTTGATGAAACTCTTTCATTCACAACGGACACTCCAGATTTCTGGCGCAGGGAAAATCAAGAGTATCCACAACACGGTGGTCGATTCACTGGCGAACCTGCATATTTCAAACACACAATTTCAGCAACTGAAAATATGCTGAAAAAAATTGGAAAATCCCCAAGCGATTTTACTTATTTTATTCCTCATCAACCAAATGGAAAGTTTCCTATTCAAGTTTCAAAAAAACTCGGCTTTACAAAGGAACAAGTCGAGCCAGGACTTCTTTCTCCTCGAATTGGAAATACTTATTCAGGGTGTGTTCCGCTTGCGCTTTCTGCAGTTCTTGATGTGGCGCAACCAGGAGAGCAAATTCTTGTAACTTCATACGGCTCTGGCGCTGGTTCAGATTCTTTTGTTTTTACAATCACTGACAAAATCGATGAGGTTCGTGATCTCGCGCCTCGAACAATGTCTTACATTAACAAACGCAAATACATTGACTACGGCACATATGCAAAGTACAGGGGGAAGTTAAAACTCGAATGAAAAAAGAAGTTGCTGTAATCGGAATCGGAATTACACAGTTCGGAGAACTTTGGGATGAATCGTTCCGAACCTTATTTGTCAAATCTGGTGCGGAAGCAATTCAAGATGCTGGAATCAAATCCGACGATATAGACGCGCTGTTCGGCGGTAACATGAGTGGCGGTCAATTCATTGGCCAAGAACATCTTGCTTCTTTAGCAATGGACCACACTGCTCTGCTTCCAAAACCAGCAATGCGAATTGAAGCTGCGTGCGCATCTGGTGGTATGGCGGTTGCTTCTGCTTACATGGCTGTGAAATCTGGAATGCATGATGTGGTTGTTGCAGGTGGAGTAGAGAAAATGACTGATGTTCTTACAAGTCACACAACCAGCGCACTTTCAACTGCAGCAGATCAGGAATGGGAAGCATTCCAAGGAGTAACTTTCCCAGCATTATATGCAATGATTGCGCGCAGGCACATGTACGAGCACGGAACAACTGAGGAACAGCTTGCACAAATTGCTGTGAAGAATCACGACAATGGTGAGAAAAATCCTAAAGCACATTTCCGTAAAAAAATAACAATTGATCATGTTCTTAATTCTGCGAAAATCGCAGATCCAATTAAATTACTGGATTGCTCGCCTGTAAGTGACGGCGCTGCTGTTGTAATTCTTGCAAGCGCAGAGAAAGCAAAAGAATTTTGCGATGATCCTATTTGGCTTGCTGGAACAGGCCAAGCAACTGGTTCAATTGCTCTGCACAATCGAAAAGATATTTGCAGACTTGGTGCAACAGTTGAAGCATCACGCAAAGCTTATGAAATGGCAGGCATCACCCCAAAACAGGTAAGCTGCGCCGAAGTCCACGATTGTTTTACAATCGCTGAACTTTGTGCAATAGAAGATTTAGGATTTTGCGAGAAAGGACAAGGCGGAAGATTTGTTCAAGATGGAGAAACTGCATTATCTGGTTCAATTCCTATTAACACATCCGGAGGATTGAAAGCAAAAGGTCATCCTGTTGGTGCAACCGGAGTTGCGCAAGTTGTTGAAGCAGTTCTTCAGCTCCGAAGCAAAGCAGGTCCTCGTCAAGTTTCTGGTGCGGAATATGTTCTTACTCATAATGTTGGTGGTAGTGGGGGTACTGCATCTGTTCATATCTTTTCACAATGAATAATGTACCACGCTTTTGGAGAGAAATACCGCAACGGTATAATTTCATTGGAAATAAATGCAAAGGTTGCGATTGGATTAATTTCCCTCCAAGAAGTATTTGCAAAAAATGCGGATCATCAGAATTTGAGCGATTTGATTTGAAAGGAGAAGGTAAGGTTATTACCTACTCTGTAATTAGGGCGGCGCCTCCTGGTTTCGATAACTTAGTTCCTTATGTTGTTGCTATAATTTGTCTTAATGATGGTCCACGAATCACTTCGCAAATTGTAGATTGCGATCCAGAAGAAATTGAAATAGGAAAAAAAGTTAAAGTATGCTTCAGAAAGATTGTTGAGGACGGAAAAGCTGGTGCAATTTCGTATGGATATAAATTCAGGTTATTAGATGAACAGTGAACCAATTTCTAATCAGGGCTTCGCGAGTAAAACGAGCGAATGCCCTCGGCCATCGTCCGCGGCCAGGCGGACTTCACGAGTTTCCAAATTTTATGAGCGCTCAATTGAAGAGCGACTTGAATTTGTTAAAGAATTCGCAGATTTATCTGATGAAGAAATCAATTTATTGAAATCTAGCCCTGATCAGAACACATCTGACAAAATAATTGAGAATGTTATAGGGAATTATTCACTTCCAATTGGAATTGCAGTGAATTTCCAAATTAATGATAAAGATTATTTGATTCCAATGGTTTTAGAGGAGCCATCAGTTGTTGCAGCTGCTTCAAATGCTGCGAAACTCGCTCGAGAGTGTGGTGGGTTCACTACATCAGCTGATGATCCAGTGATGATTGGGCAGATTCACGTTTTCGATAGCAAGCACCCAAATGTAGTGCAACACATTTTAGCAAAAAAAGAAGAGTTACTTTCTGTTGCAAATTCAAAAGATCCAATGATGATTGAACGCGGAGGTGGTGCAAAAGATTTGGATGTGAAAATTATTAATGATAATCATATTCGCATACATCTTTATGTTGATTGTCGCGATGCAATGGGTGCAAATGCAGTAAATACCATGGTTGAAGCAATTGCGCCATTAATTACTGATGAAATCGGGGGGAAAGCAGTTCTTAAGATTATTTCTAATATGGCAGATCGTAGACTTGTACGTGCAGAATGCACATTCAGTAGAGATCTTCTTGGAGATGATACAATTGATCTTATTCACAAGGGTCAATTAGCTGCTGAAGCAGATTCTTATCGCGCAGCAACACATAACAAAGGAATTATGAATGCAATCTCAGCAATTTGCGTAGCAACTGGAAATGATTGGCGCGCAGTTGAGGCAGGGGCTCACGCTTTTGCCGGGCGCGGCGAAGGATATAATCCTCTTACAAAATATCAAATATTAAATCATGGTGATTTACTTGCAAGCATTGAGCTTCCACTTGCTGTTGCAACTGTTGGCGGCTCAACAAAACTTCCACAGGCGCGAGTGAATCAAAAAATTATTGGTGCGCAAACTTCACAAGAACTTGCTCAGGTAATGGCTGCAGCAGGATTGGCGCAAAACTTCGCAGCTCTGAAAGCAATTACAACAGAAGGAATACAGAAAGGGCATATGCGATTGCACGAGCGGAAAAACTAAAACTATTTATTCTCTTTAAACAAATCACTATCTAATGTCAAAAGATAAAATAATTTGTGAAAAAAAGGGTATGTTTCTTAAATTAGCTAATTCTCCTTCTTCTTATTCACGAATCTCTGATTTTTCAAGAGAATACACGCAGCTCATACAAACAGCTCCGCATTTAAGAAATACGCAGGCAAGTCCTGTTGGCATTCAATGTTTTATTGAAAATAAAGAAAAAGAGATTCTTGCAGTTGCAGTGCTTGCAGTTGATAATGACGAGTGTGGGGTTGAAATATCTTATTTTTTTGTCAAATCCAAAGAAAGAAGAAAAGGTGTCGGCTACTTTTTCCTTGAGAATTTAGTAAAATACTGTCAACACCAATATTCAAAGTTAGCTGTAATTAGTATAACTGTTATTGAAGGTAGTGATTGGATAAAAGAAGGTGGTTCTATTCGTCTCTTTACTAAATTTGGTTTTCATCCTATTCTTACTATGCATAATTATTACGAGCTTGTTTTAAGAGATTAATTTTTAATATGAAATTGCATGAGCGCAAGAATTAGCCAAAAATATTAACAGTTATGCTGCGGCATAGTGGTGTGAGGTTAACCTCACACTCTGAAAGGATTCAGAGGCCATCCGCCCTGCATTCGCTTCGCGAAGCAGGTCAATTGAAATTTGGTAATAGTTATTTGTAAATAAAATTCAATGTCTGACTTGTTGATGCAGTTAATCCAGATGTTTCACCTGTGCAAGTTATATCATATCTCACGGTGTTTGGTTTCAAAGCTGCTTCATATTCTGTGTTAAAACTCAGAATCAAATAATTTTCCCCATTGTCTTGGCAAGTTATTGAACGCAGTTGCGCATTATTAATTCCAATTGATTTCTCTCCATAAAATTCTTCAATATCACAATTAACACTCTCTTCTTGCAGTTTCATATACACACCAATAGAAATTCCAGAATATATTCCAGCAATGTTTTTAGTTAATTCAAATGAAGTTCCTGGAACCTTCTTGCAAAAAGCGCTATCAGTTGTCATATCGTTCTCGCTCGCATAATTCTTTAATACAAAAGTTTCTCCAAGACAACCACTGCTAAGTATAATAGCTAACAATATCAAAGTGATAATTATTTTTTTCATAAAATCTATTTGGTTTGGTTAGTTAAATATCTAACCAAGTAATGTGATTATAACAACCCCAGCTAACATCAAACCAGCGCCAATCAGATGCTCAGTAATATGATCTTCTTTGAAAATAAAATAAGCCAGAACAGTTGAGAGCAGGATACTTGTTCTTTTAACAGAAATCATGTATGCAGCATCAACCATACTAATTGCTGTGAAATGCAAAACTGCAGTTAAAGCAAGCAGCACGCCCATAATAACCAATAGTCCTGGCTTTTTGAAAAGTTTTTTTATATTACTGGATTTTTTTATTGCAATCGGGAACATCAGTAATGCAAGGAGCGGAATATAAAAACCTGCAAAGAATAATGGGCTTGATGCTACTACAGCTTTTTTCCCAAGAACCGATGTTATTGAAAAAATCACAGCTACCCCTAAAAGATACACTGATCCAATTTCATCTTTAATTGCTTTGAATGGGGCAAGAATTCCTTTCCGCCAGTTTTTGATATTAAGAATGTATGTCCCCAAAACAATAAGCAGAATCCCGCTTATCCCATACAACGTAAGGGTTTCTCCAAGAATAACAAATCCAGTAAGAATCATGAAAGCCGGAGTGAACGCGAGAAACGGCACAGTCAAAGCAATTGGGGATTTGGAAAGCCCTTTCATAAAAAGAATTGCTGCAAGAATTTCAAGTGGAGTAAGAATAATTAACGAACTCCAAAAACCTGGTCCAAATTTTGGAATTCCTGAAATCAAAAGTATTGGCAAAAGCAAAGGTGCTGCAAAAAGCATTCTGCCCAGAACAACAATATATGGGTCATCTTCTTTTAGAACATGCTTTGCTATAATATCCATAATCCCAATGCAAATCGCACTTCCAAGTGAAAGCAAGAACCAAAGCGGTATCATAACAAACCACCTTTCAATAGCAGTATCAGTGTCATAGCAAATACAAACACATCAAAAAGCAATTCATCAATATATACAGGATAAAGTAATTTCCGCACTTCGAAAGTGAATGGTGGCAAATTTCCATAGAATTTCAATTTTGTTAAGTTGTCAGAAAGTATGTGACTGTAATAACCAGCATAAGCAATTGCTGCAATATCCACGCGCCACCAGAAAAGCGGAGCGAAAAGAACTGAAATTATTATAATACCTGGCCAATAATGCACAAACCGACTTTTGTAATGCGGATCTTCTTTGTGATCTTTGTAATGATCATTAAAACACCGCTTCCACATATTTGTAACATGCAAATCTTTTGTTTTGAAAATGTGGCAAGCAAAGTGGTCAAGATCAATAAGCACCGCCAGTACGCCAGCAGCAAGAACATGCAATAGTGTAATGTCTTGAACAAAAAGAGATACAACTGCTCCTGCTAAGAATCCAAACAGCAAATGAGATCTTGGCATCATTAGAGTTGTTCTTCAATAAGCTCCTTATCCATTATGCGCCCGCAGTACTTGCAACGCAATGTCAATGGCTCTGTGTTCTCAACTGCAAAGCATGTCAAAACTGGCTCTTTGCCATTAGTGACACACTTCGGATTTTTGCATTCAAGAACTCCTTCTAAGAACTCTGGCGGAGAAACATGATGCTTCTCCTTCACTGCATAATTTTCTATAATATTAATTGTAGCATTATTCGCAATCATACTAAGTTTATCTGTTTCTTCTTTCTCAAGAATTCTGTCTTCTACTTTTACAATATCTTTCTTGTCACCACCGTGGCTTGGTACATTCATTGCAACAGAAACAGCATTTTCCCATTTTTTATCAATTCCCAAAATTCGCAGAACCATTGGTGAAGTTCCTGCAGGTAAATGATCAATCACAGTTCCTTTGCTGATTTTTTCAATTTTTAATTCTTTATCTGGGCTCATACTTCCACCCCCAGAACTCCGGCAATTAATGCCATTCTTGTTGGGATTCCATAAAATGCCTGCTCAAAGTACCGCGCATGCTTTGTCTTATCAACAGATGGGTGGATTTCATCAACTCTTGGTAATGGATGCATAATCATCATATCTTCTTTTGCTTTTTTCAAAAGTTCAAGATCAACTTTGAAAAGTCCTTTAACTTTTTCATACTCTGCAGGTTCTGGAAATCGCTCTCCTTGAATTCGAGTCACATACAAAACATCAACATCTGAAATAACATCTTCAAGCTGAGTCTTCTCTTCAATATTTACTCCGAAATCGCGTTTCAAATCTGAAGTGAAATCTTCAGTCATTTTCAACTGCTCTGGGCTTGCGAAAACAAGTTCAGCACCGAGCATTGCAAGAGAATAAGAAAGTGAATGTGCAGTTCTGCTGTATTTCAAATCACCAGTTAAAGCGATTTTTAATCCTTCGATTTTCCCCATTTCCTTTTTGATTGTATAAAGATCCAGCAAAGTTTGGGTTGGATGTGCATGAGCACCGTCTCCTCCATTAATTATTGGAGCTTTAGCAAACTGTGCTGCTAATTCAGCGGATCCTTCAATAGGGTGGCGCATTGCGATTACATCACAGTATTGATCAACAGTTCTAATTGTATCTGCAAGAGTCTCACCTTTTTTCACAGAAGTATTACTTGCTTCTGAGAAACCAATAACAGATCCTCCAAGACGATTCATTGCACTTTCAAAACTCAATCGTGTTCGAGTTGAAGGCTCAAAGAAAAGTGTTGCAAGAATTTTCCCGCGCAAAAGTTCATGAGATTTTCCATCTTCAAGAAGTTTCTGCATTTTTTCAGAGCTTGATAGAATATATTCAATATCCTCTTTACTTAAGCTGTGCGTTGTAATTATGTCTCTGCCTTTTATTCCCATTTTTTCTCCTTAGAACTAGAAATAATAACAGATTTATGTTCCTTATATATTTTTGTTAAAAATTTATTTTGTGTAGTATCCAATCACAAGCGCCATAAGGCCAATGACTAAATACAATCCGCCTGAAATCATATCTTTTGCTATGAAACCGACATACGCCAAGGCAAAAGCACCAACTGCATAGATTACAAGAAAGCGAACATCAAAGGTCTTTTTCTTTTTTGAAGAGACCATGTAGAATTGTACTAACCATGCAATTGTTATGAATCCAAGTCCAAGAATTGGTAGTGCTGTCATATTAATCAATTTTTATATGTTATTTAGAAGTTTTAAACCTATCTTTCGTCAATAACTTTCTTCTTTCCGTCCTTGTCAATAATTACAAATCTAACAACATATTCCTTTTTTCCTTTCAACTTTTTGTATATATATTCTGCATGTGTTTTCCCAGTTATTACTACTGTCTTATTATCTAAAACTTTCATCAGGTTTTTGTAAATTGGATAATTGCGTTTTCTCGCAGATTTTGCAATAATCAAAAGCGTCTTTTTTCTATTTTCTAAATCAGCCCTTATTCTTTTCTGCTTTCTGATCCTCCTCCATCTAAAAACACAATCTATAATGGTGATCTTTTTTTCTTTTTCAATTCTTTCTCGAAAGTAGTCATCAATCTCAAAAAGAAAGCGAATGAATGAACCTGATGTATCAATAAATTCAAAATCCCTCACACGACAAAGGCCGACTATTTCTAAAATAATATAAGTTTTTTTGATAGCTAAACCTCGCTCTTCTCTTCCCTGTCTTATTCTTTGAACTACCCCAGCAACATACTCTCTTATCTTTTCTTTCTCTTCTTCTGTTACTTTTATAAAATATAATTTGTGATTTTTAAACTGTTCCAAATTTTTAACAATAGAGTTATCAAAATACTCTTTTAATTCCTTTTGAAGTTTGTCTGGGTTCCACCCGGCTGTTTTAATACTTTCACATATCTTTATCCCATGTTCTGTTCTTGGCATTTCAAGACACACTTTTTTGCCATTAAATTCTTTTATTTCTGTAACATAGTGATTACTAACTTTAGTAAAGTGTTCCCCTTTGGGATGACTCTCTCCAATCAACAATAAGTGCTTTTTCATTACTAGAAATAATGTCGCCCTTTACCTTTAAATATTACTTATTCAGTATAAAGAGCCGTGGGAATTAAAGATTTTAAACTTACTAGGAAGAATCTTCGCAAGCTAATTGTTATTCCGCTCGCACTTTTAGCAATTGCCTTATTCTTTATTGGATCTTCATATGTTCAAGAAGGCCAATTCCTGAAACGAGGAATTGATTTGGAAGGTGGAGTTCAGATAACTGTGCATCACTCCCAGAAAACCGATCTTGATTTAGTTAAATCAAAAATCTCAGAAGAACTCGGCACAACTGATCTTGATATTGTAACAACTACAAATCCAGCAACGCGCCAGCAAGAAACAATTATAGTTTCTGTAGGTGGTGAGATTGCTGAAGAAAAAATCTCAACTGCAATTGAATCAGCACTTGGAATCACACTCTCTCCACAAACATATTCAATCCGCGTACTCGGTCCTGCGCTTGCAAGCTCTTTCTGGAACCAAGCAAAATGGGCATTCATGTTCGCATTCCTTTTCATGGCTGGTGTTGTAGCATTCTACTTCCGCAAGCCACTTCCAACAGTTGCAATTCTTGTTTCAACAACTTACGACCTTTTGATAATCTTTGGATTCATGGCACTTACTGGCATGCATTTATCCCTTGCAACAATTGCAGCAGTTCTAATGATCATTGGTTACAGTGTTGACACAAACATCCTTCTTACTAATAAAATATTAAGAGAACGCGACGGCGATCTTTTCGAGCGCATTAACCGCGGTCTCAAAACTGGATTGACAATGAGTGCATCAACAATCTCTGTGCTTCTAGCACTATTCCTTGTTGGTGGAGCCTACTCAATTGTTCTAAGACAAATTTCAACAATCCTATTAGTAGGACTTCTAGCAGACATTCCTAACACATGGCTGCTCAACGCTAACATACTAACATGGCATCGAGAATAAAACGCATCATAAAGCAACCAAGAGTAATGGTTCTTCTAATATTCCTAGTTATAGCTGTTTTAGCAATTCCAAGTTTCAAACCTGACGGAGTTGCAGTAGCATATGTTGCACCAGATTCACAATTCTTTGAAACTCTTCAACCTGGTTCAATGATTAATTCAATCAACGGAGTTACTATAACAACACTTGATGAATATGCTGCAGAATTTTCAAAATTAAAAATCGGAGAAAATGTCACACTCGATATTGAAGGAATTCAATATAAAACCCCTGTTGAGCCAAACCCACGCAATCAAGAGATGGGATATATTGGCATCAATGTAATGACAACAAAAAGCACAAAGCTTGAGCAAGGTCTTGACTTGCAAGGCGGTGCAAGAGTTGTGCTCCGACCCGTTCCTGCGAATGAATCAGCTATTGTTGATGACGAACTTATTGACACAACAACCAGTGTTCTTATGGCTCGTATGAATGCATACGGTTTGAAGAACGTTGTAATCAGAAAAATTCAGGATGTCAATGGACTCACATATGTTGAAGTTGAAATGGCAGGCGAAGGATCTGAAAATGTTGTTGATATTGTCAAAAGTGTTGGATTATTCGAACTCAAAGTTTTGAATGAAACCATAATCACTGGGGATTCCATTGTTCCTCCAATTGGAGAGCCACAACGAGATTCACGATCAGGATTGTGGCAAATTGCATTTGCAATAAACAATGATGGTGCAAGAACACTTCGAGAATCTTATGTTGAAATGGCACCCCAAACTCCAACAGTTTGCACAACCGATGAAGATTGCGAACCTTCATATGCATGCTCACGCGGTGCAGCAGCTGGATCATGTTTACCAAAAATTGAAATGTTCTTAGATGATGCTCTTCAATATTCAGCTCCACCTGCACAAGCACTTTTCGAGACATGGAAATACGGAGAAGAGTCAAAGAACCTGCTTGTTCAAACAAATAAATTCGAAGATGCACAGAAAGTCAAGATTGTTTTAGAAGCTGGACGTTTACCAAAAGATGTAAAAGAACTCAGAGTATTTTCACAAGATTATGTTGATTCAAAACTCGGAGCAGGATTTGTTCGCGGTGCAATATACGCAGGACTTGCAGCAATTATTGCTGTCTTCCTTGTTGTTCTTATCCGTTACCGTAAAATGAAAGTTGTGCTTCCAATTATATTTGTGGATGTTGCGGAATTAGTAATCATCATTGGATTCGCAGCAATGATTAAATGGTCAATTGATTTACCGGCAATTGCAGGAATGATTGCAGTTCTTGGAACAGCTGTCGATCAACAGATTGTCATTACTGATCAAATCCTGTCTGGCGAATATGAGCAGTCGTATAATCTAAAGAAGAGTGTTAAGACAGCTTTCAAAATCGTGATAATTGCAGCATCAACAACAATCGCAGCCATGATTCCTCTTGCATATCCTGGTTTCACCGGATTGTATGCGCTTCGAGGATTCGCAATTGTAACAATTCTCGGTGTGCTTATTGGTCTTTTAATTACAAGACCTGCATTTGCGAGAATGATTGAGATTCTGCTAGGTGAGTAGAATGACTAATTTAACAAAAACTCAAGGCGATTTTCTTCTCAAATTAGCTCGCGATACTTTAACTGCGCATCTGTCTGGAAAGAAATCAGAAAAACTCAAAGAGCACGTTCCCCTTCTTGATGAGAAGCGCGGAGTTTTTGTTACACTTCATACAAAAGACGGACATCTTCGCGGATGCATTGGCTACCCAGAACCAGTTGAGCCGCTTATCAAAGCAGTTTCAGAATGTGCAATTCACGCAGCAGCCAGTGATCCTCGATTTCCAAAAGTTACTGAACCTGAATTGAAAGATTTGAAAATTGAAATCACAGTTCTAACAGTTCCTGAATTCCTTGATGCAAAACATTATGCTCATTATAATTTTGATATTGTTCTTGGAGATGATGGATTGATTGTTGAGCAGGGGTCTCACAAGGGTCTCTTGCTTCCACAAGTTGCAACTGAATGGGGTTGGAACGAGAAACAATTCCTAGAACACACTTGCGAGAAAGCTGGATTACCAAAAGATGCTTGGAAAGATGTTGAGAAGACTAAGATTTACAAATTCCAAGGACAGATTTTCAAAGAATGAGCTTTTTTTCATTATGCGTCGCCACAATAATAATCTATTTAACCTATGGCGCCACTTTTTATTTAGGGGAGATAAATGGTTGATCAATTAGATCTTATTGCAGTTGGAAACATTTCTATCGATACTATTAAGATTGATAATATTGGTCAGAAAACTGTCCCTGGTGGTTCTGCAGCCGGAGTTTTAACAGCAGCTTCGTCTTTCGGTGTCAAAACTGGAGCAGTTTCAAGAATTGGAAATGATTACAAGAAGCGCTGGCTCATGGAATTGGATGAGCGCGGAATTGATTTGAGTGGTGTTTCCACTCAGAAAACATCGTGCCGGTTTGAATTGCAATATGACAAGGCACATAATCTAAAACAATTCAGTGAAATTTTTACAGTTGATGATGCACTTGCAAAAAAAGATTTTCCCTCTCAATACAAAGGGGTTAAACACATTCACTTGTCTGCTGCACATCCTAGAAACCAAGTCAAATTCTTAAAATATCCAAATCCTGGATCAACTCTTTCTCTCACTCTCTGGCCAACATACGAATCTGAATATGATCAAGAGTTCGCAAAGCTTCTCACAAAAGTCGATATCTTATTCTGCAATAACCACGAGGTCAAACTATTATCAAACAAAGAGAATGTCTACGATGGTGTCAAGGAAATCCATAAACTCGGTCCAAAAATCATTGTCTTGACAAAAGGAGCCAAAGGTTCAGCAGTTTATCATAAAGAGCGTTTCTATTTGTATCCAAGTCTTCGCACATCAAAGATTGATGCAACAGGATGTGGAGATGCTTTTGCTGGAGGATTCCTTGCAGAGTATTTAACAAATGGTGATCCAGAGAAAGCAGGATGGGCCGGCGCTGCTATGGCATCATTCACACTTTCAAAAATGGGATCGTGGTTCCCGCGCGAAATCACAAAGAAACAAATTGAAGAGCGAATCGAGCGTGCTAAAAAATATTCAGAGAAGAATGTAAAGAAAGGAACTCTTCTGGACTTTTTCTAATGACAAAATTACTTGTTTTTACTGTTGGCATTCCATTGATTGTATTCGGTATTGTATATATTCTCTATCCTGAAAAAATGTTTAATTTTGATCGTGGAACTATTCATAAAAGAAATCGTGGAGAAACCCCTGAAATGGATTCAACATGGATAGAAAATGCCAAAAAGAAAGGAATGATTTTTTCCGCTGTCGGCTTGTTGGTCTCTATATTTTTTTGGTTTTATTAATAATAAATTTCTTCTAAATTAAAATATTCATAAGCCAGAATGTTATATCCCCAAAGAACACACTTACCAAAATTGTTATTGGGAACACTGGAATCATTGGGATTCCCCATTTAACAACAATCTTTTTCCTAATCCTTCCTTCTTTTGCAAGCTTTCTACATTTCCTCAACACGTTCAAATCAAATCCATTTGGATCTTTTGTGCCTTGCAAAATCTTATCTCTATATTTCACATTCTTCACAGGCACATCAAATTCAACAACATCTTTCCAAGCCCGCGTTCGAACCAAACAAATTTTCTCAACACTTTTCATGTAACGCATTACAAGCCATAGTATTGAAAAGATTGGGAACAAGATGAATAAGGAATCATAGAACGTGCCAATACATCCTGCAAGGAAAACAATAATTGCGATTTTTTTCTCATGGTGTCTCATTGAGTTTTGAATATCAGCGTAAACTTTTTTGTTTCCAATTGAAATCACAAAACCATAACCCATCGAATAAATTGCTGTGATTAAAAGGAAATTAATGAACAATGTTAATCCAAATGGCCAACCTCCTTTGAAAGCAGGACTGAAGGGTCCAATCAGACTCCCAAAGCCAATTCCAAATGCTGTGAGGATTTTCAAATCCGCGCCACCCCATTGCCTGGAAAAGAACATCATAAATCCAAAGATTAAAAACAATCCTCCTGTCACAAAAGAGTAAACAAGCGTCATCTGGTTTCGAGTTATGAAGTAATATATTAATCTAAAAAGAACCATTGATGCAATTAAAGAATATGATAACCAATTCGGAACTTCGCGAATTTTAATATCTGTGTAACTACCGTAAATTGTTGCAGCTATTGCAACCACAAGGATTATTATTCCAATCATTAAATCACTTTAACATCTAACTCTTTTTATACTTAATCAACTAACCACTTTTAATGAAAGTTGAAATCTCAACCAATCACTGGCTTCGACCTAAGCAAACTCCTGCTGACATTGCAGTTGAGAAAGCAGTCCAGTTAGGTTTCAAACACATTCAAATTGGGACTCCACATTTCACTGGTGATTTGGACAGAATTGTTGAGCTTCGCAAAAAACACAAACTCACTTATTCTGTTCACTCTCCGTTCTTCGCAGAGAAAGGTTTCATTGCAACTCCTTCTTACAAAGATTCAAAAAATCTTGATAGGAGCAGAAAAATTTACATGGAATCTTTAAAGAATTCACATTTTGTTGGCGCAAAGAAAATGGTGATTCACGCATCAGAACCTCACCATCACGAAGGTGTGCCGCAGCTTATCGAATCTCTTGACATTCTTGCACCAAAAGCAGAGGAACTTGGAATTACATTATGTTTGGAAAATAAATTTCAACCATCAGAAGTTGGATACACTGAGCACGATCTTTGGGGGGTTTTGAAAACAGTTGAGCATCCTAATGTGAAAATGTGTTTTGACACAGCGCACGCAGCGGCGGCGCTTGGTTCAATTACACAAATGCTTGACTTCCTAAAAGACATGGCACCATTCATTGCTGATGTTCATTTAGTTCCAGTCAGCACTTACAAGAGAACTGATGTTCACATGGCTCCTGATCCAGATGAATATTATTATGATAACGTCGTCAAGATTTTGAAAGATGCGAAATACAAAGGCGATTTAACTTTTGAATCTGTTTACGATACTGACCAGCATATTTTGAAAGGAATGAAATACATTCAGGGCTTATTAAAGAAATACGGAGTAGACAAATGAGGGGCTATACTTCTGTTGTATTGGGTTCTATCTGTTTTGCATTTATTGGGATATTCACAAACTTGGTCGGCACTTCAGTGCATCCATTAACACTCAGTTTTTATCGAGTTTTTTTCGGAGTTATCTTTCTTGGGATTATTATGTTTCGTCTTGAACCAAAATTTCTTAAAGTAAAAATGAAAGACTTGAAACATTATATTGTTGTTGGATTTATCATGGCCATTGCTATTGGTTTTTTTGTTTCTGCATTCTTTTTCACCCCAATTGCAAATGTGGTTCTTCTGGATTATTTGTATCCTGTTTTTATAATCCCCCTTTCAGTATTTTTCCTTAAAGAAAAAATTACAAGAAACGAAACTTTTGCTCTTCTCCTTGCTCTTCTGGCAGTTTTTATAATAAATCCACTTTCTTCTGGTTACATGTTTGGTAATATGCTTGCAGTACTTGGTGCTGTTTTTATGGCAATTTTAATGGTTTATATGCGCTTTGAAGATCGCACACATTCTATTGGTTCTGTGTTTTGGTTTCTACTTTTCGCTACTGTTTTTTTGTCACCAGCTCCAATAATTTTCGGTCTTGGTAATTTTCTCCCTAAAATTCACTGGATTATTCTACTTGGTGTAGTATCAACTGGTCTTGCATATATTTTCATAAATTATGCTCTTGAAAAATTAAATGCTGAAAGGGTTGCTGTTATTGATCTTACTCTTGTTCCACTATTTGCAATTATTATGGGTACTCTTTTTATCAAACAAATTCCAAGTTTAAATGTTATTGTCGCTGGTGTTATTCTTATTGGTAGTTCTCTTATTATTAAAAAACATAAACATCACAGAATTTTAAAAAAAGGTTAAACTACATTTCCGCCTTGATACCGACCATCATATTCTTTTCCCGCACTAGACATTCTTGAGAAAATTATTTGTCCAACTCGTGCTCCGCGTTGAAGTTTAAATGGATGCTCTCCGAAATTCCTTAAACCGAAAGTGAGTGTGCCATTATAACCCGGATCAATCAATGCAGTAAGTAATCCCACTCCACTTCGTTGCAAAGTGCTACGGTGTCGCATCCAAGCTGCAATATCTGTTGGCATATTGACTTTCTCCATAGTTTCAATAAGAATGTATTCACTTGGTTTTACTGTAATCCAATCATCAGCAAGTTCTTCAATTACTGGAAGCTCCCTTTCTGTAACTCCAAGTTTTGCCGGACTTTTGATTCTGTAATAACGTCCAACTCGCAAATCAACTCCGGCTCCACCAATATTTTTATCTTCGTGATTCTCTAGAAGTGATTTCTCTTGCACTAGTTTTTTTATTTCTTCATTGGATAAAATCATTTTGTTTTCAATCATCTCCTAATACATTAACTTCATTTTTATTTAACTTTCTTATAGAATCATTTTGAGAAAGGTCTCTTTCCATTATCGCTATCACTACTTTTTGTAATCCCCTTCCAACCCAACAAAAGTGATGTTTATAATTTTTATTCCAAGCCAGTAATGCACAATTTATAATACCTTTTGTAATAACCAGATAAGGGCCAAAAGTATGAAATATTAAGTCAGAATATCTTGTGCGAATTGCTCTTACTAATTTTAGAAGCCAAGTTTGATCATATCCTCCAAGAGCACAAACCTCATCAACCAGTCTTTGTTCGTCTATCTTCATTTTTTTAAAGAAACCCACGCTCATCTTATATTCGATTAAACCAGGTATCTTCCTATTTATGGAAAGTCTTTGGATTTCCTCCTCACGCAAACTCTCATACCATTCCACTAACAAATCAAGCTTTTCTCTATTCATTCTTCAATAACTCCTCTTCAAACTCAGCAATAAACTTTTCCTCTTTACCTTCTGGGATATTAGCTCCACATGCAACCATATGTCCGCCCCCAGTTCCTCCAACTGTTGTTGCAGCAGCGCGCATTGAAGTATTCAAATCAATTCCACTTAGAACAAGTAATCGAGAGCATCTTGCAGAAACTTTAGTTCCGAATGGCGTTCTCGCCATTCCAACCATAGGTTTGTACGGATCAGTTCCATCGCTTCCTAAAGTCATTCCAGTAATTGTTCCAATAATTTTTGGACTGATTTCATTTTCAGCGTCAAAATATTGAACATGATTCTTTGGTCCAAGCGTCACACCTTTCTCTTCAGCAAAACCAATAGACTGCGCGATATTTCTTCTGTGCTTTGTGAGTATTCGCATTAGATCTGCATGATACTTTTCTTTATTTCCTTTTGCAATTTCCAATCCAATCTCTGGTCTGTCATTTCTTCCTGTTGCATTAAGGCAAGTTGAGAATTCTTGTGCGCCTCGATATTCTGTTTTTGGTTTTTCTTTTTCAAGAGTATATTGTTCACCAATAACAATTCCAGGAATATATGAAAGCAATTCCTTTGGAACATCTTGCATAGCTCGATGAATTAATTCATCTGCAAGTGCCCGCTTTTCATCCTCATTCAAATCACTTGGAGTTCTCCAAACTCCATTTTCTTTGAAAGGAATATTCAACATATCAAGAAGTCCAATTGCACCAGGTTCGCTATTTGATACACCAGGGACATAAGGATCAGTAAAGTATTGCAGTGTTTTGAAAATCGGCCGAGTGTGTCTTCCAAAAAACAACAAATCTTTTTCCATTGACACAACTCCTGCTTCAATTGCATCATCTAAAATCTCTGCATTCATCCCTTCAAGTTTCCCCCAGAAATTTTGAATATCTCCAACAGCTCCAACAATTGCAAGATAACTTAAATCAACATTCTCTGCACTCATTGCAATTGCAAAATGGTATGCAACCCCTGCTCCTGAAATTTCTCGTGAGCCATCCTTTCCAACTAAATGCGGATTAATTTGGGTGAGCTTGCTCCATGTTTGGCCAAATGGTTTGTGATGATCAAGAATCAGAACATTCTCATTATTGTAATGCTTGTGAAGAAGATCCATTTGTCCAGATCCTAAATCAGAAAAAATAGTCAAGTCAGCACTTGGTAAGTTTCCAGCATTTTCTTCATGAATTCCTGGTACTGCTAGAATCTCATAATCTTTCCCTACACGTTCAAGGGTTTGCGAAATAATTCCTCCAGCAGAAAGTCCATCAGCATCCAAATGAGTAATAACCTGTATGCTCTTTGCATTTTGAACAAGTTGTGTCGCTTCCCCAAGCTGTTTCTTCATAAACATTTTTGTAAATTGTTATCTCACTCCTTATTATAATTTTCTTAACTCTAGAACCTTATTTCTTTTTCCGATTAACCAGCGCAACCCCACCAATTGCCAACATAACTGCAATTATTATCAATTTATATGATGTTGGGAAATGTGGCAGTGGCTTGAACAATCCCATTGCCCAATCCTCAAGCGCATATACATACATCAAGTTTGTCAAATAAGCAAGAAGTAGTGATATGATTCCAAGCCGAACTTCTTCAAAAAATTCTCCTGTTGTTACAAATAAGGTCATAATCCCATGACTTACAAAAAGAATTGCAGTGTATGCATATAATGTCCAAAGCAAATTCTGATTAAACACATTGAAATAGAAAATCGATGACAAACCAACTGCTATGAAGGTACTTATCCCAGCGAATATAGAGAAAGTTGGTTTCCACATTCTACTATAAAGTGGCATTATCCAACAGTGAATTGCTCCAAGCAATCCTCCTATAATACCACCAAAATGTATTGCTATCAAAACAAGGAAAAATTCCGATATGTTTATTTCATTCAGATTGATATTAATGAAACCAGGTATTTCACTCCACATTGAAATCAACATAATCCAGAAAACAAATGATAATGATTTGTTGAAAATTCCTGTTAACAGTCCAAGACAAACATAAACAACACTCCCATAAAATATTCTATCCCATGAGACAATTCCCTTCTCAGACATAAGTTCTAGTAATATCTAGTACTTTAACAATTTTTCCGTTATCAAAAATTTTATTAATAGCAAGCTACACGCATATTCCTATGGCAATCGGATTATTCATTGGCAGGTTCCAGCCGTTTCATAATGGGCATTTGCATGTAGTAAAGCAAATGGTTAGTGAATGTTCTGAAATAATTATTGGAATTGGCTCAGCCAATTGCGAGCGCTCAGCAAAAAATCCATTCATAACTTCAGAACGTGAAGAAATGATTGAGCAAGTTTTAAATGAAGCAGGAATTGAAAATTATAATATTGTTTCTATAGAAGATCAAGAGACGCACAAGGATTGGGTTAAGGAAGTTAAGGACAAGGCATCTCCGTTTGATGTTGTTTATGTTTCAGGAGATAATATTCGATTAGATTTTATCAAAGCATGTGGGTTTAATGTAAAAATTGTTGATTTTGTTGATGGAATATCTGCAACAAAAGTTCGAGAGCTAATAAAGAACAACGAGCCATGGGAACAACTTGTTCCACCAGCAGTTGCTAATTACGCTCCTTCAAAACCTATTCTTTCTTAGACAAAACTTTTTATACCTCAAAGACTATCCTTCTAATTGAGAGGTGGTTGATATGACAAATTCGAAATTACCAGTTAGAGATGTAATGGTTTCCCCAGTGATTACCATTGATGTTAATGAAAATGTAAAAAATGCAGCTACTATCATGCTAAAAAATGGTATTGGTGGTCTTGTTATTCTTGAGGATTCAGTTCCTGTAGGGATTATAACTGAGCGAGATTTTGTTGGTCTTCTTGCGAAAAAAGAAAATCCTGCTGAGATTCCTATCAAGAGTGTGATGAGTAAGAAACTCATAACCATCTCCCCAAATGAAGGTGTTCTTGATGCTGCTCAACTAATTGTAAAATCCGGCAAAAGAAAAATTCCAGTTATGGAAAACGACAAGCTTATTGGAATCATAACTGCAGATGATATTGTCAGAGCTGCTCCAGGTGAAATTGAAACGCTACGCGAACTTACAAAAATAAAAAGTGAAGATATATTGTTCAACGAAGACGCTTCAACAGAAGGCGAGTGCGAGTCTTGTGGGAATTATGCAAAAACTCTCATCCAAGCCGGTGACCAATATGTTTGCGAAGAATGCAGAAGGGCATTAGAAGACGGGTCTTAACCCCTAAAAACACCTACTACGCAAACCTTTTATACTCAAATTAAGCCATTATTATATGCTTTTATAGCCCGGTGCGAGGGTTACTCAGTGGAGTACGACCTTGTCAATCTGTGAATCTGGGTGTTAGTACCGGTGCTTAAGAGCATTTCCATGAAAATTACAGTCATTGCCAAACCAAACGCAGCTTCTCAAAAAGCTGAGGTTGTTGGCGATCACAAAATCAAGGTTTGGATAAAATCCAAGCCAATCAATGGAAAAGCAAACACGGAAATCATTCAGTTCCTGAAAAAACTCCTACGGAGCAAAACAGGAACAACTCACAAAATCGACATCATCCAAGGCACTACGTCAGCATCAAAAGTTGTTGAAGCGACGTGCACTTGGTCACAAATCAGGACAGCTTTAGAAGCTGTATCACAAAAGTAAAAACATACTCACAAACTGCAATAGTTTGAAAGACTTGTTTATTAAACAAGTTAGTGTAATGTCGATTTCTAAGTGATTTCCCGGAGGAAAAAATGGGAAAAATTGGTATATCTGCCACAAAATACATAGTTAAAGCAAAAATAGAAACAACTGGAGTTGTTGAAAAACCAGATGCTATCGGTGCGATTTTCGGCCAGACAGAAGGTTTGTTAGGCCGGGATTTAGAGCTCAGAGAACTTCAAAAGAGCGGACGCATCGGAAGAATCGAAGTTAAGGTTTCTTCAGCGAACGGAAAAAGCACAGGAACTATTGAAATTCCAACATCTCTAAGTAAAGAAGACACTGCTCTTATTGCAGCAGCACTTGAGACAATCGAGCGGATTGGTCCATGCGATTCAAAAATTGAAATTATAGAAATCGAAGATGTAAGAACTGCAAAACGTGATTATGTTGTTGACCGTGCAAAATCTCTTCTTGAGAGACTTGGTCAGAAAACTCCTGGTACTGATGAATTGAGTTCTCAGATTAAAACTGATATTCGAGCCGGAGAATTAAAAGATTACGGCCCTGCAAAACTCGCAGGTGGTCCTAACATTGAAGCTAGCAAGGATTTGATTTTAGTTGAAGGTCGTGCTGATGTTATTAACATGCTAAAAATGAATATTCCAAATATTCTTAGTGTTGGCGGAACAAATATTCCCGCTTCAATAAAGGATCTTTGTGCTGGAAAAGAAATCACAGTTTTCCTTGATGGAGACCGTGGTGGAGATCTTATTCTAAAGAGCTTGATGCAATTTGTCAAAGTTGAATATGTTGCTCGTGCTCCTATGGGAATGGAAGTTGAAGAGCTTTCTCAAAAAGATTTAATTAAAGCACTTCGAAATAAAACAACAATTGAATCTGTTTTAAGAGGCCAACAAATTCGATCAGCTTCTCGTGCTCCACGCTATGAGAAGAAAACATATGATCGAAGGTCCACGCCACGCGGAAGAAGTGATAGGGATACTCGACCACGAAGAGATTCAAGATCTTCTCCCCGAGCGCGAACAGCTATTGTTCCACCAGAACTTACATCAGGCACTGTAGAATTCAAAACTGATTTCAAAGTTCTTGGTAAAATCGCTTCAGGGATGGCAGGCAGTGGAACTGTTTGTATTCTGAAGAAATCTGGAAATAGTTATCGTGAAATGGGTAAAGTTCCAAAAGCAGAGATTGCAAGTGTTATGCGAAATCTTCAGCAAGGCACAGCCCAAGCGATGATTGTCGATTCTGCTCTTGACCAGTCTTTAATTAATCTTGCAGTTAGCAAGGGAATTAAAATTTTGCTTGGTCATAATAAACCATACGGTTTGAAGAGAAGCGCTGGTATCAATGTTCTTGCAGTAAAGGATATTGTTGATTCTACAGCTAAAAAAGCAAAGATTCCACCAGCACCAGCTCCTCCAAAACCTAAAAAGGTTGAGACAAAAAAAGAGGTGAAAAAATAATGTTACCTGGAATGAATTTAAACCCAAAAAAGATGCAGAAAATGATGCAACAACTTGGTATGAGTGTCGATGATATCGATGCTTCTGAAGTTATCATTAAGAAAACTGATGGTTCTGAAATCCGAATTCAGAGCCCACAGGTTTCTAAGATGAATGTTCAGGGAAAAGAAATGTACCAAGTTTCTGGAAATGCTTCTGAAGGAGAAGCAGTTGAAACTAGTCCTGAAGATGTTGAAATGATTACATCTCAGACTGGTGTTTCAGAGGAAGATGCTAAAGCTGCACTTCAAGCAGCTAGCGGAGACCTTGCAAAAGCGATTCTAAATCTGCAAGAAGAATAATTACAAATTTTTGTAATGATCTACATCCCACATAGGGTGGACTCTAGTTTCTGGTTCAACAGGAGTTAGTTCAAGATTTTTCAAATACTCAACTTGCACTTCTTTCCCATGTCGTAGTTTTTCCAATTCTTTCTCCTGCTTATCTAGGAGTTTATTCATTGCTCTTTTCTGAGTCATTCCATGATACTCGCGAGGCTTTGCATAGTTGTATGTTACAAATCCTTTGTCTTCCAGACTTTTCAAAACCTGGTAGATTTTTGTCTGCCGTATTCCTCCGTATTTGCAGATTTCTTTTGCTGTGGTTTCTCGCTTGCAGAACAGTACAATCATAACTCGTGATTGGTATTCTGTAAGGCCAAGATTTTTGAGGTAGTTTACCATTTCTCTCATTTTAATCACAGTACCTTATTTGTGCCGGGCAATTACTTAATACTTCACTGGGAAAACACCGGGAAAACCAGTTCGCATGGTATTGGTTTTATTTTAGGCGTTTGCGTGAGTAAAAGGGGGTTTATATATTTTACTAATCAAAACCGGCACCTAGCGTTATAGATATACTTATATATGCTTAGAGCGTAGTGCTTTTAATTATATTTTACAATTCCAATGGAGGTGGATAAAAAATGGCAAAGAAAAAAAGATCACGAACAAAAAAGACATACGTTTTGAGGAACAAATCTGGTGACCTAGAACGCGTTTTCACCGGTTCATCCCCAAGACAAGCAGCACTTAAGGCAGCTACACGAGGCGTTACTGACATTAAACTCAGACAACGTGGCCGAAGAAACGCAGATGGAACTTATTCCATTCACGTTTTCAAAGGTTCAAAGAAGATCGTTAATGCACCTGAGAACAGACCAGACTGGTTACCTGCTAAAGTCAAAAAACCTTTCGTGAGCAAAGTTCGCGTTGAGCGAATCAACAAGATCTAAGACTTACGAATGTGCTAGCACATTTACTGGGCGCTGCTGTAAAAAGCGCGACCCGCTCTTTATTTTTTTGTTTTAATCAGTTCTTCTGCAGCATATCTGAAAACCCAAATACTATGATGTTCCATAAAAAGTTCATCAATCTCTTCTGGAGAACAGTTCTCATCTAATTTTTCAAGCAAATCCTTCACTTCTTCCAGCTTTTTTATTGTTTTTTCATTACCCTGATGATAAGCTATCTGTAACATTGTCTTAAACCGAGACCATTTGTCTTTCCTCATATCAACATCTGCGGCAAAAAACTCCCCTAATATTCTTTCATCAAAAGATTCTTGCAAAAACCCTCGTTGATCAGCATAAAGTTGATGTCTTTGTTCATGAATAGCACTTACCATTAAATCATGTTTATTTTTATTCTCTGGGACCATTCCAATTCCAAATTCCTTAAATAATTCAGTTTCTTCATCAATCCCACAAAAAAATCCTAAGTTTCCGTGCATGTTTACTTTCTTTTCATACATTTCCCACGCTTTCCTCGTCAGCACCAACGCATATGGATTGTACCTGTTTTTCCAGTACTTTTTAGAATGCATTACATCCTTAATCTCAATTCTAACATAACTACACCCGTCAAGATTTTCTTTATTAAATTTTGGCTTATACCACCCATGTGGATTTAATGACTCTGCCAATTTTTCTCTATATTTCGGCTTATCTAAATTATAAAAAACAATCCCTAATTCTTTTACTGCTTTTGCAACTTTCTTTTTCATAGTAACATTCCTAACAACTTCGGCGCGAGCCAGATTATTATGAAATAATTTACTGGAATATGCACAGCTGAGAATCTTAAAGATCCAATCCAACTATGTCCTGACAACGCGTAGAAAATTCCTGTAAATAAATCATAAGCAATTGTTAATCCAAGTGCGCAAGTTCCTAATCCAAAATTACTGTAGAGCCAAGGCGCGAATATTCCCATCATTGCAAATCCTAAACTCATTGCCATAATATCTTGTGGTCGTTCAATTGTGTAAAATCCAGAAAGTGCCGAAGCAGCAACTCCTACGAGCGCTCCAACAAGTCCGCCATATAAAATCGCAGAAACAATTGTAACAAGGGAAACCAATTCAATACCAATTGAAACTGGTGCTAATCTTTGTGGAAGTCTTGATACAGCTCCAATCAGGATAAAACCGAGAAGCATCAATATAGCTTTGAAATTGATTTTCAAAAAGAAAATACCATACAGAACTAATATTACTAATCCGCAAAAAACTGCAATGTATTTGAAAAGGTCTTTCGGTAGTTGCGGTTTTATTTGATTTGTTTTGCTCATAATAAACTGAAAGATGGTAGCGGGGGGTGGACTTGAACCACCGACCTCCGGGTTATGAGCCCGACGGGCACTCCAGGCTGCCCTACCCCGCTATAACAAATTTCTGAAAGCCCCGGTATTTAAGTTTTAGGTATACGATTTATTCTTAAACTTCAAGAGCTTCCATAATTCTATCAATTTTTTCTTCAATTGTGTCTAACCGATCTTCAACATTATCTGTTGAAGGTGTTGTCACAGTTGAAGCTGGGGATGAAACTTCTTCTAATGGTTCTTCAGTTACTTTTCCTGAAAACATTTTTGCTAGAAGTGCTTCATGCGCTGCATCCAAATTATCATAGTCTGAAGTTTTAATTACATATGCTCGCTCTTCATCACTTAGAAGATTAACACCAGCAAGCGCCATGATTCTCTGACCGCTTCCAGCTCCACTTACAATTGAAGATAAAGCATACAAGTTTTGTCCATCTTGATAAATCTGAACTTGTTGAGGTATCCAGCCTTCAAAGTTCTGAACTTCTGCGCGTGCGAATCGCAGAATCTTGTTAACTCCTGGTAAATTTCTACCAAGTTTATCGAACTTGAGCATTTTAATTTCACCAGCATTTGTATTATCTGCACCAATCAATAAAATCGAAGCGATTCTTGCACCGCTAATTTCTCCTCCAATTGGTTCGTAAACAGTAACCCAGTAAGCGTTATTATTATAGACAGTTAGGAAAGGATATTTCTGCCAAGTGCCGTATGATCCCCCAATTTGTCCTCCTGGAATTTCATAAAGTGATTCTCCATCTCCAGATCTTCCGGTTACAAACTTCGCCCACCATCCGAATCTGTTTGATCCATAAATGTATGCTTGCTGAAGTGCAAGACTTTCTGGATAAACTCTGGCGGTTTTTCCAAGGAATTCTTCAAGTTCACCCATCTGGGTTTCACTGTAATGTTTTGCTTCATCAGTTTCTGCGCTGACCAGTGTAACTCCTTTGAATTCTTTTTTGTAAGTGAATAAAGCCCATTTTATTGAAACTCTTGGATAAACCCACCAATAGTTTCCATCCTTTGCAAGTGTGATATAACCATCCTCAACAAGCAACATTCTGTTTTCATACCAGGCTCGTCGCATTGAGAATTGTGTTAATAATTTTGCTTCTGTATATTTCAAATCTTTTTCTGTCACAACTGGACTTGTTTCAACTTCTGCAGAAGTTTCTCCAACTCCTGGTGCGCTTTTTGTAATCTGATTAATCAAACCATGCGGTTCAATAACTGCGCGCCAAAGAAGTTCTCCATCTTCAAATACAGGATCTGTATCTAAAACATCTGCCCACCCAAAACGGTTAGCCCGCAACCTAATTTCTCCAGTGTTGTGTGGAACTTTTCTTATTATATCTGTCTGGAAATTTGTCATTGTATCAAAATCTGCAAGATTTACTTCATGCGCTTCAAAATTTTCACCTTCAGCTATACCATAAAATCCTGATGACATTGTAATCCATGCAAAATTCCAAACAATTCCTATAGCTACTGCGATTGCAAAATAAAATGCAACTTTCTTAGAGAAGCCACTTAATTGGAATGGCATTTTCCCTTTTCCGCGCCATGTGAATGCGTTCATAAACAAAAGCGCTGCCGGGAGCACAAAGAACAAGTTTGTGTAAACAACTTGAACATTAAGGGATTTCCACCAAGAGAAGTATGTGAAAATTGCTATTACAACAATTATTTGCACGTTTCGTACAATGTTTTTACTATCCATGTGCAGTGCTAATCAACAGGTTGTTAAATACTTTATGGGAATCATTGTTTTTTGTAACAACTCTTTGCTGAATTGTATATTGCTATATTTCCAGGAAGATTTTCAATATGATCATAAACATATTTTCCTTTGAACGGCAGGCCCTTCCCTCGTTTGAAAATTTTTATACAGCAAAACTCCGAATCCCAAACGGCCATTTTGATATTCCCTCATGAGTAAAACCGCTAGCATCATTGTAGCCGTCAACTCCAAGAACATCATGAACCCGGTTCCCCATACTTACCGTTATGTGACTGAGGATGTTCATTGCAACACCTGTTTCCAGGCTTTCATCTAAAATAGCTACGAATTTTTTCATTGTCCTATCTATTCTCATTAATACAAAACTAAATAAACACTTCTAATCACATTTATTCTGAGGGGAAATGGCAAAGCTTATTCTCGGTATTGATGAAGCAGGGCGTGGCGCAGTAATTGGTCCACTAGTTATAGCCGGTGCTATGATTGATGAAGACAAATTAAAAGAAATAATCAAGCTCGGTGTTCGTGATTCAAAGAAACACACCCCATTGCAGAGAGCTGATCTTTATCACAGAATTCGCTCAAAAGTAAAATCTCGAATTATTAAAATTTCAGCTGAAGAAATTGATGCTAATAAAAAAGCTGAAGGAAATCTTAATCTTCTTGAGCTTTCTCACATGGCTAAAATCATTAACGAGCTCAAACCAGATGTAGTTTATCTGGATTCAATTGAGGCAAATACAATGGCTGTTGTTGCAAAACTTACTCCACAACTTAAAGTGGATTGTAAGATAGTTGCAGAATGCGGTGCAGACGACACTTATCCTATTGTCTCTTCAGCTTCTATTCTCGCAAAAGTCGATCGCGATGATGCTGTTGCATCACTTAAGCATCTTTATGGGGAAATTGGTTCAGGATACCCTTCTGACCCACGTACACAAACCTTTTTAAAGAACTGGCTTAATGAACACAGTAAATTTCCGAAGATTGTGCGTAATTCATGGGAAACTGCGCAAAATCTATTGAGAAATGTTAAACAAAAACAACTTGGTGATTTTACAAATGAAATTTAATTGGGATTTTGATTTGAAATGGACTCCAGAGCTTAAGTCCACACTAACACACGCTTTTATGGGTGGTGTTATTGGTCTTGTTTCAAGCTTTGTTACTAGCGGTAAGGTAGCGCTTATAATGATGTTTGCATTTGCATGGGTTACTGGTAAAGCTCTTCAACACTTCACAAAATGGCAGCCAAAAGTTACACAAGCTGACGGCACTGAAAAATACGAAATGAAATGGTGGCTCGGCAATGGACTTTATCCATTCTTTGTATTTTGGATTTTCGGATGGATTTTGTTCTATAATATCTTATAATGACTGACGCAATCTCTGACTGGAGCAAAACGCACTTCACATCTGAAATAGTTCCAGCTCTAGACGGAAAGAAAGTAACACTTATGGGATGGGTTCGAGATGTTCGTCTACATGGCAATCTTGCGTTCATAGTTCTTGCAGATCGTGAAGGAGATTCTCAAGTCACAGTTTTGAAAAAGAATTCTGAAAAAGCTTTCAAGAAACTCGGAGACATCACTCGTGAAAGTGCTATTGCAATTAAAGGAACAGTAAAAAAGACTGATAAAACAAATCGCGGTGTTGAAGTAATTCTTGAAGATATCAAACTCTTAAACAAATCTAAAACTCCACTTCCACTTGAAGTGAATGAGAAAGTTCTTGCAGAACTTGACACTCGATTGGATGCGCGAGTTCTTGATTTGCGAAAACCAAGAATCAGCGCCATATTCAAAATCCGCGCGCAAGTTCTTCAAAGTGCTCGAAATTATTTAACAGAAAGCAAATTCGTAGAAGTTGAAACACCAAAGATGATTGCAACTGCAACTGAAGGTGGTGCAGAACTTTTCCCAATCAAATATTTCGAGAAGAAAGCGTTCCTCAGGCAGAGTCCACAAATCTACAAAGAATTAATGACTTCTTGCTTTGAGAAAGTTTTTGAAATTGGTCCTGTGTTCCGAGCTGAGCCAAGCGACACAACTCAGCATTTGTCTGAAGTTACACAACTTGATATTGAAATGGGATTCGCAACTGAAAAAGATACTTTGGATGTTTTTGACAAAATCCTAAAACGAATTTATTCTGATGTTGCAAAGAATTGCAAACGCGAGCTTGAAGTTTTAGATGTAAAACTCAAACAACCAAAAGATATTGTTATTAAAACTTACACTGAAATTTTAAAAGAATTAGGAAAGAAAGGTTTCAAATTAAAATGGGGTGATGATATCCCTCCAGAAGGAGAGCGCTTGATAACGGAAATATTCAAAGCACCAGTTATAATTTCTGAATATCCATATGCACTCAAACCATATTATATTCATCAACACGAGACAGATAAGAAATTATCTTATGGATTTGATTTGATTCTTGAAGGAATGGAACTTGCTTCTGGCGGACGTCGTGTTCATGATCCAGATGATTATGTTGCTGGTTTGAAAGCAAAGGGAATGGATCCAAAGGGTTTCGAACCAATTACTGAATTCTATCGATATGGAATGCCACCACACGCTGGATGGGCTATTGGAGTTGACAGGCTTGTAATGGTTATGCTTGGTCTGCCAAATGTGCGTGAGGCTGTATTATTTCCAAGAGATGCTAAAAGATTGACACCTTAAGTTTGACATAACTCTTAAATATTCTACTATCCTACTGTTTCTAAGGTGAATTACAACAGTGATTAAGAGTTTAGAGATGCAGGGGTTCAAATCCTTCAATAAGAAGGTCGTTATCCCGCTTTCTGAGGGGCTGACAGCGTTTGTCGGACCAAACGGTTCTGGAAAGTCGAATGTTTGTGACGCCATTTGTTTTGTTCTTGGCCGATCCTCAGCTCGAAGTATGCGTGCAGAACGAATGTCACATCTCATATATAATGGTGGAAAAGGAAATGACCCAGCGCGAGTCATGGAAGTCACGTTAGTTTTAGATAATAAAAAAAGAGAACTTCCTTTTGAAACTGATGAAGTTCGCATCACTCGCCGCATCACACGAAACAGTACAATGTCCTATAAAGTCAATGGGAACAAATGTACAAAACAGCAAATGGTTGACCTACTTTCTTCTCACATGTTCAAAGCCACAGGGCATAATATAGTTCTGCAAGGTGATGTTACAAACTTTATTGAAATGGATCCAATTGGCAGAAGACAGGTTCTTGATGAAATCTGTGGAATTTCTGAGTATGATGAAAAACGAAATAGAGCTCAGAAAGATTTGGATGTTGTTGAAACGCGAATCAAAGAAGTTGTTATTGTTATGTCCGAGCGCAAGAAGCAACTCACTTCTCTGAGAAAAGAAAAAGATGATGCACAGAAATACAAAGCACTCAAAGACGAAGGTTCAGAAATTGAAGGGCGGCTTGCATTTACTAAATTAAAGAACGCAGAGAAAGAAGAGGATAAGTTTTTGGAAAAAATTTCTGCTCAAGAAAAAATTGAAACAGAGTTCGCTGCTGAACTTAAATCTTCTTCAACAAATCTTGACCAGAAACAATCCAGAAAAAAAGATATTGATACTAAACTTATCAAAGAAGGAAGCACAGAACAAGTTGGAGTCAAATTCGAAGCTGAAAGAATAAAGGGACGCATATCGATTAACGAGAGCAAGATAGAAAATAAGCAATCTGAAATTTCTCAAATCGATTCAATGATTGAAAAACTTCAGGAGCGAAGTTCAACTCCTGCTCGTTTTATTTCTAATTTAAAAAATGAAATTGAAGGAATTCACGGAACAATTTCAGAGCTTATGGAGCACGATACAAAATATGCAAGTGCACTTGAATATTCTCTTGGTCGCAGAAAAGATTTTGTTATTGTAGATTCTGATGAAACCGCAATCCAGTGTGTTAATTATCTTCGTGATAATGGAATGGGTCGCGCAACTTTCCTTCCACTTAATAAAATCAAACCACCAAAAGAAATCAATGAAGTTAATGGGCAAGGAATAATCGGTCTTGCACTTAATCTTGTAAAGTATGATAATAAATTTGATAAAGCATTTTCTTATGCTTTCGGAAATACTCACATTGTAGAATCTATTGACAAGGTCAAGTCGCACATTGGAAAAATACGAATGGTTTCTCTTGTCGGAGATATTGCTGAGAGAGCCGGAGCCATCACTGGTGGTGTCCAGCGCAAGAAAGGTGGAAAAGGATCAACAGGTTCAGAAATTGAAGAGTTTATGAAAACTCGTGACCAGCGTTTGGATGAGATTGAAGATTTACAACTTGGCAATGAAGCGTTGAAAAAAGAACTTGAAGATTATCTCAAAAAGGATAAGGAAGTTGGGAACACAATGGAATCTATGCAAAGAGATAGTGAAGTTCTTGACTTGGAAATCGAGAAGCTCCGAACCAAAGTTGATAATGTTAGGACACAACGTGATACTGCAACTCGGGCAATTGCAGATATCAGAATTCAAAAAGCTCAGATCGACGCAAAACTTACTGACATCCGATTGAACATGCAAAAGTATGTTGATATGGAATTTGAAGAAGGGGATGTTGATAAACTTGGAGAGCGCCTTCTAAAAATAAATCAAACTGTTATCAAACTCGAGCCTGTAAATATGAAAGCAATTAAACTTTATTGTGAGCATTACAAAGCGTATCATGTTTTTGAGCAGAAGTTTGATACTCTCAAAGGCGAGCGAAATTCTATTATTGGTTTTATTGAGGATATTGAAACTCGAAAGAAAGGTGTGTTCTTTGAAGTGTTCAATAAAGTTTCAAATGAATTTGGAGAAATCTTCCCACACCTTTCACCAAATGGTGAAGGTCGTTTAATTATTGAAGATCCTGAAGATCCTCTTGCTGGTGGTTTATTTGTTGAGGCAAAACCAGCTGGGAAAAAAGTTCTTAGTATTGACTCACTTTCTGGTGGTGAAAAAACAATCACAGCTCTTGCATTTTTAATTGCTTTACAAAGTTACAAACCATCTCCTTTCTATGTTCTTGATGAAGTTGATGCTGCTCTTGATCAAGCCAACTCTATGCGGTTTGTCAAGTTAATGCAAGAACGTGCTATGAAGTCTCAGCTTCTAATTATCAGTCACAATAATTCTGTTGTTAAAAGTGCAGAAAGATTATTTGGTGTTTCCATGATGGCTGACGGCACTTCAAAAATTATTGGAATTGAACTTGGAAAAGATGATTCAGTTAAAGAAAAAGAATTGGAAGAACCAAAAGAAGAAGAAATAATTGAGGAAGAAGTTGTGGAAGAATCAACTGAACCAATGCTTGAAGATGTTCCTCTAGAGCTTTCTAATGTAGGGCCAGAAAATCCAGCTGAGACACCAATTGAAGATCTTAATGTTCCTGATTTAGAAGAGATTGAAAAACCACCAGAAGCAGTTCCACAGGATCCTAATGGAACTCTGGATTTAGGCGAGAGTCCTGAAGCGCCTAAGGGGGAGTGATATGTCAGACATTGAATCTAATATTGAGCAAATGCTTCAAAGCGAGCGCGCATGGGAATTTATTCTTCTTGATATTGTAAAGTCTGAGGATCTTGATCCTTGGAATATTGATATTACAAAACTCACAGAGAAATATACTGAGAAGGTTAACAACATGAAGAAATTTGATCTTCGTGTTCCTGCTCGTCTTATCCTCACAGCCGCAATTCTTTTGAAAATGAAATCAGATCGTTTGTTGTTTGAAGGAGACGCTCCTGGTTATGGTGAAGAAGAATTTGGTGAAGGTTTTGAAGATGACGATATGTTTGATCAGCCAGATACTGACAAAGAATTACTTGGTGATGTTCCTGATCTTAATATCAGCGTGCGCAGAAAACATATTCGAAAAATTACATTAGGTGATTTGATTGACAAGCTCAAGAAATCTATGGAGCCGCCCAAACCAAGAGGCCGCGCCTCTAAAAAATTCAGATTAGAATTGCCTGATGAAGATATAACTCAACAATTGGATGCGCTTTACAAAGAAATTATTGAACATAATATTGAGAAAGTTCCATTTTCAAAATTAACTAAGGAAAAAGATCGCCGTGGTGTAATTGAAACTTTCCTTCCTCTTCTTCATCTTGCAAATGAGCACAAAGTTGATATTCATCAGGAAGAATTTTTCCAGGAAATGTTTATTCAAAAAGTTTCTGAAGATGAATTTAAAAGAAGAATGAGTCTTGGTAAGGAAAAGGAAGAAGAAACAAAAACTAAAGAGGATTAAGTTTTGTAATTCCTAAGTCGTTTGTATAATTTCTCGTTTGTTTTGTATCCAAGACACATACATTTCGCAGTCACGCTGTTTTTATCCATACAAACAAGTATTGGCAAGTTTTTACCGTATTGCCTACGATTTATGAAGAATGTTTTGCTTCCTTTCATTATTTCATCAATTTTTTCAAATTGTTTATTATCAAAGAACAGGAATTTTGGAATTGTTTTTTCAATATTGCATTTTGTTTTTAATTCATCTAGTTTTTTCTCTAATTGTTTTGCATTTAATTTTGTTTTCAGTTTTGTAGTATTCATTTTTTTCAAGATATCTTCTTTTTTCCATGAATGCTCAAGAAGTTCTGGCTCGTAATAATAAGTTCCCAAAAATTTATTTCTTAAATAAGGTATCTTCTTCCACCGGTTTTCTGTTAAACTTTTCCACACACCAGTTCTTGTAAAATTTACTAATTCTTTCTTCGCCATGCTAATTTTTTCTTTTGATAATTTTACACCATCTTTTTTCGACAAAAGCAAATGAATCGCAGTTCTGACATCCTTTTCTTTTGGCCCGTGAAGTGATATTTTTTGAAGCACATTTTTTAATTCAGTATCTTTCTTTTTTTCTTTTCCTCTTTTTTTTCTGTAAGGGCCTTTGAATTCATCAGGCAAAGTATCAAGATATTTATCCAAAACTATTCCAAGTTCTTTTGCAGGCAGTATTGCTTCAATTGTTATGTGGTTGTCCTTGCGGTCTCCGAAAAGAAATCCGAATTTTGGTGTTTCATCTTGTATTACGCTTTTAAGAAAATTTTCAAAAACATCAGTTGGATCCCAGTCACTCACCTTCCTTGAAAATTCATAAGAATATTTCTGGTCATCTTTTCCTCTTCTCCATAATGGAATGTAATTATATTTATCATAAATATTCTTTTTCAAAATTTGACCAATTGTAATTAAAAAACCAGCAACACCTAACCAACCAATTACTCCTACTGCACCCGATTCATCTGTGCGAATATTTTTTGTATGTTCTTTACAAACACTTTGCCCTACTTGATTCTCAAGCCATACGTCCAAACTGTTCTCTACAATCATTTTTATTATGGCGTCTTCATTTCCTTCTGCTTCTAACTTCTCTAGCTTATCAACATACTTCTCTAACCTATCTAAAACATCTTGTGTATTCGCGTATCTTCCTGCTATACTTTTTTATGGTATTACAGCTTTAAACTGTTTTTGTTTATAGAATATCTACAATTTCAAGCTCACCTGTGTATTCATTTCCTACAAGCCCTTTTTTTATTCGATGCATACAAAGAGTATAATCTGGTTTTACAAAAGTGTCTGACCTTTCTCCCGTATCCGGATTTATTCCAGATGGAACATCAATTGAAATTTTTGGAACTTCCATTGTGTTTAACCAGTTAATTACAGAAGTCATTGGCTCTCGCATTACACCTTTTAATCCTGTGCCAATCATTGCATCAACAATTATATCAGCGCTGAAATTTCCTGCACTTTCTGGAGTTACTGTATAAAATCTAACTCCGGCTTCTTCAGCTTTCTTGAAATTCTTTTTGCTTAATTCAGTTTTTTGTTCAGTGAATCCAACAAGTTCTGTATGAATCCCAGCTTCCTGCAAATATCGCGCAGCAACGAATCCATCTCCGCCATTGTTTCCAGCTCCACAAACCACTAGCACGCTAGGGTCTTCTAATTTGAAATTATCTTTGATAAATTTGCCGATTCCTTTTCCAGCATTTTCCATAAGTTCTTCAGTTGTTTTTCCAGAAGTTTTCTCAAGCTCTTTCATTTCTTTGCTAGTAATATAATTTTCAAGTTCTTCATGTTGGAGTTTCAATCGTTGGGCTTGTTTTGATTGTGGTCCCCATCGTTTTCTCCAGTTTTTTAATTCTTTTTCAAAAGGAATTATTTTATTATTGTCTGTGAGATTATCTGCGTAAGAAACTATTTTCTGTTCAATAGTTGTTGGCATAAAATCTTCTTCTGGCAATCCAAGTTTCTTTGTTTCTTCTTTTCTGATTCCTGAGCCAACGTGGTTCCGTGCAATTAATGCAATTTCTTCAGATAATCCAAATTCTTTGCACTTCTCATAGCTTACAATACCGTGTTGAATGTTGTGCTTCACACCACGTCCAATATCGTGAAGCAGCGATCCTTTATTCACAAGCTCTCTATCAACAGTAATACCATCAGAAATTAAATTGTCAGCAATCTCCAATGCTTTTGCATTCACAGTAAGGCAATGCTTTCTGAGTTTTTCAGGATAATTTATTTTATCCCATATCTCGCCAACTTCCATGTTTCTATTAATTCCGTAAAAATAAGCATTATAATAAGTTTGTGTTTATGGAAAAACCTTTAACTTCTTAAAACAATCTTTAATCATGGATTGGGTTAAATTTGAACAAGAAATGTGGTCACTATCTGAACGAATAGATTTTGATCCAGATGTAATTATCGGAATTTCAAGAGGTGGACTAGTTCCAGCTCTTTACCTTTCAAAACATTTGGGAGTTAACGAACTACACGGCATGTCTGTTACAAAAGAAGGAAAGAAACGTCGTGTATTTACTGAAATAACTAAAAGTCTTAAACATAAACGAGTATTGTTGGTTGAAGATATGCTTGAAACGGGGGAGAGTTTGATTGTTGCAAAAAAACATTTGGAAGAAGATAAAGATGCAATTGTAAAAACTGCGTGTCTGTATACAATGCGTATTACTAAACCAAGTGTCCCAGATTATTTTATTAAACAAGTCAAAAAAGTTGTTGACTTCCCTTGGGAAGATTGGAAAAAGTGATGATTTATTTATTGCAAACTTCACTTAGTTTTTCGTAAGATCTGTTTATACTATTCAAAGCATCTACTAAATGTGGCATGTACTTGAATCCTGGTGTTGCTCCGAAATCTGAATAAATCAAAATGTAATGAAGTTTAAGCAATCTTTCTGTTTCTATTTCTTCAACAGCTTGTTCTAATGTTACTGGTGCTTTTATTTTCAGTCCGCCGCCTTCTAATCCTTTTGACAGGCGCGCTAAAAGATCATGAGTTTCAGCTAGTTTTAGAATGTCATGTATTTCCTCTTCAGAATATCCCATTTTTTCAACATGCTTCTGTGCGAGTTCTGCTGATTTGAATCTGTGGTTCGTATCCAAAGCATCAATTCCTTTTCCTATATCATGATAAAGTGTACCGCATCTCAAGATTTCTTTATCGTGTTCATTCAAATCTCTTGTATCCATAACTGCTCCTTTATCCTTTACTTCACCAAGCAGTCCCATAACATTAAAAGTGTGATCAAGCGGGTCTATATCTTCATGCGGTTCAGATTGTTTAATCCCTTTCATTACAAGCATTTCTTCAGGAAGATTCTCTTTAATCTTATCAAAATTATTTTTGAAAATTAATTCATTACCTTTCAAAAGTTCTCGTAATATTTTGTAATCCATTTTGAAATTAGTAGCCCCGAGCAGTTCCGAACGTCCGCCTTGCCGCGGACAATGGCATGAGGGCATTCGCCTACGGGCGAAGCCCTGGTTTGAAATTGGTTCAGATCTGTCTAAGTTATTTGTGATTAGTAGCCCCGAGCAGATTCGAACTGCTGTCCCAAGCTCCAGGGGCTCGGATGATTGACCACTACACCACGGGGCTATCGCTGGTTTTTGATAACTATATCTCTTTATAATTGTTTCTTAACCCAACTCCTTTGTCTTGCACCAGCTAATTCCTAACTCGTCCAAAATTTCAACTGCTTTATTTCGTGGTTCAGAATTCATTCCATCCCAATCAAAAACAGCTTTCTTTGCAGTGCTTCCTGCAAGCATTTGTTGAATAATATCTTTAGTTACATTATCCTGTTGGTACTTTGGCAAAATATGGCCAATTGCAATATCTTCATTCTCAATAAGTTTCTTTGTAAAACTTGGAGCATAATGCGGTCCACCGAAGCCGATGTAATTGGTTAAGGGTTTGGGGTTGGAGGTTGAAGGTTTGAGGTATTCAATAATTTCCTTCATTGCATTTGCAATAACTTTTCCAGCTTCTTCATTTCCCCATTCTTTTTCTGTTGAACCAATTTCAATAAACACTAATGGAGTTTTCAAAGTAGGACCATGGTGAGTAACTTCTAAACAAACTTCGTATCGGGTATCGGGTATCAAGGATCGGGTATCAGGATTAGTGTAGGATCCCTGTTGCCTGTTGCCAGACACCTGCTTTGCCATACTACGAAGTCCAATTGCAATTGCTTCTGGATTTGTTGGATTTAATTTCTTTGGCTCTCCACCATAATCCGCATTCCCAAAATTTCCAGTAGCGTGAATTGTTAATGACTTTTTATTTGCAGCACTCTTGTGAGTACTTGGGATAATCAGCAAATCTGCTTCCGGCACATCTTCTTTTTCCAAATACAAAAAATCCTTCTCTGTTTCAAATACTGGCACATCCATTCCCAGCTCATTGAATTGTTTCATAATATTCTGAGCTGCTGGGTTCTTAGTCCAGTAAAGAATTTTCGTGTTCATCTTAACTATTATATACTATAAGTGCCACATAAAAACATTATGGGTTCAAAAGATCATACATATGTTGTAGTTCACCCGAATACGGGCTCTCCTAATCTGTCAAAGTCAGATTATAGTGATCAGGTTCATAAATTAGAGGAGTTGATTAATTCTAACAACTCAACCTTTGTTTTGCTTAGTAGTAAAACAAAAGACTTCAAAAATATTAATGCTTACAAGTCTGTACTTCTTAAATTCTCAAAGAAAAATAGAGAACCAATTCTTCTAGATTACACCACACTCAGTAAAAATCGTGGCGCTATTCATTGTGAAAATAAAGGTAAAGAGGTAATGGTTAACATAGAAACTCGTGTTGCAGCTGAGAATCGGATTTATATTACTCATCCTACTGCCTTGGGCTATGGTGGTAGGGCTCAGTATGAAGTTGTTGTTGATGCAATCAGAAAAAATAATGAACTCCTTCCACAAGATCATATTATCCACATTGTTGGGCGACAGTTCAGTGCTGGCGTTGCGCAGTATGCGTTCGAGTTTAATAAACAAAAATTTAATGTTGTTGTTGACTTGGAATATACAGACTTTAGTGAGGATTCTAATATTGACGCTCAAACGCTTGTTAAATTCAAGGAAAAAGGAATCGAAGTAAAGAAGTAATTTTTTGTATTATTCCTAAAACTCTTTAAACCCAATTCACTTTTTCAAGTGCACATCCATTTGCGGGAACGGTATCTCTATTCCTTCTTTGTTCAGTGCATTGTATATTCCTGTATTCACTTTGTCTTTTACCATAAACCGTTCTTTGTAATCATCAAGCCACATATACGCCTTGAATTTCAGTGCTGATTCTCCCATTTCCAAGAAGCGGACATATGGTTCAGGGTCTTTCCTCAGTTCTTTTATTTTCTTCATCTCATCAAGAACAATTTTCTTGACCTGGTCAATTTTTGAACCGTAAGCAACTGAGAATGTCACTACCAAACGGGCTGAGAGGTCCGGTCTTGCGAAGTTTTTTATCCTCATATCTGCGAGTTTTCCGTTCGGGAGTATTATGAGCTCGTTGTCAAAAGTTTTTATTTTCGTGCTTCTCACTCCAACATCAACAACTGTTCCCATGGTTTCCTGATCCAGTTGTATCACATCCCCGACGCGCAGTGAGCGGTCTATTATAAGCGACATTCCGCCGAAAATATTTCCAAGAGTTGTTTGGAGTGCGAATGCAACTGCAATACCTGCGACTCCCAAACTCGCGAGCAGTGGAGTTATGCTAACTCCCCAAACATCTAGCAGATACAAAATCCCCACAATCACTGTTATTAGTTTTGAAACTTTGTGCAGGAGAGTTACCAAATTGTCATCCACATGCGACTTTGTCTGTTTTGCCCAGTTTCTCCCCCAATTGTCTATAAATATTTCTATTATTGATATCACAATCCACATTCCAATAATCACCGTTATGCTCGATAGGATATTAGCGAAAATACTTAGTGCGCTTCCTAGGATTGGTATTTGCCCGCCTGCAAGCCGGAATCCAATAAGAATGATTATCAACACTATTGGCTTCTTTGTTTTTTGTATTATCAAATCATCAACCTTTGTTTTTGTCTTCTTGGCAAATTTCATCAGAACGCGTTCTATTACAAGAGCGACAAGCTCTGCTATTACAAAGTAGAATAGGAAAACCATACCTGCTCGCAAGTATCCATTATCTGGTAGTATTGAAAGAAGATTCAAAAGCGCGGTGTTCATAAAGATTTAAAACACAGTGTGCCTATTTAAATTTAATGCCTATCAAATATCACCGCGCGCCAGATATTAAATTGCGAATAATAGAATTAGCTAAACAATTTAATAATGTGAATTCGGATCGCGTTTTCTGCTTCCGCAGTACTGGCTCTGCAGCAGAGCGAGTGCTCGCACGCATCTGGTCTTTCCCGAAAATCTGGCAGCTTGCACTTTATATGGAACCACGATATGTGATTGAAGTTATTAGCGAGCGGTTTGACAATCTTCCAAAAGAAAAACAAGACGAAATTCTAGTCCACGAACTTCAACACATTCCAAAAAAATTCACAGGTGGTTTGAGAAAGCACGACAAGAAGAAACTTCCAAAGTACATAAAATTATAAACAACTTGAACTATCTTATAATATATGAGGCACGGAATATTTGCAATAACGCACGCTAAGAAAAAAATAATTTAGTTCCCAGTGAACTTCGGTCTTTTAGAAAGTGAACGAGACATTGATAAGTTCTTAAATGGCATTCCTTCAGTTTTCTTTTTAATTTCCTTCACAAGATCATCCAAACTCATTTCTTCAACTTTTCCAGATTCGCGAATTCTAACATTAATCTTTTTTGCTTTTGCTTCTTTGTCTCCAATAACTAAAGTATAAGGAATCCATTGCTTCTCAGATCCTGATATTTTCTTTCCAACAGATTCACTCCTGTCATCAACATCAACTCGAACATTTTCTTTTTCAAGTTCATCAGCCATTTTCTCGCAAATTTTTATATGAGCATCTGAAACTGCGCAAATCCGAATCTGTGTTGGTGAAAGCCAAAGCGGAAGTGTACCTTTCTTTCCTTGTTGTTGATCCATGTAAGCTTTCTCAAGCAGAGCATACATTGCTCGCTCTATTGCTCCACCAGGGGACATGTGAAGAATAACTGGTCTGTGTTCTTTACCATCTTCACCAATGTATTTCAAATCATAAGTCTCGCCATTTTCAACATCAATCTGATCAGTTGTGAGTGTTGCTGCTTTGTCTAAAGCATCAACGAAATTAATTTCATATTTCATTACAAAGTAGAAGAATCGTTTGTCCCAAACTTCTACAAGCATTGGGCGTCCCCACTTCTTTGCAATTTCTTTAATTACTTCTGGTTGCTCTTTTTCAAAGGAATCAACCCACCGTATAGCAAATTCAAGATCCTTTTTCTTGTCAAAACCGTAACCCTTCAACACTTTCTCAGCGAGGTTTAATCTATTCAATAATTCTTTGCTTGCACTTTTAACATCAGCACATAATGCATGAACATCTGGCATTGTAAAAGCGCGCAATCTTCTAAGTCCTGCAAGTTCTCCTCGCTTCTCAGTTCTGAAACTGTAGCGAGTCATTTCATAAATTTTGAGTGGAAGATTTTTGTAAGAAATTGTAGCGTCGTGTGCTATTAGGAATTGTCCGAAGCACGCGGAGAATCTCAAGAAGCAGTTTTTGTTTGGGGTGTTTACAATATATTGTCTGGATGGGAATCGATTCAAATATTTTTTCAGAACTGGCTGTTCATAATCATACATTACTGGAGTTTCAACTTCCATTCCTCCATAATCAACAACTTCTTGTGTTGTGTAATCTTCAAGCAGTCCTTTCATCAAACGACCATTTGGATAGAATCGCAAATTACCAGGATCTGAACCAGGTTCATAATCAACAAGTTCCAGTTTTTTCATTAATTCAATATGCGGTGGCTGTTTGTCAACAACTCGGTTCTTTGCAAGTTCATACAAACACATTTTCTCAAGCTTCGGATATTTTGCAAAATTATAACCATTAATTTTTCCATTGTCGATTTTAATTTCGTGTTTCTTTCCAGTTGGTTCAAGAATATAGAATTTAGATTTGAGCTGTTCCTCTTTCTTAACAGCATCTGAAACCTTTTGTTCTTCTGCACCTTTCTTTTCAAGTCCAGAATCTTCACCAGCGCGAATAATACGAGACCACTCACTTAATGGATGGCCTTTACATTTCATTTCAAATTCTTTATACCAACCAAATGGTGAGAGCTTGACTTTGAACCCATTTTTCTTTAAGCCAGCTTCAACAAGGTTTTGAATTTCAATTGCCGTCTTTGGTTTTGATGGTTTTGCACCATAAAGCAAGTGAACATATGGATAGAACACAACATTCTTTGTTTTAAGTTGGTCTGAAATTTTTATAAGATCTTCAACTGTTTTCTTTGCAACTTCTTTCTCATGCCCCTCATCCTCAACTTCAGTAGCAAAGCGCGCGAATAAACATTCTTCCATACGGCCTTTCTTTTGTTCGTCTTTCAGTTCCACAGCTAGCTTAGTCTTCTTCTTTGCCTGCCATTCCACGTAATCAACGTGTTGGATGAGTTCTTTCATTATGATTCCTTCTTTTTATTCGTCATATTTAAATCATGGCATTTACTAGTGTAATTGCCACGCGTGTCATTACACATACTGCTACTATAATTATGAGTGAAGTAACAACTCCAAGTTTAAGGGCTGCAGAATTTTCATCAATATCACCTAAGCTCATTTTAGGCACCTCATTATGCAGCTTCTTGATACATTGAAAATTTTTGCAAGTTGTCTGATTGAGTAGAACTCTCTAATCTTGAAAATTTCTTCCTTCTCTTGCGGACTAAGTTTTGATGGTCTTCCACTTCTGTTCTTAAAAATAGTACCCTCTCTACAACAGATGTTTCGGTGCTGTTTCGCACTCCCTTCTATCTTGACGAACAGGCCATTGGCTCTCCCCTCTTTCTTCGGGATAAACCTGCCTCCTTGTAGAGTTATTGTTCATTGTAGACTATCCTAGTACTAAATAATATATAAATCTGGTGTCACGAAACACACAACTATTTCCTTTCAATAATATGCTTTACAAGTTCGTAAGGAATTCTAAAATCTATAGCTAACTGCTCCATGCTTTTGTGTCCCATGTCATACAGTTCCCTAATTTGTTTTTGCAAATAATCTGGAACATCATGTGAAATAACATCTCCTTGAATTGCTACATGAAAATTTTCTTGTAGATATTCTTTAACAGCTGGTTCAATTAGGGAATAAGCATGCCCATCTATTACAAGCCGGTGAAGTTCTCTGCAACGTTTCACAAGTTCATGTGCGCCGTGCATTGAGATTTGATATTTCAAAGTAATAATCTGAGCATCTGCTGGAACACGCCATAAATCCTCTTTGTATTCAAGAAGTATTTCTTTCATAGCTACTGCTATTCTATACCTAATCTTAGTTTAAAACTTATTTGATTCTCTCAAGCAATGTTTCCGCAGCAGCTGCAAGGTCTGTTTTCTCTTTCCCAACAAGTCCTTTCCCTAACTTCTCAACAATATTTGTGAGTTCCATTGGGAACACAATCTTTGTTGCCCTTCCATTTGCCATATCTTTTAATGCTCTGATATAAAGATAATTTAAAGTAGGAGCTGTTAATTTTCCTGCAGCATCTTCAATTGCATTGATTCTAATCTTTGTGGTTTCTGCTTCTTGAAGTTCTGCACGTTTGTATCGCTCTGCAATTTCCTCAGCTTGCATCGCATCAATCATTTCTTTTGGTGGTGTAACACTGATCAATTCGACATTGACAATCATAACGCCCCACTCAATTGCAAGTTTTTGAACATCTTCTCGAAGCTGATTATTAACTTGATCAATTTTACCATAAAGGTCATCAATATCCATGCTACCGACTAAGTTACGAATACGACCTTTTACGTGCTCTTCAATAGCTTTTCTATAATCTTCTTCAACATAAAGTTCAGCTTTGACTGGATCGTCAACTCTGAGATAAATAATAGCATCAATTTTTAATTTAACTGCGTCTTTTGTGATGACTTCCTGTGGTGGAATATCAATAGTTTCTGTACGCAAATCGTATTTTACAAAAGTTTCAATCACAGGGATAACGAATCGCCATCCAGGTTCTGCAACACGGTGGTATTTCCCGAAACGATAAACAACGCCACGTTCATATTCCTTGAATTCGAACATAATTTTTCCAAGAATAAGATTCTTAGGAGACTTAACAATAAGCCCTAGACCCCCGAAGACGAGGATTACTGGAATTGCAACTAACATCCACATGACCATTTGTTTTACCCTACATCAGTCAGTCTAAGTTTACATATGTCACTGACCTTTGTCACTCCTTTCCAGTGGTATATTTGATATATAAGTGTTTTGCTACTCTACATCCCATCACATGCGTGATCCTCAGGCAACCGATGCTCATCACAATAAAGGCCTTTGCAGAACTTGCATTTGAACGGCATTGTAACTTGTTTCCCACACATACCGCATATACCAGTAACGGGGGCTGCTTCCTTGCCACTTGGTTTTATTGGCTCAACAATATGTGAAAGACTTGGATGTTTTGTAACTATTTTGAATGGATCTTTCTGGAAATAAATCACATAAGCTAGAACAGCAACTACTACTGCAATTCCTATAAAGAAAGCCAATCCCCAACTCATTTAAATCACTTCTTGAATACTTTAAAGAGGTTCTTAAACATATCTGTAAATGTTCCAGGCAGTTTTTGCGAGACATCTCTTATTTTTGTGAGCCAAATACTTGGTCCAGTTCCTGTCCATTTTACTTCAATTGCATCAAGTTCTACTGAAGTAATATCAATACAAGAAACAGTTCCATCTGATAATCCACACCCATTTGGTGAAGAAACAATCGCGCTTCCAGGTGGAAGAGTTAATTTATAATCAATTTCATTTACTGGTAAAACAGTTTCAGTAACTCCGGTAGTAACAATAGTTACTTTTGGATTTGAGCCAAGACCGTTTGGATTTACTGTGTAAACTTTTTGATTACTAGTTACAAGTCGTTCGCTCTGGAATTTCAAAATAAGTTTGTATCCTGTTGTGTTACTAGGTTCAAAAACAACAGCTTTTCTGAAGAAACTACCAACAGTTGAATCAATATCACTACTTGTTGCAGATGCATATGACGGGCCTTCAAACACTTTCATAACTCCAAGCCCATCTTCAGCTTCAACATTATAAATATCTGGATATGGAACTGTTACAACCATCTTATTCATTTGACCAGCATATGCTGCTGCATCACACTCGAAAAAATAAGTCATCTTAGCTGTAGTTGTAGTTTCAGTTGCAATGGTTTCGATATCAAGTTTGTCAACTTCACAAAGATCAGCAGGTGATGCGCTAACAGTGCTGATTAATAGTATTGAAAAAATCGCAAATGCGATAAACGCCATACTTTTCATGTTAAATTAAGTGTATACTGGAGTATTTATATTTAGCCGATGTGTCAGAGTAAACTATTTAAGACTACCTAACATATGTCACGACATGGCAAAAAAGAAGTCCAAGATTTCGAAAGCAGAACGACGTATCATGTTCGCTGTTGAGGAGATTGTCCTCAGCTTCGTTGGTGCGCTTGTTATGGCTTTCGGAGTTATGGTGATAGCAAGCCCAGCTAACGGCTGGCTCGCAAATTTCGTTCTAGGCGTATTCATTGTCTGGCTCGGACTATTGCTATTCACTGTACCGTTAATCAGAAAAATAGAACAGCTTATGTAAGCATGTTTAACTGTTTCTCACTTAGGGTGGGGTCTCAATGAAACCAGTAATTAATAGTAGTGAATATGAGTCAATTATAATTAACAGTAAAGAATTCAAGAATCATGTTGTTATCTATTCTTCTGGAGAAATTATTGAAGCTAATATTAGGCATGAGCTTCATCGCGATTTTGTTGAAAAATACTTGAAAGAAGATATAGAACTTTTAATTATTGGCACTGGTACAAGTGGGTGTGTCAAAGTTTTTGAGGGTGTCAAACATTTGGCAGAAGAAAAAGGAATAGAATTAATTATAGATGAAACTCCTGAAGCTTGTTACCAATTCAATAAATCTTCAAAGAGAGCTGTCGCTCTCATACACATAACTTGCTGAATTATTCTTTCTTCACAAACTTTTCAATAAATTCATCAATGATTGTCTCGAGATTTGGTTCTCCTTTTTCTTCAAGTTCATAACCTACTCGCACAACTGGTTTGTTCACATTCAATAGTTTTCCAAGATCAATTGGAGTTCCACTCACAACAACATCAGCTTCAGTATTGTTAATTGCATCTTCTAATTCTTTCAACTGAGCATCGCTGTAACCCATCGCAGGAATCATTTCACCAAGGTGTGGGAATTCCTCATAAACTTTCTTCAAATTCGCTCCACAATTTGGTCTTGGATCAACAATTGTTACATCCATATCTTTTACAGAAACTTTTCCAGCTCCGAAAGCCATATTCCCGTGAGTTAATGTTGGTCCATCTTCAACAATTATAACTCGCTTTCCTCTAACTGCTTCAGGATCTTCTAATTTTACTGTAGAATTTGCATGAACAATTTTTGCATCAGGATTTATGTCTTTAATGTTCTTTTCAACAGTGGCGATGCCTTCTGGTTCTGCAGAGTCTTCTTTGTTTATAATAACATAATCTGCAAGTTTTGCATTTGTTTCTCCAGGGTAATAAGCAATTTCATGTCCTGGTCTAAGTGGATCAGCAACTACAAGGTGCATGTCTGTTTGATAGAATGCAACTTCATTGTTCCCCCCATCCCATACAATAATGTCTGCTTCTTCCTCAGCTTTTTTAATGATGGTGCCATAATCAACACCAGAATAAATTACAAGACCGCGTTCAATATAAGGTTCGTATTCTTCGCGTTCTTCAATTGTAGATTTGTATTTTACAAGATCATCATAATCTGCAAAGCGCATACATTCTTGTTGGACAAGATCGCCGTATGGCATTGGCTCTCTAATTGCAACAACTTTGTATCCGCGCTTCTTTAGAATCTCAACAACTTTTCTTGATGTCTGACTTTTTCCACAACCTGTTCGAACAGCATCAATTCCAATAACTGGTTTGTTAGATTTGATTTGGGTTTGCCGTGGACTTAGTAATTTGAATTCAGCACCAGCAGCCTGCGCCCGTGCACACTTTCTCATAACTGTATTATAGGAAGAATCAGAATACGCCATTAAAACTTGATCAACTTGATTTTCTTTTACAAACTTTTCAAGATCTGCTTCTGGAATTGTTTGTATTCCATTTGGATAAAGATTGCCTGCAAGTTCAGGTGGATATTTTCGTATTTCTCCTTCAACAGTTCCAAGATTCTGCTCTCCAGCCATTGTGAAAGCAAGAACGTCATAATTTTCGTTGTCACGATAATATGTGTTGAACGCGTGGTAATCAAACCCAGCGGCTCCAATAATTACTACTTTTTTCTTTGCCATTTTATCCCTTAAATTGCATCTCTGTTTATTCTTTAAGTGTTTTTCGGGAAATGTGACATTTGTACAGTAAAATTATTTAAACAAGAACGAATTAGTGTTCCTGAGGGATTAAAAATGGTAAGACACTTATTGAAAGTTAGCGATTTTTCTAAAGAAGAATGCCTTAGCATCATTGACAAGTCAATTGAAATCAAGGCGAACATTTCATCGCATACTAGCGATTTAAAAGACAAAACTCTTTTGATGCTTTTTGAAAAACCATCGCTTCGAACAAGAACTTCTTTTGAAGTTGGTATGACACAACTTGGTGGTCATGCGATTTTCTATTCAATTAAAGATTCACCTCTTGGAAAAAAAGAAAATATTGAAGACACTGCAGGATGCCTTTCAAGATATTGTGATATTATAATGGCTCGCGTTTTCAAGAAAGAAGATTTACAAAAACTTTCAGAGAATTCTACAATCCCTGTGATAAATGCGCTTGATGATTTCGCACATCCTTGCCAGATTCTCGGAGACTTCCAAACAATCAAAGAACATAAAGGAGATTTGAATCCACGCAAGATGTCTTACTTCGGTGATTGTCACAACAATGTCACTTATGATTTAATGCGGATGTGTGCAATACTCGGTTGGGAAATGATGGTTGCTTGTCCGGAAGGAACTGAGTATGAACCAGAACAATCAGTGCTTGACGAAGTTGCAAAACTTTCTGAAGGAACTGGTGCAAAAATTTCTGTGACCCACGATGCACAAGAAGCTGCAAAAGATTCTGATGTAATTTACACAGATTCTTGGATGAGTTATGGAATTCCTGAAGATGAGGAACAGAAACGCGTTGACACATTCAAACCTTATCAAGTTACAACTGAACTTTTGAATGTTGCAAAGCCGGATGTTATTTTCATGAACTGTTTGCCTGCTAAACGCGGATATGAGCAAACTGCTGAAGTTATTGACGGTGATAAAAGCATTGTCTTTGATGAAGCCGAAAATCGTTTGCACATCCAAAAATCTATAATGTTATTCCTATTAGAAAAATGACCTATCATCACTTCAAAGGAGACAACTTGTCCCGCTCTGAAAAAATTGAACAACTTGTTGTAACTCGGATTCTTATTCTAAATGACGGTGATTCAGTTGAAGTTAATGCAAATCTCGGATTTGTGAAAAAGATTTAACCTGAAATTAATTTCACAACACCAACAACAATTAGATAAACTGCAATTAATGTTGTTAAAAGATTTGGCCAAATTAAAATTGTTACACCAACAGCTATCATTAGAATAGCGCTGATTGTTTCACTTATTCCGAATCGTTTTAGGAAATTTACCATTGTTATCGTTTTTGATAGTTATCTGCCTATTAAAAATTTTTCCTTTTTGAGAGTGGCAGGCCCGCCGAGATTTGAACTCGGGACTGCGGCTCCGCAAGCCACCATGATATCCAAGCTACACCACGGGCCTAATTTAGCTTTAGAATTCTAATTCTATGTCTTTATATTATTACCGTTATACTACCCTAAGCCAGTTTATGAAAAGGTATGGGAATTTGCTAAGTGCAAACCATGCGAGAGTCATGTAAAATGTTCCCATTATAATATACTTTATTGGATTTTCATGAAATGTGAAAAATCTGCTGATTTCCCTGAAAACTTCTGCTAATATAAATATGACAATTCCCCAAACCAAGAAATTACTAAGTGTTAAAAAACTGGCAAAAATCGCTATAAAGATCATGTGAATCATATCCATCCCAACTAAAATCGGGTTGTAGATTCCTATTTTTGCACTTAATATCTTTGATGGCCATGTTGATAATATTGCTACTAATATTGCTATCCACGGTCCATAAATTATTGCCAAGAATAATATCAAAATGCTGTGTACTTCAAGATTCACTGTGTGATATACTAAATTTGATCTGCTGAGAATACAAAGAACTATTGTCCAAATTAGCATCCTTGAAGCGCCTGGAAGAACAATTGGTGCGAGAACGAGAATTAAGACTAGCGACATCACTCCCATGAAATATTTTTTTATATCCACACTAATCCCCTCTCTTGTTTGCTATTACTACATTTAGCCGTTTATTAATTTTTGTATTAAAGTAAAAAAGCACCACCGGAGAGTTCCGAACGTCCGCCTGGCCGCGGACAATGGCCAAGGGCATTCGACTTCGTCGAAGCCCTATTAAAAATGTAAGAAGCACCACCGGAGAGATTTGAACTCTCGACTTTTTCCTTAGGAGGGAAACGCCTTATCCAGACTAGGCTACGGTGGTATTTTGAAATTTACATCCTGTCCGGGACTTCGATTCCAAGAAGATACAAGCATTTCTTTAATGTTTTAAATGTTGCGTTAACCAATCCCAACCGAGCGTCTCTTACTTCAGTGTCTTCAGCATCTAAAACAGGATTTGTGGTGTAAAATGAGCTAAACTTGTCTGCCAATGCGTAAGCATAATTAGCAATAATATGTGGTTGATAAGTTTCTGCGGATTCTGCTATAACACTTGGAAGTTTTCCAATTTGTTTTATTAATCTCTGTTCATCTTTATTATTCAAATGTTTGAATTTAATACTAGCAAGTGCTGGTTTCTTTTTTGCTTTTTCCAAAATTCTTTTTGCCCTAACTGCAGCGTATTGAATGTAAGGTCCAGTTTCTCCTTCAAATTCCAATGCAGTATCCCAGTCAAAGAAAATTGTTTTATTATTTCCAACATTTAGCATACTAAATTTCATAGCTGCAATTGTTATTTTCATTGCAAGAGCTCTCTGTGTTTTTTGATCAAGTTCTGGATTTCTTTGAATAATTTCACCCATTGCTTTTTTTAGCATTTCATTTTTTAATTCTGAATAAAGAATTGCAGTTCCTTCACGCGAAGACATTTTTCCACCTTTCAAACTTACGAGAGCATAAGCCAAATGATAACATTTCTTTGCTTGTTTGAAGCCCATTAATTCAAGGGTTTTGAATAATTGCTGAAAGTGAAGTCTTTGTTCAGATCCAACAACATAAACTGAGCGATTAATTTTGTATTTCTTAAATTTCTCTTCAGCTAGTGCAAGATCTTGTGTTGAATATAAAGTTGTTCCATCAGTTTTCAATAAGAGCCAAACCGGTAGCCCGTGCTTCTTTAGATCAACAATTAATGCTCCTTTACTTTTCTTTGCTAGTTTCTTTTTTCTAAGTTCTTCAGTTAATTCTCTTCCTCTATCAAGTAAATCACTTTCATAAAAATCAACATCAAAATTTGCACCAAGTTCTTTGTAAATTTCTTTAAATTCATCAATACTCCATTTTCTAAATTGTTTCCAAAGATCAACAAGCTCTTTATCGTCTTGAGCTTCAAGGTGTTTCAGAATTTCAGTTACTTCTTCTTTTTTGTCAGGAGTTTCATTTAGTTTTTGTACAGCTTCTGTGTAAATGCTTCCTATCCAATTTGAAAGATTTCCTTTTGGTTTTTCTCCGTCATGGAAATTCTTGTAAGCCCAAATTGTTTTTGCAACATGCATTCCTACATCATTAAATAGATTTGCCTGAACAACATCGTATCCTGCTTCTTTAATAATTCTTGACAAACTTTCTCCAAGTGTTGTGTTTCTCAAATGTCCAATATGAAAAGCCTTGAGTGGATTAGGTTGACTGTACTCAATCATTATCTTGTCTTTCTTTTTCTCACCTTTTCCAAATGAATCAGTATTCGCTTCAGTTACAACAGCTTTTGCGAATTCTCCGAATTTGAGGAAGAAATTAACATAAGCTCCTGCAAGTTTGATTAGAAAAACACTTCGCGGCCTTTTGATTTTTTCAATAATTTCTTCAGCAATTTTGCGAGGACTTACTTTTTTGATTTTGCCAAGTGGGAAAGAAATACTACAAGCCAAATCTCCCATTTTGTAACTTGGGGGTTCGTCAATATGATTTTTTAATTTTATTTTTCCTAGTGGAGTTTTTGCGATTCCTAATTTTGGTAGAACCTCAGCTATTGCTTTTGTTACATCTTCTTTTGCTTTAATCCATGGATCTTTCATTGTTCACCTGTATGTTTCTGCGGTTTTTAAATGTAAGTGGGCCCGCAGGGATTTGAACCCCAGTTTGGAGGTCCGAAGCCTCCCGTGATATCCAAGCTACACCACGGGCCCATTTTAACCTTAAATGTAGGGTATTAGCTTATTTAATAATATTGTCATATGTCACTTTTTAGTGGTCTAGCATAATTTCAATACGTTCTTTGCCTGCACCAATATTTTTCCTCTTAAGCCGGATTTTTCCAATTTCTCCGGTCCGCTTGACGTGTGTTCCCCCGCAAGGCATTTTCCATTCTCCTAATTCCCACCATCTTTTTCCAGGTTCTTCAGAATCTTCATAAACTTTTATTTCTAAATCTTGTGCAATTATTTCATCAACTTTTTTTTGTATTTCGTCAAAATAATTTACAACTGATTCTTCCATTTCATAATCAATTCGAGCTTTTTCTGGATGCATATTGGAACCAATTAGTTTTGACTGTCCACTAATGTCTTTGAAAATGTAATAAATAATATGCGCTGAACTGTGAAGACGCATTAATCTAAATCTGTTTTCCCAATCCAATTCTACTTTGACAGTGTCGTCTTCTTTAAAATCCGGCGCGCTTTCCAAAGTGTAAACAATATCATCTCCTGTTTTCAAAGCCTCAGTAATTTGGATTCCAGTAATAGTTCCTTTATCTGATGCCTGTCCACCAGAAAATGCAAACAAAACAGTCTTATCTAAAACAACATTGTTTCCATCCAGTTTCTGAACCACAGCATCACATTCTTTCAAATATGGATCTTGCCAAAATAATTTTTCTGTCATATGAATATGGTGGGCCTGAAGGGATTTGAACCCTTGATCTACAGCTTAGAAGGCTGTCGCCTTATCCAGACTAGGCTACAGGCCCATAGCTAAATATCCTAAAACTACTCGCTTTTATTTGTTTTGTTTTTACTTGAAAGCTTCTGGTGGCTTGTTATAGTCCATGCTGAATCTTTTGCTAAATTGTTTGTGTATAACAAACTGCACCAAACTCATTGCAATGAACAAAATAAGTATGTTCATCAATGCTTTTGAGAATGGATAATAATACAACATGAATCCCATTAATCCGATTGGGACTATTGTCACAATCGCCACTGCTATTTTTGCAATAATTCGGGCATATGGATCTTTACAATTTCCTGTTCTGTAAATCTCTGCTGCTACAATTCCCCAAGCACTTGAATATCTTTTTCCAAAGCAGAATACTTTAGAATTCTTATGTAACCAGGTAAGAGTCAGCACTAAAACAATAGCACAGGACACATAAACAATCGATGCAATGGGCGATCCTTTATATCTGAGACTTGATATTCCGTAAGCTCCAAGCCCAAGATAAAAAAGAATGAAAATATTTTCAATATCGACCCACAAATCAGCCATATGTTTATACCGTTCTTTTATCTTTTTCATTTCCAAAAAATTAGATTTTGATGGTTTATAAATCCTCTGTTTATCACCCCTTTAGAATTATTTTTAGTAATCCTTTATAACCCCCGATTAGAGTTCTCTTTCACTAATGAAGATTACAAAAGCGTTAATCCTTGCTGCCGGGGATGGCAAGAGAATGAGGCCGCTTACAGATACACGGAACAAATGTTTACTTCCTGTAGCTAACAAGCCAATTATTCTTCGCAGTTTAGAAGCATTACGCGAAGCAGGAATTACAGAAGTCGTCGTCGTTGTCAGCAAGGAAAGTACTATTCCTGGTTTTCTTGAAGTGAATAATGAAGAGCTTGCAATCTCTTTTACAATTCAGGAAGAGCATTTAGGAACTGCTAATGCAATTGCAACTGCTCGCGAAAAATTGCCTGAAGATTTTATTGTTTTAAATGGAGATGATTTCTGCACTTCCGATCACCTTGAAAATATTATTTCAAATCACAATTCAAAAGCTACAATGTCTGTTATAAAAAAAGAAAATCCTGTTGGTCTCGGTGTTGTTGAAGTTGAAGGAAATAAAGTTCGAAAAATTGTTGAAAAACCTCCAAATGTTCAAGGAGAAGTTTTTGTTAATATTGGAATCTATGCATTCTCCCCAGACATTTTTGACATAATTGATAATCTCAAACTATCAGAACGCGGAGAATATGAAATCACAGATGCAATTCAAACTCTTGTTGATTCTGGTGAACAAGTATCCTCAGTTGAAGCTGAGATGTGGATGCCTGTAAATTATCCGTGGGATCTTCTTACTGCAAATAAAAAATTCATCAACGAGGAACCTGAAGAAATCAAAACAGAATTTGATCATGGAGTTACTGTAAAAGGAAAACTAATAGCAGGCGAAGGTACTTTTATCAAGGCCGGAGTTTATATTGAAGGTCCTGTTATGATTGGGAAGAATTGCATTATTGGTCCTAATGCTTTCTTACGTCCTTACACTTGCATTGGAGACAATTGCAAAATTGGTCAAGGTGTTGAAGTTAAAAATTCTGTTATCATGGATGGGACTTGTATTCCTCATCTTTCTTACATGGGCGATTCAGTTGTCGGTCGGAATGTAAATTTCGGGGCTGGTGCAATAATGACAAACTTACGTCATGATAATAAAAACATTCTTGTAAATATGAAAGGAAAGCAAGTTGATTCTGGGTTAAGAAAACTCGGCGGTCTTGTTGGCGACGATGTCAAATTCGGATCAAATGTTGTTGTCAATCCTGGAAAAAAGATTGGTTCAAAAGCAAGAATCTGGCCAGGTGTTGTTGTTAATAATGATGTTGAATCTGGTGAAGAATACAAAGGTTAACTCAGTGTCATTAAATATCTAAGAATTTGGTATCCAATTAATTTTGCAACATATATGTTTATTATAACATCTAAAGAGTGAAGTATGAAAATTTTCATTGGAGCCGATGGGCAAAACATTTTTGAAAGTATTCCATCTGTTACTTGAACAAATACGATTGCTATCACAAATGCAAGGAAAAATTGACTTGCAGTTATTGCAGGTCCATAGACGAATTTCATTATTTGCGCCACACCAATCATTAAACACATTGTTACAGATTGAATCATAATCCCTGTTCCTTCATCTGGTCTGACTTTCCAAACTCCTCCAAAACCAATTATGAAAAGTGAGAATGCAAACAGTGGACCTAAGGTATAACTCACATAAAACATCAAAGGAAAATGGATTTCAATTCCCATTTTCCACAAATCTGTTTTTCTTGTGAAGAAAATTGCCATTGCTACAATAAGCCAATAGAAAAGAATGGTGTATTTTCCCCAAAGAACCATAAAAAGTACTGATAAAACAAAAATTGCAATTATAATACCACTTACGAAAATCCAAGTTTCTTTTTGCAGTATTATATTTTTCCCACTTTTTTTCGCAGGTTTTGTGTGAGGGTATAATTTTGAGTGAGAATAGTCTGCCTTGTGTTCTTTCTTTTTATTTCCTTCAGCTTTCTTCTCCAATGTATTTTCCTAATCTAGCTATAATAAGCTCAAAGATTTAATTTCTCTCTGGTTATAAGTTTTTCCTGGATTTTTTCCCTAAAGTTTATAACTAACTTCTCCCTAGCTTTGAATTATGGGAGAAAAACGTGGTAAATTTATAGCTATTGAAGGGATTGACGGCTGTGGTAAGTCGGGGCATGCCGGTTTTATTACTGATTATCTACGTCGTCGTGGTTATACTGTTCATTATACAGAAGAACCATCTCGTGGAAGAATCGGTCGTCTTCTTAGAGAATATTTGAAAGATGAATCTACACTCTCACTTGCTGATGCATTTCTCTTTGCTGCAGACAGAGCAGAACATTTACAATTTGAAATTGAGCCAGCACTTAAAGACGGGAAAATTGTAGTTTGTGAGCGATACAAATATTCCAGTTTCGCTTATCAATCTGCGCAAGGTCAGGATTTGCAAATGCTAAAAGACATTCACTTCTTTGCTCCTGATCCAGATCTTACTATTTATCTTGATGTAACTCCAGAAGAAGGATTAAGTCGGTGTGACCGTGGAGAAAAATTTGAGAATATTGAATTTTTAACAAAAGTTAGAGATGTTTATGAAAAGCTCGCACATGATGAAGCAAACAATTTCAAACGAATCGATGCAATGCCAGATAAAATGGCTGTAAAAGATTCTGTAATTAAAGCAGTGCAAGATTTTTTAAATGGTAATGGCCATCCAATTCCTGAGAAAGAATGATAATTCTTCACCAGTTTCTCATTATTATCTAAATAACAAAATTTAAAAACCACAGGGCTAACTCTAAACCTATGTCAAAAAAGAACACAGTTAACATTCCAAATGCAGGAGGCGGAATCTTCCACGTTGCTAGTGAGGAGAGTAAAGGTTTCCATTTTAAACCAATGCACATCATTGGATTTACAGCAGCTGTTGTTGTAATAGAAATCATTCTGCATCTGTATGGCGGCGCGATTTTCTAAAACCATCGGGGGTGTAGTCTAGCTTGGTATGATACTTGCTTTGGGAGCAAGTGGTCCCCAGTTCGAATCTGGGCACCCCCACCACTTTCTATATTTTTTTCAATAAACTTTAAATAAGTTCAATTTATCCTACTCTTTAGTGAACTATTATGGCAGACAATCCATTTGAAAATCAATTACAACAACTTGAAAAAGCGCAGAAGATTGCGCAGATTGACAAGAATATTTACGAAGTTTTGAAAACTCCGCAAAGAGTTACAGAAGTCTCTTTTCCAATTGAGATGGACAACGGTGAAACAAGAACCTTTGATGGTTTTCGCGTATTGCACAGCGATGTCCGCGGTCCAGGAAAAGGTGGCATTCGTTTCCACCAAAATGTTTCAATTGAAGAAGTCAAAGCTCTAGCTGCATGGATGACTTGGAAAACTGCAGTTGTTGGAATTCCAATGGGTGGGGCAAAAGGTGGTGTTGTTTTTAATCCAAAAGAAATTTCACAGCACGAACTTGAACTAATTTCTCGTGGTTTTATTCGTGAAATTGCTGAGTTTGTTGGAGTGGATAAGGATGTTCCTGCTCCTGATGTTTATACAACTCCTCAAGTAATGGCTTGGATGCTTGATGAATTTGAAAAATTGAAAGACAGGAAAGAACCTGGAATGATTACTGGAAAGCCAATTGAAATTGGGGGTTCTCAAGGACGTGGAACTGCAACTGCGAAAGGTGGTGTATTCACTGTTTTAGAAGCAGTCAAACACGTTGGTATAAAACCAAAAGGTGCAACTGTGGCTATTCAAGGTTATGGGAATGCTGGTCACAATATGGCTATTCTTCTTCATGAACTTGGTTTCAAAATTATTGCTGCAAGTGATTCCAAAGGCGGAATTTATTCAAAAGCTGGATTTGATCCTGAAAAAGTTTTCGAACATAAACAAAAAACAAAATCCGTTTCCGGCTTTGCAGGCACTGAACCAATTACAAATGAAGCTCTACTTGAGCTTGAATGTGATATTCTTGTTCCAGCAGCTCTTGAGAATCAAATCACTGCTGAAAACGCAGGAAATGTTAAGGCAAAAATAATTGCTGAGCTTGCAAATGGTCCAACTACACCTGAAGCAGATGAAATCTTGAACAAGAATAAAGTTTTCATTATTCCAGATATTCTTTGTAATGCTGGTGGAGTAACTGTGAGTTACTTTGAGTGGATTCAGAACCGCACAGGCGATTATTGGACAGAAGATGTTGTGTTCGAACGACTTGAGAAGCGAATGATAACTGCCTTTGATGATGTGTTCTCTATTTGCAAGGAAAAGACATGTAATATGCGTACTGCAGCGTTCGTGCTGGCTATGCAGAGGGTCTCAAAAGCAATAGAACTGCGTAGTTGCCATCGCTAGAATCAGTTAAAAATTTCAATGTGGAGTGGCGGTTTAAGCCACACCACGTGTATTATTATATTTTGTATGTAATGTAAATTTATTTATGCGTCTGCTTTCATAAATCTGCAAACAGTTGTTTTACAGTTAGGGCATGGACCTTTTGCGATGTTTCTTCCATTCTTTGTTTTAGACATTTTGCCACCTGTTACTTTAACTGGTTTTTTGCATTTCATACATCTTGCTTCATAATCTACCATTGTAATAAGCCTCCTAGTTATCTCATACATAAAAAGAGTATTTATGTGTTATCTCTGCTGACATATGTCATTTTACCAATCTATAATATCAACTTTCTTTCCTTCTTGTGCGCGAACGTACTTGTAAGCCATTAAACCAGCCGTAGCACCGTCTCCACATGCTGTAACAATCTGTCGCACGCCACCGGTTATGTCCCCAGCTGCGAACACTCCTGGCACATTCGTTTGCATGTTCCTATTCACGTTCACATACTTATCTTCACTTAATTCAACTCCAATACTCATTGCAACTGCACTTGTTGGAGCAACTCCAATACGGATAAAAACACCATCAACAGTCAAATCCTTACTTTCTTTTGTATTCACATTCTGTATAGTTAATCCAGTTACAACCTTGTCTCCTTTCACTTCAACACCAACACTGTCAAGAACTTTCTCAACACCTTTTGCATCAATTTTCTTAACAAGTGCTTCTGAGCCTCGGAATTCTGCTCGTCTATGAATAATATATACTTTCTTTGCTAAAGCTGATAAAAATTCTGCAGCTGATAAAGCGCTGTTTCCACCACCAATCACAGCAACTGTTTTACCTTTGAAGAAAGGGCCATCGCAAGTTGTGCAGTATGAAACTCCACGTCCTACAAATTCAGTTTCTCCTGGAATTCCTAAATTCTTATACTTTGATCCAGTTGCAATAATCACTGCTTTTGATTTGTAATCAGTACCTTTCCCTGTTATAACATCAATTACGCCTTTTCCTTGTACAAGTTTGACAACATCACAGGTTTTAATTTCTGCTCCGTGTTTTTTAGCCTGATTTGCCATGTTTGTGATAAGCTCTGGACCATTGATTGTTTCAAAACCAGGATAATTCTCAATCTCTGTTGTTGTCATTACTTGTCCGCCTGGTTGTTTAGCTTCAAGCACAATTGTTTTCAAACCCTGACGTGCTCCGTAAAGCGCAGCTGTAAGTCCAGCTGGTCCTGCGCCAATTATTACAAGATCATATTCAATTATTTTAGGCATATACTATAATAATATTATAGTGTTTATATGGTTTTGGAAAAAAAAAA
>CAZMMZ010000008.1:0-9859 GCA_964567575.1 Candidatus Undinarchaeota archaeon
CTCCATCTGAAAGTCTAATTGTTCTTTCTCGTAACTTAAATTGTCATTTATCTCTTCTAATTGTTTTAATCTATCTTTATTGTGTTCTTCTTTTTTTGTTTCTTCAACTTCTGGTGCTTCTTTTTTTGGTTCTGGTTCTTTAGATTTTTTAAAATTTGTTAAGTCAACTTCTGTTGTTTCTTCTGGTTTTACTTTAATTCCTCTTTTTTCAGCTTCTACTCCTGATTCACCTGGTATATTTGCTATAGCGGTATACACTCCTGGTTTAATTCCCGTAATTACAAAGTTTCCACTAGCATCTGCTTTTGTTTCAAAATAACTATCAGAATTTGCTCCGAATCCTCCTGTTAGCCACAGTTTTACTTCAGCAAATTTCTCTGTTTTTCCAGTTACTATTCCAAATTGTTCTACGTCTTCTTCTTTTCTTTTCTTTTTTATAACGAGGTTGAGACCAGTTTTATTCTTGTTTATTCGTCCTTCTTTTTCTTCTGATTCATATTCTTTTGTCAATGCTTTAATTTTGTATTTACCTGGTGGTAAATCCTTAATCGTGAATTTAATTTCTTTCTTTTTATTTGGATTTCGCACAGTTTTTAATCTTATAGGTTTGTCTTCATCTGTTCGTTCTGCACTGATGTTAATTACTTCTGCAATTTTGTCATCATCTTTAAATTTTACTGTTCCTTCTATACTATAGCTTTCTTCAGTTGCTTCTTCATCTTCAGATTCTGGTGTATCATCATCTGTAGTTGGTGGAACAGGTGGTGTATCGTCGTCATCATCGTCGCTTGTTCCTGATTCACTTGTTGATGAAGAACTTGAAGTAGATTTACTTTTACTACCTCCACCTTTCTTTTTCCTGAATATGAAATAAATTACTAAAGCAATAATTGCAATTGGAAGAATACTACCAAAACCACCTAGACCATCTCCTCCACCTTCAGAACCGCCCCCGCTTGCTGCACCAGTGCTACCTCCACTACCTCCGCGGAAACCTTCGAAAAATCCTGCAACATCCCAATCTAAAAATATTGAACCGAAAAGTAAAATTCCACCACCAAGAAGAGCTAATATGAGGACAACCTTAAAAATCCCTGCAATATCAAAAGCTTTTTTATTCTTAGTGGTATACATGCTAAATACTGTACATATGTAAGTATTTAAAGATTTTTGCAGGGGAAGTTTGTTAGAGGTATTGGGTGTTAGGCCTTGGGTATTAGGATATTCCTAAGACCTAATACCTAAAACCTAACACCTTCTCAATCAAAAACCTTTATAATATCCAATTCCCTTTATTCTCAGCAATGACGGAAGAAAAAACTCTTGTCACATGTGCATTGCCATACGCAAATGGAGCCATGCATATAGGTCATATTCGAAGTACTTATCTTCCTGGTGATATTTACGCACGTTATTTGAAAATGACTGGTGCAGATGTTGCATTTATTTGTGCAAGTGACGAACACGGTACGCCAATAACTGTTCGGGCAGATAAAGAAAAGACAACACCGGATAAAATCGCTAAGCGTTACCATGATTTAATTAAAACTGATTTTGATTCTCTTAATATTAAGTTTGATGTGTTTTCACGCACAAGCAATAAAACTAATATTAAAAATTCACAGGACTTTTTTACAGAAGCAAATAAGAAGGGTTATATTTACACTAAAGAAGTTGAGCAATATTTCTGCGAAACTTGCAAACGTTTTCTTCCTGATCGTTATGTTGAAGGAACTTGCCCTGAGTGTGGTGCAGATGGTGCGCGTGGAGATCATTGTGAACAATGCGGTCAAGCTCTTGATAGTCTTCTAAAACCTCATTGTTTGGTTTGTGGAAGTACACCAAAAAAGAAAACCACAACGCATTGGTTCTTTAGACTTAATTCTTTCAAAGATTTCTTAGAAGATTATCTGCTTCAAGCAAATCTTCCTGATAATGTTAAAAATTATGCATCTTCTTGGACTGATAATCTCAAAGATTGGTGTATAACTCGAGATATGAGTTGGGGAGTTCCAGTTCCTCTAAAAGAAGCAAAAAATAAAGTGATTTATGTTTGGTGGGATGCGCCTATTGGTTATATTAGTGCAACTGAAGATTGGGGTGGAGAAAAAGCACTTGATTATTGGAAAAATGGAAAAATTGTTCATTTCATTGGTAAAGATATAATATATCATCATGCACTTTTCTGGCCAGCAATGCTCAAAGCACATGGTAAGTATAAATTCCCATACACAATTCAAGCTGGAGAATATCTTTCACTTGAAGGCCGTAAGATGAGCACATCTCGTAATTGGGTTGTTTGGGTAAAAGACTTTGTTGAAAAATATCCAAGTGATTACATGCGTTATTATCTTACAATTAACACTCCACTTAATTCAGATATGGATTTTGTTTGGAAAGATTTTGAAGCAAGAATTAATAACGAGCTTTCAGATGTTCTTGGTAATTTTGTTCATCGTGTCTTAACTTTTGTTAACAAATTTTATGATGGGAAAATTCCAAAACCTGGGAAATATGATAAAATTGATACAAAACTGTTACAGGCAGTTGAGAAAGCTCCGGATAAAATCGGTAAGCTGCTTGCTGATTTTAATTTCATTGAAGCATTAAAATCAATTATGGAATTAGCTCGACATGGAAATCAATATTTGAATGAGAAAGAGCCTTGGAAATCAAAAAGTCCAACTCCTCTATATGTTACAAGTGCAGTTGTAAAAACAATTGCAATTTTATCTTCACCATTTATTCCAGAAACGGCTCAAAAAATTTGGGAACAACTTGGACAAAAAGGAAAAGTTGAAAAAGAAAAGTGGAGCACAGCTTCTAAATTCATTGTACCAGAAACAAAAATCAAAGAACCAAAACCACTTATTAAAAAAGTTGAGATTCATGAAGTTGTACCAGAATATACTGATAAAAAAGTTATTGTTGATAAAGAAATTTCTGATTTAATTAAAAATAAGAAATGTTCTGTTGCACTTGCTGAAATTAAAGGAATAAAAGTTCAGCGCCGAGCTGGAGAACTTGAAAGATTAAAGAAAACTGCATTGAAAGATACTGATCGTAAGAAAGTTGAGAAAGTTATTGATTCTTATCGTTATCTTCTTGATAAACGTGATAAAGGTAAAGAAGGGCTTTCTTCTGAGAATCTTGTTAAGTTTGTTGATCGCGCAAAAATGCTTCCTAATGTTAATACAGTTACTGATATTTACAATATGATTTCTTACAAAACCGGAATGATTATGGGTGCATATGATGTTCGTGCAATTAATGGAAATCTTAGATTGAAAGTTACTGATGGAAAAGAGAAGTTCGTGCCTATTGGTTCTGGCCGCGCTGCAAAAGTTCAAAAGAATGAATATGTTCTTGCAGATGCGGAAGATAATGTAATTACACGATGGCTCACAAAAGAACATGAGAAAGTCAAGATTGAGCGAGATACACAAGGTTGCGTTGTTTGCGTTCAAGGAAATAAAGATATTCCACAAAAGGATATTGAGAAAACTTTGAAATCAATTTGTGATTTAATTGTGAAATTCTGTGGCGGAGAATATAAAATAATTTATCCACAATAATCATTTTTTAATTGCAACAGCTACTTTTTCTAAAACATCACTTGCAATTAATCCATATCCTTTTTCGGCATAAGCAAGATCGCCTGCAGTTCCAGTTACTTTTGCTCCGTAATAAGCAGATTCAAAAGGAGTCATCTTTTGAGATAAGAACCCTGCAACCACTCCAGCAAGAACATCTCCTGTTCCTCCAACTGTCATTCCTGAATTTCCGGTTTTATTTAATTGAACTTCTTTCCCATCTGAAATAATATCTGTTGGTGCTTTTAGAAGAACAACGCAGTTCTGTGCTGCTGCTAAACCTTTAACTGCTTTTTCTGAAAATACGTGTCCGCTAATTGTTTCGAATTCTTTTCTATGTGGTGTTAGCACAACGTCTTTTCCTTTTAGAATACTAAGTTTTTCTCCAACAACTTTCAGTGCATCTGCATCAATAACAATTGGCTTGTTGAAAAGTTTGATAATTTGTAAAATTGCTTTTCGCGTTTCTTTATCTTCACCTAATCCAGGACCAATTAAAAGAACATCTGCTTTATCAAAATAATTTTCAATTTTTTTAACATGCCAAGTTTTGAGTTCGTCACCTTCAAGTGGAATTGTTATTAAATCTGGAGTTTGGCATGCTATAGCATCTGCTGCTCTTCGAGGTGCGCAAAGATAAACTAAATCGGATCCAGCTCGCATTGCTCCAAGACTTGCGAAAAGAGGAGCGCCGGTGTATAGGGTAGAACCAGCAACAACAAGCACAGTTCCATTTGATCCTTTATGCGAATCTTTATGTCGTTTTCGAATCATGATAATAATTTCCTCACTTTTTTCAAATGATCGCGTTTGAATTTAACAAAGTATGCTTTGTTTTTGCTTTTTTTAATTTTTATAATATCTTTTTTAGTTACTCCACATTCTTTATCTCCATCAAGAATCACAAGTCCTTTTCTATCTTTGATTAATCTAATTTCTGTTAATGTTTTAGATGGCACAACAAATGAACGTGAGTTTAATCTGAATGGGCAAATTGGTGTTATTTCATAAGCATCGAGTGTTGGTTCTATTATTGGCCCGCCTGCACTTAATGCATATGCTGTTGAACCAGTTGGGGTTGCTATAATTATCCCATCTGCTGACATTGAATCAATTGAATCTCCGTGAATTTCAAGAGCAAAGTGTTGAATTTTCCCTGGAACAGCTGTACAGACAACAGCATCATTCAAAACTTCTCCAAGGGGTTTTCTATTTATTTCCACATCAAGTTTCATTCGCTCTTCAATAAAATAATTTCCGCGAATTATTTTATCTAAATTTTCTTCAAGATTATTTTCAATTTCTGAAAGGAATCCTTTTCCTCCACGTTTTATTCCAAGCACAGCAACTTTTGTTCCACTCAACTCATTAACTGTGTTGAGAATTGTACCGTCGCCGCCTAGCGAAAATATAATATCTAAATCAGGATCATTAAAATTAATATGTGATCCTTTAAAATTAATTTTTTCTCCTAATTCTTTTTTGAAAGATAACTCACACTTACTTTCTAAATAATTAATAATATCTTCTGCAAGTTTTAGAATATCTGGTCTGTAAACCTTAGATGTTACACCAATTCTCAGCTGTTTTGCCATATTTTTTTGTTGATTTGATGCCTTTAAATAATTAGTGGAATGATGTTGTTACCGTAACCTTTATATCTGATTTTTATAATGAAAACTAAGTTAATTTATGGGCCCATAGCATAGCTTGGTGGTGCGTTCGACTGATAATCGAGAGGTCATGGATTCAAATTCCATTGGGCCCACCAATCACAATCATGAATCTTATTTTACTTGGTCCTCCTGGATCAGGAAAAGGAACACAAGCGAAACTGCTTGCAGAGAAACTTAGCGTGCCTCATATTTCTACTGGTGATATTTTTAGACAAAATATTAAAAATCAAACAGAACTTGGTCTGCAAGTTAAATCAATTCTTGATGCAGGTGAATTAGTCCCTAATGAAGTTACTGATGAACTTGTTAAAAACCGATTAGCAGAGGCTGATTGTGTAAATGGATTTATTCTTGATGGTTATCCTCGAAATCTTCATCAATGTGAACAACTTGATATAATGACAAAGCTTGACAAAGCAATTAATGTAATTGTTAGTGATGAAGAAGTTACAAAACGATTATCTTCTCGAAGATCTTGTCCTAAGTGCAAGAAAATTTATAATCTTCTTTTTAATCCGCCTGCTGTTGAAGGCAAATGCGAATGTGGTTCTGATTTAATATTAAGAGATGATGATACTCCGGAAGTTATTGCAAATCGTTTGAAAGTTTATCACGAGCAAGCCGAGCCTATTCTTAATTATTATAAGGAAAAAGGAAATCTTGTTGATGTTAATGGTGAAATTGGTAAAGAAAATGTTTTTGCAGAAATTCTTGAAAAAATTAAATTGTCTTAAGTAAATCTGCTTTAGTAATAACGCCGACTAATTGCGCTTTTCTATAAACTATAACTATGTCGCTGTATTTTAGTAATTCTGAAACCACTTTTATTGGAGTATCTTCTGAAATTGTTGGTGGTGCGTCTTTCATAATTAATGAAACACGATTTGATCCAAGGTCTGGGATATCTAAATTATCTATAATTTCTTTTTCAGTAACTAATCCAACCAGGTGATTGCTTTCAAAAACAGGAAGTTGTGATATTCCTTTTTGTTTTAGGATTTTTATCACATCTTCAATATAATTGCTTGTTTTAACTGTGATAATATCTTTGTGCATTATCTTACTAGCTTTAATTGATTTTTCTTTTTCAAGTGAGTCAAGAGCATTAAAAATTTCTGTTGCATTCTCATAACTTGGATTAAGCTTGCCTGCTTCTATTTTTGCAATCATACTCTGCGATACCTCTGCTTTTTCAGCAAGCTGCGCCTGTGTTAGATCAAGCATCTTTCTGCGTTTTGCAATACTTTCTAGTAACATATTGATGTATTATTCATAACTTATATATATAATTATTCATATCGGAATATTATAGTCAAGAACGTTTATATACAGTTTTTATCTTCATTCTAGCAGGTGAAAACAAATGACAAAGCACTTATTCACATCAGAATCTGTTACAGAAGGACATCCAGACAAGCTCTGCGATCAAATCTCTGACGGAGTTCTTGATGCAATTTATGAAAAGGACCCTCAATCAAGGGTTGCTGTAGAAACACTCACAACCACTGGACTTATTGTTGTTGCTGGCGAAGTAACAACCAATGCTTACATTGATGTTCAAGGTGTTGCGAGAACCGTTATCCGTGAAGCTGGATATGACGATCCTGCAATTGGATTCGACGCTGATCAATGTTCTGTTCTTGTTGCTCTACACGAGCAAAGTCCAGACATTGCACAAGGTGTTGATGATGATAAAGGAGAGTTTGTTGAGCAAGGCGCAGGAGATCAAGGACTCATGTTTGGGTATGCTTGTAATGAGACTGATGTTCTTATGCCATTGCCAATTTATCTTGCACATGGTTTAACAAAGAAACTGTCTGATGTTCGCAAAAGCAAGGAAATTCCTTGGGTAAGAACTGATGGCAAATCTCAAGTTACTGTTGAATATGAAGATGGTAAGCCAAAAAGAATCGCAACTGTACTTATTTCAACTCAACATGATGAATCTGTTATTGATTCAGCAACAAACAATGTTTCTCAAGCAGCAAAAGATGAGATTATCGAGAAAGTTATAAAACCAATCTGCGGTGAGTGGCTTGATGAGAACACACAGTTCCTTGTGAATCCAACTGGAAGATTCGTTATTGGCGGACCTCCTGGAGATTCTGGACTTACTGGACGTAAAATTATTGTTGATACTTACGGCGGAATGGGCTCCCATGGTGGAGGTTGTTTCTCTGGTAAAGATCCTACAAAAGTTGACCGCTCAGCAAGTTACATGGCACGATATGTTGCAAAGAATATTGTTGCAGCAGGACTTGCAGAAAAATGTGAAATTCAATTTGCATATGCAATTGGTGTTGCTGACCCCGTTTCAGTCATGGTTAACACTTACGGAACAGGCAAGATTGCAGATGAGAAGATTGTGGAGCTTGTTAGAAAGCATTTTGCTTTGAAACCAAAGGAAATTCTCGAGCATTTGAACCTAAGGAGACCTATTTTCAGAAAAACTGCAACATACGGTCACTTTGGTAGAGAAGATCCTGATTTCACTTGGGAAAAAACTGACAAAGCTGAAGTTCTGAAGCAAGACGCAGCGCTTTAAGCTAATCCTGATCCGCTGTAAAAGGCGGATCGTTTTTTATTTTTTTGTAAAACTTTTGTGGATTCCTCTATTCATAAAAGTTAATCCAATAATTATTACAAGAACTCCTGCACTAATTATCACAATCTTTGATAACACCCAATTGTATTTTCCAAAGCGTGCTTCTGGAAGTATTGCATAATCGTTACTTATCTCACTGTAAATTTTTGCTTGTCTAGCATAAATTAAAGCTTCTTTTAATTTTTCAACATTAAGTTCATTCTTTGCTTCTTGAAGAACTAAGTTTCCATAATCTCTGTATAATTTTCCCCATGCAGATCTTGAAATATCTACTTCATCTAATTCTGTATCAATATAAGAAACAAGATCACTCCATCCGCGAGAATTAATTTCTGCAACTGTTTCTATTCTCATAGATGCAATGCTTGCATCAATATATGCAGGGACAAACCAGTCTGCTTCATATTCTCGTTCTGCAACAGTAATGTACCAATCCGCTCCGTATCCGTCCTGAGCTTCAAATTGCTTTACTTCTGCATTAGCTCGTGAAAGTGCTGATTCACTTTTATTTTCATAAGAAGATACATCAACTATTTTTTTACTTTCTAGTTCTTTTGCAATTTTTATAAAATTATTAGCAATACCTGTCCAACTTTCAATTGTAGAAATTGAATAAAGTATTCCTTCACTTGTTTCAGCTTTTTCATCTAATTGTGAAACTGCTTGTGCAATTCTTTGCTGTGCAGAAATTGCCCATTCATATGCTTGTACATCTGTTGCAAGGTGCTCATTTTGAATAACATCTTTTTTTGCTCTATCAAGATTTTCTGTTATTTCTGTTATTTTATCTCCAACAAATTTCATTTGATCTTCTTCATTAAGAGCATAAAAGGTTGCAAGATCTCGGACATATTTTGCACTTATTCCACCACGGAATGCATAATTTGCAGCGCCGTAAAGATATCCTTTTTCTTTTGCTTGTTTTGCTTTTGAAAGTTGTTCATCAACTTCGGAAAAAATACTTTGCAGTAAATCGCTTTTAACTGAATCAAGTTTTGGATTTGCTAATTTTTCTTTTGCTTCTTCTCTAAGTTGTTCTGTATCTTCTATTTGCCAAGTTGCAAGGTTTTCCATTGGTTGAGTCAAAAGTGTACCAATTTGTCTTTCAACAATTTCAATTTCTTCAATCACAACTTCTTCTTCTGCAACATCTTTTCCATTTAGCAAAATATCTGTAGCATCTTTAATTGTTTTAACTTCTGCAATAGTTATTCCATATTCATCTTGTAGTGTTTTTGAAATATCAATATATTCTGTTGTCATTCTTTTTATTATCCAACCTGGGGCAGGCTCTTCAATTTTTTCAACAAGAACTGGTTGTTTTGATTCTCCATCTGGTATAATGAATAATGTGTCTCCACTTTCAGCAGCTGCTTGTGCTTTTTCCATTATTCCACCTACAGCTCCAATTGTTCCATCTAATTGAATTGTTCCTGTAATACTTGCATCAGTTCTGATTTCTTTTTCTTCAACTGCAGCAATTACAGCTACTGCCATTGCAGCTCCTGCAGATGGTCCATCAACTGAATTTGCATTTGCAGCATTAATAGTAAAAATAACATCGTGATTATCAAAGTCAAAATCTGTATATTTTCTTGCAACATTCACAGCAATTATTTCAGAATTTTGTGTTTGAATTCCGGTGTATGGACTTATTGTTAAAAGTACTCGTCCTTTTCCTGGTTTAATCTCTACTTCTAATTGTGATAGAATACCATTACCTTCTGATGTTACTGCTGGTAAATCTATGGTCGATGTTAGTGTTTTTGCATAAACTGGAGTTAAGCTTAGCAAAAATATTAAAATTGCAATTAATACTATTTTTCTCATAACCTTTTGTTTTTGCGTGTCTCTTAAAAAGATTGTGGAATATACAATTATTGTAAAACATATATATTAGAGTATCTACGTCTTTTGTGGTGTGTGTAATGAAATCAATGATGTCCATTTGTAATGTAAATCCAACAAGCATGTTTTCTCCATGT
>CAZMMZ010000008.1:9959-50141 GCA_964567575.1 Candidatus Undinarchaeota archaeon
TCCATGTATTGTCTCAACTGAGTGGAGGATTTCATAATGATTTTAGAACTTCTCATGTTAATATCATTAACAAATATTGCTCAATTGATCTTTGTTTTACTTGCAGGATTTATTCTTGTTATAACTGGATTAATTTTCTTAAAATATTTTAAATTCATTTTTGGATATTTGATGTTATTTGCATTTCTCGGATTTGTTTTCTACGCAGGTTGGCAGTATTGGCCTATACCTTAACTTTTAAATAAGAAGGGATACACCATTTAACTATGAGCGATCCAACTGCTGTAACAATGAATACGGTTCAAATTTCAGCTAATTTGCTTTTTGGAAAAATGGTTAATGGACTTGCTTTATTCTTTTTAATTGCTGGTTTAGCATTGCTTGGTTTTATTGCATATTGGTATGTTAAAGTTCGCAAAAGAAAATAATTATAAACTTCTTTTATCTTTAATTTTATTATGGGCCCGTAGATCAGTCCGGTAGATCGCGACCTTCGCAAGGTCGAGGCCTCGTGTTCAAATCACGACGGGTCCACCCCTATCTTTCCAATTTAGAAACAAATATAAACTATCATCTCTCATATGCCTCAATAATCTCGTATGGAGGTAAATAAAAATGTGGTATTTTGATGATGACGATGGTGATGAAGCAAATTCAGAAACTGATTTCGATGAAGATAAAGAAAAACCAAATGAGCCTGGAGCAATAGACGACGAAGAAGAAGACGAATTTTAATTTTTGTCTTGGGCCCTAAAAAGCCCAGACTCTTTCTAATAACTTTTAGCAAAATAAGCAACAGATGTAGCTTTTTTCCCGCAATGCACGCACTTTCCAGTTGGCTTTGCCTTTCCATCTAATACTCGCACAGTTGCAGTTGTTTTATCTTTTATTTGTTCTTCACAAACACGTTCACCACACCAACCAACTTTAATAAATCCACGATCTTTTTCAAGTATTTTTGTGAATTCATTAAATGTTTTTGCTTCATGAATACTAGCTTTCAAGAATTTTCGTGCTTTTGACAATAATGATTTTTGAATTGTATCAAGAAGTATTGGGAGTTGCTTTTCAAGTTCTGAAATTTTTACAAAAGTTTTTTCTCCATTATCTCTGCGAACAAGAACAACTTGTTTCTTTTCAATATCTTTTGGCCCAATTTCAATACGTATTGGCACTCCTTTTAATTCCCATTGATTATATTTCCAACCTGGGTTGTAATTATCTCTATCATCAAGATGAATTCTAATTTTATCTGAAAGTTTTTCTTTTATTTCTTCAGCTTTTTTCAAAACATCTTTTTTTGTTTTGTCAAATAAAATTGGAACAATAACTGCTTGAATTGGTGCCATGCGTGGTGGCATTACAAGTCCTTTGTCATCTCCATGCACCATGATAATTGCCCCGATTGTGCGTGTTGTAAGTCCCCAAGAAGTTGTATGAACATATTCGTGTTTTTCATTTTCATCAAGGAATTTAATATCAAATGCTTTAGCAAAACCTTGACCAAGATAATGTGAAGTACACATTTGAAGTGCTTTACCGTCAGGCATCATTGCTTCTAAACAGGAAGTATAATCTGCTCCTGCAAATTTCTCAGCTTCAGATTTCTTTCCAGAAAGAACTGGAATTGCCATTTCTTCTTCAATAAGATGACGATACATTTCAAGAGAAACTTTTACTTCTTCTTCAGCTTCTTTTTTATTTTTATGAGCAGTATGTCCTTCTTGCCACAAAAATTCTCGAGTTCGTAAAAATGGTTTTGTTACTTTGGTTTCCCAGCGTACAATATTACACCATTGATTCAAAAGAATTGGTAAGTCTCTATGTGATTTTACCCATTTCGAATAGGAATCCATAATAATTGCTTCAGATGTTGGACGAAGTGCATAGCGTTCAGAATCTCCTTCTTTTTGTTCAATCCATGCAACTTCTGGGGCAAAACCTTCAACATGATCTGATTCTTTTTTAAAAAATGATTCTGGAATAAAGAGTGGGAAATAAGCATTTTTGTGTCCGCGTTTTTTAATATCTTTGTTAATGTAATCTTGAACATATTCCCAAATCTCGTAAGAGTAAGGACGGAATACAATACAGCCAGCAATAGCAGCATAATCTGCAAGCTCTGCTTTTTGAATAACTTCAGTATACCAGTCAGGAAAGTTCTCTGACTTTTTCACTGTCATTCCAATAATCTTCTCTTTTGCCATTGTATTTTCTTATAGTAGGTCTCTTTAAAAATATAGTGGTGTGGCTGGTTCCTTTCTAAACACTAGATATAAATACCAAAATATACACGTATTTGTTATGCCTGAAAAGAAAAAACATCATCATGAGTACATACCGATTCATACAGAAGGTTCTGGGAAAGTAGGAACTCATGAATATAAAACAAAAGGCAGTCTTTCTGGTTATCCAATAAGCAAATGGAAGAAAAGTAATTTTAAATATGGTTTGCATTTTTCAAGACATGTTCATGGGATTTTCATGTATCCACGAGCAGCTATACGTCGTATAATTGATGAAAACATTGTTCCGCAGGATCTTTTTATTCCATTAACAGTTGTAATTATAGCTGGTTTGCTTACTGCCATTGGCGGATCTATGTGGCATATTCTTCTTACACCTTCTGTTATAATCAGTTTCTTTTCTACATTGAAATTATTAATTACAATTGTTGGAATGCCGGTTTGGTTTATTTTTATCTGGTTGTTCTGGACTGGAGTTCTTCATGTTATCTCTTCTATTGCAAGTAATAAAGATATTTTCAATACTCAGCGATTACATAAAACTGCAAAAGTATTTGGACTTGTTTTTGCTCCAGCATTTTTGAATATCTTACCTTTAGTAAGTCTCTTAACTGGTTACTGGGTGTGGATTTTAAGTGCGTGGGCAATTGAGATAAATTATGGTTTAAACAGAAAGCGAGCATTCTTAGTAACAATCCCTCTTTTGTTTGCTACAATTCTCGGAACATTCATTAGACTTAGTGTACTCTGATACGAAAATTTATAAACGTTAATTACAAACATATTTTGTTATGAAATTCGGAGAGTACGGAATTAAAATATTGTTTATTATTCTGCTTTTTATTAGTGGTGCTGCATTTTATTCACTTGGTTGGATCGGTATCTTGGTTCCTATTTCAGCATTCACTCTCTTTTTTATTATGGGACTTTATGCTACATTTTCTAGAATATTAATGCATTCTTCATATTATTTCGGTTTGTCAATGATTGTTTCAATTATTGTTTTTGGATCATTATTATTTTTCCCAGCGCAAACATTTTGGATTGCACTCATTGTTTTTGGACTTCTTATAATTTCAATAATAATCGCTATATTTCGTTATTATAATGGGGTGTTGGGCAGAATCCAACTGCATCGTTGGTTGTCATAATTCTTGAAAGAAAACCTTTAAGTATACATCAGATTTATCCCTGCTGAGGTTGAATGGTAACAGATTTAAAAAAACCACTTGTGAGATATGAGACTAAAGAATTCTTATCAAGATATTTATTAATAGGAATTGTTTCTTTCTTCTTTCTTTTACTTATCTTAATGCCACTTGGCTCAATGTTTTACTATTCAACTAGCGAAGGCCTTTATGCGTTTTTCCAAGCAGTTACTTCTCCTGCTGCGTTGTTTGCACTGAAATTCAGTGTTCTTCTTGCTCTTGCTACAACAGTTTGTAATGTTTTTATTGGAACTCTGGGCGCGTATGTTTTAGTTCGATATGATTTTCCAGGAAAAAATATTCTTAATGCAGTTGTTGATTTGCCAATAGCTGTCCCAACAGCTGTTACTGGTTTTACACTTCTTTTGCTTTATGGGCCTATTGGTATTTTTGGAAAATATTTATCTCAACATGGTATAACTATTCTGAATGCATTTCCTGGAATTCTTTTGGCGCATGTCTTTGTAACATTTCCATTTGTTATCCGATCCGTAAGTGGAGTTCTTGAAGGTGTTGAAAGAAATTATGAAGAAGTTGCAAAAACATTAGGAGCATCACGATTTCAAATTTTTAAACACATTACTTTACCGTCAATTAAAGGTGGTATTATTTCTGGATTAATTTTAACCTTTGCTCGTTCTCTTGGAGAATTTGGAGCAACAATGATGATATCTGGAAATATTGCATTAAAAACTCAAACTGCTCCTCTGTTTATTTACAAACGTATACAAGAACTTGATTATACAGGTGCTAGTGCTATGGCTATTTTATTAGCACTTACTTCATTTATTATTCTTTACAGTTTGAAAGTTATAACTAAAAGAAAGGAGAAAAGCTCATGACCAAAGAACCAGAAGATCAAGTAACACCTCGTAGCATCCATACAAAAAATATTGTGAAAAGTTATGATGAGAATATGGTTGTTAATGATGTTTCTCTTGATGTAAAGAATGGAGAATTTCTTGTTATTCTTGGTCCAAGTGGTTGCGGAAAAACAACATTGCTTCGAATGATTGCTGGTCTTGAAAAGCAAACGTATGGAGATGTCTTTTTTGATGATATTAATGTTGGTGGTATTCCTCCTCAAAAACGTAACATTGGTTTTCTATTTCAACAATACACTTTATTCGAACACATGTCTGTGAAGGAAAATATTGAATTTGGTTTGAAGCTCAAGGGTGTGAAAAAAGCAGAGTGTGAGAAAAAAATTACAGAGCTTCTTGATATTATGGGGCTTTCTGAAATGTTAAATCGTAATCCAAAAAATCTTTCTGGCGGTCAAAAACAAAGGATTGCGCTTGCTCGTGCTCTTGCAATGAATCCTTCTGTTCTTTTGCTTGATGAACCTTTTGGAGCTCTTGATGCAAGCACTCGAACAAAGATGCGTCAGGATGTTAAAGATATTCAAAGAAAACTTGGGCTTACTACAATTCTTGTTACTCATGATCAGGAAGAAGCATTCGAGCTTGGTGATCGAGTTGCTGTAATGAACCAAGGAAAAATTGAACATATTGGAACACCTCAAGAAATTTATGATAATCCTCATACTGCTTTTGTTGCTCAGTTTATTGGAACAGTTAATGTTTTGAATGGTGTTTTTGAAAAAGGAAAAATTAAACTTGGTTATTTACTTCTTGATACTCCTAAATTAAATTTCAAATTTAAAGAGGGAGACTCTTTGAAACTATTAGTTCGTCCTGAAGATGTTGAAGTTGAAAAAGCTCTTGCAAAAATGAAACGGAAAGAAGAAATAACAACTGGTAAAATTCTTAATTTGCTTTTCTTAGGTCCTTTTGTTAAACTGAGAATTAGTCTTGGGCGTGGAATTACTGTTCGTGTTCTTAAACCAAAAGAAGAAATTACTAAAAAGAAATTCAAAATTGGGGATGATGTTTTTGTAAATATTTCTAAATTTAAAGTATTTCCAGAATCAGTTGATGCATCTATTCCAACACCAGTTAGTAACATTTTGAAAGTTTGATTTTCTACTAGAAATAAAGGTATATGAAAAACTTTAAAAAGGACTTACCTCTTGTATAAGACTACTTCTTAGAGCTTTTTGTTCTAAAGTTGAGACTAAAGGGGAAATGTAAAAATGGCAGAATTAATTAAAGAAGGTGACTTCGTAACAATTGACTATATCGGTAAAGTCAAAGCTACTGAACAGATTTTCGATTTAACTCGTGAAGATGTAGCAAAAGAAAAAGGCGTTATGTCTGATAACGCACGCTATGGTCCAGTTACTGTTATTGTTGGGGCAAAGCATGTTATTCCTGGTCTTGACAAAAAACTTGTTGGTCTCAAAGTTGGAGACAAAAAGACATTTGACATTTCTTCTAATGATGCTTTTGGAAATAAAGATTTAACACTTGTGAAACTTATTCCTAGAAGCGAATTCAAAAAACAAAAATTAAATCCAGTTCCTGGAATTCCAATTAATATTGAAGGGCGCTATGGTATAATTCAAAGTGTTAGTGGTGGTCGAGTGAAAGTTGATTTCAATCATCCACTCTCTGGCAAAGAACTTTCTTACGAAGTTGAGATTCATGATATCCTTGAAAAACCTGAAGAACAAATCAAAGCATTATTCAGGTTCCATTTGTCAAAAGTGGACACAAGTGAGGTAGATGTCAAGATTTCCGGCAAAAAAGTTGACATAAGCACCCCAAAAACGCCACAAACCAGAAGATATATAAATTTGACAGAGGAAGTAGTAGCGGGAGATATAATCAAATACATTAAGGGGATCGAGACAGTTCGATTTATCGATGTGTTTGAAAAAGCGCAGCCACAAAAATCAAAAGAACCAGCAGCGGCTGACGCAAAAAAATAATAATCAATTAAAAGAGATGGGAAAAAATGGCCAGTCAAGAAACAATTAATGACACAACATATGCAATGCCTGCAAGCTCTGGCTTGGAGGACGTGGTACGAGCAAAGAGGACCGTAATTAAGGTCGTTGGCAGCGGCGGTGCTGGAAATAACACCATAAACCGCCTTATGGACATCGGTATCGATGGAGCAGACTGTGTTGCTATCAACACAGACGCACAAGATTTACTTTATACAAATGCGTCTCAAAAGATTCTTATTGGGAAGGAAACAACTGGTGGTCTTGGTGCAGGTTCTGATCCTCGTGTAGGTGCTGATGCCGCAAAAGAAGATGAGAAAGAACTTAAAGATTCTGTCGCAGGTTCTGATCTTGTTTTTGTAACATGCGGTCTCGGTGGTGGTACTGGTACCGGTTCAATTCCTGTTGTTGCAGAGCTTGCAAAAAAGAGCAAAGCTCTAACAATTGGTATTGTTACACTTCCATTCAGCATCGAAGGTGCTGTTAGATGGGAAAACGCACAAGCAGGTCTTGCTGCTCTTCGTGAACACACAGACACTGTTATTGTTATTCCAAATGACAAGCTTCTTGAGATTGTTCCTGAACTTCCATTAAATGCTGCATTCAAGGTTGCGGATGAAATCCTTGTAAATGCTGTTAAAGGAATTACAGAATTAGTCACAAAAGAAGGTCTTGTTAACCTCGATTTCGCTGACATCAGAGCAATTATGCGCGATGGTGGTACAGCTATGATCGGTCTTGGTGAATCAGATAGTGATGATAAAGCAAGAGAAGCTGTTGAAAAAGCTTTAACAAATCCGTTACTTGATGTGGATATTGCAGGTGCAAAAGGGGCACTCATCAACGTTGTTGGTGGTCCTGATATGACTTTGCAAGATGCACGAATTGTAATGGAAGCTGTTTCCGACAAGTTAGATCCAAATGCACGAATCATTTGGGGAGCTCGCATTGATCCTGAACTTCAGAACATAATGCGCGTTATGCTTGTTGTTACAGGTTTAAAGCCTCAAAAGCAAATAATCGGTCCAGACGACTCAGAAGAAAAGAAAGTGTATAGAAATAAAATGGAAAATGAGTATGGGATTGATTTTGTCGGCTAAACTTCATGATGAATCTTAAAGAAAAACTGCAAGCATATGCAAGAATCTTAAGAATCGCAAAAAAACCATCAGGAATGGAATTTAGGGCTATTCTTAAAGTGACTGGCCTTGGCATCATTCTTATTGGTGTCATCGGCTTTTTGATCAGTATTGCATCAAGATTAATAAAAGCTGTTTAATGGGAACTAATTGTATGAACTCTGATAAAGATATTACAAAATCTGAAGCTCAGAAAGAGCAGGTTATGTCTAGTGAAAACAAGGCTGAGCAAACTTCAGTAGAAGCGGAAACCCCTATTGAAGAACAAGTTGCAAAAGAAGCACCTGTTGAGGAACCAGTTAAAGAAAAGAAAGAATCTGAAGACGAGGAAGAAGAGGAAGAACTGGAACCTGAAGTTGATGATCATGGTATTTATGCAATAAGAACAACTGCAAATAAAGAAAAAAATGTTGCATCCAAAATTTATGATCGTATTACTCGTGATAATTATGATATCTCTGCAATTGTTGTGCCAGGATTGAAAGGTTACATTCTTGTTGAAGGTAGTCGAAAAGAAATTGACAAAGCATATCGTGGTGTTACACATGCACGTGGTTTAGTTGCTGGAAAAACTAGTCTTGATGAGATTGGTCATTTCCTTGCACCAAAACCAGCAGTTACTTCACTTGAAATCGATTATGTTGTTGAAGTGTCTACAGGTCCATTCAAAGGTGAAAGAGCAAAAATCACTCGCGTTGATAATACAAAGAATGAAATTACAATCGAATTGCTTGAAGCTACAGTTCCAATTCCAATTACAGTTCCTGCAGAATCTGTAAGAGTATTGGAAAAAGATCCTGAAGGAAAGAAAGAAAAGAAGGAAAAACAGCAGAAAGAAGAAACAGAAGATCCATTCGCACTTTAAACGTGATAGTGGGTAAAGCTTAAATACACCCAACTAAACATATTCTGCTTCACATTCAAATGGTTGAACAAATAAAATCTCTTGTTGAAGGTGGAAAGGCAACTGCCGGACCCCCATTAGGCCCAGCATTGGGTCCTCTAGGTGTTCCTATTAACAAAGTTATTGAGGAAATTAATGCTAAAACAAAAGATTTTGCTGGAATTCAAGTTCCAGTTACTGTAACTGTTGATCCAAAAACAAAAGCTTTTGAAATTGAAGTTGGAACTCCTCCTGTTTCTTCACTTATTAAACGCGAACTTTCTCTTGAAAAAGGTGCAGCAAATGCAAAAGAGGAAAAAGTAGCAGACATGGTTATTGAGCAAGTTAACAAAATTGCTCTTATGAAAGAAAGCACATTAAAAACTGGTAGCTTTAAAGCTGCAGTTAAGACTATTGTTGGTACTTGTGTTTCTATGGGTATTATGGTTGAAGGAAAGCCTGCAAAAGAAGCTCTTATTGAAATTGATGACGGAAAATATGACGATAAGATAAATTCAAAGAAAACTGAGCTTTCTGACGAAGAAAGAAAACGTCTTGAAGAAGAGAAAGCAAAACTTGGAGCAGAAATTGCAAAAGCTCGTGAAGCTGAGCAAGCAATTGCTGATGAAGTTCTTGCAAAGATGGATGGTAAGACCGATGCAGAGAAGAAAGCCGCACTTAAAGATGCTGGTGTTTCAAGTGCTCTTGTTAACAAACTCATTGCTCCTGCTGGTGCAGGTGGTGAAGGTGCAGCTCCTGGTGGTGCTCCTGGTGCAGCTCCTGCTGCTGATGGTGAGAAGAAAGAAGCTCCTGCTGAAGAGAAGAAAGAATAAGGCTAACTTTATTATACTATCACAGTTTATTCTATAGTAGTTATGAAATTTGCAGTGATGTCTGATTTTCACCTAGGGTATGCTTACAACACTGAGCGAAGGGAAGATTCTTTTATTCAAGCAGAAGAAGCATTACAGAAAGCTGCTGAGTTGAATGTTGATGCAATTTTAATTGCAGGAGATATTTTTGATTCTAGAATCCCAAGTCAAGATGTTTTAGCAAAAGCTCTTGAAATTTTAAAACCAATTGCTGAAAAAATTCCTATTATCGCTATTCACGGAACTCATGAACGAAGAGGTAAAGGATTAATTAATTCTGTTCAATTATTGGAAAAAGCTGGATTGTTAAAACATTTACATTGTGATAAAATTGTTTTGGATTTTAATGATCAAAAATTAGCTATCCATGGGATGAGTGGAGTTCCAGATGATTATGCACATCTTGTTCTGGAGAAATGGGTTCCTGAAGTTGTTCCTGGTGCTGTTAATGTGTTAATGCTTCATCAATCAATTGAACCGTTTCTTTATACTGGTGCGAATTCTTCTTCTCTTAAATTAACTGATTTGCCACAATCATTTGATCTTTTAGTTGGTGGTCATATGCATTGGAATGAAGAAAAAAAATATGGAGATGGAACTTTCATTATTCCTGGTTCAACGGTTCTTACTCAAATGCGAAAAATTGAAATGGAAAAACCAAAAGGTTTCTACATTTATGAAAACAATTCTTTACAATTTATTCCATTAAGCACGCCCCGTAAATTTTATTATAAGCAATTATCATTTGAAAACGCAAAGCCACACGAGGTTATTGATAAAATAAAATCTCAACTTTCAGAAATATCTATTGAAATTAAAAAACCAATTGTACGTTTTATTTTAACAGGAACTCTTGAAAAAGGATTTTCAACCGATGATCTGCAATTAAGTTTATTAGATAAGCAATTTCAAGGAAAATTTATTTTGCGCATTGATAAAACAAAATTAGGCAATCAGGAAATTTTAGAACGGCGTGAGATCATTGAAAGACTTCGTCAAAAACAACTTTCTGTTGATGAACTAGGACTTGAAATTCTTAAAAAGCATCTTGAAGAATTAAATTATAAAGATTTTTCAAGTATTGAATCTCTTTTAACTAGTTTAGCTGAAGGGGATGTTGAATCTGTACGAAAGTTAGTTTCTAATTAATTTATTGTACAGTTCCAGGACCTTCGGGGGATATTCCAATGCGTCTTCCCTCATTTTTACATTTACCAAGTTCACATCCAAATTTGCAATTGTGTTGCATTACGCCTCTTTTTTCCCCTCTACAATATTGTTCAAGAACATATCTGTTATCTTTTGCACAACTGTCATGGAAGATTCCATCTCTGTTTGTAATGTATCCTCTTTTAGCATAGTTGAATCCACTGTCACTATCAACACAATTTGGAATAACTATATTTGTATGTCTTCCAAGAAATAAAATTGAATCTCCACTTGGGGTTACTTCAAAATCAACTACAAAAGAAAATACGAGTATCAATGATACTAAAACAAGTCCGGATATGAGAACAATTTTTTGATTCATGTTATTTCTTGTGTCTTTTTCTATATTTAAGTTCTTCTAATTTCTCATTCAGTTTTTCATGTGTTTTTCTTGTTTCTTGTTTTATTATATGATTACTCAATATACTTACAATTCCAACAAGAAGTCCAACACTGAGCATTAAATAAAACATTGTGAATAGTTTTCCTAAAACGGTTGATGGTGTAAAATCTCCATATCCAACTGTTGTTATTGTTATTATTGTAAAGTATACTGAATTGAGCCAGGACCAGCCTTCGGTATATCTGTAAAAGACAGTTCCAACTATAACTGCAATTGAAATAAGAAAGAGCAGAGCTCTGAATTTGTAATCTCTAGCTGCAACACTAAGAGCTTTAGCAAATTTTGCTATTATTTCTAAGGGGGATTTCATAGGCATGGTTTTCTTGTAATCTATTGAAGTTTATAAATCTTTATTATGGGCAAGTTTATTATAGAACCCCTATCTATTGTTTAATGGGGAGAATGATACAACGCTTACGTTTGCAGAACTGGCGCTCCCACTCTGATTCAGAATTTAAGTTTTCGAGTGGCGTGAATGCGCTACTAGGTATTATGGGATCTGGTAAAAGTTCTGTTATGGATGCTCTTTGTTTTGCTCTTTTTGGGACATTTCCTGCGTTAAATCAGCGAAAACTTAAGATTGATGAGGTTATTCGTTCACGTCCAGAGCAGCAAACAAAAGCTAGTGTTGAAATTGAGTTTAAAGATCGACAGGGTGTTTCATATTCTGTTATTCGAGAAATCGAGCTTGGTAAAGGGACAAAACAAGTTGAATTACGAAAAGATGGGGCCCTTATAGAAAGTTCTAATTCACAAAGCGTCAACATTCAAGTTGAAAAACTTCTTAAGATTAATTATGATGTTTTTTCACGTGCAGTTTATTCTGAACAAAATGAACTGGATCAATTCTTGAATATTCCAAAAGGTCAAAGAATGGAACGAATTGATAAACTTCTTAAAATTGATCGGTTTGAAATTGCGCGCAAAACTGCTGGAAAAGTTGTTAATAAATTTTCAGATGAATTATCTTCCAAAGAACTTCTTTCACAGGATATTCTTGCGGCTGAAGAACTTTCAAATATTGTTGAATTAGAGCATGAAAAAAGAGAGCTTGAACAAAAAACAAAAACATTATCAATTGAATATGAAGCAACAAAAACAGCTCACAACGAACTTACAAAAAAGCTTGAAGAAGTTGAAAGTCAAGCTAGAAATTTTAATGAATTTAAATTACAAAGAGAAGGTCTAAAAGAACGATTATTCAGCTCTCAAAAACGTTTAGAGGATATTGGTTTTGATTTTTCTCAAATTTCATTTGAAGATGTTAGTGTAAAAAAGTCTGAGATTTTATTACAATTAGAAAATCTCCAAATTTCAAAAAATAAATTATTTGAATTATCTAATAAAAAAACTGGATTAACTTCTACAATTGAAATTCTTGATTTTGAAGCTCAAAAAACTAAGGAAGAATTTTCAAGAATAGTTCCAGAAATTTCTATAGAAGAAGTAATTCAACAACACGAATTCATTTTCCCTGATTCTGATGAAGAAAAAGTAATTAAAGAACAAATTGAACAATTAAAAAATTCGTATTCTTCAAAGGAATCTCTTGAAGAGGAAATCAAAAAGCAAGAATTCCGATCAGTTGAATTCCAAAAGAAAACTGAATCTTGCAATGAGCGCAGAAAACATGCAAAGGATATTATTACATCTCTTCAAGAACATGATAATTGTCCGTTGTGTGATAGCGATATTGGTGGTGCAAAAAAAGATGAGCTTTCTCAAAAGAATAATCTTATTCTTCAGCAAATTGGTCAAGAACTTACAAATCTAAATGCAATGATTGTTGCTGCTAAAGTAAAGCGTGATGAATCTGGTAGTGTTTTAACAAGATGGGATGATCTTGAAAAGCAAATTGATTTGTTTAAACATAAAAAAGAATCTAAGAAAGAACAAGTAGCTTCTATTTTGCGAAGATTTACTGATATTAATAATAAAAAAGATGAAGTTCGAAATCAATTACAAACATTTAGTAATGAATTAATTAAATTAGAAACAGAATACTCTGAAGAAAAAGTTGATTCTCTAAAAGAAGCGCAAAGGAAACTTGATAATGCAGAGCATGCGTTTGAATTGAAAACCGAAATTTCGCATATTAAAGAACATCTTCTTAATATTGAATCAAAAATTCAAACTGCTGGTGTTGATGAAGTAATTCTTAAAAGATTCCGCGAACAGAATTCTGAATTCATTAGAAAATCTGAACAGCAAAAAGTCCAGATTAATTCTTTTAAAGAATTGTTTAATGAAAAGCAAAAGCGTCTTGAAGATTTAACTCGCAAGAAAGATCTTGCTGACAAGTATCAAACAGATATTAAAAATCTAAAACATTCTTGCGAATCACTTGAAATTTTCCAAAATGCATTAAAGAAAACACAAGAAAGTTTGCGCGCAGAATTTATTGAAAGTGTAAACCAGATTATGAATGATGTTTGGGTACATCTTTATCCATATGATGATTTATCTGGTGTTAAATTAATTGTTGATTCAGGGGATTATGTTCTTAGTGTTCATACAAGCCAAGGTTGGGTTAATGTTGAGGGCCGTGTTTCAGGTGGTGAACGATCGCTTGCTTGCTTGGCCTTACGTGTTGCTTTTTCACTTGCACTTGCTCCAAATTTAAGTTGGTTAGTTCTTGATGAGCCAACTCATAATTTAGATGTAACTACAATTGACATGTTAGGTGAAACATTAAGAGAAAGATTACCAAGTTTAATTGAGCAAATCTTTTTAATCACCCATGAAGAGCGGTTGGAAAGTGCAGTATCTGGTCAATTGTACAAACTTGAACGGAATAAAGAATTAGATGAGCCAACGCGAATTGTGAGTTAATGATAAATACTTAAAATTCTATATTCTATTATGAAATATTATTTGTATCATATTTTTCCAAAAGATATGAAAGGAAATATCCTTAGTCCATTAAAAGGTTTGAAAGAAATTAATTCTGATTTATATTCTACTAAAAAAACAAAATATTCTGGTCGTAAGCGTATACGCAAATTGAAAATTAAGAAATTAAATTGTAGATGGGATGATGTATTATTTTTTTCTGCTGTTCATCCTTCTAAAATCAATCAGGCTTTGTTAGATGCTGGTCTTCCTAAAAATCGCTATCATGCATTGATTAAAAAATCTTATCAAGTAGATGTTGATTGTTTGGATCCTTCAAAAGCTGTAGTATTTTGGTATCGTTCTTGGAATAAAATTTTGTCTAGATATGTGTATCAATATATTAGTGATAAACAAATTGATTGGTTCAATCCAAAAGATATGGACAAATATAGTGTAATTCCAGATAAAACAAAAAAAGCTTTTAGAAAACGCATAAAGAATAATGAAATGCTTTTGTTATTTGAGTATGTTCCTCATATTTTGTATAATGGCTCAATTGATGTAAGCAATAAAGATAAGGTTTCCATTGTAGAATTGGATTAAAAAAGTTTTTAAACAGATTAATTGAATTGTTTTCATGACTCTTGCATCTTTCTTTACAACATACTTCGCAGAACCTCTTTGCAGTGCAACAAATGGATATAATATTTACAACACTTTAGTGTATGGATTATTAGCTGCAGTGCTTGCATTTGGTTTATATTATCTTTTGAAAAGATTAAATGTGAAAATTGATGGGAAGCTTTTCTTAGGTGCAGCGCCGTTTGTTGTGCTTGGATCGCTTTGGCATGTTTATGCTGATGCAGTTCCACAATGTTTGCCTTATTTCCAAACTCCGATAATTTATATTATGTTTACATTAATTGCAATTGCGGCGATGCTTATTGGTTTATTTATTGAAAAGAAAACTCCACTTAAACCAAACTATTGGCAGTTTATGTTAATTACATTTGGAATTGCTTTTGTTTTATCTGCATTCACATTCTTAAAATTTGTTCAACCTTTAGCAGCTTTGAAAATTTTTGGTTTAACTGCGTTGTTTGGTTTAATTTTTTATGGACTTTCTAAAAAATGGGATAAACTTTTCACACCAATTAATATCTGCGTGTTAACAACTGCAATGTTTGATGCAGCGTCAACTGCAATTGGAATGAGCCAATATGGTTATTCAGAAAAGCATATCCTTCCAACGTTCTTGATTAATCTTGTTGGATCTGCGTGGATTATGATTCCTTTGAAATTCGTTGTAGTTTTATTTGCATTGTGGGCAATTGACAAATTGGAAGATGATACACAATTCAAGAATATAATCAAGTTTGCTATTCTTGTTGTAACTCTTGGTCCTGGAAGCAGAAATACTATAAGAATGTTAATGGGTGTTTAAATTACTAAAGTAATTCCAGAAAGAACTATTGCTATTGCAATTATTTTTTGTATTATTGTAAATCTACTAACATCTTCATGCATGTATTTCTTGAAAAATATTGAAGAGAATGTTGCAAAGATTAATACAAAGAATGGGGTTGTTGCGTATAATGTTGTTGCAAGTGTTGCTGGTCCTAGTGTAATTGCTCCTATGTTAGCAAAATAACTCAAAACCGTGCAGATGTGCGTTGCAATTAATAGTATTATCAAGTTTCTGTGTTTGAATTTTTCCCAAATCTGTTGTGAATCTTTTTTTGATAACCAAAATATTCCTGCTGAAGCAGAAGAACCAATTAAAAACCAGAAGAAAAGAATTGGTATTGTTTCTGGAGTTACAAAGTATTTTATTAAAATAACAATTATTGCATAAAGTGTTGCTCCAGAAAATGCGCGACATTCTGTTTTGATATTGAATTTATGTTCTTTCAAATGGTAAGACATTAACAATACGCCAAATGTTACCATTACGATTCCTATGTATATTTTCGTTGTAAATATTTCATTAAAGAAAATTGCAGATAATATCATTACAATAAGTGGGCTTGTTCCTAATGTTGGTGCAACTCTTGATACCTCTTCTTCATTTAGTGTTTTTGCAAAAACTGAAACAGCTAATGTAAACAGAATTCCTAAGAAAAAGAAGAATGTGCTTTTTACTGGATCAAATGATATCTTTACAAAAAATAATAATGGAATTATAAACAATATTCTAAAAATGTAAATCATTACAAATTCTTTTGGCTTAAGGTATTGATTCAAAATTGCTTTATCTGCTACATGGCTAAATCCAATTAATGCTGCTGCAGACAATGCTAGTATGATCCATACTGGTATCATAACGCGCTATAGTTAATTTCCATTTAAATATTCACCCATTCGAAATACTTATATAGGATATATGTCACCCCTTAAGAGTGGTGACAAATGTCAGCGTATCATTTAGGTAGTATTATTGGAGAAGTCCTTAGGGTTAATATCTTTGGCGTAAATATAGCCGCAGGTATGGTCGAATGGGGCTTTTTGTTAGGTGCTGTTGCGTTTATTTTAAATGTCATATTATCATCTGCTGGTTATCGATCAATTGGTTTCCGTACTCGAGACTTTCTTTCATCTGTCATTTCTGGACCAATCATAGAAGAAATAATCTTTAGATTAGTCTTAATATCAGCATTTACAATATTTTTTAATTCAGTATTGATTGCTGTTATTGCTTCATCTTTTCTATTTGCAATAGGCCACATCCTTTGGGGTGGGTTTACCTTTATTGATTCGTTCGTAGACGGACTTATCTGGGGTTGGGCTTTTCTAACATTAGGAATAGGAGTTCCTATAATTGCTCATATTTTACATAATTTCTTGGTTTTCGTAACCAATTCAGCAAAATGAATGTTTGGAGTTACTTTCACAATATGGCCTTTTGGATGGTTCCTTTAGCATTAGGTTTATTCACTGCTGGAATTACTTTTCCATTAAGATCAGTTTTGCTCCCTGCAGGACCATCACGAATTTGGCCAGTTTCATTTCATGTTTTCATAAATCCAGTTATTGAAGAAGTATTATTCAGACTTCTTTTACTTGGATTTTTAACAAACATGTTTAGTTTTACTGTTTCAGTTCTAATAATGTCTGTTATTTATTCAATTTATTCTGGAATTTTTTATGGAGCTCCGGCAATGGCTGATGGCTTAGTGCTCGGTGCTTTCCTTAGTTTTGCAATGCCTCAATTTGGTTTTCCAGTTATTGTAATAACACATATTGTGTATCGTTTTATTTTCTTTTTATCTTAAGAAAACTTTAATAAGGAGCAGTCTTACGTATTATATCTCTAAGGAGAATAGTAAAATGGAAGCAGAGACAAAAATTGAAGAGAAAAATTTAATGGCACCTCATCGTATTGAAGCATTCAATGAGGTTCACAGCAATATTAAATGCCTTAATGAGGGTATTTCTACTGCACTTGATTTGTCATCTATCAAAAAACATTTTGATGATCATTCAGAACTTTTGAATCAAAAGCAAGAAAAACTTCTTGAAACAGTTAAGAAATTAGAACTTACAAAAGAAACTCTTTCTGAAGAAGTTAATTATAGAGAAACTGAAGAACTTCGTTTGAATCAAATTATTTCTGAGTTGCGAGCTCAAAAAAGCGAAATTGAAACAAGACTTTCTGGTCATGAACACGATGTTCAGAATTTACAATCTGAAAAAGAAAAGCTTGATTCTCTTTTAGCAAGAATGAAAGGTGTTCTTTCTGAAATGCATACAAAAGTAAAAGAGTTTCAGCAAATCGTAAAAGCAGAATAATTATACTATTTCCAGTGCTTGTAAAATTGCACTGGTTCCATTTTCTAATATTACTGGACCATGTCCTGGTAAGATAATTTCTACATCTAATTCTGATAATTTTTCTAATGATTGTTTTAATTGTTCTGAGCTTCCAGAAGGCAAGTCAGTTCTGCCTATTGAATTTGCATCAAAAATCGTATCTCCTGATATCAAAATCTTTTCAGATTCATTATACAAACAAATTGAACCAGAAGTATGTCCAGGTGTGTGGATTACTTTGAATCCATTAATTAAATATCCTTCTTCCAATTTCCTTTCAATAATAAGTGTATCTATTTCGTTTTTTCCTAATTTGTCTTTGATATAATTTAAATTTGAAGCAAATTTGAAACCAGTTTTTTCTGAATTTCCTTGTTCAAGTGCAGTGGCATCAAGAGAATGAATTGCAAGTTGAGCTTTAGTGAATTCTTTTAGTTTTTTATTTCCACCACCATGATCATAGTGGCAATGTGTATTCACAATTAGTTTTATTTGTGAAATATTAATATTTTTTTCATGAAGTTTTTGAATAAGATAATCGTGGTTGTCTGCACTTCCGGGATCAATAAGAACTAGCTCTTCTCCTTTCAACACATAGGTATTGCATTCATACCTTCTTCCTTCTATTATTTCTATAATATTTTCTAGATCCATTTAACTGTTAAAAACAAAGTGAAACATTGCAAAAAAGAAGGCAAGCCCTACCATCACGCCCAAGACCGCCATCATTTTAATTAGTATTTTAAAGTTCATTAAAGTCCAATTAAAGTTGAAGTCATAGAAATGTTTTGTATGTTTCTTATTTGTTGTAAAAGTAGCGAGTTTAATCCATCTAAATCTGCGACATTTGCTTTAGCTATGATGTCATAATCTCCATAGACTGCCCATGCTTCTTTTATGTTGCTATTTTGTTGTAATTCTGAAATAACTTCTTTCTCTTTCCCAGTCTTTGTCATTATCAGAATGAATGCTGTTACCATCTTACCACCACCCCTCTTTGAGTGTCTTGTAGGTTATAAAGATTGTGGTATTTAATTATGCCAGTACTAGCAGCGTGCCTATTCCGACTAAAATTACTGAAGCTTCTGCAATTGCTAAATAAATTCCTAATTTTCTTGATTTTCCTATAAATGCATATGTTGAGCTAGATGCAACTGAAGCAACTGTTCCAATTATTACTGCATAAAGCGCAACCATTACTGAAACTTTTTTTGCAAGTAGGAGTGCTACAATTATGAAAAGAGGCATTCCACCATAAGCAACTCCTAAAATTGCTGTTAACATGTAAAGCCCAACATATGAAAGTTTTGTAAATATCCAAACTCCAACTTGGTAAAATACAAAGAATAATAGAACTGAAATTATTGTTTCTTTTGGAGAAAAGAAACTGTATTCTTCTGCTTCTTCTTTTTGGCTTTTCCAATTAAATAAGAAGTAAGCTACTACTGAAACTACTGCCATTGAAATCATTGAAACCCAGAAGAAGAGTGGTGGTGTGTTAAACACTTTAAAGAATATGCCAATTATTACCATAACTATGAAGTTACGCAAGATTGTTGCTGTGTTTGTTAGCATTAACATTGCTGCACTGTCTTTAACTGCGTCTTCATCATTTTTGAACATCTTTATTGCGTTCTTTAGTGATAGTTTTGTGTTTGTTATTCCTGCACCAATTGCAAGTTCTCTAAGTGTGTTCTCAGGTGCTACTAGTTCAGAAAAATAAAACACCCCTAAATACAATGTCATTATTGTTGCGATCATGCCAATAAATAATTGATAGGTTATTGAATTTCCTGGTAAGTATGTGTTATTTGGGAGCCAAAGCGTAACCAACCAAAGCAATGCTGTTATTGCAACAAACCAGAATGTTTTGTGATGAACTCCTTCTCGTAAACTTATTCCTTTTTTTATTGTAGTTATCCCTGTAATTATGTAAATTAAAATTGCGAACCAAAGTGGTAATAGTACGTATGTTGTTATTGGTTTTAGGATTTGTATTGCAAAGGATTCTTCAGCCATGTTTTTCTATTTGTTTGAATAGTTTAAAAAGTTACCTAATTTGCTATGTGAGGGTTCCAAATCTTGTATCGAAACCCTTAAATAGTACATATGTAAACATATCTTTACAAGATGTAAAGTATTCTTTACATAAATATCATGAAAAATCACATAAAATCTCTTCGAGCGAAAAATGATCTCTCACAACAAAAGCTAGCTGAGCTCTTAGGTGTTAGTCGTCAAACCATCCATATGATAGAGCTTGGGAAGTATAATGCATCGCTTGATCTTGCTTTTAAACTCGCAAATTTGTTCAATGAGAAGATAGAAAACATTTTTATACGCGAAGAACCTACGGTCTTTTATTCGCATCATACGCGAAGCTATAGGTAAAGAAAATGAATAAAAAAGAATTACTTCCGATTGTTATAATTTTACTAACGCTTGTTACAGCAATTTACATTTATCCATTGTTGCCAGAGCAAGTTCCAACACATTGGAATGCTGCTGGAGAAGTTGATGCTTATGGATCACGATTGTTTCATGTGCTGATGTTTCCTGGAATAATTATTTTTATTTATGCACTTTTTGAATTAATTCCACGTATTGAAGTTTTCAGAAAGAATGTTAAAGATTTCATGAAGCATTTTTTTGTAATGAAAGTTTCAATACTTGCATTTATGTTCTATGTCTTTATACTCACAACTTTGCCTAACTTTGGTTATTCAATTAATTTTAATGTGCTATTAATGCCAGCAGTTGGGTTGCTGATGGTGGTTATTGGTTATCTAATTAAATTTGCTAAAAGGAATTTCTTTATTGGAATTAGGACTCCATGGACTTTAGCAAGTGATACTGTTTGGAAAAAAACTCACGAAATTGGTTCTAAGGTATTTATTGGACTTGGTGTTTGGTTAGCTATTGTTGGTTTGGTTCTGCCAGTTAAATTTATTGTTTGGGGAATTATGATTCCAATTTTTGGAATGGTAATTTGGATGTTTGTGTATTCTTATCTGTTGTATAAGAAAGAGAGTGAAAATTTCAAAAAAGAGCCTAAGCTTTAAGTTATTTCACAATTCTGCTAATTCTTCAAAAAACTTCTTCTTAGTACTTAGCTCTAGGAACCATCTCGCTTTTCTATGATTGGCATTATTTCTAAAAACAGGTCTAGTATTCTGTAAACTATTTTTGTGTTCTCTACCTTTTGCAGGATGAGTGTCAATTTGCCTAAGAACTGGTTTAAAATATTTATGGTGCAAGTACTTTCTTAATGGTTCGTATTTCTCCTTATTTCTTATAACTTGTTGTGAAAAAGACATACTATCTATCTTGTTTTTTTATATTAAAATGTTGGGTTTTCAAAAACTAAACTTTAAATCGTTCCAAAACAAATTTCCTATCCAAACTCAAAACAAATTGTGCTAATCTTGGTCCACGTTCTTTTCCAAGCAAAGCTAAATACGCAGATCTAAAGAGTTGTTTTGGTGTTAATTCTTCTTTTGCAAATTCATAAATAGCGCTTTCTAATTCCTTTTCTTTCCACTTCTTTGTTCCAATAATATCAGAGAGTTTGTTAAGTGCTTTTTTCTCTTCTTTGCTAAGTTCTTTAACTTCTGCAGGAACTTTTTCTTGTACAATGAACTTGTATTGCTCTGGTGCAAATTCTTCAATCCATTGCTTTGCACGAGTAAGTCTTTGCTTTACATAATCTAAATCTTCTTTAGAAGTTTTAGCAGGAATATGTCCAGTTCCTTTTAAAATTTCTAGAGATTTTTTAATATCAAAGTTTGTTGATTGCACAACCATTGAAGCATGTCCTAAACCAATTTGCAGCGGCAGTTTCTTTGGAAGTGCTCCGACATGAGCTAATTCATATAATCGTTTTTCATGTGCAAGTTCGCGTTCATTTTCTTTTTTATCTTTTCCAAAATAAATCCTTTCTGTTGCATCATAACTATCATACAAAAGCAAGAGTTTATTTGAATCATATGGGTCAAAGTCAAGTACAGCGCGGGGTCTTGTTTTTATTAAAAGATATCGCAATAATTTTGGAGGGACATGTTCTGAAATAGTTGCAAATCCAATTCCAGATCCTTTTGAAGTGCTCATCTTTTTCCCACCAACAGTAAAGAATTCATAACCTTTTCCTGTTTGTTCCCAATCACTTGGTAACGGTGGTCGATATTTGAAAACATCTGTTGCAATTTGAACTGCAACTGTTCTTGAACCACCGTGAGTAAAGTGGTCCTTCCCTGCAGTTTCATAAACAACTCCAATACTTGGCCACTTTGCTGCCCATTCTACTTTCCATGGGAACTTTCCACCACCATTGTAAGGTGAGCGTTCTCCTTCATAACCGCAACCCTGTGCCCATTTCACTAAGTCTTTTCTGCAGCGGTATTTGATAACTTCTTTTTCAGCATCCCATTCGTAAGCTTCTGTGGTTCCGATTTTTCCACACTTTTCACAGATTGGGTTGAATGGTAGTTTCTTTACACCAGCAGAGTCTTCTCCTGAAATTTGCCTGTAGATATCTTGAATCTGTTTAGTATTATCTAATGCAATTTTGATTGTGTCATTAAACAAGCCCTTGTCATAATTTTCTCCAGTACTTTGTAATTCAGCTTCAATTCCAAACTTATCAAATTTTTCAGTGCATTCTTTAAAATAATAATCAGCATAACTTTTGTATCCTTTTTCAGGACTTGGAATATCTCTGAATGGCATTCCTAAATATTTTTCATACTTTTCTTTTTTCAAATAATTTGGAAACTTGTCAAAAGGATCAATATCATCATTACCTAAAATAAATCTGCCTTTCACACCTTGATCTCGCAATGCTTTTGCAATAGCATCAGTTATTACCCAACCACGTCCTGAGCCAATATGTATATGCCCTGATGGTGTTTTTTCATCCATACAGATGTAACCGTTTTTCTTAACAACTTTTTTTAAATCGTCATCTGATTCAACACGCTTAATAATTCTATGCGCCCATTGGTCTGCCCAGAAAAGGGATTCTTGTTCTGAATTCATTGATACAAATCAGTACTATGCTTTTATTAAGGTTTTTGTCTTGAAATCAAAGCAACGGAGTAATATAAACTTCTATACTTCCGCCAATAATCATAAGCAGAATTGCTGCTAGCATAAAGATACCAACATCAACTGCAATTCGTTTGAATTCCGGTCTGTTGTAATGCTTTCTTACAATTGCAACTGAGAAAATTCCTCCTGCAATTGCACCAAGGAAGTATCCAACTATTTCAAAAATTCCATGAACAAAAAATGAAAGGAAACTTATTGGGAATGCTGTAAAGTAGGTTCCAGTTTTTGATGCAACAGAAGCTCCTGTTGCAACTGTTGTTCGAATTAAATTTCCAATTGCTACACCAACAACTGCTGCGTTCCATGTTAAAAGTAAAAGCGCACCTGCTCCAAATACAAATGAAAATGCAACAAATAAGAAAAGCAATCTAAGGTTATTTGCAAGAATTAATTCAAGAAGTTTTACTTTGCTTACAGCCATTGAAGTTGCTTTATTGATTAAATAACCAGTTAAACCAGCACCCTCAACACCAATTAATGATCCTACAAGAACTGTTCTTAAGTTTTGGATCCTCATAACTTCCCCGATTTGATCTTTAAACATCACGTGTATGATGTCACTTGGGAGTATTGTGAACCAAAACGAAAATGCAATAAGCATTCCAAAGAACATGAATAAATAAACCATTATAACTTCATCGTGTCGCTGCCATAGGGTTTCTTTCACAATTTTCTCACATTCTTTTCCTTCTTCTAAATAAAATATACGATAAATCATTGGCACAAGTGCCATTGCAGTAAAGAAAAGGAACCACGCGCTTGCGCCTTGTGGAAAAATGTAATAAGCTAACCATAAACCAGTTGTTGCAACTACGAATCCAAGAATTAACATATCCAAAGGATGTTTTTCAACTTCTTGTGGTGAAATGATTGATTCAAGAACCATTATTTTTTAGATTATACCAAAGAAGTATTTAAGTGCTACGTAAGCAGCTCCTAAGCACAATACTAGCAAAGTTAGCTTTAATGTTTTTTTTAATAAGAAGAACAATAAGAAACCTGAAATAAGTACAGCTGCTCCTACCAATATTGTTTCTATCATTTGTTACTCTCTATATCGTTAACCGGTTGGGATTATTCTTTCAATCCATCTCTTTGCGCCGTAAACCCTAACCTCAACTTCTATACCTGATTGTAATTGGGTTTCATCCATGTCTAATGGAACTTGAAGATCATATGTTTCAAAAGTCTCTAAATTCATAAGTTGAGCTACAGCAGGGGTTGTTGCTAGTTTTGGATCATTTGGTACAACTTTTGCTGTAATTGATAAAACTTGAGATTTTTCTTTTTCAACTACTGGTTTTTCAATTTCTTTGTGCCCTGAGTAAGTAACTTCTCCACCGCTTCCAGTGAAAATGTTTTCATACATAATTCTTACTTTAGCGTGTCCATGTTTTCCAGGAGCTGAAGTTGAAGTATTTTTTATTTTAAAAATTTCATCGCATTGTCCCTCTAAAAGGATCAAGTCGCCTTTTTTTAGTCTTGTTGCTGGTATTGCACTTGTTGCCATATCTTACACCTAGTTAGAAAATAATAACAACATATATAAAAAGGTTTAGTAAATTCTAACAATCCAAACTATGGCAACGAAAGAAGAGGTTTTTAATAAACGTGTGGAAAGCGGTGTAGAAAATGCTCTAAAAAAGTGTATGGGTATTAAAACAGGAGAGTCTGTTCTTATTCTTACTGATCACCAAATGGGAGATATTGGTGGTCTTTTTTTCAAAAAATCTATTGAACTTGGAGCTGGCGGAATGATTATGGATATTCCTCCTGCAAAAGTTGATGGAGAAGAGCCTCTTGATCAAGTTGCTAAAGCAATGAAGAGGGTTGATGTTACTTTGTTAATTACTTCAAAATCATATTCTCATTCAAAGGCTCGTGAAGAAGCAACAAATTCTGGAACACGAATAGCGAGTATGCCGGGTATTACGGATAAAAGTATTGCAAGGACGTTGAATGTAAATTATGAAAATATCCGTAAAAAAGCCAGAGCTCTTATTGAAGTCCTCAAAAAGAATCGAACTATTAGAGTTCAGACTGAAGCTGGCACCGATATAACATTTAGATTTGGTGGTCGCGAGATTCATGGTTATAATTGTGGAATTTATGACAAAACTGGGGCCTGGGGGAATTTACCTAACGGAGAAGTTTATTTTGCTCCTGTTGAAAAAGAAGCAGAAGGTACAATTGTTATTGATGCTTCAATGGCTGAAGTTGGCAAAATCAAAGAGCCAATTACTCTTGAAGTTAAAAATGGTTTTGTTACAAAGATTACTGGTGGTAAAGAAGCAGATAAACTTTCAACTTTTATTCGTCCTCTTGGACGAAATGCGTACAATATTGCTGAACTTGGTATTGGTTTGAATGAAGATGCAAAAATTACTGGTAAAGTTCTTGAAGATGAAAAGGTATTAGGTACTGCACATATTGCGCTTGGGACAAATATTACTTTTGGTGGAACTGTTCGAGCACAATGCCATTTGGATGGGGTTTTCAAAAATCCAAGTATCTGGGCTGATGATACGCAAATAATGGATAAGGGTAAATTCCTTATTGACTTTGCTAAAATTCTTAGGACAGCGGTTATCAAATGATTTTAATTGTAGATGCATCAGCAGTAATAAATAATTTTGTAGAGAAGTATCCAGAAGATCGCTTAATCACAAGCCCGCGCGTTATTAATGAGCTTGGTGAAAAACGAGATGATATAAAAAAATTAGAAGAACAAAATCCAAAACAAGTTTTTCTGAAAATTGTCAAAGATAAAAATATAAAATTAAATGATAATGTTTCTTTGCCAGATATGGAACTTCTTGCGCTTTCTCTTGAATTTAATGCTCCAATTGTTACAGATGATTATGGTATTCAAAATCTTGCTAAAGATCTTAATATTAAATTTATTCCAGTTGCGCAGGAAGGAATAAAAAAAGTTCTTGTTTGGGAATATTATTGTTCAGGTTGCAGAAAAAAATATAATCGAACTGGGGTTTGTGATATTTGCGGTTCTAAAATAAAACGACGTGCTTCTAGAAGTGTTCAATAAGCTCCTTTAGGACGTGTCTTTTTTCAACATATAATCTTAGAAGAGCGTGTGCAAGTCCTAGCATTAATGGTCCAATAATTACTCCTTTAATTCCAAATACTATTGGCCCTCCAAAGAAACCGAAGATAATTAGGAGAGGGTGGATGTCCGATTCGCGTTTCACAAGCATTGGTCTTATGTAAAGGTCTGGTGCAATTGTAAGAAAAACCATACAAAGAGCAAAGAAAATCATAACTCTAATTATGCCAGTTGGAAGAATAAACAGGTGCCATAGTGCAAGTGGGATGTATAATGACCAAGGACCAATAACTGGTAAGAATGATATTACAAACATCATTAGAATAAGAGTTAATAATGAAAATATTGCAGGTTGGAAAATAGCCCAATAAATAGCTCCAAAGAATATTGCAATAATTATTGAGGTTAAGAAATGTCCAACAAATAATCCGTAACAAATATGATCAAAAGCATCCATAAGTTCTTGTAAAAATCTCTCTTTCTTTGGAATGTTTTTGTTTATGAATTTTTTAATATTTGGTCCCTCATAAATAAAATAGAATGAAGTAATGAAAAAGAGTGCAATTCTAAGTATTAAATCCAGAAGCCAGGTTGGTCGCACTATAAATTCTCCAAGACTTGCTGAAAGTCCTACTACAACTTTTGAAAGTTCTGATGCAATTCTTTCACTAAGAACTCCAAATCCAACTTCTTTCAAACTGAATTTTAATGTATTTGCAAAAGCTCCAGATTGAATTGCTGGTAAATTTTCAATAAACCATCTTAGTAAATAATTAAGTCCGTAAAATGTTGCAAGTATAAACGGTATCGAAACAATTGTAACTGCAAATACAGATGCAATAAGATATTTCATATCTTTTTTCACAGGTTTTCCATACATCTTTTTTGCAAGTGGTGCTGCAATATAAGCAATAGCTAAACTTAGAAGAAGAACGTCAATAAATTCAAACAGAACATAACCTGCAATTGCTAAAATTCCAATTAAAATTGCAAGACTAACAAATTTCCAACTTCGAGATCCCATATCTATGAGTTGTGTTTATATAGTTTAAAAGCTTTTCTTATTTAATGAAAAAACTGATTGCAACAATGCTGATTACTGGTCTGTTGTTATTTGCTCTCGTCAGTACGTTCTTTTTACGAATTGAAAAATCTCCTGTTGAAAATCTTGAAGAAGCCACAATAAAACTTACATTTGAAGGAGAATTTGAAATTAAATCTAATAATCAAGGAATTCCAAAATTAAACTGGGCTGCAGTTAAATCTTTGAATTATCCAGAAGCAAGCGGCCATCTTGAAATTATTGAATTTGGTGCATCAGAACCCTTTACAATTGGTGAAGATGAATGGGGGAATTCTTTTGTTCTTCTTAATTTTTCAGAGCCAAAAATTGGTGTTAATAAATATAAACTTTGGACAACGGTGAAAGTTCAAAAATTAGACATAACTACTATTCTTCCTTCTTCTGAAATAATTCCTCAGGAATTCATGGATGCAAATGATATGGTTCAGAGTGAGGATTCCAAAATAAAAAATCTTGCAGTTTCAATTGTTAAAGATAGTTCAAATCAACTTTCAAAAGTTCAGGATATTACCGAATGGGCATATCAGAATATTGTTTATGACCGTGCAGTTGAAAATGAAACTCTTGATGCTCTTTGGACTTTGAATAATAAGCGCGGAGTTTGCGTTGAAATTTCACATCTTGCTGAAGCGCTTATACGTTCTGTTGGTATTCCAGCGCGACACGTTTACGGTGCTGCGCCATATAATTTCCCTGTTGGTTGGCAGGAACACACCTGGGTTGAATCATACATTGGCAAATGGGTTCCAACAGATCCAACATGGGATGAAACCGAATTCATTGATCCTGCGCATGTAACTTTTGCACGCGTGCCTGATCAAACTTTTGTTGAAGAAAAAGTTAGTGTATCTGGTAGAAACATTGAAATGGGTTATATGATTCTTCCAAAAATGTCTGTTGATATTTTAGGTGAAGTTCGTGGTAAAGAACCAATTGTTTTGAAATTATTTGGAAAAAAGTTTAAAATTCGATAGATAATGTGAGGTTAACCTCACATTTTGTGATGTTAACATTACATTTTATATCTTAAAATCGCTGCAGCGCCACCAAGATTTTTAATTTGCTGACCTTCGCGTGTTTCTAGAGAAAGTAATTCGAATTTTGAGCCTGCATCTTGTGCTAGTTTCTCATATTCTTCAATAAGTGCATCTTCAGAATCTTCTGAAAGCATTGCAGTTTCAACAGCGCCTTGTGCTAAAGCACGTTTAACTTCTTCAACACCATATAAAGCAAGTCCGTCATCTTTTCCAAGATGGTCTAGGAATTTCGCAACAAGATTTCTTTCTTTTGTTATTTCAGCTTCTGCAATAATATCTTTAGATTTTTCTAAAAGTTCTGTAATTCCGGTCTCACCTGTATAACCAATATCCAGCACCCCAATAACTTTTTTCTTTATATGAGTTTCAAGGTTTCCTTCATCCATAAATTCTTCTTTTGTTGGTCCAGGGCCTCCAACAAGAATTCCTCTAAGGTCTTTAATATCTCTGAAAGTAGTATTTGCAACGTCAGCAATTTTTCTGTAAAACTCTTTTGCCATTCCTGCAATAACACGCTCGAAACGCTGAGCAGATTGACCACCAGCACGGAACTTTCCCGGGATTAATGAGTCAAAACTCTTCACAATTTCATAGCGCTTTCCTTTTAACAACGCAACATCAGCGTGTTGCCTTTCAACAACCACAATACCGTATGTTTCAACATCCTCAAGCATTTCTTCAAGAGGTTCCATTACGAATTTCTGTGAGCATCTGTATAAATTTAAATTAAGTGGTCGTGGGGGTGTGATAGATACTATTGTAAAATCTTCTTTACCTTCTTGTTCTGAAACATTTCCACAAAAAATTGCAATTCCATTTTTAGGTGTTCTTTTTAAAAGTTTTAAATGTTGAAGAATTTTAGTTAAAGCAGTTGTAACATTCTTACGTGTGGTAGCGCTTTTAATATTAACGGCTGTTCCTTGCTCATCAGAAAGTCTACGTGTAACTTTATCTAAATTATAACCGTCTGCTGCATAAACTGTAATAAGTTCTGTATGACGTCCTCTATATGAAGTCAATTCTTTCAGCTTCTTTTTGAGATCTCTCATTTCATCTGTCATTCTTCTTTCTCGATTTCTACGTATATTTCAACAGGAAGCTCGCATTTTACTTTCTCTCCGTTTCCTTTTCCAAATTTAAGAGCCCCTGCTCTGGAAACGCCTTGTAAATCTAATTTAAACATTTCTATTACTTCTTTTAATTCAGAATCTTTTGTGTCAATAGAAATTGTTTTGACTTCTTTGCCAAGAGAAATTCCGTTTTCTTGTTTGTATTGGCGGATTGAAGCAATTAATGTTTTCAAAGTTTCACCAGCCTTTTCAATTGCTTCATCTGGTTCTCCTGCGTCTGGCCATTTGCAAATATGAATGCTCTTTGCTTTTTCAAATTTATTAAAATACATTTGATAAATTTCTTCAGTAACGTAAGGCATTATTGGTGCAAAGAGTTTGAGTATTGTTGAAGCAACTGTGTAAAGAGTATACTGCGCTGCTTCTTTTCCACCTTTTCCATATTTCTCTGGATTGTAAATTCTATCTTTAACAATTTCAAGATAATAATCGCAGAATTCATGCCAGAATAATTTTTCTGTTTCTAGTTTTGCTTTTGAATATTCATATTTCTCAAAAGATTCTGTTGCGAATTTAATAACTGAATTAAGTCGTGAAAGAATCCATTTATCAACTTCTCGAAGTTTTGGTTTCTTTCCTGGTTTGTAACCTTCTAATTGCATTATTGCAAATTTACTAGCATTGAAAAGTTTAGTTGCGAATTTTAATCCTGTTGATAAATCTTTTTCTTGGAATGACAAGTCTTCACCCAGTGAAGAACCAGCTGCCCAAAAGCGTAACGCGTCAGCACTGTATTTTTCAATCATTTCATGTGGATCAACAACATTTCCTAAACTCTTTGACATTTTCTTTCCGTGAGGGTCAAGAGCCCAGCCACTTATCATAACATCTTTCCAAGGATTTTTGTGTTCATGCATTTGCGCTTTAACAACAGTGTTGAACAACCAGAATGTAATAATGTCGTGAGCTTGTGGACGTAAATTCATAGGATAAATTTTGTCAAATTGTTTTGGGAATAATTCCACTGCAAGTTTTGGAGTAAGAGATGAGGTTGCCCAAGTATCCAGAACATCTTTTTCTGGTTCGAATTCTTTTGAACCGCATTTACAAGCTTTCTTTGGTTTATCTTTCAGTGGATCAATTGGTAAATCTTTTTCATCAGGCAAAAGCACTTCTCCACATTTTTTACAATACCAAACTGGAATTGGAACACCATAAAAGCGTTGTCTTGAGATACACCAATCCCATTGCAGACCTTCGACCCAATTCAGATATCTGTTTATCATATGTTTTGGATACCAATTTAATTTTTCTCCAGCAACACGAAGATCTTCTTTAATATCAAGATATTTTATGAACCATTGTTTTGAATTAATAATTTCAACAGGAGTTCCACAACGTTCATGAACATTAACAGGATGTTTTATTGGTTTTTGATTTACAAGCAATTTTTCTTTTTCTAAATCTTCAATTATTGCTTTGCGTGCTTCTCCAATTTTCATTCCAGAATATTTGCCTGCTTGTTTTGTCATTTTTCCTTTTGCAGTTATGCTCATAACAAGTGGCAAGTTGTGTGCTTTGTACCATTCAATATCTGTTTGATCTCCAAATGTACAGCACATAACAATTCCAGTTCCTTTTTCCATATCAACGCGTTTATCTTCGCGAATTTCAACTTCAATATCAAATAGTGGAACTTTTGCTTTCTTTCCAATTAATTTTTTATAACGAGAATCGTCTGGATGTGCGAAAATCGCAACGCAGCTTGGTAGTAATTCTGGGCGCGTTGTTGCAATAACAAGGTCTTTTCCATTTTCAAGTTTGAAAATAATATCATTAAAAGTACTGTCAAGTTCTTTATCAACAAGTTCTACTTGAGCAATAGCCATGTGACATTCCGGACACCACATTGTTGGAGCTTCTTTTTGATATTCTCTGCCGCTATTGTACAAATCAATAAAAGATTTCTGAGAAATTTTTTGAGAATGTTTGTTAATTGTTGTGTAATAAATATTATAATCTGCAGAAATTCCAATTTTTCTCCAATCTGCTGTGTATTTTGGACGCAATTCTTTTTCAAGAGTTGTAAGACAAAATTTTACAAATTCTTCACGAGACATATCATTATGATTAATCTTTTTTTCTCGTTCTATTAATCGCTCTGTTGCAAGACCATTATCATCTGTTCCAAAAGGATAGAACATATTGAATCCTTGCATACGTTTGAAGCGAGCAACAAAGTCCATTTGTGAATAAGAAAAGGCATGGCCTATATGCATGCGCCCAGAAACCGTTGGCGGCGGCGTATCAATTGAATAGATTTCTTTTTTGCTATTTGGATCAAATCTGAAGATGTCCTCATCTTCCCACCACTTTGCCCATTTAGGCTCAGCTTCTTTTGCATCATATCTTTTTGGTAATTCTTTTTTCATTAGACCCCAACTCCACAGCAATCAAAACTGTGAAAAAGCAAAGCTAGATCCCCTCATGGGGGTCATACGACAACCATTACATTTGTTTTCATTTCTAGCTAAGACTGTATTGAAATAGTTACTTTATAAGTTTTTCAGATATTGTTTTTAATGAAATCCAGGGTCACAGCAACAGGAATTAAATGGTAGTTCTTCATTAATACATTCCATATCTGCCATTGGATTTGCTAAATAAAATCCAAATTCTCCTTGGGAACCTGCACAATCTGCCCATGGTTCTGGTTCTGCTATATCTCCGCAGAATCCGCCTGGAGAGCGTGCATCTAAATAACAATTACCTTCACAACTCATTGGATCTGCCTCTTTACATTTACCAGCCGAACAATACCAATTCTCTCCATATTCTTCATCACATATTAGTGGATCATTATCATTACTTGCACACATATCATTATCATTACAATAATATTCAACTAAACCACCAACATCACAATAATCAGTTGAAGCTCCTTCAACATCTGTACAAGTTCCTTTTTGTAGATAATTAATTCCTCCATCTGTATCCGTACAAGCTGCTTCAGGAAAATCATCTGCATCATTTGGATCTGTTCCTGCTTCATATTCTTCTAAGTCAGTCCAACCATCTCCATCATGATCTTGATTATTTGGAATACATCTTCCCATGTAGCATTTTCCTTCTGGGGCACAAACTTGAACCATTTCACTACACATTCCACTTTCGTCATTTGAACACCAGAATTCAGTTAACATATCTCCAAAGTTTCCATCAAAACAAACATCATGATGCGATGCTCCTAAAATATCAATACAATTTCCTGCTATAATATAGACTTCGCCATTATCTGAATCCGAACAAACTGGTGGAACTTCTGGTTCATCATCTCCATTTTCTGGATCTTCCTCTTCTATGGGATCTTCTTCAATTGGTTCCTCTTCAGGTTTTTCTTCTTTTGGTTTTTCTCCAGGAGTGTCTTTTTCTTTTTCTGGTATTATTTCATCACCTTCAATTTCAAACCCAGTTCCAGAATCTCCTGATATAATTTCTGTTCGCCTGTCAAGTATGATTTGATATTGTGGATACATTTTACCAAGGACAAATGCACCAGTAATTAATGCAGCTATAATTGTAACAGCGAGTGTAATAAAAATAATTATTTTCAAAGTAGATTCTGTTTCTTTTTTCATCAACCAGATTATTAATTTTAACTATAAAAAGGTAGTTATTTATACACTTTAGTATAACTCGAAATAATGACGCTTACGGATCACAAACACTTTCACAATTTTTTTTGCAAACAAAGATATTAATGAATTGTATGGTGCAATGGCAATTTTTCGATTTGGTGTTTCTTTAATATCACTCTACGTTCCGATTTTTATGTATCAGCGCGGGTTTTCAATTTCACACATTCTGATGTTTTTTGTAATAGCTGCAATCTATTACACAGTATTTTCAATACCAAGTTCAAAAATTTCATCGCGCTTTGGTGTGAAGCATACCATGTTAATGAGTCTTCCACTTCTTGTGGTGTATTATCTTGGTTTGAATTATCTTAATCCAGGAAGCATTCTGTATTATATATTACCAGGAGTTGCATCTGCACATTCTGCTTTATTTAATATTGCGTATCACTTGAATTTTATACAACATGCAGATCGCGATAAAACAGCGCGACAAATGACGGTTTTAAGTATTATTTCAAGTGCTGTTCAATTTGTTAGTCCGTTCCTAGGAGCACTTATTATAATCAACTCTGGGTTTGGCGCGAATTTCATTCTTGGTTCTGTGATAATTCTTTTATCAATGCTTCCTCTTCTTCTTACAGAGGATGTGCACGAGCCAATGAGTTTTTCTGTGAAAGATATTTGTAAGTACATGATATCTCGAAAGTATTTGCCAATGAATCTCTCTTATCTTGGGTATGCAGTTGAATCTATAATCAGTCGTTTGCTGTGGCCAGTTTTCTTGATTGTGATTTTGAAAACAGTTACAATGGTTGGTGGAATTGTGTCATTAACTTCTTTCTTCACAATAATAACAATGTATTTTATTGCAAAGCTTGCTGACAAATGGGATAAAAGAAAGCTGATAAAAATTGGAACTATTTTGCATTTCTTTGGATGGCTTGGTCGTTTGTTTGTTTATTCTCCGTTGACAATTTTTTCTGTTGATACATTCAAAGGTGTTGCAATGAGTACTGTTCAGATCCCTTGGGGGCTTACTTTTATGATATATCCCGTAAGCAAAATTATTTTGAATTAATTGTTGCAAGAGAAATCGTGTTTAATGTATCAATAATAATTGTTCTACCGCTATTGGTTTTATTGATAAAATTCGGTGGGTTTGGTTTCAAAACTGCATTTGTAATCGCTGCGCTGTTTTCATTATTGTATATGTGTATAAAGGAATAATCTATTCTTTCTTTTTTCTTTTCTTCCGTTTTCCTTTTACTTTTTGTTGTTTGAAAACTTCAGTTTCGCATTTTTCGCAAGTGATTGTATATGGTTTTTCCATATCAATTTCTCCACCACCTGCATGTCCGCAGTCAGGACACTTGTAACCGTATTTCATTAAGGATTCTGCCGATTTCTTAAAAAGAATATATTTTCCAATTCCTCTACTTAGATATCCTGATGTAAATTGTCCGCCTTCGCCCATAAAGTCTTGCGCTTCTTGCTCTAAACTTTCTAGTGTAATTTTTGTAGAAGTCGAAGTTTGCTGGGACTCTTCTTGTCGAGCCCCGGCGTTAATAGTGTCTTGTGAAGTCTCTGCGTTGTTTTCTTGCTCTTCAGTCATTTATCCGAACAGAGCGCCAAGCCCTGCGGAAGCTGCTGCAGTATCTTCTTTTTTCTCTTCTTTCTTTTCTTCTTTTGCTTCGCCACCTGCTGCAGGTGCTGCTGCTGGAGCTGCGACTGCAGCTTCAGAGATTGTCTTCTCTATGTCAACACCGTCAAGTGATGCGCAAACAGCTTTAATCATAGCTGCATCTGACTTCTCGCCAGTAGCGTCAAGAACCTTAGAAAGGTTTGCTTCATTAATTTCTTTGCCTGCTGAGTTTAACAACATAGCGCCGTATACATATTCCATTTTTTTTAATCCTCCGATAATTATGAGTGCCTATTGTGTAGCGCGTGGGGTTTATAAGGTTTTTGGGATATAATAAAGTCTGTATGAAAACAGCAATACTTTTCTCTGGAGGGAAGGATTCCACAATGGCATTGTACTGGTGTCTGCAGAATGATTATACTGTTAAGTATCTTGTTAGTGCTTTTCCTGCAAATCCTGATAGTATGCTTTTCCATACATCAAATATTGATCTTGTTAGATTAATTGCAGAGGCAGTTGGGATAGAACTTGTTGAAGTTCATGTTAAATCAACAGAAGATATTGGTGAAAGCAAAGAATTGAAAGATGCGTTGAAAAATTTAGAAATTGATGCACTTGCAGTTGGTGGGGTTTCTTCAAATTATCAAGGAAAGATTTTTGGGAAAATGGCACAAGAATTAGGTTGCGAATTAATTGCACCTTATTGGAATGCGCCTCATGAAGACTTAATTAAAGAGTCGATTGATGCTGGTTTTAAAATACTTTTCACAAGCGTTTCAGCAGATGGTCTTGATAAAAGTTGGCTTGGCAAAGAATTGAATTCTGAAACTTTTGAAGAACTTAAACAACTTTGCGAAAAATTCAGAATTAATATTGGTGGAGAAGGTGGAGAATATTGCACAACTGTTATTGATGGTCCGATTTTCAAAAAGCGAATTAATGTAATTGAATCTGAAAAACAATGGGCTGGATTAAGTGGTAAATATATTATAAAGAAAGCAGAGCTTGTTGAAAAGAATTAACTATCTCTGGTTAAATTAATTTTATAACTTTAGATTTTGTCTTTTAGGTGGAGGTACTGATATGGTAAAGAAACCTGACTTTAAAGCAATAACACGAGTTGGTGAAAAGCAATGGTCAAAGATTGGTTCTGGTTGGATTAATCCAAAAGGCAATCTTTCAGTTTATTTGAGTGTTCTACCGACATCAAATAATGGCCGGTATAATTTCCTCCTCGTCCCTAATGGAAAAAGCACTAATTCTCAGCGCGCTTGATGCGCGCTGCCATTTTATCTTATAGCAATACTTATAAGAATAAAACATCCCATTATAGCCTGCATATGATGCGGGGGTGGCACAATCTGGTAATGCGCTAGCCTGCTAAGTTAGTTTCCGCAAGGATTTGCCGGTTCAAATCCGGCTCCCCGCGCCATATTCATGGGCCCGTGGTCTAGTCGCTATGACGTCTCCCTTACACGGAGAAGTTCACAGGTTCAAATCCTGTTGGGCCCACCAATTATTTTATATAGAAGACTTTCTACTGGTTTATTATAATGGAAACAAAAACCACAGCAATGGTCGGAATAATTTTCTTAGTTTTAGTTATTGGGGGTGCTTTAGCACTTTCAACTTTTGGAGTATCTACAGTTGGTCAATATTATAAGAAATCAACTTTCACAGAAGGTACTTGTGAAACTGCGCATCTTTATCAAAATGGTGTTTGTCTTCCAAAAGAAACTGGTGAACAAACTTATTTAGATGATAATGGTTGTTGCAGAGCTTGTACGGATATGGCATACAGCGCAAATGCATGTGGTGATTGTCTTGGTTTAAGTGAAAATTGTCGATGGCAAACTGCAGATGAAATTATAGCTTGTTTTGATACAACAGATGCATTGTTCTTTGATAACTGTGTAGATTATTGCGAAACTTCTTCTGTTGCAAAAGGAGAAAACTGTTATCATTCAAGCTGTTCTGATCCGATGATTTGTGATTAGGTAAATTTATAAGCAGGCAGTATCATAATTTTGTTGGCACAGCTAGGCTGGGGAATTAGCCCTACCTTGTTACCGCAAACGGGCTTTACGGCGGAGCTGAATGTCTTAAAGAGGTTTAGTAGCGGAATGTCGTCTTGTGTTTTGGCGTCGAAGCATCGCCCTGTGGGATCGACATTCTTGTGAATCGGGTCAGGCCAGGAATGGAGCAGCCCTAAGCGAGATTTGTTGATGCTCATAGCCAGCGGTGTGGAGTCATTACGCAAGGTTAAGCGGCATTTTTCTATTAAATCCATTTGAGGATGCTGTGCTACTTTTTACAATACTTTCTCCAAATTCTTAAAACTCTTATTCATTGAAAATTTAGTTCCTGGATGTTTTGTTTCTATTTTTTCTAAATTAGATTCAATTGCTTTCATTAATGCAGTTTTCACTGGCTTTTTTAATTTAATAAATTCAAACTTATTCAATTTAGCATAAAGCTCAACTTCAGCTTCTGGAATATCTTTTAAAATCTTCACACTTTCTCTTGTTTTTGATTTTCCTTTAAGAAGATTAAACAAAGTAGTTTTAACAACATCATCTAAAGTTTCTGAAGTAACTAACAAACTACCTTTGGTTTTTCTAGATTTAATTGGAATTCCAATTTTGTTTAATATTTTCTTCAAACCAATAGTTTTTCCAGCAAGTGCATACAATTCCAGTGGCATTCTTTCTGAAAACTTTTTCAAAAACTGGCAGACCACTATTGATTTTACATCTCCAGAAACTTCAATTGCAATTTTGCCCTTGGGAGCTAATAATTTATTAAGAGTAATGTTTTTGCGAATTCTATCATTTGTTAATTTAATAAAATGCTTCTTGCACAAGCTCTTCCCAGAATATTCCTGAGTAATTACAGCTGGTTTTTTACAAAATGTGCAGTTCATTGATAAACACTCTATTAAAATCAGTTAAAAACTTATTGCTCAGTAAAGTTTAAAAGCAAGTTGTCACTAGCACACTTGAGGTCAAAGGGAAAATGAAAAAAACATTAGAAAATTTAACTAAAGCTTTTATTGGTGAGAGCCAAGCAAGAAACCGTTACAACTACTATGCAAAAATCGCAAAGAAGGAAGGTTATGAACAAATTTCAGAAATCTTCAAACTAACAGAAGATAATGAACGAATTCATGCCAAACGTCTTTTTGAACATATTCAAGAATTAAAAAAAGAAGAAGGATCCCCTGGTGAAATTAAAGTAGAAGCAACAGCCCCAACAGTTTATGGAAATACTATTGAAAACCTGAAAGCTGCAATTGCTGGAGAGCATTATGAAAACACAGAAATGTATCCAGAATTCGCTAAGGTTGCTGAAGAAGAGGGATTTTCAAAAATTGCAGCTCGTCTGAAATCAATTTCAAAAGCAGAAGAACACCATGAAGAAAGGTATCAAAAACTTTTGAAAGAACTTGAAGCTGGCATCATTTTCAAAAAAGATAAAGAAATGACTTGGGTATGCAGAGAATGTGGATATGCGCACACTGGAATAGAACCTCCTGAAAAATGTCCAGCTTGCAATCATTCGCGAGCTTATTATCAATTAAAATGTGAGGAATATTGAAATGGTAAAACTTTGGAGATGCAAAATATGCGGAGATGCTTATATTGGAGCAGCTGCGCCAACTAATTGTCCTTTTTGCGGTGCAAAAGGCAAATTTATTTTGGAAATTCAAGAAGCAGAAGTTAATTTTGATGTTCCATTAACTGAAACTGACAAGAAAAATGTGGAGCATGCTCTTGAAGTTGAAGTAAGTAATGCAGAATTCTATTTCTGCGCTGCAAAGAAAACTCCAGGAATTGAAGCTCAGAAACTTTTCAAAACACTTGGAAAAGTTGAAGCAGAACATGCAAGTATTTGGAAAAAAGTATTGAAACTTGATAAAACTCCAGAAGGAAAAGAAGAATGCAGTGAGGAATACACAAAAAATCTTGAAGATTCGCATGCTCTAGAAACAAAAGCAATTGAATTTTACAAAAAAGCTGCTGAAGAAGCTGATAATGAACGAATAAAAGAACTATTTGAAGCAATTATAGATGTTGAAATTGACCACTTGCAACTTTCAGAAGAGAGGTTAAAATGACTGAAAACAATCAAGTTTACATATGTGAAATTTGTAACAATGTTATAAAAGTCCTGCATGCTGGAGTCGGAGAACTTGTTTGTTGTGGAAAACCAATGAACTTGATAAAAGCGCATACAATAGAGGAAGAAGGAAATGAAAAACATGTGCCAGTTATTGAAAAAACACCAACTGGAGTTAAAGTAAAAGTTGGTTCAGTACCGCATCCAATGGAAGAAAAACATTTTATTGGAGGAATTGGAATTTTTGTTGAAGGAGAAAAAAGCCAATGGAAAGTTTTGAAACCAGGTGATCCTCCTGAAGTTGAATTTGAGGAAAAAGGAAAAGTGCTATTTGCTGAAAGTAATTGCAATATTCATGGTTTGTGGAAATCAGAAAGTAATTAACGGCGTTTTCCAACACCAATTTTCGGGCAACACTTGTCAAAAGGACATTCAGAACATTTTGGAGAAATCGATCTACAAATATCCTTTGCAAATAGAATTATCACGCTATTGAATTCTTTCCAAAACGGTTTTGGCAAAACTTTCCCAAGTTCTTCTTCACTCTGTTCTGGAGTTTTTGTAGCAATCCAACCCAAACGATTTGGAACCCTATGGCAATGCGTGTCAATTGGAAGCACATTCTGTCCATAAGCAAATTGAAGCACAATATTCGCGGTTTTTGGACCAATTCCTTTAAATGATAATAGTTCTTCCCGTGTTTTTGGAACTTTGCCATTAAATTTTTCAAGCAAAACTTTAGACACATGCTTCAAGGTTTCTGCTTTCTTATGATAATGGCCAGATGAAAAAATCAGTTTCTCCAGTTTCTTAAGCGGCAGTTTTACAATTCCCTCAGGAGTTGATGCTACTGCAAAAAGCTTTACAGATGCCCGCTCAGTATTCAAATCTGTTGTTCTGAGTGACAGTAAACAGGATATTAAAACTTTAAATGGATCATTAGATTCCTGGGAAGTCCGGCGAATAGTTGGTTTTCTAGCTGAGATATATTTTTGTTCCAACTTTTGCATTGTAAGGGAAATTTCGCATGTCATTATATCATCCAATTCTTAATTAATCATAACTTGCAGTATTTGCACAGTGTAGTGCTACACTGCTTGCTTTTAATTTTCCACTTCAGAGACCATTTCTTAATATCACCAACAATATTTACAAAATCAGCTCCGCTTTTAGTCAAACTATATTCACATTTTATGGGAAACTTACTCGCATCCACTCGTTTCTTAATCATGCCTTCCTTCTCTAATTCTTTTAATCTTGCAGAAAGGATTTTCGGAGTAATATCAGGCATTTGTCTCTTGATATGAGAATATCGCTTCCACTTCTGATTACCTTTGTATAATTCAAGCAAAATCAGTATCGTCCACTTCTTTCCAACAAAATCCATTGTTTTGTAAACAGTGCAATTCTTTTCCATACTATCTTTTTAGAAACTCTACCCTATATAAGTATCTTTTGTATACCAACTATTAGAACATTAGGAGGATCAAAAAATGACTGAAACACAACTTGGAACTTGCCAAGAGTGCGGCTCTGCTGAAATAGAAATCATGACTCGAGTTACTGGATTTTTTTCCAAAGTAAACTCATGGAACAAAGGAAAACTTGGTGAATTAAAGAACCGTGCAAGCGCAAAAGCTATAAACAAAAAAATACTTGCTGCAGCTTAGAACAACACATAGGATAGTGAAAAGATTATGGTAAAGAGAAGTATAGTAGAGATAAATGAAGAAAAATGTGATGGCTGCGGCTTGTGTATACCTTCATGCCACGAAGGTGCTTTGCAAATAGTGGATGGTAAAGCAAAACTAGTAAAAGATATTTATTGTGACGGTTTAGGAAATTGTTTAGGACATTGCCCTCAGGATGCTATTAAAATTATTGAAAAAGATGTTGAAGACTTTGATTTTGAAGCAACTAACACGCATCTGAAAGATATTGGAAAACCTGAACTAGAAGAAAATCC
>CAZMMZ010000009.1:0-49384 GCA_964567575.1 Candidatus Undinarchaeota archaeon
AATGGTCTGTTGACGAGGCTCTCAGTAATTCATCAACTCCAATAACAAACCGAAGGCCAGTTCTTGTCTGGAACAACTCCACTGATACTAATGGAGATGCACTAACTTACGAGCTTGTTATTGATAATGATATGGATTTCAGCAGTCCTGAAATAAATGTTAGTGGTCTTGAAAACACAACCCTTGACAACAGTACTAATTACACATCTTCGCTAGAAGCAGATGTTGATGATGTCCATGCATGGAAAGTTCGGGCATGGGATGGGACAGCTTGGGGTCAATACGGTCCTATCTGGTGGTACGAAGTTCAATCCTCTGTCTCAATATCAATGGCTGCTGACGGAGATACAGCAGCATTCGGAGACATGTATGCTCCATTGACTAATAGTACATTGCTGTATCCTGTTGTAGGATTCCCAGTTGTATCAAATGATGGAAATTGTGATGTTAATATAACTGTCACTGGAACTGACGTATGGGATTCTGATGCAAATCCTACTGCTAATTTTGTTTTCCAGACTCGTGAAAATGAAACAGATTCTATTGAAGATGGCGAACTAACAACTTGGACTCAAGTCCCTGCAACATCTGCTGTTGATCATATAGGTAAACTCCTGCACCGCAATTACACTAATACTGTTGGTAATGTGAGTATTCACATAAATATCACAGTTCCATATACAGAACTTGCTGGTTCAAAATCATCAACACTAACATTCACTGCGGAGAAATCATGAAAAAAATAATTATACTTGTAATACTAGCGCTCTTGATCGCGCTTCCAGCCCAGGCATTCGCACTTGGGATTTCACCTGGAGAAAGATTTGTTCCAAATGAATCTGCAAAAACGTTCGAATTTAGAGGATTAATATTTAACAATGAAGCCAAGGATATGGTTGTCGAGCTTGAAGTTGGTGGAGATTTGAAAGCTTTTGTTAGCGTTGATCCAAAAGTTTTAGAATTTACAAACGAAGACAAGCAGAAACAATACACTTACCAAGTTCTTGTTCCATTTACAATTGATCCTGAAAAAACAACTGGTTATATTATAGCAAAAGAGCAATTTTCACAAGAAGGAAAAGGAGTAAGCATAGGATCTACTCTTGCAGTTAAGAGCCGAATCACTTTAGGTGATCGTCCTCCATCTCCAATAAGAGAAACTGTTCTTGAAAAAATTGATTCAGATAATATTCTAGAGGCTGATGGTACAAAAACAACTGGTCTTGTTGTAGGGAAAGAAAGTCAAGCTGGAATTTTCAAAAATAAAATTGTTGGAGCAATTCTTTTAATTGCAGGACTTCTCATAATGGGTGGTCTTGTTTTAATGGGAGCACATTTCCAGAAAGAATCTAGTAAAGATAATAAGAAAAAACGTGACACAATTAAAAAGCAGAAGCAAGAGACAGCACAAGAAACTCTCTTAGAGCTTGAAGATTATATTAAAAAATGTAAAGCCAAGGGATTTAGTTCTGAAAAAATAAAATCAGAGCTTATTAAAAAAGAATGGAGTGAAAAAGTAGTAACAAAATTGCTTAAAAGGAATTGAAAAAAAGTATTTATACTTAAAATTCAATAAAAAGGTGACAAATGACACAAAAAATTGAAACAAAAAAAGTTATACTGATCCTTAGTGGTCTTATACTACTTTCTGTTTTAGGCACATCTGCATATTATACTTCATCTAATAAATTCCCATTTGGTCTATCTCCAACTGGTTATGCAACATCTGGTGCCAGTTATGCAACTGTAGATATTTCTGGTTCTCTTGCAATTACTATTCCTGATAATCATGTTAATCTTTCTGGTCATGTTGACGCTGCAGCTAATCCTGGTGCTTATGTAAATACCAATGCTTCATCTGCGATTATTAACAGTTTTGATAATAGTACTAATGAGAATTGGTTGAATGTTTCTGATGGTGCTGCTCGTAAAATAAAACCAGATAATATCACTGTTAATAATACTGGTTCTGTTGTTGCGAATATCACATTGTCTTCAGCTGCTACACCTGCTGCTTTCTTTGGAGCTGCTGGTGATTTCTGGGTTAAGATAACTAATGCTTCTGAAGGTGATGGTACTGGATGTCAACACATTCAAGCAGTAAGTTTGATACAATACTCTGATAATACATCTGATCTATGCGGACGTTTAGCTGCAAGTGATGGTACTGATGAAATCGATCTTTGGATTCAGTGGCAAGTTCCTTCAGCTGCATCGGCAGGTTCATATAATAGCACATTAACAATAAGTGCAGCACAAGCTGGATAGTAATGTAATAATGGCAAATCGTTCAAAAACTTCACTAATCATAATATCGCTTTTGATTATAGCGGTATTAGGTATCAGTATTGGATTTAGAATTTCTCCTACTGGTTTTGTAGTTGGTTATGCAACTGTTGATGTTGCAGGAACTGTGGGAATTACTATTCCTGATAATGCTGTTAATTTATCTCTTGGTAATGATTCTGCTGAGATTCCTGGTGCTTATGTGAATACTAATACTTCTTCTGCGATTATTAATAGTGCTGGCACTGGGGATGGTAATGGTTCGTATTCTACTCAGAATTGGTTGAATGTTTCTGATAGTGCTGCTCGTGCTATTGAGCCAGATAATATTACTGTTAATAACAGTGGAACTGTTATTGCTACTATTACTATGTCTTCTGGCGGTACTCCAGCTACGCTTTTTGGAACTTCTGGTGGTGATTTCTGGGTTAAGGTTACTAATTCTTCTGAAGGAGATGGTGTTGGATGTCAGGGAACTCAAACAGTTACATTTACACAGTACGGTACTAATTCAACTACCTTGTGCACACAATTAGGTACTCTTGATGGCGAGGATGGATTAGATATTTGGATTCAGTGGCAAATTCCATCTGCAGCAATAGAAAGTATCTATAATAGTACATTAACAATATCTGCCGCAGAAGCAAGTTAGAACTGTAATCTTTATAAAGCACAAAGCAATATCTAGCAATATGCGTAAATTTGTTCTTTTAATTTCAGCAGCGCTTTTTTTTGTAGCTTTAGTAAGCTCTGTTTCAGCAATTTCTATTGTACCAGCAAGAACAAATGTCGAATTTGTACCAGGTAAAACAATTCAACTCTCTTTTGGTGTTGGTGCTTTTGGTTCAGGAATGGGCTATGAAGTTCAATTTGATGGGGAATATACTGAAAATGCTAAAATTATTCGAGAAGATGTTGCAAGTATGGTTGTGGAATTTACAATGCCTGAAAATCCAAACCCTGGACTACATGAATTAAAAGTTGGGATTATCCAAGCTCCAAAAGAAGGTTTTGGTGAAGGTGCTGTTGCTGCCAAAGCTGCAGTTTTTTCACAAGTTCGATTCTTTGTTCCATATCCTGCAAGGTATGCAGTAATAAGTATTGATTCTGCTGATGTGTCTTTAGGTGAAATGGCTTACTTTACTGTTTATTTACAGAATTATGGAAAAGAAACTCTTGAAAATATTAAAGGAAATGTTAGCATAATTAATCCAGACAACGAATCAATCTCTACAGTTTCTTTGTCAGAACGAAGCAACCTATATTCTTTACAAACAACTGAATTGTTTGGTCAATGGAATACTGAAAATCAATCTGCTGGTATCTATTCTATTTTTGCTAATGTTGATTATGATGATCTTGAAGCAACAGCAGACGGAATACTTCGTGTTGGTACATCAACTGTTATGATTAATAGTATTCGTGCTGTTGGTAATGTCAGAAGTGGAGTTGTTAAAATTAATGTAGATATCTCCAGTTTATGGAATGAACCATTAGCTAATGTTTATGCAAAAGGACAAATCACAAAAAATTCAACTACTCTTGCTAATATGAAATCAGCATCACTTGATTTAAATCCATGGGGAAGCGGAACACTTGTGTTATACTGGGATGTTCTTGGACTTGATGTTGGAGTTTATGATATCAAAGTAGATCTTTTCTACGGTAATAAAACAAAAACAGCAACAACTCAAATTTATCTTATGGAAGAGGAAACTGTAGAAAAAAAAGCAGAAGTTAATACAATGCTTTACGGATCAATTTTATTACTAGTGCTTGCTGTTGTTTTCTTTGCAATTGTTATATTAAAATTGAGGCATCATCGTGAAGACTAAAATTATCATTGCAACACTGATTATTATAATAGCGAGTTTAGTTGCGCTTCTTTTCTTACCATATCAAATTGTTGAGTATCCAACACATCTTACAGTAACAGCAGAAAATGTTGGTGTAAATGTTGATACTGATGCATTGTGGTTTGGTCATGTTCCTGTTGGTGGAAGTAGTGCTCGTCCAATAGTTGTAGCTTCTTCACAAAAATCATTTGTGAAAATCAAAGCAGAAGGAGAGCTTGCAAAATGGCTAATTGTTTCTGAAAACAATTTTAAATTGATGCCTGATAATAAAAAAGAAGTAATGATAAAATTAGACGTTCCTTCTAATGCAGAGATTACTTCCTATGAAGGAACTCTTTCTGTTTACTTCTATAGACCGCTCTTTCGTTAAAGAATAGTATTTATAATTGCAAAAACACAGAATATTAGGAAAAATATAGATGAAACTTCCAGAAAAAATTGATCTGAGAACCGCAATAATCTTATTCATACTTGCGATTGTTTTAACTATTAGTGGCGCGTCTATTCTTTTTGAAAAAGTTTCTATAGAAAAAACAACAGGTCTTGCATCTGCATCTATTGGATTAAGTCTTCAAAAGCCTTCTGCTGAACCCGAAGAACCTGAAGAAGAAGATGACTCTGGTGGTGGAGGCGGTGCTGGTGGTGGAGGTGGACCATCTGATGCTAAAATAATTAGTTATGAAAAGTATCTTCCTGCATTTTCTGAAGGGAGTTACAAGTCAATTATTGTTCCTGATGAAGTATACACTCACATTCGAATGGTTTCTATTGATAATACTGAAATGCAAAAGAATCTTACATTCCGAACACGAAACTATCTGACAAAGCCATTCCGGCTCGATGCAGCTCCTGGTTTTGTTTATGGTTATTGTAATCTTGAAATCGAAAATCTTAATGAATCTCTTGTTGGCGATATCTGGGTTCACTTTAGAGTAAGTCGTAGTTGGTTTAGCAAAAACAGAATTGGTGAAAACACAATAACTCTACATAGATATTCAGATGCTTGGCAAACATTTGAAACTGAACAAGTACGTTCCACACCTGAGTATTTTTATTATAAAGCATTAACTCCTGGATTTTCAACATTTGCTATTTCTGGAACTGAATCAAAAACCGGTATGCATCTTGTCTATGATTCAAATATAACTATTTACGTTGGAGGAAAAGCAACTCATACAGTTGTTGTTGAAAACATCGGAGAGATGTTCTTAAGCGACGTTACAGTTAGTGCAGAACATCAATCATTTAATTTTAATGTCTCTCCAAGTTCAATTCCTGAACTTATTGTTGGTTCTAAAGGAACATATGTTATGACAATAGAAGTTCCAGATAAAATTGTGCCTGGAACATATGATGTTCTTCTAAGAGCAAACTCTAAGGAATCATTCAAAGAAGCAACATTCCAATTAATTGTTCCTGCTGTTCCAAAACCTGCTGTTGCAGCTCTTCTTTCAAATCAAATTGACAACTTAAAGAGCACTGCAACCAAAATCTGGGTTGAAGCGCAGTGGATTGGTTTACGTGGTGGAAATGTAAGTCTTGTATTTAATTTAATTGATATTGCCAAGAACAGTTTGGATCAAGCAACACAAACTTTTGGTATGATCGATTTCGCTGATACAACAAAATTTGTTGAAGAAGCTCGAACTAATTTAGAAAAAGCTGTTATCAAACTTGCAGAGCAACAACCATATCTCAAATTCTTCTCACTATCTCCTATGACAGTTATTGTTATACTTGTATTCTTGCTTGTTGCCGGATTTGGTGGTTACAAACTTGTTGGACGGTATGAACATGCTGCTAAGGCATATTCAGGTAAACAAATAAAGCTTGTAAAGAAAGAAGTTATTATTAAAGAAACAAAGAAGACAAAACTCGTAAAACAGTTATCCCTTGCCGAGTCAGCATATCAACAAGGTCACATTTCAAAGAAGATTTATAATGCAGAGAAAGCACGCATTAAGAAGGAAATGAAAAAATGATATTCCCAGTTAAACTTATAAAGAGTTAAAGCTTACTATCGAAATAAGGTGATTTATAATGCCAGAAGAAACAAATTCAAATACAAACACTGCTTCAAACCCTGATAAAGCAGATGAGCGCAACTTGGTTATGGTTGGGCTAGAACAGCAAAGACAGAAACTCAAGAACAAACTTTCCTACACAGAAGGAAAAGAAACCCATCTTGAGAAAGATATGTCAGAAGCACATAAGATTCTTGGTGATCTCGGACAGAAAATGAAAGATATTCAGGATCGTATATACAATGATGAAATTAAGATCGATGAAGTCAGAGATGCAGAGAAAGAACTCAAATCACAACTAGTATCTGTTGGGAAGCTTATGGTCGAATCTAAAAGCGTTCTAGAAAAGTAATCGTCACTATTTCTAAGGATTTAAATAGTTTCTACTGTGAAGGATAGTTGTGACTAAACAACTTTGCAAAGAAATATTGAAACAATTAATGGCGGAGAAGCCAGATAAAAAGAAGTTTCGTTTAATTAAACGTGAAATTACAAAAAAATATCATGTTTCAATCCCTCGTAATTATGATTTGTTTAAAAACGCTACGAAGCGACAGCAAAAAGAATTAAAATATCTGCTTTTGAAGAAACCAACGCGTTCTATTTCAGGAGTTTCTGTTGTTGCTGTTATGTGCAAGCCACACAAATGTCCTCACGGAACTTGCATGTATTGTCCTAAAGGAAAGAACGCTCCTCAAAGTTATACTGGTGATGAACCTGCAGCTCGTCGAGGTCGGAGTAATAAATTTGATGCTCGTGCTCAAGTATTAAATCGCTTGGATCAAATTGAAAACTCTGGACATCCAACTGACAAACTTGAACTAATTGTAATGGGTGGAACTTTCCCAAGCTTACCTTGGTCATATCAGAAAAATTTTATTCGAGATTGTTTGAATGCAATTACTGGAAAAAACCATGAAACTCTAAAAGCTGCGCAAAAAGCAGCAGAAACTTCAAAGCAAAGACCAATTGGAATTACAATTGAAACACGTCCGGATTATTGCAAAGAAATTCACATAAAAAAAATGTTGGAACTCGGTGCAACAAGAGTTGAGCTCGGGGTTCAAACAGTGTATGATTCTGTATTCAAAAAGATACACCGCGGGCACACGGTTAAGGATGTTATTGAAGCTACAAAACTTTTGAAAAATTCTGGATTAAAAGTTTGCTATCACATGATGCCTGGATTACCTGGCTCAAATTTTGAAAAAGATCTTTCTGTTTTCAAAAAAATATTTACAGATTCTAAATTCATGCCAGATATGATAAAGATTTATCCAACTCTTGTAATAGCTGGAACAGAATTATACGAGGAATGGAAAAAAGGAAAGTACAAACCACTTGAATCAAAAGAAGCTGCAAAATTAATTTCAAAAATAAAAAAGTTTATTCCTAAATGGGTTCGCATAATGCGCGTGCAGCGTGATATTCCTTCAAATCTTATTGAAGCTGGTGTTAAAAAAAGTAATCTTCGCCAGCTTGTTAAAGCAAAGTGTAAATGTATTCGGTGTAGGGAATTTGGACATAAACTTCGCAGTGAACAAGATTTAGGAGAATTAAATATTCAAATTAAAACTAAAAAATATCTTGCATCTGGTGGCACTGAATATTTTATTTCTGCAGAAGATTTTGAGAAAGGTGTTTTAATTGGTTATTTGCGATTACGACAAACTTCAGACAAATGGATTATTCGCGAGCTTCATGTTTACGGTACTGAAGTTGCAATTGGTAAACTTGCTGAGTCAAAGTTTTCAATGCAACATAAAGGATGGGGTAAACAACTTCTTTCAAAAGCTGAAACTCTTGCTCAAAATAAAATATATGTTATGAGTGGTATTGGTGCGCGTGAATATTATCGCAAATTTGGGTACGAATTCGAGGATCCGTACATGATGAAAACCTATAAATAATTCCTAATTCTCATACGATACCTCAATGAACACTCCAAAAAATGTTAAACACGTATTAAAGAAACTCAATAAGAGTTATTCTGAGATTGGGCAGGAATGTATTTCTGAAGTTGAAAAATCTCTTAGAGGGAATGGATATACAGACGCAAAACTTTGGGCAAAAACAGCTTTGCAGGCTTTAATTGGCGAACTTGGTGGTGTTGAAGATGAATTCGGCCTTGAGCAAATTGCAATGCAGCTTGACGGTTTTGAACGCGATGCAGTTGAAGCATTTTATGAAATTTTTACAGATCTTCAAGATGAGCTTCACGATGTGCATCCAGTTGATATTCGTGATACTCTTGTTTATTCAATTATGAATGCACTTGATAAAGAAGATCAAAAAAAGTACAAAGGACTTTACAACTAATTTTATAAACATATAATCCTTAACTGTTTTTATGAGAAGTCAAACACATGCAGCAGCAGGAATATTATTTGCTTTAGCTTTGGCAAAAGCTGGTGTGTTTTCAGTTTTAGGTCATGGTTATTTGGTCTTTGCTTTCTTTGGAGCGCTTTTACCTGATATTGATAATCATAATTCAAAAATTGGGAGGAAAGTTCCAGGACTTTCAAGAGTTGCAGAATTTTTAATGGGGCATCGCGGAATTTATCATAGTTTATTTGGTGGTGCAATTACTCTTGTGTTCTTTTTCTTTATCTTTCAATTATTTTCTTTAGCAGGATGGAAATGTTATCTAACAGCAATTGGTGTTGGATTTTTTTCACATCTTATTATGGATTCTATTACAATTAAAGGAATTACTTGGCTTCGACCATTTCATACAATTCGAATAAAAGGTCCATTTAAAACAGGAGGATTGCTTGATACTAGCTTTTCAATAGCTTTTCTTGTTCTAACGGGGTTTGTGCTTAAAGGGATGGGCTGGAGCTTCCTGAAAATCATTTGACCTAATCCCAACTCTTTTATATGAGATTACGCACGGATTTTCTGCTATGCAATTTGAAGATGTAATGAAGCTTATTCTTGGCAAATCCAAGAATAAAACAGGGGGAGAACCGGATAATTCAGAAAATAGCGAAGCTGTTACAGAGAAACAACCAAAATCAAAAGGCAACTGGAGAAAACACCTTGATTCATGTATGCATTGTGAAATTAATCGAATTGTTAAAGGAACTCATAACCACAAGTATGCGTATAAGCGGACATTGAATGTTAGAAACGCTCAGCTATGGGTTGCTTTAGCTCAAATGAGTCAAAGAGTAAGTGAGTTAGAAATTCAGCTCGGTGTTAAATCTTCCGAAGAAGTTCCAGTCGAAGTTGAAGAACAAACAGTTGAAGAAAAAATTATTGAAGAACCACAAAAATCTTCTCAGATGATTATATCTGGCCAACCCGCGGCTTCAATCGAGCAACAAGTTCCTCTTGAGCAATCCTAATTGGCTCAGGGATCTTAGAAATTAATAACTTTTCTACTATTCTGGCTGCTGAATCAATACTTATTTTGTTTCCAGGACTTACAAAAACAGATGGTGCTCCTAATTCTTTTTTAACTACTTTACCAACTTTTTCTTCATCCATGTAAATGTATTTCCCTTCATCTTCTTCTACAATATTTCCACACATTAATTGAATTGATGCACCAATTGTTGGGAGATCAAGTGCAAGTCCAACGTGTGATGCAAGTCCAAGACGACGAGGATGAGTTATTCCATGACCATTTATTAAATAAACATCAGCTTTTTCAAAATCTCTTATTGCATCAACAACTACTTTCCCTTCTCGAAATCCTTCGCATCCTGGAAGCGCTGGGAAATCGACGTGTTCGCTTTTTATTTCTTTTTTTGTAACTGTTCGTGTTTCAACATCATAAAGAGCAAGTCCAACAGTTACATTATTACCTCGAGAATAAATTGCAACGCCGCATACTGTTTTTGGGTCTGCTGATAAACTATCATCCAAACTAACATCTTCTGCAAGCTGTTTTTGAAGCTCTGCTGCTTCAGTTATTGGGATAGATTTAGGAAAGTATTTGCTCATATTAGAATTAACTATTCTCCGCGGGGTATTTGAGGTTTTGTATGTCGTGCTGAAAGATTCCTAATGTTCAATAATTCAAGTTTTGCAGTATGACTCATATTTCGCACATGTGCAACGATTTTTGAAAGATCTATTATTACTTTTCGAGAATTTCTAGCTTTGTCAGATACTTTTTTTGGTGAGTAATTTGAAAGCATATGTTTTATCCAAAGATCTGCTTTTGTAATTCCTTTTTCAACCCTGGAATAAGCAGTTATTACAGAATCAATTTGTTTTATGCATCCGTCACTGTAACTAACTAATTTTGTATAAGAGTCTTCTTTGTTCTGATTAAAATCTCCAAGGAAACTCTTGAGCGTAGCATCGCGGTTATAACTGCTTTGCACTAAAAAGAATTTAGCAAGAATTTTTTGTAATTCTGTATCAAGAACTTCAAGATCAATTCCTATGTTTGAAACATTTGTAACTTCAGAACTGTAAACCTCTTTTTTTATTTTTTCTAACAAACCACTTGTACCACTTTGCATTGGCTTGACGGTTTTCATATTTTCAATAAAGTGAGAAGATTGTTTGACAAGACGAGATACTTGATTTGTAAAATCCGCTTGAGTACTGTACATAGGTTGGTCCATTGGAATAGAGTAGTAATTGCTGGGATAAATATGTTATGTTTCGCTAGAAGCTGATACTATTTTGCCAACTGTGCTCAAACAATTGTTCAAGCGAATTTGCTAAGTATTGGCCTTTCACTAACACTCCTGTGTTTGGTGAAGTTATTAAGAACGATTCTTTTCCATCTTTTACAAAGAATCTTCCTTTCATAGTCTTATTGTGCTTTGCTTCTGCGAATTTTTTGAATCCCTCTGGAAGTTTTGCTTTGTGATTATTAGTTATAATTCGTGTTTTGACCCCACGGTTCTTTGCGGTTTTCAAGTGAACCCTGTGATTTTTATGCAAACGGTCAAGTCCATCTTCATTTGTAATTTTAATTATGCTTTTGTTTGCAGAACTTATCATACTTTTTATGTGAGTGTTAATGTTATCTTCTCCGCGAATTATACTAACAGATTCATTTCCATCTTCTTTTTGTTTTGAAGATATTTTTCCTAGTTCTTTTTCAAGATCTGTTCCGATATTTTCAAAATGATTAACTTGTTTACTGAATTCTTTTTCTGCACCTTGTTTTAATTTTTCAATAACAAGATTTGGTTGTACAGATGCGTATTTTACTGGTCTGCCTAATTGAACAATTGCAAAACCCTTCTTCTCTAAGCTGTTTAGAACATCATAAACTCGTGATCGAGGAACTCTGGATTGTTCTGCTATCTCTCCAACAGTTGAAACACCGTTAGAAACAAGTGATGTATAAACAGCAGATTCGTATTGATTTAATCCAACACGTTTCAAAAGATTTTGAATATTATTTTCGACTCTCATCCATTACCCTCACTATTTGACTTCAATAAAGTAGTATTTAATTATTATTGTTCAGTGGTAACTACCATTATTTTCGTTGTATATCGTAAATTCGTTCCACTTTATCCATTGTGTCTGCATCTGAAGCTCCTTTATCAGATCTTATTGTCTTAACTCTTGGAAATCGTAATGCATAGCCACTCTCATAAGTTGGTGATCTTTGTATTTCTTCATAAGAAATTTCTACAATTATCTTTGGTGTTATTTCAACTTCTTTAATGTGCTCTTTTGTAATGAGTGGTGTTAGGGTTTTTGTTAATTCTTCTAAATCTGTGTCAGTTAATCCTGTTGCAACTTTTCCGATTTCAACAAATTCTCCCTTATCTGGATCGCGGACACCAAGAATAAATGAGCCCATCCATTTCTTGCGTCGACCTTCTCCCCATAACGCTCCAATGATTGCAAGATCAAGAGATTCAAGTTCTGGTTTGATTTTTTCCATGTGTTTGACTCTGGAACCAGGAGTATACGGTGATGTTAAGTTCTTTGCCATAACTCCTTCGTGTCCCATTTTCAAAGCTTTATTGTAAAGTTCTTCAGCTTCTTTTTCATCTTTTGTAATAAGTTGATCAGCAACTTGGAATTTTCCTTTTTCTGCTGTTATAATTTCCTCAAGTTTTTTACGTCGTTCTTTAAATGGAGTATCTACGTAGCTTTTTCCATCAACCATCATAATATCAAATAAGTTAACCTCAATTGGAATTTCTTCCATTAAAATTTCAATATCGTATTTTCTTTTTATCCTGCGAGACAGTTTTTGGAACGGTTGCGGCCTCTTGGTTTTTGGATCAATTCCTACTGCTTCACCTTCAATAATACAAGTATCTACATTAATTGCTTTTTTTGCATATTCAACAATTTCTGGAAATTGTTTTGTGACATTGTCAAGTCGTCTTGTGTAAACTGTTATTTCATTTCCTTTTTTGTGAATTTGAGTGCGCATTCCATCAAATTTTATTTCAAACGCAGCTTCTCCGCCCATGTCTTCAATTGCTTCTTTTATTCCTTTGGCTTTTTGAGCAAGCATAGGTTTGAGTGGTTTGCGTAGTTCTATTTTGAGTTTTGATAATCCTAGTTTCCCACTCTTCTTTGCAATTCGCGCAACTTCACCAAAATCATTTGTAACATTATTTGCTTTTTCAATAATATCTGCTGGAACATCAAATGCTTTTGCAATTGCATCGCGAACAATTCCTTCACCAACTCCAACGCGCATTTCCTGCATAACTGTGCGGACAATATACTTTGCTTCTTCTGGTTTTGCAGATGTTAATAATTCTGATAGCAAACCTACTTTTAATTCAATAGATCCCCCACCACTTTGATCAGGGATTTTAATTAAATTCGCATAAACTTTTTTTACAGTAAGTTTGTTGGAAGAAAGTGTTGATTGTGTTTTCTTTGCAATAACTTCTTCAGCACCTTCTCCAATATCTCCATGGTTTCTAATTTCTTGTTTGATTTCTTTTTCTTCAAGTCCTGTTGTTTTTGCAAGGGTCTTCACCATAATACTTTCAGCTACGCCAAGTTCAGTTTCAGACCACGCTGGAAAAATTCTTCCTTGCACAAGCAGTGCTACAATTGGTAGTTGTTCTTCAGGGCAAGATGCGAAAAAATCCGCTATAATATCGCGCTTTTCTAATCGTTTTGTTGTCTTTTCCAAATCCTGATAAACAGACGCTAACTTTGAATAATCCATTAACAAGTCTTATTTTCGTTTATTTAATAACTTTTCCAGTACTCTGCTCCATCTGCGAAACATATTTAAATCATGATTACAGCGTTTTCTAACGGTGGTAACAATGATAGGTGATACATCTGTAGAAGACATGACTGTTCAAACTGAAGAACAACCTTCAAGCACAGTCTGTTTCAAGTGTGGGAAAACAGGGAAAAATCATTGCCGTGTGTGTGGAGAATTTTTTTGTGAATTACACGGTAATGCGGAAGATAGTCGCTGTGGAAAGTGCGACGAAGATTATAGCTTTTAGTTATTTTTTTCTTCTAGCTTTTCTCCCGTCAATAATATACCTCCTTGGATAAGGTATTTCTATTCCGCGTTTGTCAAATTCTTTCTTAATATTGTAACGCATATCTGACGGTGTTTTGCGAACAAATTGTCCACCTGGAACCCAAGTTCTTAATTGAAGTGTTATTCCAGATTCTCCAAGATCATCAACTCGCACATCTGGTGCAGGATCGTTCATAACATTCTTGTCTTTCTTTGCAATGTCTGTGAGTATCTTTATTGCTTTGTCAATATCAGATTCATAGCTTATGTCAACTTCTGTTTTCACTCTGATTTTTGGATCTTTCTTTGTATAGTTGATTATGTTTGACGCTGCAACGTAATTATTTGGAAGTACAATTAGGTTGTTATCAAAAGTTTTGATTTGTGTGCTTCTAAGTCCAATGTCGTAAAGACGGCCGTTCAAGTCTCCGATTTTAATAATATCTCCTATCTTGAATGGTTCATCCATGAATAATGAAATTCCTGCAAATACATTTGATAAACTATCACGCAATGCAAATCCTAGTACGATACCAATAATTCCTGCAGATGTAAGCATTGGTACAAGTATTCCTTCTATTCCTAAGCTGTTAAGAATTATCAATAACGCAGCAATGTACACAACTGCTTTTGTTATAAGTTCAGTAAGCTCCAAGACAGTTGGTTCAATATGACCTTTCATATGCTTGCGCATTAATCTTGAAATAAATTTGGTTAATATATTTGCTACAACCAAAATAACAATAACAATGCTGGCTTTTATTGTCCATTGTATCCACACTCTTGCGGTGGTACTCACTGTGCTTAGAAGATTTTCGAACATTTTTTCCTCATTCTGGATTACTAATTTAGCATTTAAATAGTTAATCTTCTGTTGTTTTAACCCAAAGTCTAAATAGTTCGTAATAAATATTATTCTCATGGGTTCTCATAAGTCCAAACCAAAGAACTTTCCAGATATAAAAAAACAACTTTTAGCTCTGGAGAAACGGCTTGCTATTGAACGTAAGTTTATAGATCAGGATGATTATCCTTGGCATATCCACGAATACTTTTACAAGCTTTTGAAAATGGATTTAAAAATAGTAACTAGTATGTTAAGCCTTGGGGATATTTCATTTAAGGGTGAGGTGAGGCTTATGGCTCAGTATATCCTTGATGAACATGGTTGGACGGATACATTCATAGATTTGATAAAAGATACAGAAGACAATATCATAAGTAAACGAGGCAAAGCTGAGATAATTCACATTTTCAGGGAGCTTGATAATTTGAGAAAAAATATGAAATAATTAGTTGTTGATGCAAAACTACTATAAATCAGTGTAATCTTAATAATTCTCATGGGTCTTGGTAATATTATTCACAAAATCGTCCACTATGATGGAGATCCAGTTGTCATTCATAAGAAAACAGATCTTCACGGTACTTTTTATTCTCCTAAAGAAGGGGAAGTAAATGATGTTGGTATTGTTCTTTGTCATGGCCTCACACTTTTCCGCAAATTATTTGAGCCAATGGCAAAAGTGATTCGGGATAGGGGTTTTGATGTTCTTACTATGACTTTCCGCGGTCATGGGTGGAGGCGCAAAGGCAAGCTTACACTTGAGCGTGCTCTTAAGGATGTGAAACATTGTGTTCGATTCATGCAAAATCCTGGGGAGGATTCTAATTGCCGTGCTCACAAAAAAATAATTCTTGTTGGCCATAGCTTAGGGGCTTTAATGTCTCTTAGAGCATCACTTTGCAAGAGTGTTAAAGAAAACATTATTGGCCTTGTTCTTGTTGGGTGCCCAATAAAACTTGCAGATTATAAACTGCGCTCAGCTTCTATATTCGGTGGTGCAAAGTTTCTTGCTAATGTTGATGTTTCTGAGATTCTCAAGCATCTGAAGGATTTTGATGCACTGAAGGATATAAAAAAAGTAAAGATTCCAACAATAATGGTTTATGGAAAACTTGATGAAATCTTATTATTATACCAAAAAAATCCAAAGTTACTGGAGGCACAAATAAAAAAGAAGAATAAAGTTGTTGAGTTCAAATCAATTGGAGGGATGTTCCACACTCCTATTAATTTGTTGCATAGTATTGGTGTAAAAACTTCTGTGGAAACGTGTTATACGCTTATTGCTGATTGGATTGAGGGACACGCTAATTCTTCTGAATAATTCCTTGCTTTTCTAAATTCAATAAAAGAGTATACAAATAAAGGTCATCTTCTGCTATTGATTTTTCCAATTTGTCTTTCTTTACAGCACCATTATTCTTTTCAAAAGTGTCAATAACTTTTTTCATGTTTTCCAAAAAGTTTTCTTCTTTGTCGCAAGATTGTCCATTTGCTCTAAGATTGTCGCATTCTTTTTGATATGATTTAATTTGCTCATCAAAAAGATTTTTGTAATTATCAGTAAGCTTGAATGTTTTTGTAAAATATTCTAAAGCTAGATTTGTCAATATCTTTTTGAGTTCATCTGTTCCAACTTCTTTTATTCCTGCCATTTTGTTTAACCTTTGATTGAAATTAGTGGTTTTACTTTAACTACTTTCTTTGCAATGCCAGAATTGTGCATCACATCAACCACTTCTGTGACATTCTTGTAAGCGCCTGGTGCTTCTTCAGCAACTCCAGCTTTTGAATGTCCTTTGATTACTATTCCTTTTCGTTCAAGTTCTTTAATTATGTTTTCCCCATTAAATTGTTTCTTTGCTTGCATTCTACTCATAATTCTTCCTGCGCCATGACAAGCAGATCCAAAAGTTTCATTCATTCCTTTTTGAGTGCCATGCAAAATGTAAGAACAAGTTCCCATTGTTCCTCCAACAAGAATTGGCTGTCCAATTTTCCTGTATTTTGTTGGAACTTCTTTGCATCCTGGACCAAAAGCTCGTGTTGCTCCTTTTCTGTGGATAATTAATTCTTTTCCATTATGTTTTTCTAATTTGCAAGTATTATGTCCGATTTCATAGAAAGTTTCAAGATCTTCATCAGCAGTTCCGAAAATTTGATGGAATCCTTTGCGTGTTAAATGCGCCAGTGCCTGTCGGTTTGCAAACGCACAATTAATACCTGCATTTACTGCACTAAAATATTTCTGTCCTTCTTCACTTTGGAATGGTGCGCAAACTAATTCCTTTTCTCGAATTGGAATTTTGTATTTGCGACTTGCCTTGTCAAGTTCTTTCAAATAATCAGTTCCAATTTGATGTCCAAGTGCGCGAGAACCGCAATGAATTGAAATTAGAATTTGATTTTTCTCAAGTCCGTATTCTTTTGCTGCGTTTTCATCAAAAATCTCATCAACATATTGAACTTCTAAATAATGATTTCCTGAACCAAGAGTTCCGATTTGTTTGAATTGGCGTTGCTTTGCAGTATTAGAAACATTTTCTGGTTTTGCTCCTGCAATTTTTCCATTCTCTTCAATAAATTCTAAATCAGATTTAATTCCATATCCTTGTTCAAGTGAAAACTCAGCGCCTTTTACAAGAACTTCATCAATTTGTTCTTTTGTAAGTTTAATATCGCCAGTTGATCCAAGTCCAGCTGGAATTACTTTGTAAAGCGCATCTGCAAGTTCTTTTTTTTTTGATTCAATATCTTTTTTTGAAACAGTTGTTTTCAGAGTTCGAACTCCGCAGTTGATATCAAAACCAACACCAGCTACACTAATAACTCCTTCATTAATATTAAATGCTCCTACACCGCCGATTGGGAATCCATATCCTGGATGAACATCTGGCATTGCCAAGCTGGCTTTTTGAATTCCTGGTAAGCAGGCAACATTGTAAACTTGTTTTAAAGCATTCCATTCTTTTCCTGCTTTAATATCATCATCTAAATGTTGAACAATTTGTTTGTCTCCATAAACTCGTCCTGGAACTACCATCTCCTCTTTCTTTGGGAGTTCCCAAACATAATCTGAAACTTGGTTAAGTGTTAGATCCATTATACATCCACCACGCATTGAACATAATGTTTGCCTTCTTTCTGTTCGTATTTCATTCCATGAAGTGTCGCTGCTTTGACTTCAGTTTTTGCTTTGTGTTTTTCTTGGTCAAGTTTTTCACCATAAGCTTTTGCTGTAAGTGAGTAGTGCTCACCTTCATTTTTAATTACAACTTCGAATTTTGAAAAAACCATGCTATGAATATCTGCTTCAGCAATAGCGTTGTTTAGAAATTCTACAAAAAGCATTTCAATTGATTCAGCATCACAGCTGAATTCTGCATTATCAGTTGTTTCCACAGCGTCAAGATCAATCATAATACTAAACATTGCTCTCGCTCCTTCTTCAAATGCTTGCTCCACAGTGTCGCCGATACCGACAACACCCATGTCCGCGTCATGCTCTTTTAGCTCGTAAGTCATACTACAACTCACAATTCTGTTATATTTAAATTCTCTTACTAATAGAAATTCAAATAAACCTCAAATTTCAATAGGTTTTCATGTTTAAGGCATATGGTGTTGATAAAGAACTTTTTTGTCAAAGAGCCATGCTTCTTGTTGTACAACCTTTTACTTTTGTAAAAGATAAACCTAAATTCAATAAAGTCTACCAGCTTATGCAAAAATGCACATCTCGAAAAATACCAATAATTCTTACTGAGTATGTTTTTGATCCTCTAACATTATGGACAAAAGGTGTGGAAGCTGAGCATAAGGCTTCGCGTTCTTTATCAAAATATGCAACATACCTTTTAAAAATTCATATTAAACTTATCAAAAATACAGAAATTGCAGAGGAGATTGATCTAATTATTAACAATGAGTTAGTTGAGCGGTTTAAAGTTCCACCTGCTCAAACAATTTCTGGAAAGCAGACAAAATATTTTCAAACAGTTAGTCAAATCCTTGTTAAAATTTTTGAATTACAAAAAGAAAAAGATGAATTATTTCTCCCTTTTGTAATTGAAGAGGAGCATGCTCTAACACGGGATTTTCTTATGGTCGTTGGTGGTTATGTAAATCATTGTCAAAGAAATTATATTAAATTCTTGCAAAAAGATATTCTTTATTCTCAAATTGATACTGTGTATTCTTTTCATGCTCACCGTAATAAAAGTATGACTCCGTTAAAAATTGTATATTTTCCTGGGTTAAGTGTGACTGAAGAAGAGATGCGTGGAAAACGCGTTACCTCTAGAGAAAAAATTAATTATCTAAAATTTGGTAAAGTTGGTAGGAGAAAAATTGAGCAAGATTTAATTGTTATTAATACTCCAACTAATTTTATGAATTATTATCTCTCTTAATCCTAGTCTCAAAGTTTAAATACACTTATTATCTACTTTTATTCAGGATTGGTTCCAATATGAAATATGCAAACCAAAGTCATTACATTGATTTAAAATTTAACCCAGATCCAGACAATTATCTGGTTGCTGATTTTTACATGGATTGCGAGCAGAGCAAAATGTGCGCTGCAGGTCTTGCTGCAGAATCCTCAACAGGCACATGGACAAAACTTCATCACCATCAGAAATCTTTCAAAGATCTTGGTGCAAAAGTTTTCAAACTGCGTGGCAATCAAGTCAAAGTTGCATATCCTCTTGATCTTTTCGAAGCTGGTAGTGTTCCACAATTCCTCAGCGACGTTGCAGGAAATATTTTCGGAATGAAGATTGTGAAAAATCTTCGTCTTAATGATTTTACAATTCCAAAACAATATGCACAAGGTTTCAAAGGCCCTGCCTTTGGAATGGAAGGCGTTCGAAAGATTGTTGGCACTACTAAAACCAGAAGGCCGCACACTGGTACAATTGTCAAACCCAAAGTTGGTTTGAATCCAAAACAAACTGCGCAAGTTGCGTACGAAGCATGGGCAGGTGGATTGGATTTTGTAAAAGATGATGAGAATTTAACAGATCAAAAATTCTGTCCATTTGAAACTCGTGTTCTCAAAGTTTTAGAAGCTCGTGATAAAGCACAAAGTGAAACTGGTGAGAAAAAAGTCTATGCTCCAAATATCACTGGAGTTGATATGGTGAAACGTGCTCAATTTGTTAAAGATCATGGTGGAAAATGCATAATGATTGATATTCTCACAGTTGGTTACGGAGCATTGCAAACAATTCGCAATATGGATTGGGGGATGTTCATCCACGCGCATAGAGCAATGCACGCTGCAATAACCAGAAACAAGAAGCACGGTATCTCTATGCTGGCTCTTGCAAAACTCGCACGTCTTTCTGGAGTTGATCAATTGCATATGGGAACAGTCGTTGGGAAAATGGAAGGTCCTGCAAAAGAAATTCAAGAAATAAACACAGCACTTAATGAACCACTTCACGGAATCAAACCAGTTTTCTCTGTTTGTTCAGGTGGAATTCATCCAGGACACATTCCTGCATTAATGCGATTATTCGGAAAAGATATTGTTGTACAAGCTGGTGGGGGAGTTCACGGACATCCAGGTGGTACGCGCGTTGGTGGAACCGCTATGCGTCAAGCAGTTGATGCAATAATGAAAAAGAAAACCCTTAAAGAATATGCAAAGAACCACATTGAACTTGATACAGCAATTGGACAGTGGGGAGTGGTTAGATAAACCTTTAAATACCTCAATCTCATAACTCATAATCATGGCAACAAAAGGTTCTAAAAGAGCTCCAATCAAGATCGTTGTACTTGACGTTCTAAAGCCGCACAATCCAAGCATTGTTGAATTCGGCAAGCTTGTGTGCAAACACCCATCTGTTCTTAGTGTGAATAACAGTGTATATGCTGTTGACACAAAAACAGAATCTATAAAAATGACTTTGGAAGGAAGAGACATAAACTTTGAGGCAGTTAAGAAAATCATAACTGAAAATGGAGCTGCTATTCATAGTGTTGATCGCGTTGTTCTTGGTAAAGAAGATATCATTTCACTTGGTGAAGGTATATCTAACAAGTAGGTAAAAATGGGATTTGTAAAACGTATTCTTGGGAATGAAATAGTCCGTCGTTATGTTATAATGAATTCATTTGACGGAGCCTTAACAATGCTCGGTATAATTCTTGCTAATTTCTTTGCAGGAACTAATAATGTACAACTTGTTATTCTCCCAAGCGTCGGTGCTGCAATTGCATTGTGTATTTCTGGAATCTGGGGTGCGTATACTGCAGAATTCGCTGAAGTGAAACGATCAATCAAAGAATTAGAGAATCATATGCTGCGTAAAATGCATAATACTCATTATGCGCAGAAAGAACGAATTATGGCCTATACAATATCTGTTGTGAACGGTCTTGTACCTCTGTTCGTTGCCTTCATACTTATAACTCCGTTCTTTTTTGTGAAATTTAATATTCTCACAATAAAACTCGGGTATTATACCTCACTTACAGCTGTAAGTGTGGCTCTTTTTGGTTTCGGAATGTTTGCAGGCAAGACTGCAAAGGAGAATCTATACATACATGGTGTGAAAATGCTGTTTGCAGGTATTATTATTGGTGTTATTTTCTACTTATTAACACTTGTTGGAGTAATTTAAGCTTTTGTTAACCTTTAAATACTTCTGTAACCTATAGATTTGAAGGGGAGAATGAATATTAATGAAACATATTATTCGTAAAATTAGAGGATTATTTAGCGGTCTCTTTGGTGGAAAGAGACAAATCAAGCTTGGAATATACGGTGAACCAAACACTGGTAAAACAACACTTGCTAATAAAATATCTATGGACTGGCTCGGAGAGCCTGTTGGTATCGCTTCAGAAATGCCACATACTACACGTATGATCCAGAAGAAAGAAAAAGTTGAGGTTAAAGTCGGTAACAAAACTCTTTCAATGAATCTTCTTGACATGCCTGGTCTGGCAACGCAAGTCGATTATAAACAATTTTTGAAATTTAAACGTCTTCCTTCTGAACCGTCAACTTCAATTTCTTTTTCTGATATTTCTCTTGCTGCTCTTAAAAAAATAGCAAAAAGCAAACAACTTTCTTACACAACCAAAACAAAGAAGCCAGCGCTTCTTAAAAAAGTCAAAGTAGTTGTTAAAGAATCTGAACTCTCTGGACTTGCAAAGGAACTTAAATTTAAAGTCAAAAAGAAAAAGAAATCCAAGAGCAAATATTCAAAAAATGAAGCGAAAACTCTTGCTGAAGAAGCCACTAAAGCAATTATCGAAGCAATAAAATGGCTTGATAATGTTGACAATGTTATAGTCATGATGGATTCTACAAAAGATCCGTTAACTCAAGTTAACATCATGCTTTTGGGAAACCTGGAAGCAAAGGGCATTCCTGTAGTAATTTGCGCCAATAAAACTGACCTGCCTACTGCGAATCCATCTGGAATTCGAGATGCATTTCCACAGCATCCCGTTGTAGAAATTTCAGCTCTAAAAGGGATAAATCTTGATGAGCTCTACAACACTATTGCAAAGCAGGCGGTGTAAAAATGGCAGCAAAAAAATCAAAAAAACAAATTAAAACAAAGACAAGGAAATCAAGAAGTGGCGGACTTGATATGGATTTCATATCTATGAAGACGCTTTCATCTTTGTCTGTAGAAAAAAGGATAAACACTATTCTTAGTAAAGTAAAAGAAGGTCACATGGTTGTTCTTGACCAAGCTCTTGATGCTGATGAAGAAGCAAAACTCGTAACAGCAACAATGAAAGGAATTAAAGGTGAATTCACTGGTATTGAATTCTGCACTCTCCCTTCAACAAATAATACACTTTACAATTTTTTTGCTAAAATCGCGGAGATAGTATTAAAGAAAGATGTTGCAAAGCCCGGTCTTACTTTCGTCGGTCCTTCATATCTTATTGAAAAAATAAAAAAAGATCCTAATGCGTTCTACGTATCAACTAAGGGGAAATAGTAATGCACCAGTGTTTAAAATGTAAAAAATATTTTGAGGATGATGAAGTACCTATCTTAGATGGTTGTGAATGTGGAGCTCGTATCTTTTTGTTTGTTAAACAACCCGAGGATGTGAATCGTGCAGAGAAAATGTATTCTCAAATCGAATCAAAAATTAAAGAACTTGAACAAGAACAAGTTGAAATTGAGAAGGAAGAAGGACAGCAAGAACTTACAACACCGCCAGAAGAGTATGAAAAAGAAAAGCCAAACAAATACACTGCTGCGCGTACTGCTGTTAAAACAGAAAAATCAAAATTCGGAATCGAAACAATTCGTGTAAATGATATGGGTGTATACGAAATAAACATTGACGCTCTTATGAAGGGAAAACCTGTAGTAGTATTGTCAAAAGGCGGATCTTACATTATAAGTTTGCCGTCCGTATTTGGAAAAGAAAGCGGGGTTATGATAACAGAGTAATGGAATTAGTTGTACCAACAAAAAAAGAGTTTATACTGCTTTTAGAAAAATTTGAAAAAGATGGTAAACATTTACATAATGGTTTATGGACTGAGAAAGTTGTTTTAATTGATCAACATTCTACGTTTATGCGACTTCAGCATACGCCACTTAGTGAAAGCACACATCTCCTTCTTGAAAGTCAAATAAGTTATCCAATGGTTCTAACTGCGGAGACTCCAAAAGATTATTTAACTCTTGATATTAAAATCACAAAGACGAGAGACGGTTTTTTTGTTATTGGTTTTGAACCAACACCGATGCGGCCGGTCAAAGATTTTCTTATACGTGAATATGAAGTACATCTACAAACTTTTGTTGATAATATTCGAAAAGTTCTTGGTGCCAAAGTTCCTGTGAAGAAAAAACGAAAGAAATCAAGCACAAAGAAGAAAGTAGTAAAGAAAAAAGTGTTTGAGAAAAAAGCTAAAGTTGGTTCTTACAGAAAAAGGTATTGAGTTTGAAATTAGGTACTGCTTATTGTTTAAATTAAAGTTATATGTTAATGAGTGCCCAAGCGGCAAAGGACACGAGTGCCCTGAGGGAGGTGGGAGAATGGCATTTTAGAACATAGAGTTCTTTATGCCGCTTCAGGCAATTTATGTTTTTATTGAAGCAAGGTACGACCGCGGTTGCTTTTACCCAACCGCGACGCATATTTTTTATTTTATTTTCGTTTTCGTGTAGTCTCAGCTTTGCGAATTTCCTTGTCTACATCAAGTAAATATCTTTTACTAATGCTTCCTACTGTCTCTTTTGCACCAAGACCAACTGCAATAGCGCCGCCGAGGCCGGCTGCTCCAACTATGATCAACAGAACACTGTTGACAAGTGTCGCGTTTATGCCGACGTTAGGCAATGCAAGTGCAATGGCAAGGTACAGGATAAAGAAGAAAAACACCTTACTTGATATACCGGAGTATGCAACTTCTGATTCTCTGACCAGTCCCTCTATGTACCTAGCAAGCGCATAACCAACCCCAACAATGAGGATAGCTTGTATCACACCAGGCAAGAAACTAATAATTTCACCTAAAAAGGTTGAAATAATTGGTATCGCCAATGTGGATGCCGCTTGTTGAAGGAACACAAGGTAAATGACCCATTTAAGTATCACTGCAAATATGTGACTTAATTTAATCTCTGTCTTTTTGGATCTGACGTACTGGTCAACCCTTGCTTTTAGCAATATTTCCTCTATTGCAGCTCCAATAAGCTTACCAACAACAAAACCTACAATCATTATTATGATTGCAGCCACTGCTTTTGGTACAAGCGAAATTGTTGCTTGCGCCAGGGGGGCCATTGCATAATACAGGGACTGAGCGAATCCAGCCATTTTTACTTACCTCCTCCAATAATGAACCTTTACAGGTCCAATTTCTTTAACACCAACTTTTCCCGCTCCAACAAGCATACCTAAAATTCCGTTAGTCCGGTATCTAGATATGTTGAACTGCTTAGCTACATCTTGAATTGAGACTTGCTCTTCTGTGTGGATATATTCTTCCACCTGTTTAACGAGGTCTGTTGATGTTTCATTTGACATTTCGTCACTTCTCCATAACACCTTTGTATATATAAATGTAACTGTTTTGTTACACCTACACATTGTGTGGTGTTACTTATTTGTAACATATATATGACAGGTATATAAACCTTTCTGTAACACATCTGTTACAAAGCTGTAAAAGTGATAGCTACCGCTTAAGAATTAAATTTGTTAGTGGGTTATTACCCCACTAATTATCGAACGATTTCGTTCTCGTTAAAGAAAATAGGGATTTCACGTTCTGCACTCTCAGGAGAATCAGAAGCATGTATCATATTCTTTGGGAGCTCTTGATCTTTTGCAAGATCGCCTCGAATAGTTCCTGGCTCAGCATTTGCTGGGTTTGTAGCGCCAATAACTTCTCGAAGTTTTGCAATTGCATTTTCACGTTGAAGAACCATTACAAAAGCAGGGCCCTCCATAGCGAAATCAACAAGACCTTGGTAAAATTCTTTTTCGTTGTGTTCTTTGTAAAGCTCTGCAGCTTGCTCTTCTTTTATATTAATGAGTTTTCCAGCTGTTAAGACAAATCCTTGGGTTTCAAGTCTTTTCAAAATCTCGCCAATGAGATTTTTTCCAGTTCCGTCCGGTTTAATTATGGAAAAAGTTTTTTGAATTTCTTCCATTACTTTTCACCGTCTTTGAATGTAGGAGTCTTTTTAGTTCCTTTATCTTTATCTTGTTCAGCTTTCTTCTCAGCTTCTGCTTGAGCTTCTTTTATTTCTTCTGCTTTTGTGATTTTACCTTTGAACTTTCTGTAGGTTTTTGTCCAGCGTGTTTTCAAAGGACTTCTTCCTAGTTTCTGATTTTTTTCGCATTTGTTTGAACAGAACCAGTGAAGTGACCCATCTCGCTTTACAAGGAATTTTCCTCGTCCGCGTTCAATTGTTTCACCACAAAAGATACATTTTTCAGCCATTTTACACCTGTCTTATTTCTGCAGCTTCAACAGCAGTTTGCTTAAGCATTAAAATATCTCCAATTCTAATTGGACCTTTTATGTTTCTTCGCATAACACGACCTTGTTCTCTTCCTTCAAGAAGTTCACAACGTATTTGTGTTATTTCTCCAGTTGCTCCAGTTCTTCGAATAATTTCAATAACTTTTGCCGGAGTTGAAGTATGCTTTGCTACTACTGCTTTAGGTTCATCTTTAGATGATCCAGTTGCTTCCTTTAGATTTTGTTTTGTCTTGGCCATTTTATTAATTTTTAACTGTTAAGTTTAGGCCTTCTCTTCTTTCTTTTCTTTTTTGTCTTCAGCAGGAGCGTCTTCTTTTTTGTCTTCTTTCTTCTCAGCTTTTGGTTCTTCTTTTTTCTCAGGTTTTGATTCAGCTTTCTCAGCTTTTGGTTCTTCCTTTTTCTCTTCTTTCTTTGCTGGTTTTGAGTCTCCGCCTTTTACAAGTTCTTCAAGAATCTTTTTTGCTTCGCCTGCTTCAACAACAGCAACAGCGGTTGTTGGTACAGAAAGACCTGCAGCTTTTCCAAGTTCTTCTTTCTTAGGAACAGTGATGTAACTAATTCCTTTTTCTTCGCAAAGACCTGGAATATGAGCTAGAATTTCTCTTGGGCTTGTGTCTTCCGCCATAGCGACAAGAACAGCCTGCTTTCGCTCAATAGCCTTTGTTGCTTCATTCGCGCCTTTTCGGATCTTTCCAGAGTCCTTAGCGCGGCTTATTACTTCATAAGCCTGGTTAGACTTATCTTTTGAAATTTCATGTTTTGCCATTTTAATTTACCTCTCAACTAACCCCTTAAGGGGATCATTGTCTCATCAAGATCCATAAATAGAATCTTTGAGTTAATCTAGGATAAAATTAAGCATATATAAATGTTGCGTGTGCGTGTTTAACCAAAACATATTTATAAGCCACATATTATACAAAGTGCCTGAGGGTTGAGAATATAATGAGACGATCAAGAGGATTTAGATCCAGAACTAGACAAAAATTGAAAGGCGGACGCTTTTCCATAGCCGAAGCACTACAAACCTTTGCTATTGGAGCACGCGTAAGACTTCATCTCAATCCAGCTGTACATTCAGGTATGCCGCATCCCCGCTACCAAGGTAGATTAGGGGAAGTTCTTGAATCCCGTGGACGTTCTTTTGTTGTTGGGGTCAAAGATGGTAGCTTATTGAAGCAATTCACTTGCCGACCAGAGCATTTAAAACCTGAAAAAACACAAAAGAAATCAGCTCCAGCTAAAAAAGTTGAAGCAAAAACTCCTGTTAAAAAAGCTGTAAAAGCTGTAAAAAAAGAAGAGTAAGATGATTGGAAAAAAAGTTATAAATCAAGAACCTGTGCCTTTGGCAGAGGTCAAAGAACTCATAGCTAAAAAAAAGAAAGCTGGCGAGCTTAGCTACGAGCAAAATCTCACTCTTGAATATTGTAAGAAATTTTCAAAACTTTCTATTAAAGATGGTGCGACGCTTATTGAAGAGCTGGTCCAGCTCGACAAGCTCAGCAAAGAAAATGCAATAGAGCTTGCCGATTTGCTACCAAAAACTTCTGATGAAGTGAAATTAGTTTTTGCAAAGGAGCATTTCGTTCTAAGTGACGAAGATGTTACGTCAATTTTGGATATTCTAAGTAAATACCGGAAGTAAATACAATGCCTTCTGAAGAAAATGCTATTGTTCTCGACTACTTGTCCGAAGGAAGAGTGGACAGTAATACCCCGGGGTATAAACGAGAGAAGCGAATAGCCCAAGTTCTTGGAACTGATTTCTTTTCACTTTTAGAAGTTTCACTTAGAGAGGAGCAGAACACCGCTGCTGGTGAAGAACTTTATATTGGAAAAAGCACTCGAGAAAAAGTTCATCATATTATCAGAAAGCTAAATTACAAGGATTTGACTTCAACTGCTAAAGTTGAACTTGATTTTACTCTTGACAAACTTGTTAATGACAAAGAATCTGCATTTGTGAAATGGTTTAATGAGTGCGGTTCATTAACTACTCGTTTGCACAGATTAGAACTTCTTCCAGGTGTTGGCAAAAAGCATATGTGGGAAATTACTGAAACACGACAACAGAAACCATTTGCAAGCTATGCTGATATTGCTGAGCGAGTAAAATTATTGCCAGATCCTCAGAAATTAATTATTAAAAGAATTATTTGGGAACTGCAAGGTGAAGACGATAAGAAAAAACAGATTAAATACAAGATCTTTGTAGGTATTCCTCTTTCTTCAGCTGGTGAAGAAGTTTCTGAAACAGAGGGTGTCAAAACAATTGTTGAAGAACCAAAACTTGAGAAAAAGAAGAAGAAACAAACTGAAGATCAAGTTAAATCTGATGTTGATGCTTACAGAGCATTAATGGACGGATAAAAGACTTTATATTGTTCGTCTTCTACTATTTTTATAAAATGGCTGGAATTAAATCTCTCAAGAAAAAACTCAAAAAATTATACGAAAAAAAGCAAGAGGGAGATATTAGTCTCGAAATTAATAAAAATCATACAGATCTTCTTAATACTGTTCTTGAGTATGCTCAAACAAAGAATGCAAAAAACATATCTTCAAATCCAAATACTATTTTTGATTTTGCCCTTTTTTATTATTTATTGTTTTATTTTACCCAACCTAATATATTATCCATTAAAAAAAAGAAAAAGAAAACGATATTTCTTTCACATGAATTTCACAAGAATTCAATTAAAAATATAATTACTGTTAATAAATATCTCTGGAATAATTATTCTTTCACGTTTAGTTTTAATGAAAGTGATAAACTTGGATCATTTGATATGTCCTTTTTTACTAAACCAATTTTTGATAATTCTGTTGTTCCAAAAGATGAAATGGATGTTTCTAATCTTGATTATAAAAATATTAAAGGTTATTTTTTAGGTAGAGTTTTTTTAGCAATTAGTGATTATTTCTGGGAAGAAACAAGTGGATATTCTGGAGATGCTCCTCTTTCTGTGCGTGATAATGCAGAGAGTAAACAATTGGGATTTCGTGAACATAAATACGCGCTCCAAGCTTTACTTAAACAATATTTTGAATCTTCTGTGAGTGATTTTACTTTATCTTCTTTAATCCAACAATTTAGAAACAGTGATGAACCTGTTTGGATTTATGTAAGGGATTTTGCAAAGCGTTACTCAAAACTCATTCATGGTATTACTTGTGCTTCAATATTAATGGATAACAAAGAAAATAAGAAGAATTATGCTATTGATTTTGCTTCATCTTCTATAGTTATTAATGCAATAAAACTGTGTGAAAATCAAATTGCAAAACTCTTAAAAAATAAAAAAGAATCAAAGTTTGTTTCTCTTATTTCCAAAATAGGGACGGTCTGTCATCAATTGGATAATTTGGGTGAAAAACATGAATCAATTTCTGAAGATATGCTATATTCAGAAGAAAATCAGAAGGAATTATCTCGATTATATTCTCAATTATTAAATCAATTTAATAAAGCTAATACCCAAAAGAATAATTCTGAAATAAAAGCAAGAAACCAGAGACTTATTGAAGACCTTTTTGTTGAAGCAGAACAATATGGTCTTGACAAAAATTGGGTTGAAAAACTAGATACATTCAAAAAAGTAAATCTTTTAAAAGAGTTTTCTGTTTTGAATTTAAAAGAAGAGTTTGGAACTAAAATCAATATAATAAAAGATATCCGATCAGATTCTAATGATCGTTATCTATTAATTAAAAATATTTACAAATTGAAAAAAACATCAGTTCTGAAAGATGAATTGAAAAGTAATGATAGGGCAGCTAAAGAAATTTTAATTAAAATCCAAGAAGAGGTCAATATAAAAAAATTGGAAAAGCTTCTTGATGAACTTAATTTGTTACAGGAGCATCAAAGAACTATGATTTCTCTTCTAAAGACTGGTAAAACAATTTATTCTACTATTGAAAAGAAATTAAAAGTACGAAAGAGTGCTGTTCTTCTGTATAAGAAAAAACCAACTTTTTTTGAGATTCTTAAAAAATATTCTTCCAATATGAAAGATATTGAAAAAGCTAATCATTTTGTTCATTATCTTTACTTACTTTTTATTGAATATCCTACTTTCTTTTCAAATGACGAATTAGAATCACTTATACTAAAATTAAAAGAAGGGAAGTATCTTTTTGTTGCAAATAAAATTAGTAAGAAACTCAAATCTTTGGACAAGAAAGATGATAATATGGAAAAATTAGAGCAGACAATGGAAAATCTTAAAATTGGGAGCATAAATATAGCCAAAACCTATTTGAAAAAGCTTAATCATACTCTTGTTGTTATGGGTAGTTCTAGGGATGAGGGAATTGAAAATGCATGGACTTTAGTAAATGGACGCTCTATCAAAATTACTAATGAACATAAACGAGCTACCTCACTTATCCGCTTAACAAGAGTTGGGGTTAATTCTCCTTACAATGAGTCAAAATCTACAGGTACAACCTTGAGGTATCTCATTTCTGATTCTGATGATCGTGAACGCTTACATCAATTACTTCTGCTTATGTTTTATTACAAAAAAGTTTATGGTGAGGGCGTATAATGAATTTATTAGAGCTTAAACAAATCCTCAAAGAAAACAATTTAACTACTCGCAAGTCTCTTGATCAGCATTTTCTATATGACGATTCAATTCTTAATCGAGAAGTTGAATATGCTGAAGTAACTGAATTAGATAATGTTCTTGAAATCGGTCCAGGTATTGGTACATTAACTAAAGCAATAGTTGAGAAAGCAGGAAGTACTACTGTTATTGAACTTGACCAAAGCTTTAGGAAAGTTCTTGAAATAATTCCTGGAGTTTCTATTATAATTGGTGATGCGCTTGAAGTTGATTGGAAAAATCTTTCAGAAAATTATGAAGCTCCGCATTTTAATAAAATAATTTCAAATGTTCCTTATTCAATTTCTTCACCATTAATTTTTAAGATTCTCGAATATGGTCCAGCGCTATCGGTTTTGTGCTTGCAAAAAGAATTCGCAGAGCGGATGGTTGCAAAACCAAAAACAAAAAATTATTCTCGACTTACAGTTAATTGTTCTGTTCGCGCTGATGTTGAATTATTAGAAACAATTTCAAAAGAAGAATATTATCCAATTCCAAAAGTTGATTCTGCAATCGTTAAATTAATTCCGAAAAAAGTTGAGCTTCCTGAAAAATTTGATTCAATTGTCAGAGCAGCGTTCCAGCATAAAAATCAGAAATTGAAAAAAGCATTAATGCATTCGCATCATGAAATCGGGGAAAAGGACGAAGTTCAAAAATTTGTTGATAATCTTGGCGAAATTGGCGAGATAAAAGTATTTGAAATTAGTCCAGAAGAGTTTGTGCGGATTAGTAAAAAGTATTAAACCGGTTTTGCTATGCCATACCCTCTAAAGTTTTTTAATTTCAAATATACTCCATATTTACTACCTATCAAATGTTTGTATTCAAATCTTATTCCAAAATAAATATCCTCATCACTAATATTTACTGCACCTTTTGTTTGTATGTATGTATCTATAGAACTCTGTAAACTTTGTTGTTCATCTTCCTTTAATTTCATATACGGTGGATAAAGGTCTTCCTTTGTTTTTACAATCCATTGTTTTTTCCCTTCTAAGGTTTTTTCTAAAAATTTATCATTTTCCTTTAAATCAATCAATTTAATAATTATTTTATCTTTCCTCTGTTTTTCTATTATATTAAACAAGTATTGTTCTGAGGTATTAATTCTTATTTTATAATTCTCATCTTTTTTATACGGTCTGTACTTAATTTTATTTATTCTGTTTTTTGGTATTCCTGTTGTCCAGTCAATCAAAACTTCCGGTTGATTATACTTTATTTTTTCTCTCCAATCTTCTGTAAACTCTTGTATACTTTCAATATACTTTTTATATTTATCAGGTTTTTTCTCTGGTCTTAACACATACAAATCCATATCTGCAATCGCAATTTTTCTATCATCTTCAACATCAATTTCAATTATTCGCTCTGGACGTCCAAAATATGAAAATGCAATCGATGGAAAAGCAAAAAGTGCATTGTCTGGTTTTACATAAGCATCTTTATCCAGTTCATTGCTCCTGTTCTTTCTTTTCTCATTTACAAAGAACTCATCATCTTTTAATTTCTTTATTTTTTCCCAATCATCTTTTGAAAGATGGTGATAAACTTTTACCATTGATTTTTTTATGTTTTTCTTTCTCTATAAACCTTTTTAAACCCGTATTCCCTACTGTTTTCGGGAGAAAATGACTGAGCATAAGAAAGTTTTATTTGAAACACGGGGCGTATGGAAATCGTATGGTCACGGGGATAGTGCTACTCACGCACTTCAAGGTGTTGATCTGAAAATCAATGAAGGGGATTACACTGCTCTTTTTGGTCCTTCTGGTTCTGGGAAAAGCACGCTTATGCATCTTATTGGCTGTTTAGATTCGCCTACAAAAGGGCAAGTTTTGTTTGATGGGCAAGACATCTCAAAACTTTCAGATGATGAACTTGCATTAATTCGAAGAAACAAACTTGGTTTTATTTTTCAGGCGTACAATTTAATTCCAGGATTGAATGCTATTGAAAATGTTTCAATTCCTATGCGATTTGCTGGCAAATCAATTATGGAAGCTGAAACACGGGCAAAAAAACTGTTGCGGGTTGTTGGTCTTGGGGATAGGATGGATCACAAACCAAATGAACTTTCTGGAGGTCAGCAGCAGCGCGTTGCAATTGCCCGCGCTTTAGTAAACGATCCTGATGTTATTCTTGCTGATGAACCAACTGGAAACTTAGATACAAAAACAGGCGATGAAATTGTAGACCTTTTGCATGATTTGAACAAGAAAGAGGGAAAAACAATTATCGTTGTAACTCACGATCCTGGCCTTGCTAAAAAGGTCAAGAAACAAATCCTGATTAAGGATGGAAATATAGTAAATGCCAAATCCAAAAAGGAGTGGTATACTGTTTAAGAGGTAAAAAAATGAGAAAGCTGATATTAATTTCGTTGCTATTTGCAATAATACTTGCAGTTCCTGTAACTGCAAGCACAAGCCCTGAACTAGTTATTGGTGGCGGGGTTGTTGAGAAAGTTGCTCAAGCTGGAGACACTATAAATTTACGTTTCACTGTTGAAAGCAAAGGATTGAGTTTATCAGATATGTATTATGAATTAATTGCTGATTCTTCTGTATCTGGTTATTCAACTGGGAAAGTAAGTATGGGTGGTGTTACTGCTGGTGCAACTCGTTCTCTAAGACTTCCACTCCTTGTTTCAAGTACTGCAACAAATGGAGAGAAAGTAATTACTGTAAAGATATGGTATTCTGGTGGTTCACAATCTCCAGTTCAAAAAACTTTTACTTTCAATGTTGGTAGTGATGTTTCTCTTTATCTTAGTAACATTCACTTCAACAAAGAACATATTGAACCAGGGAAAGATATTGAACTAAGGGCTGTTGTCACAAATGTTGGTGACAATCCTGCATATGATATCTTTGGAGATATTTTAGCTGATTCTGAATATATCAAACCAGTTCTTTCTGGTGGAGAGTTTTATGTAAGCGAACTTCTTCCTGGCGGATCTGCAGACTTTTTGTTTAATGTAAACATTGATGCTGATGCAGAAACGGAAACATACGATGCTTCAATTAATTTGACGTACAAAGATGCTTTTGGAACAACAAATATAGAATCATTCAGTATTGGAATCCCAGTATCTGGAACTCCTCGCCTTGAAATTTTGAATACTGAAATTGATAATTCAGATTTCAAAGTTGAAATGGAGAATCTAGGAACTGCAAAAGCCAAAGCAATTCGCATAACTTTAGAACAAAATGGAAAAGTTATTGGTGTTGAGATTGACAATGAACTCAAAGCAGACAAAGCATCTACTCTAAGGTTCAAAAACTTCAAACGTGGAACTGGACAAATTGTACTTCATTATCTTGACGCAAATAATAACGAATATGATGAATCTATAGATGTTGAAGTTCCTGGAAGCAGTGGCAAAACCAGCAAATGGGCAGTTCTCTTCTTCTTTATAGCAGTTGGAGAGGGTTACATCATATACCGAAATAAGAAAGGCAAGAAACCAATTCATGTCCCTTTCACAAAGAAATATTTGTAAGGGGTATCAATTAAATGATAGACCTAGTGCTGAAGGATATTCGCAGCCATAAGTTGCGCAGCTTTCTCACAGCGCTAGGTATAATCATTGCTATAACAACTATTGTTTCTTTAGGATCTATTTCTTCAGGAATTAATAGTCTTGTTCAAGGACAATTGAATATTGTTTCTGGGAAAATTATTGTTACTGCAAGTGACGTGCAACCTGTTTCTGGTCCTCCATCTGGTGAAGTTGATCTTGAAATTGTTGAGGAGATAATGCAAATCTCTGGTGTTGAATCTGTTGCTGGTATGCGCCTTGAACAATGGGGTAGTTTTTTTATCAATGGTGCCGAGCTTGACAAACGAGAGTTTATTGGTCTTGGATCTGTCGAACTTGAGGAAGGGGATTGGCCTGAAGTTGGTACATATGATGTTACAATGGGTTATCATGCAAAAGAACAATATGGTCTAAATCTTGGTGATTCTATTACTGTTGAAGATGAGGATCTTAAAGTTGTTGGTCATCTTGAAGAAGTTGGTGGTTTCATTGATTTTGGTCTTATAACTTCATGGACTACTCTCAATGAAATTTTTGGGGAAGAAGATTTCTTTACAATGGTTTTTGTTAAGCCACAAGATATTAGTAATCTTCAAGAAATTTCTGAACAAATAAAAGAAGAGTTTCCTGAATTATCAGTTGAGACATCTGATAGTGCTGCAGAGAGTGCGCAAGAAACAATAGGTCAATTTCGTTTGTTAACGCTTGGTATTGGTTTTATTGCAGCAATTGTTGCAATGTTTGGTATAATCAATACAATGGTTATGTCTGTTTCTGAGAAAAAGAAACAAATCGGAATTATGAAAGCAACTGGAGCAACACGCCGTCAGATAATGGTTCGCTTTTTTGAAGAAAGTCTTTTAATGGGTCTAAGTGGAAGTTTTGTTGGACTTTTATTAGGATTTCTTGGAACTTCAGGTCTCAATAATATACTTGGAATGAAAATGGCGCGAGTAACTCCTGGTCTTGCTTTTTTCAGTGTTTTATTCGCAATGTCAATAACAATTATTGCAACAATCTATCCTGCTCGTAAAGCAGCCAGAATAGATCCAATATCTGCAATAAGGGGTAATTAAAATGATGTGGGAAATGGTTCGCACACAACTTACACGGAATAAGCTAAGAACAGCTTTAACTATTGCAAGTATTTTTGTTGGAATTTTCTTACTCACTTCTATGGTTTCATTTTCAGAAGGTATGCGCGTTACTTTAGATGAAAACATGGGCGCGTTCTCTGGAGTTGTTACAATTATGGAAGAGGATTCTTCAATGATGGATCCATTTAGTAGTGAACTTGATGATTCTTTAATTGCAGAAATCGAAGCTCTTGGTGATGTTGAAATGGCCAGGGGTATGACTATGGTGAGGGCGGATGCTGGGATGATTGGTGGTATGGATGCTGATGCATGGGGTTTGTTTGGTCTAGATGTGGGTCTTAGTGATGGTGAATTTTATGATGATACTTCTGATAAAGAAATTGTTTTAGGTTCTACTTACGCAAAGAATAATAATTTAGTTGTTGGTGATGAAGTTACAATTTACAATAAGCGATATGAAGTTGTTGGAGTTCTGGAATCAATAGGTAGTTCAGGTGATGATAGCAGTATCTACATGCCTCTAAAAGAGACTCAGAAAATCAGTGGGAAAGAAGATGTTGTTATGATGATTATGGCAAAGTCTGTAAATATTGATGATACTGAAAATGTTGCTAATCAGATAATGGATGAGTTTGATGAGATTACTGCATTATCTGACAAGGAAATGATGCGTCAAATTCAGAGTCTTATGGGAACTATTAATATTGCTATTTATGCCATTGGTTTAATTTCTTCAATTGTTGCTGGAATTGTTATTATGAATGTGATGTTCATGTCTGTTCAAGAGAGAACTACAGAAATTGGTGCAATGAAAGCACTTGGAGCAACAAACAAACAGGTTCTTTCTGAAATTATTACAGAATCTATAACTATGAGTGTTATTGGTGGGGTTCTTGCAATTCTGTTGAGTGTTATTATTGCGCAGAGTCTTAATTCTTATCTTGATACTCGATTAATGGCTGTTACTCTTCGTCTAATGATTATCTCATTATCATACTCTATTTTCCTAGGTGTAATCGGTGGTTATATTCCTGCAAGACGCGCTGCGAAAATTAATCCAATAGAAGCTTTAAGGTACGAGTAAGTTTACAAACCTTCTCCATAAACTTTAATATAATATTTTAAAAGATTAAGATATTTTGATAAAAGTTGCTGATCTTTTTGTTTGTTTAGTCGCAGAATACCAGCATGTACTCCATCTTCATATGGTCCTTTTATATCCAACACAAGCATTCTCTGTATAGATGACGCCATATTATGATGATATGCTACTTTTATTGCTTTTTTATTTACCATCTTGTATGCATTCTCTAATCCTTCAGCATAATCAAGTCCAAGAACAGCTAAAAGATGGTTTAATTTTAGTATTGTTCTTTTTGCATCTTGTTTCTTACTTAGGCCAAGTTCTGTCATTATTTCACTAAGTTTTTCTTGATTTGGATCTTCCCCTTCTTCTATTTTATCAAGTCGTGTTTGGATGAGTACTTTGACACGCTTGTATTCTTCATCCTTGACTTTTTTTACAAGTTCTTGTATTTCTTCAAGTTCAAATGCATCATAATGTTTGATAAGTAATTTGAAAAGTAGGTTGTTTAAATCTCTGAGTTTTTCTAATTCTCTTTTTTCTGCATACGTTTCAATTAATTCTAAATATCTTGGTTTGTTTACAAATAATATTTTTCCTATTTTTAGTTTAGGATTCTTCCTCTCGTGTTTCACAATTTCTTGTGCTCTTTCAACTATCTGCTTTGCATGTTTAATGCTACTAATGTATGTTCTCTGTACTTCTTGTTCATTCTTTAATTGATCTAACAGTTTTTCAAGTTTTTTTACATTTCGATCTTCTAAAAGCGCTTCAAGAATTTTTTCAAACTTCTCTTTATTCGTTTTAAATTGTTTAATTAGAAGCGCTCCTTTTAGATTTTTATACACATGTAAGAATCTAGAATGTCTGGCAATTGCTTCTCTTCGCATGTCTTTGGTATTTTCTATGATGTTTCGTATTTCGTTTATAATCTTAAATCGCTGTTCTTTGTGTGGTATGAGTTCTTCTATCGTTATTGTTTTCGCAATTTTTTTTATTCTTTCAATAAGTTCTTCACCACCTAATGTTTCTGCTTCTTCTGCAAGATTATCTAATCTACTAAAAAAAGCCTTTGTGATTCTTTCTCCTTTTTTTCTTTCTCGTACTTTTTCTGTTACCTCTCTTCCAATTCTATTTATTATTGTATGGCAAGTTTCTTTTATTTTTTTAAGAAGGAGTTTATCATCTTTTTCAGTTTTTAATAATAATAGCAAGGCTTTAGGTGTTTTAATATTTCTGTTTATTTTTTCATTTATCTCTTGTAAAATTTTCGAGTCTTCAACACCAAGGTTTTTTATATCTTTAATCAAATGTATTATGTCTTTTACTCTATCTGTTTTTTTTTCGTTTTCTATTTTTTCAATTTTTTTATCAATGCTTTCATTTTCTTTTGTTAAAGTTTCAAGAATTTTTAATGTTGTGTCCTTTTTTGTAGTAAGTTCTCTAACAAGTGCATTAAACGCACCTTCCAGTGCATTTTTCCAGTGATCTGGATAATACCTATCTATGTGTATTGTCATCTTCTTCTTTAATTCGTCTGTTAGTTCAGTCTCGCCTCTGACATAGTTTTTAGTATAACTTCTTTTTTTTGAGTCTTTAGATCGTCTTGTTATATAATAGTCAGCCATTGCACGGTCATTTATGTCTTTTAGTTCTTCATCAGTCATTTCATTTTCAATTATGTCAAATAGAACATTTCCTGAATTTTCGTTTCTTGTTTGTATTCTTTTTAATATATTATGATAAAAATATTCAAGTGTAACTGTTTTAGGTTCTTTTTTCAGAAGTTGTAGGTCAATGTTTTTTATTTTTCTTAGCTTTCTTATAAGAATTGTATTAATTCCTGTTTTTTTCATTTCTTCTTGGATATATAAATCCGCAGTTTGTTTTATTATTTCATTAGATGCCTTTTCACTTTTACCCCGTTTTCTTATTTTATGTTTTACCATTTTTTCAATTCTTTTCTCTCTGTTTAATGTCAAATCCATTTTTGGAAAAAAATCTTTTGTAAAATATTGTTTAAGTGTAGTATTGTATTCAAGAAGAATATCTAACTTATCTAAAAAATCATGGTTTTTTTTAAGTTTCTTTATGATTTCTCTTTTTTCACTTTTTAATTTACTCATATTTTAATTACCTCTGTAAATGTGGTTATAGCATTTTAGTAGTTCCATATTATCTTTGAGTGCGTTTCTTTCTTGTTTTTCTAATTTGAATGTGTATGCGCTCACTTGACGCTCTAATGGTCCGTATATGTGTATTTTTGCAAGTCGCATAAGCGAGGTTCCGAGTCGGTGATTATCTTTTATTGTTACTGATTTTCCTGCTATTAATTTTGCTACATTTTCTTTACCGTCATTATACCCTCCTCCAAGTTCTGCTAACAGAGCGTCTATTCTTCTTATCCATAATCTGAGTGATGTTTCAGTTGTTAAATCAAATCGTTCTTTAAGTTCATTCAATTGAGTTTCAATTGGGTCTTCTTTTATATCCAGTTCTTTCAGATGATTTTTAATTGCAGTATCTATTTTCCTGTATCTCTCCTGCTTTATTTCTAATATATAATCTAGTATCGCATCTGGTGTGAAATGCTTGTAATTTTGTATAAGCAAACTTCCTAAGAGTTTGTTTAATTGAATTGCGTCACTGAATGTTGGATCATTTTCTGAATCCCATTTTTTTGTATATTCTTTCAAAAGATTTGGATAAGTTGGATCTTTTGTGAAAAGGAATATTGCAATTTTCTTTTTCCCAGGGTCTTTAATTGCAGTTGGAGATGCAATTGCCATGTGTATTTTTGTGGCTGTTCCCATTAGGTTCAGCATATTCATCTGCGCTTCATTTGCATTTGATATTTTTCCCAGAAGTTCTTCACTCTTTTTTATATCCAGTTCTTTTTTTATTTCTTTCAACCAGTTCTTTGCTTGTTTCTTATTATCTTTTAGTTGTGAATCTAGTAATCCTTTCCCTTTGCCTTCTCTTTTCTTTTTTCTGTTATCATATTTTTTCTCAAAACGTTTGTATCGTATTTCTGCATCCTCTTGTATCTCTTTTATTTTTATTATCCGATCTTCAAAATCTTTTAAAGCAATTCTTATAAATTCCGGATTTTTGTCTTTATCCTCTATTACACTTCTATACTCCTCTAGTGTATCAAGATCACAGAATTGTATTGCCTCTGCCCATATACCATTTAGTTGTTTCTCCATCTTAGCTCTTTTTCTTTTTTCATCTGCACCTTCTCTTTTCTCTTTTTCTTCTTTTTTGTCAAATATGTTTTTTATTGTTAGAAGTTCTTTTTTTAGTCTGTTCAGTTGCTTTTTCTCACTTGTGTCTATTGCAGTTTTTATATTGTCTATTGTATTAACTTTAATTTGAAGAGATTCTTTTGTAATACGTATTATTTTCTTTTCTTCAGTTCCTTTCTCCAAAAGAGAATTAATAAGTTCTTTTAGAATTGTTTTCTTGATATTTTGTGAGTTTTCTTTTTGTTTTATAATATTTCCCTGCAGTTCCTCAATTTTTTTTGTGGTAGTTTCTATTTTTCTTTCTAGTTCTTTTTCTTTTTCGAGTATTTCCTGTTCAATTTCTTTGAATACTATAGTGCTTGCATTGATCCATTTTTGTGGATAATAATCTTCTTCTTTTGGAAGTTCTTTATCTGGTACTATGGATTTTAGACTTCCTGTTTTAAAATACTTTCCAAGTTGTATTGGAACTTTTTTAGTGCCTTGCATGGCGCCATAAGCGTTATCTTGTTGGATAGTTGGATTTTCATGTGGTTTGCGTATTTTTTTAATAATATTTTGGTAAAAATAGAAAAATGAAACACTTAATGGATCTTCTTTAAAATATTCGATGTCAATGTCTTTTAATTTTTTATTTTTTATTTGTAATAAGATTTTAATATCTAAGCCAAGTTCTTTTTTTATCTCTCGTTCTTCCTGTTTGAGCTCATCTCTCATTGATTGTACCATTCTTATTCCAAGTTTATCCATCATTCTTGATCCAATTTTCAATTTCTCAATTTTAAGTTTCATTTTCATATAATCTGAAAATGTACTGTCAATTATTGGGAATAAGTCTCCCTCCTCAAAAATTTCTTGTATGTTACTAATGTAGTTTATAATGGTCTTTATTTTTATTAGCTCGCTGCTATATGTTCGCCTTTCCTTGTTTTTATCCTTCTTTGCAGTTTCCAGTTTTTTTATACCTTTTTTCACTGCTGAGCTGATTGTTTTTGCCATAGTATAGTAAACTAAAAGTACTTCTTCTGTTTTATATTCTTTGCAATGGCTTCAGCCTCTAATATGTGCATTTTATGTAAGGGTTCGCGCGCATTGTGCGGACATACTAATTGTCCTAGGTTAGCTGCTGTTAAAATCGCTCCGAAAATTAATGAGAAAATCGATAAGGATTTCTTTGGACCATCGCCAAGTGTTTTTGTTGGACGTGTTGGATATCCTCAAGTTAATGTCGGTCCAATGGGAACTTTTGAAATGTCGCATCATCAAAATGATAATCCTTCTGAATGGATTGATTTGGATTATAATTCTATTATTGAACTTCGAACAACTCTTCTTCGTTCCAAAAAGAAACAAAATATTTTTTCAAAGAATTATTTTATTGAAGAAAATCAACAACTTGCAATGGCGTCGCAGCCTACTGATATTGAGATGAATTTCAATAAAAAACCAGAATACAAACTTTCTTTTTCTGAAAGCATTCATCCAATGGGTCCAACAGCTTCACTGCAAAAAATGCGAATTACTGAAAATCCGAAAATAAATAGTAAAGTCGATTACATTGTTGAAGATGATTTGAAAGCAGCGGATCAAGCAGTTTCACTTTTCAATACAAATATTGATGTTTACAAAATCACAAATATTCTTTCAATTGGTTCACTTGGATTAGATAAAAGAAAAAAACTTGTCCCAACGCGATGGAGTATTACTGCAACTGATGATATTATTGGAAAGAATCTTATTGAAAAAATAAAAGATTATCCAAGTGTTAATGAATTTCTGGTTTTTGAATCAGATAAATTAGATAATAAATTTTTAGTAATGTTAATGCCTGGTAATTGGGAATTTGAAAACTTTGAGGCATGGGCTCCTGGTGGAATTTGGACGCAGGGTTTAACAAATTCTTTTATTACCGAAGAGTTTGAACTTTGGAGCGGACGCAAGAAATACGCAGACAAGCAAGCAGGTGGTTATTATGCAAGTCGTCTTGGTGTTGTTGAAGCACTGAATGAATTTAGACGACAAGCAAGAGTTGTTGTGTTCAGAGAAATTAATGAAGGCTATGTTGTTCCACTTGGTGTTTGGCAAGTTCGTGAGAATGTTCGAAGTGCTCTCAGAGAAATGCCAATGAAATTTGATACAAGAGAATCAGCATTGAAACATATTGAATCAAAACTTAAATTGCCTCTAAGTGATTATGTTGATAAAAGCAGATTACTGCGACAAAGCAGACTTAATGACTTCTAATTCATTTGCTTTCAAAACACCTTTGTCTGTAATGTAACCTGTAATGTATTTCGCTGGTGTTACATCAAACGCAGGGTTGCGTGCTTTTGATTCTGGATTTGCAATTCTAATGTTTCCACCTTTACCCCACATATTTGTAACTTCCTCTTCATCTCGTTCTTCAATTGGTATATCATCTCCAGTTTTACATTCATAATCATAAGTGTTTGATGGAATTGCAACATAAAATGGAATTCCATTTTCTTTTGCAACAACTGCTTTCTCATAAGTTCCAATCTTATTAGCAACATCTCCATTGCGTGCAACTCTATCGGCTCCTACAATACAAAGATTAACTTCTCCTTTTCTCATGTAATGCCCTGCAGCATTATCAGCAATAACTGCATGATCAATTGCTTCATGGGACATTTCCCATGCTGTGAGGCGCGCGCCTTGACATCGTGGTCGAGTTTCATCAACCCAAACAAAATTCTTTTTACCTGCGCGTTTTGCCATGTAAATTGGTGCAGTTGCTGTTCCCCATTCAACGCACGCTAGCCAGCCGGCATTACAATGAGTTAAAATTTTATCACCATCTTTGATTAGTTTATTTCCGTTTTCTCCAATTAATCTGCAACGTTCAATATAATTTCGAGAAATATTTTCTGCTTCTGCAACAGCGCGTTCTTTACTAGCTTCTGGATCCCAATTTGTTTGATTCAATACACTAAGAACTTGGTCAACTCCGTGCGCTAAATCAATAGCAGTCGGCCTTGCTTTTTTGATATACTCAGCAGCTTTTTCCATATGCTCTTTGAAATCTCCATCTTTGTATTCAAGAACTGCTTGTGCAGTTGCAAATGCTGCAGTTGCTCCAATTGCTGGAGCTCCTCGAACAATCATAGTTGTAATTGCATCTGTAGTTTCCTTGTAAGTTGAAAATCTTTTCAGTGCAAATTCAAAAGGAAGCTTTGGCTGGTCAATCATAACAACTTCTGGCTGTTCGAACCAGACAGTTTTCATTTCCTGCTCTTCTCCTTTTATTGTTACTCTCATAGCAAATTCTTTTATATGATTGTATAAATTGTTTTCTAATGAAGTTTAAATCAAAAGTATTCCTTGCGCCAATGGCTGGCTTCACAGATATTGCATATCGTGCACTGTGCAAGAAATACGGGGCCGGAATGGTTTTCTCAGAAATGGTTAATGCTACTGCAGTTTGTCGCAATAATCAATCAACACTTCGACTTGCTTCAACGTGCAAAGAGGAAAAACCAGTTGCTGTGCAATTGTTTGGCTCACGCACAAAAGAAATTGCAGAAGCTGCAAAAATTCTAGAACCGCAAGTTGATGCATTTGACTTTAATTTCGGATGCCCGGATCAGCAGATTGTTAATCAAGGTGCTGGTGCAGCGCTTCTCAAACGTCCTTCAAAAATCAAAGAAATTATTTCAGCATTAACTGAAGCTGTCAAAGTTCCGGTATCTGGAAAAATTCGTATTGGTATTACTAATCAAATTCGTAATCCAGTTAAAACAGCGAAGATGATTGAAGCTGGTGGTGCATGGGCAGTTGGGGTGCATGGTCGAACATTAGGGCAAGGTTATGCTGGAAAAGCTGATTGGACTGCAATTAAAGAAGTAAAAGATAATGTTGGAATTTCTGTTATTGGAAACGGAGATATTGTAAGTGGTGAAACTGCACAGAAAATGTTTGATGAAACTGGGTGTGATTATGTAATGATTGGACGCGCTGCAATGGGTGATCCAAGTATTTTCAAAAGAATTAATTCTTATTTGAAAACCGGAGTTGAACTTCCGGTTCCAGAAAAGAAAGACAAAATCAAGATGCTGCAAGAGTATTTGAAGCTCACAAAGAAATACAAGTTAACTCGTTTCCAAGATATTAAACGACATTCACACGCGTTCCTAACAAATTTTGAAGGTGCAGTTAATATTCGCAGAGAAATAAATCAATGTGAGGATACTGATTCTCTTATTAACATAATTTCCCAGTAACCACAAGTTTTATATTCAAACATTGTAATCAAAATCTCTTATGCCTTGATAGCTCAGTCGGTAGAGCGCTACCTTGGTAAGGTAGAGGTCGGGAGTTCAATTCTCCCTCAAGGCTCCATTCTTTCTCTTAGTTACACATAAATATCATTAAGTTGTTAATAAAAATATGACAGATGCAGGTTTATATTCAAAAAACAAACTCGCTTCTCCTTATACTATGATTGGTGCCAAACGTGAGCAGAGAAAAAAAGGAGCAGTTCTTCTTCATTGTCCTTCAATGGGTCAAATTGAAGAAGCTTGTTACAATATTGCTAAATATATTCTTAAAAGAAAAATAAAAATTCATACTATTATTGCTCCTGCCCGTGGTGGCTGGATTCCTGCTCGTATTGTCTGCGATTTTCTTGGTCAGTGCGAAGAAGTTGAAATAAAAGACCAAAAGCTCATGATATTCAACTCTCCTAATCTTGTTAATATTGGTGTTAAGAGATACGGTCCTCTTGAAGGAAATCAACTTAATATTTATCAAGATATTTCTGAAGAAACACAAGAACGTGATATAATTGGGAAAAATGTTCTCATAGTTGATGATGTTTTTGATGCTGGAGAAACTCTTCGCAGACTTCATATCCATATAAAAAAGATGAAACCTTCAAAGTTAGTTGTTTCAGCTGTTTACAAAAAAGCGCGGCCATATGGTCATTTTAGTTTGGATCCAGACAAACGTGATGAGATCAGGTCCGCCAGGAAACAGGCAGATGATTATTTTGGTAAAAGAATTCTTTTCGGATCCGTTCTCAAAGCTGATCAAGTCTGGACCATATTCCCATGGGAAGCAAAGGAAGGAAGGTTAGCTTCATATGCTGTTTTAGATGGTGGTGGAGATAAAACAATCTTTCTTGATCAATCTTTACATAAAGTTAAGATTAATACTCATGCGTTTTCAAAGAAGTTAAATGATGATATTCTTGAAGAAGCAGCTAAGTTAAAAGCATATAACGAAAAAAAAATAAAGGATGATTAATAATGAAAAAAATATTGTTTATAGTTGTCCCGAATTTTCGAGACGGGGAGCTGTTTGATACAAAAGCTGCTCTTGGTAAAGATATTCATGCCCAAATCGCTAGCAACACAATGAGTTCTATTAGTGGAAGTGAAGCTTCAGAAGTTGTTCCAAATCTGTTTATTGAAAATGCAATCCCTTCTGACTTTGATGGAATCATTTTAATTGGTGGAAGTGGGATGTCTGATGTTCTTTACAATGATGCAACTACAACTCAACAAATTACTGCTCAAGTTAAAGCATTTAATTCTGCTGGAAAACTTGTTGCTGCAATTTGCGTTTCAACAGTTGCTCTTGCAAAAGCAGGAATAATCTCAGGAAAAAAAGTAACTGGTTGGAATGGTCAAGACAATGCACAGAAAACTGAAATCGAAGCTTCTGGTGCAACATTCACTAATGAACCTGTAACAGTTGATGGAAACATTATAACTGCAAATGGCCCTGCTTCAGCAAAAGCATTTGGTGAAGCTATTAAAAATTTCTTTTCAAAGGAGGTTGCTGAAGATGCCAAAGAAAAAGACAATAACTAAGAAGAAATCTGAACCACAAGAAAATAATTGGTGGAGAAAATATACAACAGAATATCAAGATGAGAATTTGGAAAAGAATGTATCACAAAAGAGCACTGGTTCAAGTGTTCAGAAAATCGAGCAACCTAAAAAATCTATAGTTCATTTTAATGGGAGTGATAAGCTTCCTGATATGAGTGGCGTGGCAAAGGAAATGGAAGGTATGGTTCGTGGACTTTTAAAATCAAATTTATTTGGAAAAAATATTTTCAAAGAATCTGCAAGACCACGGTTAATTAAAATGGAAGGTAATATGTTCCGCAAACCCATTTCTGAAGTTCAAATGAAAGGAAATAAACTTCTTGTAACTGTTGAGCTTCCTGGTGTTAAAAAAGAAAATATTAAAATTCACATTGAAGGGATGAATTTGATTATTGAAGCACAGTCCAAAACTGGGAATGAAGACAAACAACATGGCTTCTTCAGTTTCTCTAGTAGTTATACTGGTTTCAGACATATTGTCAGACTTCCAGTTCCAGTTGACAAGAAAAGTTCCAAAGCTAATTATAATTCCGGGATTCTAAAAATAATTCTCACAAAGAAAAATCAATCAAATCAAGCAGGGGATATTGATATTGAATAATGGTCAAAAACAAAAAACAAAAAGGCACATATGCTGAGCGAGAATTAACTAAGATGCTATGGGAGCGCGGCTTTGCTTGTGTGCGTGCAGCAGGTTCTGGTTCAGGGCCTCTTCCAAGCCCAGATGTTGTTGCAAGCAATGGCAAAACTACTCTTGCATTTGAATGTAAATTTTTCGCTTCAGATTATTTACATCTCGATCATTCTCAAATTGCTCAATTAGTTGAGTTCGCGCAAAAATTTAAAGCAGATCCTTGGATAGCAGTTCGATATGCAGGAAAGAAATGGGCATTTCTTGATATTGCGCGAATTCGAAGAACTCCTGGAGAAAATTTCAAAGTTTCAAAAGATTTTGCGTATGATGATGGACATACCTTCGATGAATTGTTAGAGCGTTATGAAAAGTTAGCTGCGTTATAACGGTTTTACCATTCCCACGGATTCTTTTTACTCAAGTATCGTGTTAAAAATCTTGCAAATTCTTCTTTGTATTCCTTCAAAAGGTTTTTCTCATCAATTAATTTTTTTTCTTCCTTTAAACTTATTGTAACATATTTTGTAATTCCATTTTTATCTGGTTCTTTTAATATATTTTTCAAAAGATCTTCAACTATAGTATATTTGCGAGGGACATTAACATACCAGCGTCTGTTTTTAATCCACGGATTTCGTTCTTTGTATTTTGCTTCAAATGCATCTTGATATTTTTTGTCAATTGAAATTGGTGGGCCTTCAAGTACTTTCAGTTCTGGAAGTTCTGTATTTTGCACTTCAACTAATAAGTAACTATATTTTTCACTTGAATAGTAATCAGTTTGCATAACATCAAAATCAAAATAATCTAATTTTTTCTTAAAGGTTTTCAAACTTTTTCTTAGTTGTGAATATAAGATATCTTCTTGTATGTCCGGAGTTTTGAATTTTATTATGAAAATCTTTCCACGTTTTTTCAGTTGTTTTTGAAGTTTGTCTTGTGTAAATGGTTCAATGAGATTTGGGAAAAAGAATTCAACTGTTGGTTTTTGAAGGAAATATTGAAATGCTTGAATTAGTTTTTCAAAATTATCTTCATCAAGAGCCGCAGCTACATTTCGTAATCTGTCAGTTGGGTCAATTACAATAAGTGCGTTTTGGAATCTTTTGAAAATTTTCTTTTTGTTTTTGTGAAGTTTTTCAATATCTATCACTAGTCCATATTCCCATTTTGTTGCAGCTTGTTTTGCAAGTTTCTTGAATGTTCCGTATTGTAGAATTAATAATTCGCAAAGATATCCTGAGAATCCACGCACTTTTTCTTTTGCACTATAAACGCCAATTCCTTTTGAAAATTGTTTTAGAATTCTGACTTCAGTTTTTTGTTTTTCTGTCATATTTTCAAGAACGTATTTCGTGTGGAATGGTGTGCGGTCAACGGATGATGCTTTTTGTTCAGTATTTTCTAATTTGTAACATGGTACAATATCTAAATCAATATCATTAATTTTGGATCTTGTGTAAGGATGTTCGGAATAAGCGAGCTCTGGGACGCCTCCTAGTTCTTTTATTGCTTTTTTCCCAACAGCGACTCCTTCTTTTTCTAAAACTTTTTTATTCAGTTCTCTATCAAAAAATAAAAATACATCAATATCGTGATTACCAGAAATCCACGTGTCTTTGGCAAGAGATCCTTCAACTGAAGCAGCATATCCCTGTTTGTTTATTAGCTTAATAACTTTCTTTGAAAACGATTTTAGTTTTTCTCGTTCTTTCTTGTTTGGGGTTATTGCATCTGCTACTTCTTCAAGTATTTTATCCATTGACACTCCTAGTGAACTAGAGTATAAAAATGTGTGGCTCGGCAGCTACCTTTCTCATCATCTATGGGGCTATCAGAGGGTGTTCACTACCTCATTGCCTAGTATTTCTTAAAAAGGGTCATTAATAAGGCTTGCTATTGTATTTTTCTAGTTATTTTAGGGAACTTTTACTCTTCTTTGGAAGGTTTTTCGCTTTTTTCTTCCTTTTTCTCTTCTTTTTCGACCTTTTCTTCCTTTTTCTCAGGTTTTTCTTTTACTTTTTCTTCTTTCTCAGGTTTCTTTTCTTTCTTTTCAGGGGTTTTCTCTTCTTTTTCCTCTTTTTCTTCTACTTTTTCACCTGTTTTCTCTTCTTTTTCCTCTGTTTTCTCGTATTTTTTAGTTTTTTCCCATCTGTTTTGGTCGTTTCTGTCCCTTCTTTGCCTTACTCTTGCTACTGGCTCATCTGGAAGCTCAATGTTTTCAGAAATTTCTACTTTTTCAATAGTGATGTGCTTAACTGGATAAATGTTGTGTAGTTCTTTCTTTAGCTTTGATGAGATCCGATTGCCTAATAGATCTGAAATAAAATCACTGAATCTTGATCCTTTTGATTCATCAATAAGTGCTTCACGATATTTTTTGTCAACTGCAGTTCTTGCAGATTTGCTTGCGCTTCTGCTAATCACAATGTTACTTTTTACTATGAATTCTTTGTCATCTTTTGTTTTGATTTTTTGATTCACATAAACTTTTGCAGTTTTTTTACGAGAAACATTTCTTCGCTGATCTTTTTGTATCATAAATCCAAGGAATTTTGTGTTTGCTTGATCTCCAACAAGTTTCTCTATTTTGAATCTTAGGGTAATTCGTTGTCTTGAGTTGTGATCTCCTGTTAAATCTCCCATATTTACTTTAATAACACGATCAACTACTTTTCTTGGGTCTGTAGCTACTGTGTGGCCTATTGGTTTTGAGTTAAACATTTTTGGAGCAACTATTTCAATCCACTTTTTGCTTTTCCATTTATCTACGGTTCCTTTTGCCATCTTTACAACCTCACCGTGGATTTCTTACCACCATATTTCCATTCAGCAGGTAGTTTTCCTACACGCTTGTAATATTTCGCAAGTCTGCGAATTTTTGCTTCTGTGAGTTGAAGACCTCGTTTTGCATCCATGTCTTGTTTGTTTTCTTCAAAGTGTTTCTTGATTGTTCGAGCTCTTACAATTAAATCTTCTAAATCCTGTGGATGTTCGCCAAGGAATTTATTTTCTTTAAGAATTTGAGTAATGCTTTTGTTTGCTGCGAGTTTTACATTTGGAACTCCGTATTGATCTCTTAGAATTGTTCCAATTTGTGTTGGTTTTGTGTTTCGCTCGCCTAGTCTGATGACTATCTTTTCAACTTCTGCAGGAACTAACTTAACCCACTCTGGGCTAGCCTTCCTTACCGGCCGCTTGCTGCCGGATTGTCCTCTCTTTCGTGAATACATTCTTGCCATTTTTATTTATCCTTTAATTTATTGAGTCTTTAGATACTCAATTAATTTTTTCAATGCCTGCGCACGGTGAGACAGATTGGATTTAGTTTCGACATCTTCCGCGAAGGTCTTATCTTTGCCTTCGGGCAGGAAAATAGGGTCGTAACCAAAGCCTTCCCTTCCTCGCGCTTGCGATGTAATATTGCCTGCGCATACGCCTTTAAATACTTTTTCCTCTTCGCCATTTTTGTAAGCGACTACTGCGCGGAATTCAGCATAACGATCATCAACACCTTCCATAAGTTTCAAAACACCAGGTAATCCTATTGTATAGCAAGTGTGTTTGCTGTAAACTCCTGGGAAATCTTTCAAAGCTCGGATGAATGTTCCAGCATCTTCAACAAAAACTGGCTTCTGTAGAATTTTGTAAGCTTGTCTAACAGAATGCAATGCTAGTTCCTCAACATTGTCTGTTTGAAGTTCCATTAACTCAACATCGTAATGCTCAAGCTCTACATCAGTTTTATCAAAAAGCATTTTTGCTTCTTTGAATTTTCCAGGGTTTGAAGTTGCGAAGTATGTTTTCATGGCTCCAATAAACTTAATCCAGTTCCCTCATCCAATTTCCTTTCAATTGGC
>CAZMMZ010000010.1:0-38839 GCA_964567575.1 Candidatus Undinarchaeota archaeon
GTGCTTCACATCCCCTTTTTGATCCTCAGATGTTTTATAGATTGGTTCTTTTCCAACAGCTTCGCCAAGAGCATCAACAAGACCTTTGACAGTTATTGTTTTCCCGCCACCGAGATTGTAAATCCCAAAATCTTTTGAAGATTCACCAGCTGCAATTGTTCCAGCAACAATATCATCAACAAATGTGAAGTCCCGAGATTGTGAACCATCCCCAAACATTTCAAATTCTTTTCCATTCATGATTTTGTGAGTGAAAATATTTATTGCCATATCAGGTCTTTGTTTTGGGCCATAAACCGTGAAGTAGCGAAGCATGTTCGCAGGGATGTTATGAGACTCGTGATAGATTTGAATAAGATTTTCGCAAATAACTTTTGTAACCCCGTAAGGAGAAATTGGATTTAATTTAGTTGATTCCTTAACTGGCAATTCTTTTGCATCACCATAAACAGAAGATGAGGATGCAAAAACAATTCTTTGCTTTTCTTTTTTGCAAGCTTCAAGAATCCTTTGAGTTGCTATAATATTATTATCCATATACGATTGGAAATGATCCCAGCTGTATCGAACTCCAGCTTGCGCAGCTTCATGATAAACAACTGAAACTCCTTTAAGAAGTTTTGAAATGTCATAAGTGCACAAATTTTCCTCAATAAATTCAAAATTCTTCTGCTCTTTTAGATTTAGAAGATTATTTTCCTTAATTTTACGAGGATAATAATCAGAAAAGCAGTCAATTCCAATAACATGATAATCTTTTTTGCAAAGCGCTTCAGCTAATGTCGAACCAATAAAACCAGCTGCACCTGTAACTAAAACACGTTCTGCCATTCTAAAAAGTATGGTTTTATGAAGTTTAAATAAGTTAGGAAAGCCCACAAAACTCTTAAATGGTGAAAAACCACGGTTTAGTGTGGGAGCAAAAGTTTCGATTGTAATTGCTGTAAGAAATGAAGAAAACAATTTACCGAGAGTAATTCCTACACTTGTGAAACAACATTATCCTGTTAAAGATTTTGAAATTATTTTTATTGATGGTAAATCCAAAGATAATACTCGTGAAATTATCAAAGAGTGGAAAAAGAAATCAAAAGTGAAGATAACTCTGCTTGACAATCCACATAAAGATTCTGGGTCAGGACGGAACATTGGAATCAACGCTGCAAAAGGAAAATACATAATGCAATTGTCCGGCCACACGCTTGTTGATAATAATCTTTTGAAAGTTCTTGTAACTAAATTAGATAAACAACCTGAAGAAGTTGCAGGAGTTGGATGCAGGCACAAAGATCCTGCAGATTCAACTTCATTCCAAAAAGCTGTTGGAAAAATACTCTACAGCAAAGTTGGAGGAGTTGGAACTTCGCAACAACAAGGAACTGATGATATTTTTGTTGATTCTGTATCATTTACTTGCTACAGAAAGAAAGCACTGCTTGATGTTGGTTTAAATGATTCTAAATTCAAAATCGGACAAGATGCAGAATTAAATATTAGGTTACGGAAAAAAGGATACAAATTATTGTACACTCCGCAAACTTATGTAGAGCAATACAAACGACCAAGTTACACCGGACTTGCAAAGCAAATGTTTTGGTATGGATACTCACGACACAAAATGCTAAGAAAACATCCAAGACAATTCAAACTACTTTACCTTGCACCAAGTGCACTCATATTATTTTTCATTGCAAGTTTGATATTAATACAATTCACTACGTGGGCTAAACAAATATTATTTGTTGGAGGACTTGCATACAGCGCACCAATTATTTATTCCTGTACAAAACTTGGAGAAGATACAAACGAAGGTGCTGTAATGTTTATTGGATATTTAGTTGTGCATTTCAGTTATGGATTAGGATTTTTATTTGGAATAATTTAACTACCAACACAATCCTTCATAATCAACATCTTTTCTATTTTCTAAAATATTCCTACCATCGAAAACTTTCTTTTCTTTCATTGGAGAGAAATCAACATTCTTGAATTCATCCCATTCTGTTACAATCATGCAAAAGTCTGCATCCTTTAAAGCATCAGGAATTGAAGTAGTATAATCAATTTTATCTTTGAAAAATTCTTTTGCATTTTCAGATGCTTTTGGATCATAAGCTTGAACTTTCACACCAAGTTCTAAGAGTTTGTTTACAACAGGAATTGCGCGAGACTCGCGCATATCATCAGTTCCTGCTTTGAAAGCGAGACCAAGCACTGCTGCTGTTTTGCCTTTAAGATCTCCGAGTTTTTTCTCAACAAGTTCAACAAGAAGAAGTGGTTGTTTATCATTGAACTTCATTACAGATTCAAGAACATCAGTATCATAATCAAGATCATTTTTTGCTTGTGTTATAATTGCTTGCACATCTTTAGGAAAACATGAGCCCCCGAATCCAAGTCCTGGGCGAAGGAAGTGTTTTGAAATTCTATGATCCATACCCATTCCTTTGGCAACTTGAGTAGTATCAATATTCAATCGCTTGCAAACATTTCCGATTTCATTAATGAAAGAAATCTTTGTTGCAAGGAATGCATTGCTTGCATATTTTATCATTTCTGCAGTTCGCAAATTAGTTACAAGGAATTGCTTATCTTTAGTTTCATGAATTTGTTTTGCAACTTTCTTTGAAGCTTCATCCAAAGCTCCAATAATAACACGATCAGGATTTAAGAAATCCTCAACTGCGCGACCTTCTCTGAGGAATTCAGGAGTCATACAAACTCCAAAATCTGCACCAGCTTTCTTTCCAGATTCTTTTTCAAGAATTGGTATGAGCACATCTTCAGTTGTTCCAGGAAGAACTGTGCTCTTCATAATTACAACATGATAATCAGATTTTTCTTTAAGAGATTCTCCAATAGATTTTCCAGCGCTTTTAATGTAAGACAAATCAATAGAACCGTCATCCTTCGTTGGTGTGCCAACGCAGATGAATGTGAGTTCAGAATCAAGAACAGATTTCTTTAAATCAAGAGTTGCAGTGAATTTCTTTTTTGCTAGAACTTTTTTCAAAAGTTCATCAAGACCTTCTTCATAAATTGGGGATTCGCCCTTATTGATTTGATCAACTTTTTCTTGAATAACATCAACGCAAGTGACTTCATGGCCCTTGCTAGCAAGACCTACTCCGGTGATTAGACCAACGTAACCTGTACCAACTACACTAATTCTCATGAAAAGAAAACAGCTTGATAACTCTTAAATACTTTCTGAAGGAAGCTTCGAACATGAGCTCATTGCTTCCAGAAAATTATGATTGGGGAATTTGTATCACCCATGATGTAGATCATCTTAGCCATAACGAGCACAGTTTATGGGAAATCCTAAAATTCCAAGCAGTTTGCAAAATTGAAACATTTAGATTCAAAAGAAGTCTTTTGAGTTTCATGAAAGTTATAAAAAATTCTATATTCACAAAAAATGATTCCTGGGATTGTATTGAAGAAATGATAGAATTGGATTTCAAATATGCAATACCAAGCACTTTCTTTTTCGCTATGCACCCAGGTCGTGGATTAAAATACACACGCGAACAAGCACGTGAGAAAATAAAGAAAATGCCTGCGAATTTTGAAATTGGAGTGCATGGACAATTTCCAAACAATGAAGCAGAAATCAAAAACGAATTTGCTGATTTGTACAATATGATTTCAAGACAACCTCGCGGAATTCGAATGCATTATCTGAAAACAAGTGAAAACATGCGAGAGTATCTCAAGAATGCTGGTTATACTTACGACTCAACAGAATTTGACAAAAGCGGAGAATTGAAACAGGCTTACAAAACAAAAGAAGGTCTTGTGGAAATTCCAATTCATTTAATGGACACTTACATGTTCAGCCCATTCTATGATAATCTATCTGTTAAAAAAGCAAAAGCAAAAATGGAAGAATTTATTGCAAACGCGAAAGCAGAACACAAGATAATCAACATTATAATTCATCAACGATCAATTTCAGAAGACTTGCCACGCCAAAAAGAATTCTATGAATGGTTGGTTCAGAAAGTTTCTGATGATGTAAAATGCTGGAAAACTAGCTGCAAAGGAATTGCAGATAAATTAAATGGAAATTAAAACTCTTGAGGAATCAAAAACAATTTTAGAAGAATACGCACAGCTAGAAAATTCCACACCATTTCATTCTTATGAATGGTTAAAGTCCCTTGAAAAGAATCTAGGAACACCATGCAGCATTGCTGTTTTGGACAATGCAATTTGTCCATTGTTCAAAAAGAAAATGGGACCAGCTAAAATAAATTTCTCCCCAATCTTCGGAACTGAGACTGCATATATGGGAATTATTTCAAAAGATGAAAACATTGATGGAAAATTAAAAGAATTGAAAAAAGATGGGAATTTTTTTATGATTCTTCCACCAGGAATTAACACAAATTTTGGAAAATTGGAAAAAGCTCAAACAATTATTACAAAATTCGACAAAGAAAGTTCTGAAGAGCATTTCAAATTAATTACAAAAGGTCATCGTTACTGCGTGAACAAAGCAATCAAAGAAGGAGTAACAATTGAAGAAGATTATTCTGATGAAGCAATTGAGGAATACTTTGAACTTTTGAAAACAACATACGAATCAAATGGTTACACACCTTTACCAAAAGAATTCTACAAAGATATTATTCAAGGACTTCATTCTAAAAATAAAATAAAACTTTTACTAGCAAAACACAATGGGAAAACAATAGGCTGCGCTGCATTCCCATACTCTGGTAAAAAGATCTATTACTGGACTGGCGCTTCACTTAAAGGAGAATATTCAAACTTGTATCCAAACAATGCAATTCAATGGCACTTAATCAAATGGGCTTATGAAAATGGATTCAAAGAGTATGACATGCTCGGAGCAGGTATTGAAGGCATTCGAAAGTTCAAACTTGGTTGGGGTGGAGAAATTGTTGATTACACCCGCATTTATTCTAGTGGTTCATTGAAATTCGCTGCAACCATGTATTCAAAAATCGGAAGCGGGTTAAAGAGTAAAATACGCTCTGGAATAAGATAGTTTTAGATTTCATTAACTTTAAATAACAAATTTTTGAGTTTTTTAGTATGACAATAGAAGAGCACGCTGAAAAACTATCAAATCTAGCTAAAGAAGCTGTTGGACTGAAAGAACCGATTATGAAAACTGTTGAGATGATAAAAGAAGCACTAGCAAGCGGGAACAAAGTATTATCCTGTGGAAATGGTGGAAGTGCTTCAGATTCAGATCATTTTATAGGCGAACTTGTTTGCAAGTTCAGAAAAGATCGCGCTCCTCTTGCAGGAATTTCACTTAATTCTAACACTGCTGTAATAACAGCAATTGCAAATGATTATGGATATGACAAAGTTTTCGCACGGCAAGTTGAAGCTCTTGGAAAATCAGGAGATGTTTTAATTGTTATTAGCACAAGCGGAACTTCAGAAAATGTTGTTAAGGCAGCGCAGAAAGCAAAAGAACTCGGAATAAAAACAATTGCACTCACAGGAAATGTAGGAACACTAGCTGGAGAATGTGATCACAGTATCGCGATTTCAAGCGACGATGTTCCACGAATTCAAGAATTACATGCATTTACATTGCATGAAATTTGCGAGGCACTGGATGAAAACTGAAGATGTTAATGTTTTGATTATTGGAGATTTAATGCTAGACCGTTATTTAATTGGAGATAATTCTAGAATGTCTCCTGAAGCCCCAGTTCCAGTTATTAAGAAAGAAGATACAAAAGATGTTCTTGGTGGCGCAGCGAATGTTGCAAAGAATATTGTTGAACTTGGAGCAAATGCAGAAATTATTGGAGTTATTGGAAATGAAGAAGAAGGAAATGCTTTGAAAAAACTTGCAGACAAAGCTGGAATCAAAACAGATGCAATAATTATTGACAATAACAGACCAACAACTGTGAAAAACCGAATTGTCACAAAATCTTTCCAGCAACTTTTAAGAATTGATTCTGAATACACAGAAAGTATCACACCCGCTGATGAAGAAAAGATAATCAACACAATTAATGAGAAAGCAAAAGACGTTAGCATCATAGTGCTTTCAGACTATGCAAAAGGTGTTATTACAAAAAATATTGTTGAAGCTGCAAAACAAACTGGAAAGAAAGTTCTTGTTGATCCTAAACCAAGTAATGCTGAGCTTTTCAAAGGTGTTGAAATTATTACTCCTAATTTAAAAGAATCGCAAGAAATTGTTAAGAGTGATGGTGCACCTGAAGAAATCGGAAAGAAATTAGCAGAACAACTTGAATGTAAAGTTCTGATGACAATGGGAGCTGAAGGAATGATGTTAATTTCTGATAAAGTTGAGCACATCCCTATTGAAGCAAAAGAAATTTTTGATGTAACGGGTGCAGGAGATACTGTAATCGCTGTATTGAGTGTGGCGCTTGCTTCTGGTCTTAATGAATTAGAATCAGCTAAGATTGCAAACAAAGCTGCAGGAATTGTAATTGGAAAACGTCGCGTTAATGAAATTAATTTGAAGGAGGAATTAGGATTATGAAAATCCTTTCACGCGACGAAGCAAAAACAAAAATCGCAGAACTGAAAAGTTCTGGAAAGAAAATTGTTTTCACAAACGGTTGTTTTGATATTTTACATATCGGACATATTCGTTATTTGAAAGAAGCTAAAGCTCTTGGAGATGTTTTAATTATTGGACTTAATTCTGATGAATCGGTTAAGAAATTAAAAGGAGAAGGACGTCCAGTACAATCTGAACAAGAACGAGCAGAAATTCTATCTGCTCTTGAAGTAATTGATTATGTTGTAATATTTAATGAAGATACCCCAAAAGAAATCATACTTGAATTAAAACCAGACATCCAAGCAAAAGGCGGGGATTACAAAGAAGATGAAATCCCTGAGAAAGAAGCTCTGGAAAGTTATGGTGGAGAACTCAGAATCTTGTCAAAAGTTGATTGTGATTCAACAACAGAATTAATTTCAAAACTTTAAAATGTCTAAATTAAAAATCCCAATTCATATTAGAATATTTGATTTTATTTTTGGGATTAAAGCAAAAGCGTGGGATTTGATTTTCGCTAACCACAAGCCGATTTTCGGACCGTTCCAAAACATTCTTGTAATAAATTTAATGGGACTGGGAAATATGATATTCTCAATTCCATTAATGAAAACTTTGAGAAAGAATTACCCAGAAGCTCGAATAACTTTGCTTGCATCTTATGCACCAGTGAAAGAATTAATGGCAGAGCACAAAGATCTTGTAGACAATATTATTTTCTTCAACTCAGACGAGCACAAAGGACTTTTCAAAAAAAAGAGATTTATGAAAAATCTTGGGAAAAGAAAATTCGATCTTTCAGTTCTGACTTATCCAAGTGGAAAATTCAGTGGAATTGCTGCTTGGTTTATTGGAGCTAAAAAACGAATTGCTGTTGAACAGAAAATCGGATTGTTCAAAACAGGTGTACTAGCAACGAGCATTGTTAGGTCTAATAGCAAACATTGTGTTGATGTGAATCTCGATATAATGAAAGCACTTCATGCAAAAGATATTGACAATAGTATTGCTTTGAATGTTCCAGAAGAATCTGTAAAGAATGCAAACGAGTTATTGAAACAACGTGGATGGTTGAGTGGTCAGAAACTAATTGGAGTTCATACAGGATCAGTACCAGAGACCTGGTACAAACAATGGAACCAACATGGTTTTGCTGAAGCTTGCACAACTCTTGCAAAAAAGCACAATGCAAAGATTATGATTGTTGGTGGACCAGATGAACTTCGCGCTGGTGAAAGCATTCACGCAATGATGAATGAGAAACCAATTATGTTCTTTAATAAAACAATTCCTGAAACAGCTGCACTGATTAAGAATTGTAATGTTTTCATAAGCACAGATACAGGGCCGGGGCATATGGCTTCTGCATTAGGAATCCCAGTTGTTAGTATCTTTGGACCAACTGATTCAGAGAAAGCAAAACCATATGGGAAAAATGTTATTGTTGTGCAAAGTAAATTGGAATGTGTTCCTTGTATTGATTCATTTACAGCGAATTATTTTAAATGCAAAGAAAGAAAATGCCTTGTTGAATTAGAACCTGAGAAAATTGTTGAAGCTGTTGAGAAAATGATTTAACCCTCATGCGCAAGCATTTCGGAAACTTCTTTGTAATCACCGAAATCGTGAATCTCACTCCATCCTTTATTTATTTCAAGTGAATTAACTGTCTCACCGTTGTCAATAAGTTTCTGAATTGCAGAAGCCAAACCCATTTTCTTATCTCCAGAATCTTTGTAGACTTGCATGAGCTTCCCCATACCGGTTTTTGAGAACAAGGATATTCCAATGAATTCATAATTTGCTTTTTCCCTGTCAAGACCTTTTCCAAGATTCAAAATTTTATTTGTGCGATTAACACTAACTACTCGGTCACCATTTAATGGTGGTTTTTCGGCAATAACCAATTCAATATCTGAACGCTCTTCTGTTTTTCTAATTGATCGGTCAACCACAATAGTAATGTCATCTTCAGTTTTGAGAAGTTTCTCCAAAATTTCATTATCGAAAATAATATCAGCAAAAAGTATGAGATTCTTGTTTGAGTAATTGTCACCAGCTTTTTCAATTGAATCCATTATGTGGCCTTGCTCATAATTTTCATTTACAATTAAATTAATATCATCAGCAACAATGTGCTCAGCTTTGTAACCGCCAACAACAGTGATGTCATCAACACCACAGCGCTTCAATGATTCAACACTTCTTTGCAAAATTGATTTTCCATTAACATCTAACATAGTAAGTGGTCGGTCTTCAAGAAGTTCTTTCAAAGTTGGTTCAATACTTCTATCACCAGCTGCAGGGATAATTGCTTTAATTGGTTCGTTTGTTCTAACAAATTTATCCTGATCTTCTTTGAATTTATCCATTTCCTGTAATGCAAAGAGGTCTTGCACGCTAGCGATTTTAGGTTCAATATTAGCAAGTCCGTTTTCTTTTATTTCTGCAAGAGTTTCATTAACATGTTTTACAATTGTTCGAATTCCTTGATTAGCATAAATAACAAGTTTCACACCATATTGTTTCATCTGCTCTTCTGTGAACGTTGGATAATTTGTTGGAACCAGAACAACTGGTTTGTAATTGTCCCAAGCTTTTAGGAAATCTTCAATTTCTTTTGGATCTGATTTCTTTGAATGAATAAAAATTGCATCTGCACCAGCATCTGCATAAGCTCTTGCTCTTTTGAGTGCTTCTTCCTGGCCCCAGCCAGCAATCAACGCTTCAACACGAGCAATAACCATAAACTCTTCTGTTTCCTGTGCATTCTTTGCAGCCATTATCTTTCCAACGAATTCTGCAATTGGTGCAAGTTCTTGTTTCCCGCCTTCAAGCAAACTATTTGCTTTTGGGAATTTCTTATCTTCAATACAAACTGCAGAAATTCCAGCATCTTCAAATTTGCGAACCATTCTGATTACATTCATTGAATTGCCGTATCCAGTATCACAGTCTACAACAACAGGAACTGTTGTTGAATCATTCATTGAAACTGCAGCTGCAAGATGATCAGACATTGTTAGAATATTAGCATCAGGAACTGCATGAGAAGCAGAAATTTCTAAACCAGAAGCCCAAACACCATCAAAACCATTAAGCTCTACAAGTTTTGCAGTTAACCCATTGTGAGCTCCAACGATCCGTACCAGATCTTTCTTTTCAAAAAGTTCACGAAGTTTTTCTGCTTTTCTCATTTTAGTAAATTTAAAGTCCTGATTTCATATTAAAAGAGTTATGAAAGGTATTTTCTCATACGTTCTGTGATTTCCTCTGGAGAAACTTGAACTCTGCCAACTTCTCGCTTGCCTGCTTCAACCATTACGCGGATGAACACAGGTCCTGTGTATTCACTAACTAGAGCTGATTCAAGTTCTTCAATAGTTTCTGCTTTAACTGTGGTTGTATAACCAGCAGCCTTCGCCACATTCTCAAGCTCGATTGTTGGCGATACTGTTTTCTGCGAACCAGTTGATTCGTAAACACCATTATCAATTACAATATGAATAAAATTTTCTGGTTTTAGATTTCCAATTGTTGCAAGCGCTCCCATGTTCATTAAAACATTTCCATCGCCATCAAGAACTACAACTTTCTTTTTTGAATTCAATGCAATTCCTGCGCCAATTGATGGAGCCATACCCATTGATCCAATCATGTAAAAGTTTCTTTCTGAATCTCCAGTGTCGTGAAGCTCACGACTGATGAAACCATTTGCTGAGATAACAACTTCATCTCCTTTCAAAAGAGATATGATTTTTGAAACAGCTTCTTGTGTTTTCATTCTAAAGACCCCTTCTTGAAAATCAAGGCAACTGGCTTTCCAGTTTCCTCAAGTTCTGTTGTTGCTTTGTCAACATCCCCAAGTGAGTCGAATATGAAATATGGAACCCCAATTGAATCAAGGAGTTTTGTCATTGACTCGCCCATGACCCAATGCTCTGGAGCATCTTCTTTTGTTTCTCCGCGCCAACTGATTAACATCAAGATTGGAATTTTGTAAAGCAAGTCAAGTGAAGAAAGAATATTAATTGAATTTCCAAGCCCAGAGTTTTGCATAACCATTACTGGCTTTTTACCAGCAAGCTGCGCCCCTGTGCAAAATCCCAGTGCTTCATCCTCGCGAGTGTTTGCAATGTATTTGAAATCTTCTTGTTCTAATTTCCTAATTAGAGTTTTGAATATAGAGCACGGTACTCCCGTGTAAAAATTAAATCCTTTTTCTGTAAGCTTAGCGAGAAACTCGCCTGTGTCTACCATTGTAAGAAAACTGTTTTGAAAACTGGTTATTAAGCTTATGATATAGTATTCATAACCTTAAAATACCCAACTCAAACACCTTCTTTTTATGGAACTGTTATTGCCGAAGCACATTATATTCGAACGAGGTGCACTTAGCAAATTACCAGACTTTGTGAGCGAAGGCAAGACACTTCTAATTACTTCTAAAGGAATGCTGACCCGATGGCCAGTAGACAAGATCAAAGAGCTCATTAAAGATATTGAAATTTTTTCAGATGTAGAGCCAGAACCAAGTATGGAAACTGTTGAGAAAGCAAAAGCAATTGGTGCTGACACAGTTATTGGATTAGGTGGTGGTTCAGTTCTTGATGTTGCAAAATATGTTGCAATGGAACTCAATGCAAAGAAAATTATGATTCCAACAACTGCAGGAACTGGAAGCGAAGTAACTCATGAATCTGTTTTGAAAATTGATGGAAAAAAGAAAGGAATCAAAAATGAGAAACTTTTATCAGATGTTGCAATTGTAGATCCTGAGCTTAGCTTGACAATGCCTGAGAAACTAACAGCATGCACTGGTATTGATGCGCTCGCTCATGCAGTTGAATGTTACGAATCAAAGAAAAGTAATATCATGATAAAATTCCTTGCAAAAGAAGCAATTGACATAATCAAATTAAATCTTAAGAAAGCTATTAGCGGAGATGAGCAAGCTCGCGAGCAAATGGCTTACGCAAGTATGGTAGCTGGAATGGCTTTTGGAAATTCAGGAACTGCACTCGGGCATGCACTTTCTTATCCACTTTCAAATCAAGGAATTCCACACGGCGAAGCAGTTGCAATTGTTTTACCTTATGCTCTTGACTTTAATGGAACAGATCCTGAACTTTCACAACAAATTAAAACTATAATTAAAGAAACTGGATTGGGAGATGTGAAAATTAAAGGAACACCTGAAGAACTTGCAGAAGTTGTATTCCCAGACAAGAGGCATCTTGATAATAATCCAAAAGAAGTTACAAAAAAAGATCTTGTTAAAATCTTCACAGAGATATTAAAATGAAAGCAGTAATTGTTGCAGCAGGAAAAGGAACTCGGCTTTATGGTAATGATGCTGAAATCCCAAAATGCCTTACTGAAATTGCTGATGGAAAAACTCTTCTTGATTTAATGATTGCCAGTTTGAACAAGCACGGAATCACAGACATTGCAATTGTCACAGGATGGAAAAAAGAAATGATTCAAGAAAAACTTGGAGATTCTGTAAAATACTTTTTCAATCCTTTTTACAAAACAACAAACAACATGGCTTCCTTCTGGTTTGCAACAGAATTTGTTGATGGTTCTGACTTTCTTTATTTGCATGCAGATTTGCTTTATGATGATGAACTAATCAAGAAAGCTATGGAAAGTGAAGGAGACATTAATCTGCTTACAGACAAAGATGATTTCAATGAAGAAGCAATGAAAGTGAGATTAGATGAGCAAGGAAATTTAATTGAATCCAGTAAAGCAATCCCTCTTGATGAAGCACATGGAGAATGGACAGGAATTATAAAATTCACTGCAAATGGTTGGAATAATTTACTTCCGGAAATAGAAACTCTGCTTTTTGAAGGAAAATTCATGGACTACGACACTTCAGCTTTGACAAATCTTGCTGAAAAGAAATTCCCAATCAAAATCACAAGCACTGAAAAACTGCCTTGGATTGAAATTGACTTCCCAGAAGACCTTGAAAGAGCGAAGAATAAAATTTATAAAACCCTAATAGGAGATAAACAAGACAATGGCTAAGATCTTACTTGTATATGCAAACAGTTTTATGGATAATTTAATACCGACTGGACTGTCTATCTTATCTGCTTGTTTGAAAAAAGCCGGACATAACACTAAACTTTTTGATACAACTTTTTACAAAACAGTAGAGCGCACAGGAGATGACGCCAGAATCGAGACCCTGCAAGTCAAAAGCACAAACTTGGGAGAGTATGGTCTTAATGAAAAAAAGACCAACATGGTTGATGATTTGAAAAAAATGGTTGACGAGTATCAACCAGACCTTATTGGATTATCAATTGTTGAAACAACACAAGAAATTGGATTGAAACTTCTCAATGGTATAAAAGATTATGATATTCCAAAAATTGTTGGAGGTGTCCAAGTAACAATGGCACCAGATTATATTATTTCACAAGATTGTGTTGACATGATTTGTGTGGGAGAGGGGGAAGGAGCATTTGTTGAACTCGCAAATGCAATTGAAAAGAAAGAAGATTACACTCATATCAAAAATTTATGGATTAAAAAAGATGGTCAAATAATAAAGAACCCACTTAGACCATTAATTGATCTTAACACAGTACCAATGCAGGATTGGACAATTTACGAGGAAAAAAGATTATACAAAGCATTTGGTGGAAAGCACTGGGTCAGTGGACCAATTGAATTGAATCGGGGATGTGTTCACAGATGCGCTTATTGCTGCAATGCAAAACTTCAAGACTTGCACAAAGGAGATAGATTCTATGCAAGAGAAAGAAGTTTGGATAAATTCTTTGAAGAATTAAAATATAGAGTGGACAAATATGGGTTGCAATATCCTTATTTTATTGCTGAGAATTTCATGCAGGGTGGCCCTGCAAGATTTGAAGAATTCTGCAAGAGATACAAAGAATTTAAATTACCATTTTGGTCACAGATGCGAGTTGAAACAATGAACGATGATGTGGCTCGCAAATTAAAAGAAATTGGATGTGAAAGATTAAGCATGGGAGTAGAACATGGGAATTATGAATTTAGAAAAGAAGTGCTTAATAGAAATATCACAGATGAAACAATAATTAAAGCATTCAAATCCGTGAAAGACGCGGGCTTACTGGTTTTCGCAAATAATATTGTTGGTTTCCCTGGAGAAACCAGAGAACTTTATTTTGATACTGTTGAATTGAACAGAAAACTTGGAGTTAAAAGCATCATAAATGTTTTCTGTGCATACAGAGGAACACATCTACGAGATGTTGCAGTTGAGAGAGAATACATGGACAAGGACGCTGTGGCAGGAGATTACAGACGGGATGTTAAATTAAACATGCCGCATCTTACTGCAAAGCAGGTTGAAGGTTTGCAAAGAACCTTTTTACTTTATGTTAATCTTCCGAGAGAGTATTGGCCAGAGATTGAAAAAGCAGAAAAATTCGACGAAGAAGGAAATGCAACTTTCCAAAAATTAGCAAAACTGTATTTTGAAAAGTACGAACCAGGAGTTAAAAATGTCGAACAAAACTAAAAAGAAAAAGAAAATTGTAATACCCGATAAAGTGGGAGATCAAGTTATTGCACATGCTATCCATAGAAAATTATCTAATAGGATAACACGGATACTGTATCATACACCAATAACACCAAATCAGGTTTCCTGGATTGGATTTATTTTATGCGCATTCGCAGCACTAATGTTTGCTTTCGGGAATTACACCTGGCTCGTTATTGGTGCCTTTGTTCTAGAACTAGGAAATATTTTTGACATGGTTGACGGGGATTTAGCAAGAGCCAAAAAAATGTTTTCAACATATGGTCACTGGCTAGATAGTACTTTAGATGCTATTTTGGATTTTGGAATAATCATTGCAGTAACTTATTCTGTTTGGAGAGCACGACCAGAAATGCACGTATGGTTGCTTGGAATGTTTGCAACATACTTCTTAATAGAATTCTTCATTATGTCAAGATTTTTCATTTTGCCATATGATTTACCACATAAAGAATTCAAAAAATCATTTGGGAAAATTGGAAAAAGTAAATTTTACAATCTTTTGTATTATACAAGACAATATCACATTAACCTGATTGCAATATTCGCAATCCTGAATCAGTTTTACATATTGCTTTGGTGCTGGGCAATCATAGGAAACCTCTATTGGGTGGCCTATACCATCTGGCAACACAAAACAATGAGAAAAGTATTTAAAGTAAAAGAGGGGAAAGGTAAAAATCATGGCAACTAAAAACGAATTATGGGACACTGAAACACATGCAGATTCATTAGATTATGAAAGTAAGCAAAAGAAAAGTCGAATAAGAAATCGACCTTTGACACAAATTCTGTTTAATCTTTACAAACCAGGAGATAAAATTCTAGATGGTGGATGTGCAACTGGTGGATACTATATGGTATTAAATGAACAGTTCCCAGGAATAGATTATAGTGGAATTGATTTGACACCTGCAATGATCAGTAGAGCAACAAAGAATTATCCTGGTGGAAAATTTAAGATATGTAGTATTGCAGAGATAACCTATGAAGATAATACTTTTGATACTGTTTTTAGTAGCGATGTGAGAATGCATTTGAATCAAGAAAATTGCGATAAAAGTTTAACAGAATTATACAGAGTATCTAAAAAGAATCTTGTATTAACAACTAGATTAAAAGAAAAGGGAGAAGAAATAGTTGACATAACAAGATCCTATCAAACACAGGAAAGTGGTCACGTAGAATATAATTTGTTCCTTTTGTCAAAATATATTCAGGACATCAAAAATCTAAAACCAACACCAAAGAAAATAACAATTGTTGGAGAATATAATGTTCCGCATTATGATGTTACTCTACCAAACAATGAGAAAAATTATATTCGCGCAGATGTTACAATAGAAAAAGGCGATGGTAGCACAACAGAAACTGTAGTAGACATACAAATAAAAAATAAATTCTTTTCATTATTGAATGAACAAAGTAAAATTTTCGTAGTGAAGGTATTAAGAAAACTTGGACTGAAACCAACACCACAGAAAATGAAGAAAGAATTGGGGTAGGAAGATGAGTAGCGAATGGTCAAAAAAACAATAGCGATAATAGATACACAGAAAATAACATTCTCTCATTCAGTAAGAAGAGTATACGATTTTATTAAAGATGTTGAAAATGATTTAAAATTTAAATTTATTAAATCAAAACTAAATAATCTTAGGAAGAAATATTCTGAATTTTTACCAATTGCTTTAGATTACAAAACAAGTCAAGAATTAAAAAAAAGAGGAATATCCCACAAATGCCATTGTGAAATAACAGAAGAATTTCTTGATCAAGAAGCATGGGATAGGGCTTATAAATTTTTTAAAGAAATGACCCCAGTAATTTCAAGTATTAATGAGATTATGACTTATTCTGGTCAGAAAATATGGGAACTCAATGAGGCCGAGGTATGGCGGTTTTATCTGATACCAATCATAAAAACAATTGATTCTGCTTTAAAAATATTTGAAGAGGAAGATGTTGAACGATTAATAATTTATGATAACACTAGCATTTATCAAAAAACTTTCGAACTTGTAGCTAAAAATTTGGAAATAGAAGTAATTGATAAAACTCCAGCAAAAACAAAAATTGAAAACTCTTTGGAAAGAACTGCAATAAATGTTATAACAAAAAAGAGTGGAGATACTTTGTTAGATTTACTTAAACCAGAAGCAAAAGATAAACCAAAATCAACAAAGAAAAAGATTGTGATTTTTTATGATCACTGCACATTAAGAAATGTTTTACCATGGGCAAGCCAGATATCTGAAAACCATGATAAGATATGTGTTGGAATTGATTCAAAAGAAAAAGTAGAAGAAGAAATAAAAAAAGCAGGAATGCCTTATGAAAAATTACAGAATTATGCCACAGAAGAAACTATACAAAAATTAAAACAAATAAAAGAGAAACTAGCAGACATTAATGAAAAAGCAAAATTAAGCAATTTCAAATATCGGGGAATTGATTTATGGCCAATTTCAAAAAAGATGTTTTCATTCCTTTTCAATGAACGTTTTCTAGAAACTTACATAAGAATTGAAACATTCAATAAAATGCTTGAATATGAAAAACCAGATCTTGTAATTACTGTAGATGATTGGAGCAGATACCCAAACACATTATTAAAAATTTGCAAGCAGAAGCAAATCAAAACACTTGCTGTTAGATATGGAGTTTATTCTCAAGTACCAAAAGGTTACGAAATAACAGCGGACCGGGTTTTAGTATATGGAGAAGAATCAAAAAAGATTCTTACAATGTATGGACAAAACATAGGCAAGGCAGAAGTAACTGGACAAGCAGATGCAGATGGAACCGCAAATGCTCAGAAAGAAATTGAGATGTTTGAAAAATTAGGAATAGACAAAAACAAGAAACTTATTGTTTTTGCAGGAACTTGTGTTCCTGAAAACGGAACCTACCACCCATATGATATTTTCTACAAAACAATAAAGAAATATCCAGAAGAACAAATAATAGTAAAAACTCATCCAGCAGAAACTCCGTATCTGCATGAAAAATTCATAAAGAAATATTCAATAAAAAATGTAAAGATAACAAATGATTATTTATTTGAATTATTGAAAAACTGTGACATGATAATTAATTTAACTTCAACTGTCGCCACAGAAGCAATGACTTATGGGAAAAAAATAATTCACATTAATACACTAAAAGCACCAGACTATAGTTTCCCTCCAGAGAATGAAAATTATTTAAAATTAGTTTCAACTGAGGAAGAGTTGGATAAAACATTAAAGACTTTTTTAGAACAGCCAAATGAGGACAAAGAAGAAATAATTGAAGTATCAAAACAAACCATAAAAGAAAAGGGAGAACCAGTATACGCCGCCATAGTAAAAAATATAGAAGAGATGCTTGATACGACTCAAATTACATAAAGCTTTTAAGTTAAGAGAGGAAACCAAATTAAAATGGTTACAAAAGTAGATTCTGCATTTCATCAGATAAAAGAAACTAAACAAGAAGATACTCCGGAGTACAAAGAGTACCGGAGACGTTGGTATGAAAATCCAAAAACTCATACTGTTGGAGAATTCCCAATACATCTTGACTTAGAGGGAACTCCATCTTGTAATCTGAAATGTGTGTTTTGCTATCAATCTTTTGATCCACTAGAAAAGGGATTCATGGAAATGGATTTGTTTAAGAAATGTATTGATGAAGGAGTTGAGAAAGGATTATGTTCAATAAAATTACAATACAGAGGAGAAACCCTGTTACATCCAAAAGTTGTTGAGATGGTTCAATATGCAAAAGACAAAGGCGTTTTAGAAGTCATGTTCAATACAAATGGAATGTTGTTAACAGAAGAGCTGTCAAGGAAATTGATAAACGCTGGAATAGATAAAATTATTTTTTCAATAGAAGGAACTGATGCAGAAACATATGAAAAACTTAGAATTGGTGCAAAATGGGAAACAGTATTAAATAATATTAAAGCTTTGAAACGTGTGAAAGAAGAACTTGGTTCAGAAAAACCAATAACAAGAGCTCAGATGGTAGCAACCCCTGAACTTAAGGATAAAGTAGATGAGTATGCAGAATTTTGGAGTCAATATGTTGACAATATTGGAATAGATGAATATCTTGATTACAGACAAGACATGAGCACACCAACAATTTCTAAAGAATTTGCATGTCCACAATTTTGGCAAAGACTTATTGTATTCTGGGATGGAACAATTATTCCTTGCTGTGAAGAGAGACACGGAAAACTCGCAGTTGGAAATGCCAAAACAGAAAGTATTTCAGATGTGTGGAAAGGTCCAAAAATGCAAAAGCTAAGAGAAAAGCATCTGAGTGGAGAATCTCATACAATACCATCATGTGCCACATGTATTTCAAGGAAACACATTATTGATAATCATATTAACAAAAAAGAGAGCAGCTAGACATGACTAATGTTAGGGTTATTCCAAGACTTGATATAAAAGGACCTAACTTGGTTAAAGGGATTAGGCTTGAGGGTTTGCGGGTTCTTGGAAAACCAGAGGATTTTGCACTAAATTATTATAAAAATGGCGCAGATGAATTATTGTATATAGATGTTGTTGCAAGCCTATATGAAAGAAACAACCTCAGAGAAATTGTTGAAAAAACTGCAAAGAAGCTCCACATACCGATGACTGTTGGGGGAGGGATAAGAACAATAAAGGACATAAAAGAAATTCTTCGCGCTGGAGCCGACAAAGTTGCGATAAATACTGCTGCTGTAAAGAATCCAAAAATAATAACAGAGGGAGCAAATGCATTTGGATCACAATGTATTGTAGGATCAATTGAAGCTAAGAAAAAAATAGACGGAACTTATGAAGCATATATTGATAATGGAAGAGAAAAAACAGGGAAAGATGTTTTTGAATGGGCGAAAGAACTTGTAGATCTTGGGGCAGGAGAGCTTTTAATCACTTCAGTTGATAAAGAAGGAACAGGAAAAGGATACGACAACGAACTGACAGCAAAAATATCTAAGTCTGTCAATGTTCCTGTTATTGCCTGTGGAGGAGCAGGAAAAATAGAAGACGTGGTTGATGTAATAAAAAAAGGAAAAGCAGATGCTGTCTGTGCTGCATCTCTATTTCATTATAATTATTTGGATTCTCTTAGAAAAGAAGAGGGTTATGATGAAGAAGGAAATGTTGAATTTCTTAAAACAAAGTCACAATTTTTGAAAGGAATGATCACTCCTGCAGGAATAATGGATGTTAAATCTGAGATGACTAATGCTGGAATAGATTGCAGAATAGATAAGAGAGCAAATGGAACAAAAGATCTGGTAAAAAAGAATACAAAACTAAAAGTAGTTGTGATTGATTACGGCCTTTGTAATTTATTCAGCATAGAAAAAGCATTGAAACATATTGGAGTATATCCAATAATAACCGGTGATGAGAAAATTATAGAAAAAGCAGATCGTTTGATTCTACCAGGAGTTGGGGCTTTTGCAGAAGCCATGAAAAATATGCGAGATAAAAAATTAATTGAACCAATTAAAAAAGCAGTTGAAAAAGGGACACCGCTTCTTGGTATTTGTCTAGGAATGCAAATTTTGATGGATGAAAGTGAAGAATTTGGAAAGCACCCTGGCCTTGGACTTATCCCAGGAAAAGTAATTAGGTTTAAGATGTCTGAAGAAAAAAACAAAGTCAAGATTCCCCAAATAGGATGGAATTCAATTAACGTGCCAGAGAATACCACTTGGAATGGAAGCATTCTTGAAAAAGTGGATCCAGGAGCGTTCTTTTATTTTGTTCACTCATATATTGTTGTTCCAGAAAATAAAAAGAATGTGCTGGCAACAACATTTTATGGGAAAGATAATTTCTGTTCAGTGGTTAGGAAAAATAATGTTTTTGGGTGTCAATCTCATCCAGAAAGAAGTGGGGAAGTTGGGTTAAATATTTATAGACAATTCATCTTTGAAAACAATGAGGGAATAAAAAATGACTGAAGCATGGTTCGGATCACCAGAGGAAGTGAAATTCTGTAAGAAGTGCGTAATTTCAAATCAGCGACCTTCTTCTTGTAATGAGTATTTTCATACTCGTGAATCAAAGCACGAAACAATAGAACTTGATGAAGATGGAATTTGCTATGCCTGCAGGGTAAATGAAGCAAAGGACAAAGATATTGACTGGAAAGACAGAGAGGAACAACTTATTCAACTTCTTGATGAACACAGAAGTAAGGATGGTTCATATGATGTACTTGTTCCAGGAAGCGGTGGAAAAGACAGCACTTTTCAGGCGCACGTTCTGAAGCACAAATATGGAATGCACCCACTCACAATTACTTGGACACCTCATCTGTATACAAACGTTGGATGGAGAAATTTTCAAAGATGGCTTCACAAAGGTGGTTTTGATAATTATCTTTTCACACCAAATCCAATAGTTCATAGATTGATGACAAAGCTCGCATTTGAAAACTTATTACACCCATTTCAACCATTTATCCTTGGGCAAAAGACCTTTCCTTTGAAAATGGCAAAAATGCTCAACATTCCGCTTGTAATGTATGGGGAGATGCCAGGAGAGTATGGGGCGAAAGTTTCTATTAATGAGAAAAAATTCAGCACTGGCAAGGACGGGCATTCAATTGATTATCTGCACGGAAAAGATCCGGACGATCTTTACATGGGAGGGGTTCAGGTTAGGGAATTAAAGAGCAAATACGGGCTTAAAGAAGGAGATCTTGAAGCATACATGCCTATGAAGCTGGAAGACATACAGGAGAAAGATATAGAATTCCACTATCTTGGGTATTATTTGAGATGGACGCCACAGGAGTGCTATTATTATTCTGTTGAAAACATTGGATTTGAAGCAAATCCTGAAAGAACAGAAGGCACATATTCAAAATATAACAGTATTGATGACAAGATTGACGGATATCATTATTATACCACATTTATTAAATTCGGAATTGGAAGAGCTACTTATGATGCAGCGCAGGAAATAAGAAACCATCACTTAACAAGAGAAGACGGGATTGCTCTTGTTAAAAAATATGATGGGGAACTTCCACGAAAATATTTTGAAGAGATTCTTGAATACATGAGTTTGACAGAGAAACAATTCCATGAAATATGTGATAAGTTCCGCTCTCCGCACTTATGGGATAAAAAAGACGGAAAATGGAACCTTAAGCATAAAATATGGGAAAAATAATAATTTTAAAAACCCAGAAAACAGGTAAATAACACTTAAATACGCAAATTTTGAGTCTTTTAGTATGAAAACCGAGACTATTTGCATAATTCCAGCCAGAGGTGGCTCTAAAGAGATTCCAAAGAAAAATATTGTAGATTTAGCTGGAAAACCTCTTATTGCATATACTATTGAAACTGCTAAGCAGAGTGGCGTTTTTGATCATGTTTATGTGTCAACTGAAGATTCAGAGATTGCTCAAACAGCTAAAGAGTATGGAGCAGAGATAATTGATAGGCCAGCAAAGCTTGCAACTGACGAAGCAGGAACACTATCAGTTCTTCAGCACGCTGTAAAAGACCGAGATTGTGATATTGTAGTACTAATGCAGGCAACCTCACCATTCACAACTAGTGATGATGTGAAAAAGATGGTTGAGAAGCTTAAAGAAAGTGAAGCAGATTCAGTTGTAAGTTTGAAAGAAGCTGATTATTCACCTTATTGGATGAAAAAAATTGATGAGAATGGAAAAGTTTCAGAATTTATGGAAGGTGGAATAAAGAATTATGTCAGACGACAAGATTTGCCAAAACTTTACCAACTGACTGGCGCAATTTATGCAACCAGAAAAAGAGTTTTAGAATCAGGAAATATTCTTGGAGAAAATACACTTTCATATTTGATTCCAGAAGAGAGGTCACTTGATATTGATACAAAATTTGATTTGAAAGTAGCGAGATTATTGAAAAATGCAGATACAAACTAATAGTATGACAATTGGAGAACCAAACAAATGTTTTATTGTAGCTGAAGCAGGAAGCAATCACAATGGAGATATTGAACTTGGAAAGAAACTAATTGATTCTGCAAAAGAGTGTGGCTGCGACGCTGTAAAGTTCCAGGCATTTAGAACAGAAGAACTTGTAACTGAAAAAGCTGACAAAGCTGAATATCAAAAAGGAAAAAGTTCTGGAAAAAGTCAGTTTGAAATGTTGAAAGACCTTGAGCTTTCAAAAGAAAATCACAGTGCACTTATTGATTATGCAAAGCAAATAGGAATTCCACTTTTTTATTCTGTTTTTGATTATTCAAGTTCTGATCTTGTTGATGAACTTGGGATTGAAATTTTCAAATTCGGTGCAGGAGAATTAACAAACCTCCCATTCCTTGAACACGTTGCGAAAAAAGGAAAACCAATGATTCTTTCAGCTGGTGTTGCAGAAGATTGGGAAATACAAGATGCACTTGATGCTATAAAATCACAAGGCAATGACCAGATAATCCTTATGCATTGCACAACTGGATATCCATCAAGATTAGAAGATGCAAATATTCGAAGAGTAAAATATCTTAAAGAAAAATTCAATGTTTTAGTTGGGCAATCAGATCATACACTTGGAACTGAAGTAATTATATCTGCAGCAGCTCTTGGCGCATGCATTATTGAAAAACATTTTACAATTGACAACACTTTACCAGGACCTGATCATTCAATGTCTATGAATCCTGAGCAGATGAAAGAAATTGTTCAGGCAGTAAGACAAGTTGAAACAAATCCTGTTGAAGAATCACAACTTGTTGAAACTTTAGAGAAACTTGGAAAACCAACATCAGTAGAAGACATTGAAAAGATTCTTGGACAAGGAAATCGAGCAGTTTCAGAAACAGAACTTAAAGAAAAGATTTGGGTTAGAAAAAGTTTAGTTGCTGCTTCTAATATTAATGCAGGAGATATTCTTGATGAGAATAACACAGCAATACGAAGACCTGCAGAAGGAATTCTACCAAAGAATGCAGGGAAAACTTATGGGAAAAAAGCAGTGAATGATATTGAGAAAGGAACACCAATTAAGGAGGATATGATTAGTGAGTAAAAAAAGAGTGGTTTTCATAACAAGTATTCGCTGGGGAAAAGCGTGCCTAGAAAAAACCATAGAAAATAATAATGCAGAAGTTGTTGCAATTTTCACAACAGAAAAACCTGAGAAATCAGCAGGATACGAACCTCTTGATGATATTGCAAAAAAACACAATATTCCTCTTTTCAAAATCAAACACATAAATAATGAAATAGAAAAAATAAGAGAACTTAAACCAGATTGGATTTTTGCTCTTGGATGGTCGCAGATTCTTTCTGAAGACTTTTTCAGTATTCCAACTGGAGGATTAATTGGTGGACATCCAACAATGCTTCCAAAAAACAGAGGACGAGCTCCACTAACTTGGGCAATAATCAAAGGTCTTGAAAAAACAGGATTCACTTTCTTCCATCTTGCAAAAGAAGTTGATGATGGAGATATTCTTGCACAAGAAGAAATAGAAATTGGACAAGATGATACTGTGAATGATCTGTTAGACAAAGTCACAGAAACTGCAGGAAATCTTTTAGAAAAAACATTACCAGAACTTTTCTCAGAAAATCCACCACACATAAAGCAAAACCCAGAAGAGGCAACGTATTGGCCAAAGCGAACTCCAGAAGATGGAATTATAGATTGGAACAAAACAACAAAAGAACTTGATGCTTGGGTAAGAGCATTAACAAAACCATACCCTGGTGCTTTCACATTCTATAATGGGGAGAAAATAGTAATCTGGAAGGCAAGTTCAAAAGAATTAAAAGGGAATCCTGGAGAAATATTAGAAGAAAGTGATGGAAAAATAACTGTTGGAACAAAAGACAGTAGCATACAGATAGAAGAATATGAACCAGAAATAAATGCACAAATTCATAATCATTTTAAAAATGAGGTATTAGAAAAATGAAAACATTAGTAATAGCCGCACATCCGGACGATGAAGTCCTTGGAATGGGAGGCACAATACAAAAACTTGCAGAAGATGGTGAAGTTTATCTTTGCATACTGACAGTTGGAACAGAAGAAGTATATGGAAAAGAAGTTCTTGCTGAAAAAAGAAAAGAATGTGAAACAGCAGCAGAACTTTTAGGTATAACGAAAGGGTTCTACTGCGAATTCCCAACATTAACATTAAATTCTATACCACAAGTAGAAATTAACAAAAAAATAGAGGACATAATTAAAGAAGTAGAACCAGAACAAGTGTTTACTCATTATTATGGAGACGTAAACAGAGATCACCAAGTTGCATTTAATTGTACACTTACTGCAACTAGACCGCTATCGGCCCCTTCAGTAAAGAAAGTTGTTTGTTATGAAGTAATGTCAAGTTCAGAATGGGGAAACCCAGACAAAGGATTTATTCCAAATATGTTTGTTGATATTAGCAAATATCTTGATAAAAAAATTGAAGCTCTAAAGATTTACAAAACAGAAGCTAAGGAAAATCCTAATCCAAGGTCACCGGAAAAAGTAAAAGTTTTTGCACAAAGCAGAGGTGGAATAATTGGTGTTGAAGCTGCTGAAACATTTAAAATTATAAGAGAAATAAAATGAGAAAAATAGCTATTGTTACAGGAACAAGAGGAGAATACGGGATTTATACATCTGTGTTAGATGCAATTGACGCGCATCCTGACATTGAATATGAATTAATTGTTACCTGCATGCACCTTTCTGAACAATTTGGTCACACTATTGATGAAATTAGAAAAGATGGAAGAAAGATTGGAGCAGAAGTTGATATGCTAAAATATCCAGACACTTTGGCAGGAATGTCAAAAAATGCTGGAGTAGCAATTATTGGAATGACTGAAGCCATAGAAAAGATAAAGCCAGATATTGTTCTTGTTCTTGGAGATCGGGACGAGCAACTTGCAGGAGCAATTGCAGGCGCTCACATGAACATACCAGTTGCACACTTGCATGGTGGGGAAATGACTGGAACATTACTTGATGAAAACATACGACATGCAATAACAAAATATTCTCACATTCACTTACCAGCTACTAAAAGAAGCGCAGAATACATTGAAAGAATGGGAGAACCAAAAGAAAATATAATTCTAGTTGGAGCAGCTGGAGTAGATTCTGTTAAAAGGAAAGGCAAGATGTCAAGAGAAGAACTTGCAAAGCGTTTTGATTTTGATCCTAATAAAAGAATAATTCTTTCACTGCAATATCCAGTTACAACACAGTATGAAGAAATGAAACAACAAATGGAAGAGGTTATGGATGCTTTGTTAGAACTTAATGAACAAACAGTTTATGTTTATTCAAATTCTGATGCTGGCCACACTGAAATGATGGAAGTGTTAGAAGAAAAAGTAGGAGCAACAGAAAATAAAATTAAAATTTTCAAATCATTATCATATGAAGTTTATTTGAGTTTAATGAAAACTGCAGATGTAATGATGGGAAATTCTAGTAGCGGTGTTCTTGAAGCACCATCTTGTGAAACTCCTTATGTGCTTATAGGAACACGACAACAAGGACGTGAACAAGCTGCAAGCATACAAGAGATTCCTTGCAAGAAAGAGGATATTCTAAAAGCAGTTGACAAGGCACTGAATGATGAAGAGTTCAAAGAAATCATAAAGACATGTGAAAAACCATATGATCCCTTCAATGATGATAACTCGGGAAAAAGAATTGCAGAAGCGCTTGCAACATTTGATATTGAAAAACCGGAATTACTTCAGAAAAAACTTACATACCCATACTTAAAATGAAAAAAATAATTATAATTGGAGCAGGAACAGGCGGAAAAGTAATCGCCGAGATGTTGAAACAGCAAGGCAGAGAACTTGTTGGTTTTGTTGATGATAATAAAGAAGGAGAAGTAGATGGAATTAACATAATTGGAAAAACAGATAATCTTTCAGAACTTGATGCAGATTCTTTTGTTATTGGAATTGGAATGAATTTGAAAGCACGAGACTTAGTTTTCAAAAAAGCAATTGACGCTGGACTTGAACCAGTTAATGTTATAGATGAAAAAGCAATTATTGACAAAACTGCAAAGATTGGAAAAGGTAACATCATATTAGCAGGAAGTGTTATCGGACACTTTGCAAAAATTGGAGATAATTGTTTTATTTTTAGCAATAGTATAATCGAGCATAACTGCGAATTAGGAAATAATGTTCAACTTGCACCAGGAGCAAGTCTTGCAGGCTCAATAAAAATTGGAGATAATACTTTGATTGGAATTGGTGCAAATATTATTGAAGAAATAAAAATTGGAGAGAATTCAATAGTAGGCGCTGGTGCTGTTGTACTCAATGATGTTCCAGATAATACAGTTGTTGCAGGAGTTCCTGCAAAAGAATTAAGAAAAAATGAGTGAAGAAACAAAACTAATGGAGGGAAGACTGTTGTCAAAAAAGATACTGGAAAGTCTAAAAGAGAAAATACAAGGATTTGAATCAAAACCTATTCTTTCTATTATTTTGTGTGGAGAGGATAAGGATTCTGTACTTTATACTAATATCAAAAAGAAAAGAGGAGAGGAAATAGGAATGCAAGTAGATATCCATAAAGTTTCTTCAGATGTAACACAAGAAAAATTAATTGAAACAATAAAAGAACTGAACAAAACATCAACTGGATTAATTGTTCAACTCCCACTCCCTTCAGAAATTAATGCAAATGAAATAGTAGAAGCAATTGATCCTGACAAAGATGTTGATGGATTAACACCACTGAATTTTGGAAAAACCTTAACTGAAAAAGAAGAATTAGCATCAGCAACTCCAAAAGGAATTATCAAACTTTTAGAAGAATATAATATTGAAATTAAAGGAAAAGAAGTAACAATTGTAAATAATAGTAACATTATTGGAAAACCACTAGCAATCATGATGGCTAATCGAGGAGCTACAGTTACAATTTGTCATAGTAAAACCAAAGACCTTGCTAAAAACACAAAGAATGCTGACATACTGATTACAGGTGTTGGAAAACCTGGATTAATAACTGGAGATATGATAAAAGAAGATGCAGTTGTAATTGATGCTGGAATCGCTGAAAACGATGGGAAATGGAAAGGAGATGTTACTTTTGATGAAGTTAAAGAAAAAGTAAGTTACATTACACCAGTTCCTGGTGGAGTTGGTCCAATGACAGTTGCAATGCTTTTAGAAAATGTAGTAATTGCTTATGAACTTCAAAGGAATAAAAATGAATAAGATACCACTTGCAAAACCGTATGTAGGCGATGAAGAAATCGCAGCAGTAACTGAAGTAATAAAATCAGGAATGTTAAGTCTTGGACCTAAACTAAAAGAATTTGAAACAAATTTTGCGCAACTGGTTGGAACAAAACATGCAATTGCTGTAAACTCTGGAACAAGCGGACTTCATCTTTGCCTTAAAGCAATTGGAATAAAACCAGGTGATGAAGTAATCACAGCGTCATTCTCTTTTGTTGCATCTTCAAACCCAATTATTTTCGAAGGAGCTACACCTATTTTTGTTGATATTGATGAAAAAACATACAACATGGATCCAGAGAAATTAAAGCAAGCAATTACAGAAAAAACAAAAGCAATTATTCCAGTTCACATGTTTGGACAACCATGTAATATGGATGCAATTATGGAAATTGCTAATGAAAAAAACATCCCAGTTATAGAAGATGCTTGCGAAGCTCTTGAAGCAACATGGGATGGAAAGAAAGCTGGAACTTTTGGAAACTCAGCTGTTGTTGCATTTTATCCAAACAAACAAATGACAACAGGCGAAGGTGGAATAATTTTAACAGATGATGATAATGTTGCAGAATTGTGTAAAAGCTATAGGAATCAAGGAAGAGATGAAAGTGGACAATGGCTTAACCACATTCGTATTGGATATAATTATCGGCTTGATGAAATGAGCTGTGCAATGGGTGTTGAACAACTGAAAAAAGTGGATTTCATAATAAATAAAAGGAAGGAAATTGCCGCTAAATATACAAAGAAACTGGAAGGAATAGAAGGTATAATACTACCATATGTAGATCCAAAAGCAGATTCAACATGGTTCGTATATTCACTAAGAACTGCTGAGGGAATTAACAGAAACAAAATGGTTGAGTACCTAAATGAAAATGGGGTTGGATCAAAAGCCTACTTCTACCCACCAATTCACTTGCAACCAATTTACAAAGAAATGTTTGGTTCCAATGAAGGGGATTTCCCAGTTACAGAAAAAATAAGCAACACAGCTTTCATACTTCCGTTCTTCACAGAACTAACAGACGAACAAATAAACACTGTTTGCTCTGTTGTGGAAGAAGCAGTGAGGAAATGTAAAAATGACTGAAACAGACTACAAAGGTAAAAGAATACTAATAACTGGCGGAACTGGATCCGTTGGAATGGCTCTTGCAAAGAAACTTGTTGAGAAGGGCGCTATTGATATTAGAATTTTAGATAATAATGAAAACGGACTTTTCAATGCAATGCAAGAATTAAAATCAGGTGGCCCTGTCAAATTCTTTGTTGGAGATGTAAAAGATAAAGAAAGAATTAGACGTGCTATGAATGGGGTTGATATTGTATTCCATTTAGCTGCATTGAAACATGTTTGGATCTGTGAATATAATCCATTTGAAGCTGTGAAATCAAATATTCAAGGAATTCAAAATGTTATAGATGTTGCAATGGAAGAAAATGTTGAAAAATTTATTTTCACAAGCAGTGACAAAGCAGTGAATCCAAGTAATGTTATGGGAACAACAAAACTTATGGGTGAAAAACTAACAACTGCTGCAGATTATTCCAGAGGACATACAAAAACTATTTTCCTTTCAGTTAGATTTGGAAATATCCTTGGTTCAAGTGGTTCAGTTATACCAATTTTCCAAGAGCAAATCAAAAATAAAAAACCAGTAACTGTAACTGATCCAAAGATGACACGGTTTGTTATATCCATGGATCAAGCTACAAACCTGATATTCAAAGCTGCAGACATTGCAAAGGGTGGAGAAGTTTTCATTTTGAAAATGGATTCAATTAATATCAAAGATCTTGCAGAAACAATGGTACAAGATATAACTTCAGGTAATGGGACAAAACCTGAAGAAATTGAAATTACAATCAATGAAGGTGGACCTGGAGAGAAATACCATGAAGACCTTATGACAGAGCAGGAGAATACTAGAGTTATGGAAACAGATGACATGTTTATTATAATTCCAGAAATAAAAGGGTTAGGAGAAACTGATACGTATGAATATGCAAATGCACAAAAATCAGATAAGAAATGCTACAACTCAGGAGACGTTACGCTGTTGTCAAAAGAAGAAATAAGCAAACTACTCAAAGAGGAAAAATTGATATGAATGTTCTTGTAACTGGTGGAGCTGGTTTTATTGGAAGGTGGGTTGTTAAAAAACTACTTGATCGTGGAGATGAGGTTTTAGTTCTAGATGATTTATCAAATGGGCAAGAAGAAAACCTTGAAGAATTCAAAGGAAATAAAAATTTTAAAGGACTTGTGAAAGGAGATATTACAAACAAATCCGATATTGAAAAAGCATTTGAATTTTCACCAGAGTTGTGTATACACGCAGCAGCTCAGATAAATGTTCAAGATTCAATTGACAATCCTGAAAAGAACAATCGTATAAACATAGAAGGAACTCTTAATATTTTAGATGAGGCAGTTAAACATCAAACAAAAGTTTGTTTGATTGGAACTTGTATGGTTTATGACACAAGTGGAGAAAAACCAATAGGAGAGAACCATCCAATTAATACAGCATCACCTTATGCAGAATCAAAAGTACGAGCAGAAGAAGCTGCATTAGAATACTACAAAACACAGAATTTACCAGTAGTTGTTCTAAGACCATTCAATACTTACGGACCTTTCCAAAAAACGAATATGGAAGGGGGGGTTGTTTCAATCTTCCTAAATAAAGAACTCGATAATGAGGTTCTGAGTATTTACGGAGACGGCACACAGACCCGAGACTTATTGTATGTTGAAGATTGTGCTGATTTTATAATCAATGGTGCTTTTTCTGAAAAAGCTGTTGGCGAAGTAATTAATGCAGGAACTGGTAGCGATATTAGTGTAAATGACTTAGCCAAGAAGATTTGCAAAGACGAGAACAGAATAAAGCATATTGAACATCACCATCCGCAAGCAGAGATACAAAAACTAGTATGCGATCCTTCAAAAGCGACAAACCTTTTAGGATGGAAACCAAAAGTATCACTTGAGGAGGGGATTGAAAAAACCAAGGAATGGATAAAAAAAGAATAATAGGTTTGCAGATTATATTTTCTTATTTAATGCTAGGTCTGCAAATAGTAACAGCGCCAATCCTCATAGTATTACTAACTAAATTTTTAACAGTAGCAGAGTATGGTGTTTTTTCTTTGTTTACTGCTTTTGTTTCAATAAGTTTCTTACTTTTACAATTTGGAATATTCCAGTATTTTTTAACAAAGATACCTGGAAAAGAAAGAGATGATAGACTTAATACATTCTTACCAATTATTATAATTCACACTATATTCCTTGTAATAATTTTCAGCTTATTTTATTTCAGCAAACTATCAAATATTTTCTTAACTTTTAATAATCTTACAGCTTATTCAAAAGAATTTTCTCTTTGTTTGGTTTTAGTAGTATTCTATACAACAAGTAAACTCTTTGATGCATATTTCCAAGCAAAAAAGAAAATCAATACTGCAAATTTTATAGATTTTGTTAGAAACAAAGGATGGGTTGTTCTGATTCCAATTTTGATTTTCTTGAATAAAGTAACATTATTCAATATCCTGTTGGTTTGGGGAATTGGCATCTTTTTGATATTAGTATTCTATGGCACGAGCTTGCTTGGAGAACTCAAAAAAGTAACTGCATTAAAATTCAATTTTGATCCTATACGCAAAGCAATAAAATTTGGATTGCCATTAATAGCTACTAGTTTGTTTGGATGGATAATTTCCTCAAGTGACAGATACATTTTGAATTACTACATAGATACTGCTTCTGTAGGAATCTATAACTTAGCTTATTCAATAGTTGGCATCATCTTTACAGTTGGAGTGGCAGGAAGCATAGTGGTTATGCCATACTTTGCAGAAGAATGGAATAAAAAAGGAGATTATAATTGGTTACTGAATTTCTCATTGAAATATGGTTTATGTATTGTATTGCCAGGGATAATTGCAATATCTTTCTTACGAGAAGAAGTAATTCTTTTAATTTCAAATATAAATTACATGGCAGCAGCACCAATAATACCGATATTAGCTATCTTCCCTCTCTTTGCATTATTAAATGCAATTTTCCAACAACCATTGTTAGTATCAGACAAAACAAAAAAGATTGCAGGAGTATATTTTGTAGGGGCTATTTTGAACGCAGCACTGAATTTAATGTTAATTCCTAAATATGGAATAAAAAGCGCGGCAATAACTACAGGAATAAGTTATTTCGCAATGGCAGTATTAACAATAATATTTACACGCAAACTAGTAAAAATTGACTTTGGATTTTTGAGATTAGGTAGAGTGCTTGGTTCAGGAATAGTGATGGGTTTTGTTATATGGCAATTGAAAATATTTTTGAATTTGCATTTACTTGTTTTGGTTGGTGTTGGAGGCTTAGTGTACTTAGCACTGTTGTTTGTAACAAGAGCCGTTGAAGTAGAAGAAATAAAAGAAGTTTTGAAAAGGAAAAAAGAAGATCAAGTAGTGCTATAAGTTAAAACAAAAAGATCTGTTATTTTTTCACCATGAGACATAAAGGAAGATGATGTGTCACTTACAAAAGTTAGTTCATCAGATAAACATTCTTTAAATGGTGAGACGTCTTGATTATCTAATGCATCTCTATGAAGTATAACTGAAATTTTATCAACATTAGAAGGAATTTTGTTTAAGAAAGAGCAATCATTCAAAGGTTTCATACCCTCATCTGTATAATCCTTAAAGGATATGAGCTCTGAATTAGGAACAACACCTGGTAAAAGATAATATTTAGAATCCCCTGTGTAGCTATAGTCCAGATTAAAAACATAAACAGCTGGATATATGAGAATAATACTATCCTCATCATCAACTATAGATTCTGAAACAGCTTCCCAATTTTCCCAATCAGGTCTTTCATTATAATAGGAATAAAGAGAAACTGAATTGAATAACAGAATTAAAATAACAAAAAGCAAAATGATGTTACGTGGAGAAAATATTTTTGAGAATTTATCAAAGCGTTTAGAGAAAAGAACTATTCCAACAGATATTAAAATATAAAGTAACGGTGAAATAAAAAGAATAAATCGAGCATAGATGTGTGGTGGTATTATTTTAAAAAACCAAAGAAAAGAAAAGATAAGTGTTGGAACAGAAATTAAAATACATAAGAAAGAAGCGCGACTATCTTTTATTTTCTTCAGTACTGAAGAGAATGTTATAAAAAAAGTACAGCAGATAAGAGCAAATAATAAAATAAAGAAAGGACTTGAGAAATTTACCTTAAGATAACCAGCACTTAGGTGATAAAACATTAATCCAACTCGAACAAATATATTATTGATATTCAAACCAAAACCAAGATCGTGCAGCGGTTCACTTGCTAATGCTTCCTGTTCTATATTAGTTTTAATAGACATTTGGCCATAAAACATTGGAACAAGTGGTAGAACTAAAACTCCAACTAAAATAAAAAGAAGAAATGTCCTTAAGAAAATTTGTTTATATTTTTTATAAAAAACTAAAAGGAAAATAAATTCAGCAAGAATTATTAAAAAAGAATAATAATGAAGATACATGCAAATCGCAGATAAACCTATCCAGAACGCACCGGTTTTCTTAGAAGGTGTATCAAGATAAGAAATGAAATAATAAAGTGATAATGTAACAAAAAAAGTAAGAATACTATATTGTTTGAGTGTTTGAGCATATCTAATATTTGCTTGAGACATTGCAAATATGAAAGAACTCATTAAACCAATTTTATCATTAAATAATTTTTTCCCAAGTAGAAAACCAATAGGAATCGTAGCTATACTAAAAAGACATGGAAGAAGTCTAAGGAAAAATTTACTAATTCCCCCTATTTTTATCCAGACATTTAAGAGTAGATAATATAAAGGCGGATGCACATCTCCACTTATTGAATCCCAATAATGTGAAACAGTATCTCCTGCTACAAAAATTGCTCCCCCTTCATCACCGCGAATACTTCCAGCACTTAATTGAAAAACACGAAACGCAGAACCAATAAGAATGAAAATTAGTATTAATTGAAAATTCCGATTTTTGATAATACTTTTGAAATTCATATTAATCCCTAGCTGAGAGTAAGAACTCATTCTCTAGTAAGAATTTTGTAGTTTTGGCAATCCCTTCTTCAATTGTAACTTCCGGTTTCCAATTGAGTCCTCGGATTTTGTCAGTTGCAAGTTGAACCGTTGGTGCATCGCCAATCCATCCTTTTGCTCCACCAGTAAAGTTGAAGGTTACATCTGTTAAACCCATTTCTTTGATTATAATATTAGCAACATCTTTGACATTCATGTACTCAACATTACCAAGGTTGAAGATGTTTACTTTTTCATCTGCTTTTTCAATAGCAGTCAACATAGCATTAACGCAATCTCCAATATACAAATAAGATTTCTTTTGCTCGCCATCTCCAAGAATCTCAAGCTCTTTTGGATTTTTCTTTAACTTTTTTACAAAATCAAAAACAACTCCATGAGTATATCGCTCTCCAATTAAAGAAACAAATCGGAAAATCCATGATTTCATTTCAAATGCTTCGCAGAAAGCTTGGATCATTGCTTCGCCTGCAAGTTTTGAAGCACCATACATTGAAGTTTGAATTGGACAATAATCTTCTGGTGTTGGATAAACAGTTGGTTCTCCATACATTGCAGAAGTTGAGGAAAATGCAATACCCTTTACATTATTCAACCGCATTGCTTCCAGAACATTCCAAGTACCAATTGTATTTTGTTCCAAATCAATTCGAGTATTAGTAATACCACCTCGAACATCAGCATTAGCTGATAAATGGAATACAAAATCGTGACCTTGCATAGCAGTCTTCAATGCATCTAAATCACAAATATCTCCATTAACAAAATTAAACTTAGAATTTTCTTTTGCGTTTTTCAAAAAAACATCTTGACCGGTTTTCAAATTATCATAAACAGTAACTTCACAGCCAAGCTCTAACAATTTGTCAGAAAGATGACTACCAACGAATCCGGCTCCGCCAGTTATGAAAACTTTTTTCTTAATTATATCCATTTTAGTTTTTCTTTCCTTTTGGAAAGTTGACCTCCATCCAAACCCAAACAAGTTCTTTACAAACATCAAGAATTGTTAATGGACTTAGAAGACCATTTACAACTTCGTATAATGGTTCTCCCGCGCCCCTATTAAAGTGTTGGACGCCAACAGATTTAATTTTATATCCTTTCTTTTTTGCTTTTATTAACATCTCTGTTGTGACTGTTCCGTATCTTGAATGTAAATTCAAATCTTCAACAACTTTTTTCTTTACAAGACGGAATGCTGTATTAACATCCCATAATTTCATTCGGAAGAAAACTCTAATTAAAAAATTATAACTAAAAGAAATTATTTTACGAAGGAACGGATCATTTCGTTTTAATTTGTACCCAGCAATAATATCATAATCATTTATGTACGGCAAGAACTTTTCGAAATCATTCAAATCAAATTGATTATCTGAATCTGAATAAAAGATGTTTTCATAGATTGCAGATTTCAAACCAATTCGATACGCCTTGCCAATACCATGATCATCTTTTTTCTGAATAATAATCCGGATATTCGAATCCTTTTTCATATGCTGGTGTATAATTTCTCTTGTCCGATCGGTAGATCCTTCGTAAAGTACAATTATAATTTCATAATTCTTTGCATGCTTTTTCAAAACACTTTGAGCATCTTCAATAACTTTTGCAATATTCCCCTCTTCATTATACGCAGGGAAAAACATTGAAATGTTATACTTTTCAGTCATGCTTATTTGTGCTTCTTTTTGTAATCTTCCCAGAAGTCTAAGAACTCTTGAATTGTTTCTTTGGTTCGGGCGTGCACATGCATCTTGTTTAAGATGGCTGGAGGGATTGTAATAATGTGTGCTCCTGCGCGCATTGAATACATTGCATCTGCAACTGAACGGATACTTCCAGAAATAATCTTAGCTTCGAAGCCAGATCTTTCAAACAAATCAACAGCATCGCTCATTTCGTAAATAGCATCATATCCCATGTCTCCGATTCTTCCGTAGAAAAGTGAAACATAAGTTGCTCCAGCTTTTGCAGCTAGAACTGCTTGACTTGAACTCATGCAGCAAGTAACATTTGTTTTAATTCCTTTTTCCTTGCAGATTTTTGTAGCTTTGAGACCATTTGCATCCATTGGGATTTTAACAACAACATTGTCTCCCCAAGTGGCATATTCAACAGCTTCCTTAACCATTTCGTCAACATCTATTGTAGTGACCTCAATACTTACTGGGCCTTTGACAATCTTGAGGATTTCCTTCATTCTTGTCTCAAATTCGCAACCTTCCTTTGCAACAATTGCAGGGTTGGTTGTACAACCATCAATGATTCCCATATCAATGGCATTCTGAATTTCTTCTAAATTTGCAGTGTCTATGTATATATCCATTTTATTTTTCCTCTATGTTTTTGATTATTAATGCAGCCTCATATAAATCCTTAACCTTGTGGTCAGGATTGTTTGGCTTTTCTGTAATTAAATCACTATGAGTTTCGAGCATTGGATGCTCTACTTTGATTGTGGTGCAGCCTAGCGAATTTCCAACTTTAATATCTCGCCAGCTATCTCCAATCATGTATGAGTTTTTCAAATCAATGTCAAACTTTTCTTTTGCTTGCAGAAACATTCCTTGTCCTGGTTTTCTGCAATCGCAGATTTTTGTAAACTCAGGAACTTTTCCTTTACCAGGTTCTGAATGTGGGCAATAATAAACACCATCCACATTTGCACCCCGAACTTCAAGATCTTTTATCATTTTTTCGTGGATTTGCTCCACAAGTTCAACAGTTGTTTTTGCTTTTGCAATTGCAGGTTGATTTGTAACCACAATTGCGAGGAATCCAAGATCATTAATGATTTTGATTCCATCAGCTGCTTTTGGAAGCAGTTTGAATTCCTCTGGTTTCAGAGGACTGTCAATGTAATTTTTCTCAGTAATGTAAACAGGTTCGTTTATTGTACTATCTCTGTCAATGAAAACTGCGCGATTCATCCTTCGTTCTCAATCTTCTCCTTGAGTAAGTTTGCAATCAAATGCTCAACTGCAACATGAAGTGATTCTGTGTGAGGTGTGCTTTCAACAGGCACAACAATACAATGATCTGCCATTTGTTTCATTGCTCCACCATCGAATCCTGCAATACCGATTGCAACTCCACCATTATCTTTTGCATATTGTAATCCTTTGAGTAGGTTTTGTGACCATGCTCCAGCCTTGTCGCTTCCTGAACCACCGTGAACACTGTAAGCAATTACAACATCCCCAGATTCAAAGAAGTTCTTGAGCTGTTCAACATAAATCTCTCCCCAGCCATCATCATTTGTAAGTGCACTTACAAGTGGAATATTGTCAACAAGTGCAGTTGCTTTGAATCGCTTTTTTCCTTCAACAATTGTGCATTTGTTCAAGTCGCACATCATGTGTGTTGCTGTGCTAGCTGAGCCACCGTTTCCGATTATGAAAACACGATTTCCATTTTGCCATGCTTTGAAGAGCGCGTCTACTACAGCGCTGACTTCCTCAACAGGTATCTTTCCAATTACTTCTTGCATTTCAGAAAAGTACTTCTGAATATACTCTATATTGTCCATTATTATCAAAAAAAATGTCAGGAAAAGTAGTTTTAAAGGTTATGGATTTTAGTGTCAGTTAGCTTTGTAGAGCTCTGAAACAACTTTAAAATTCCCATATGCATCTTCAATTGAACTCATAACTTCGCGCTTTTCTTTGATTGCTGTTGAGAATTCTTGGTACTCTTTCTTCCAAGAGTCATCTTCATCCCAGCTCCACTCTTGTTTGTCTGGAATTCCCATTTCTGGTTTCATTTTCCAAAACGTTAATGTCTCTTTACCGTAGCTTTTGCCAAGCCCATTAATTAAAAGCAAACCAGTTTTGCAATGAATTTCAAAACTGAATAAATTCTTCCATTGTGTGCAGGATGCAGTTAGGAATGCAACTTTTCCAGAATCGTTTTTCAAAATTGCAAAACCATTATCCTCCACAGGCATATCCCAGAAGAAAGTTCCAATATGACCTTGAACATCTGTGAAGTTTCCACAGAACCATCGTGCCAAATCAATTAAGTGAGTTCCTTGATCAAGCATCTCTCCACCGCCAGATTTTTGCGGATCTGCACGCCACTCTTTTTCATATCCAAGTCGACCACCGTGTCCATATCTTCCGCGCACATACATCACTTCACCAATTTCTCCAGAATCAACAATTTCTCTGGCTTTCAAAAATGAAGGATGGAATCTATGATTATAACCAATCTTAACTGTAACACCATTTGTCTTAGCAATATTCATCATGCGCTCGTATTCATCAATTGTTCGCGCACCTGGCTTTTCAATAAGACAATGTTTGCCATTATTCATTGCATCAATTGCAATTTCTGCAAGAAATTGATTTGTAGTTGCAATAATAACAACTTCAACTTCAGAATTTTGCATAACTTCGTGAGAATCTGTTGTGAATTTGCAATTGTGTTTCTCAGAAAGTTCTTTGGCTCGCTGTTCATTAACATCGGCTACTATAACAAGCTCATCTTCCCCTAAGAAATCCGCCCGCCTGCTGCCGATTAAACCGCAGCCAATTATACCAACTTTCATTTATTTAGATTCTCCAAAAGACGCTCATCAATACGTCTTAGAGCATACATATCAGAATCTGAAGTTTCAGAAGTCCATTCTTCATAATTATCTTTGATGTGAATGAACTTTCCAGTGATTCCATTTGATTTTTCAGAAACAAGGAATAAAATAAGTTTAACAACATCTTCTGGATTTGCCCACTCTGAAGGATGCTCATCAACTTTTTCCTTGTCCCAGAGTTTTGTCTTGTGCGCGCCAGGAGCTATAACATTAATATCAGTATTTTTGAGTTCTTGTGAAAGTTCTTCTGTGAAACGAACAACGCCTGCTTTTGAAGTTGCATACGCAGAATGTAATGGCCTTGCAAATGCAGCACCACCACCAGAAACGTTTATGATTTTTCCAGGATTAGATTGCTCTAATTTACTAGTTGCTGCTTTGCAGCAATTCACAGTTCCGAAAAGATTTACATTAACAACTTGTTCCCAATCACTTACACTTGAATTTGAAAGTGGTTCAGTTGGTCCGAGAATTCCAGCGCAGTTTACAAGAACATCAATTTGTGGAAGTTCTTTGAAGAATTTTTCAATTGAAAGATAATCAGTAACATTGCATGCAAAGAATTTTGTATTCTCTCCGATTTCTTTTGCAGCTTGCTCAAGAGCTTCCCCGTGTCGTGCAACAAGAACTACTTGGAAATCAGTATCATGCAACGCTTTTGCAATGATCTTTCCAATACCCCCTGTTCCACCTGTAACTATTGCTGTTTTCATTTAAACATTCACCAACACTTTTGAACCGTGGAAATCAAATCCGAATCGAACTTCACTTAAACCTTGTTTCTCCATTGCAGTTCTTAA
>CAZMMZ010000011.1:0-14713 GCA_964567575.1 Candidatus Undinarchaeota archaeon
GCGCAATGTTGTGGTTTTTAATGGGCTACACTAGCAAACTTGCAGGAACTGAAACCGGGGTTGTAGATCCTGTCAGCACGTTCTCTCGCTTTTTCGGAGAGCCGTTTCTACCAAGGCCTCCAACTGTTTATATCAAACTGCTTGGCGAGAAAATGGACAAGCACAACACAAATGTCTATCTTATTAACACTGGCTGGACTGGTGGTCCGTACGGTATTGGTAAAAGAATTGACATCTCTTTAACTAGAAAAATGCTGAATTGTGCTTTGAATGGTGATTTGGAAAAAGTTGAATATGAAGAAAATGACTTCTTTCACTTGGCTGTTCCAAAAGAATGTCCAAGTGTTTCTTCAAAATTATTAAATCCAAGTAATGCATGGGAAAATCAAACTGATTATAACCAGGCTTCAAAAAAATTAGCGCAAGAATTCAAAAAACATTTCAACAAAACATACAAAGACAAAGTTTCAAAGGAAATCGAGAAAGAATGTCCTGGTTATTAACCTAAGTATCCCCCAAAACTTATAAACAATAGATTCTGTTAAAATTGCAGAGGGAGAAACAAATGCCTATTGTTGATATAGCACTTACAAAACTTGAAGCACACAGGGAAGACCCTGTTAAAGATGAAGACCTTAAGGAAGGAATTAAGGTTAATAGTCAAACCAATATTGATAAAATTTCAAAAGACAAATTTGGAAGTCTTGGAGAAGCACTCTTTATTGATTATTCATACAATGTTCAGTACACTCCAAATGTTGGCGGTATTGAAGTCAAAGGACAATTAGTTTTCTACGCAAAGAAATTATCTCAGGTTTGTGAAAACAAAGATGGAAAAATTACTTTGAATCCAGAAACTTTTGAACAAGTTCAAAATGCAATTCTTGCAAATTCAGCTGTTCAATCTATTATTCTGGCAAAAGAAATAAAACTTCCACCATCAATTTCATTGCCAAGAGTTCAAGTTCAGCCTACTGATTCTAAAGAGAAGACAGCTGCTTGATTTTTTTCTCATCAAATCCGATGAGAGGTCTAAAAATAGGTAGCGTTAGCTTTTTGCTAATCTTTGCAAAGTCTACCAAATTGTCAAGAGTATCTTTTGTTAGAATATCTGAATTGAAAATTGCTTTTGCATTTTTCTGCTTTGCAATTTTTTCAGCTTCTTTGTAAATATCTTTTGTTTTATCAACAGTGTGAATCTTGAAATCCCCAAGCCAATATCGCACTCTTTCCATATCAAGTTCCTCTGTTGTTACTGCTTCTATATCACAACCGCGTTTTGACATAAGATAAGCAGCTGCTAAAAATGGTCTGTCTTTTTCAAAAATTCCAATTGCAAGTCCTTCAATTCCTTGTGGGATTCCACATGGACCTGAGATTTTTTCAACAAAAACAAAAGCTTTCTTATTTCGAACTTCTACAAAAACCTCTTTTGTTGGATCACTCAAATTAACTCCAGCTTTTGTTATTTTTTGAATATTTGAACCAATTTGTATTCCAATGTCTCTGCTTCTGAAAGAATGATCTCCTTGCCTTGTTGCTCTAACTGCAAAAGTATCTTTTTCATTTATTCTTTCTTTTGCAATTTTTGTTGAGAGTTTTGAAATGTCTTTCATCTCAGCGTTGCAAACCTGCGCTGGTGAAAAACTTACAATCCCAAAAACTAATTTCAAAAGTGGAAGAACATTCTTGTCAGTTGTTTCTACATACAGTCTTCCCCATTCTGTTTTTATATTATCATATTTTGCATTAAATTCTTTTAGAACATTCTTTATATTTTGCATAAGTTTTCTTTCAAAGAATTTTCTAGTTTGTTTGCTCTTTAAGCCGATTTCGCCGTATCTGATTATTATTGTGCTAAATTTCATAGGTTCTCTACCTTTGCGTTTTGAACAGCTTCTGCTACAAGTTTTTCAATATTCAAAGTGCTTTCCATTTTTTCAATTACTTTCAAGTCTGCATGTGTTTCTGGAAACTTTGGTGTAAATTTGCAGCATGATCCTGGAAGAATTGAAACCCAATACGTATTCACTTCTTTTGCAATTTTAATTACTTCATTTTTATCATAACTGAGTAATGGTCGTAAAACTGGAATTTTTATTGTTGCATCTTCAACTGATAAATTATCTAATGTTTGTGAAGCAACTTGTCCAAGATTCTCTCCTGTTACAAGAGCCAGTGCATTTTCTTTTTTTGCAATTTTCTCCGCAATCCTGTACATCATTCTTCTACAAATAACACACAAACTTTTATGATCAATATTATCTAAAATTTCTGTTTGAACTTTTGAATGAGGAACCATGTAAAATTTTGGTTTTATTTTATATCTTCTTGAAAGAATTCCAACAAGATCTCTTGTCTTATCGATAACACTAGAGCATGTAAATGGTCTGCTATCAAAGTGAACAAAAATAACTTCCAGACCTTTTTCGAGCATTAGAGCTGTTGCAACTGGCGAATCAATGCCGCCTGAAATTAAGGAAACTACTTTCCTAGCTTTCTTGGCCATGGACGATAGTAAGGTAAATTTAATCTTTATAAATCCTTCTAATGAGCGGATGCAAAAACCCTTTTATACTATTCTATCCACAGAATAGTTACAATGGAACTTAAAACCATCATCATTATTTTTGTAATACTAATTGCACTTGGTGCAGCTGCTTTTTTCTTCAGCAGTAATACTGGATTTGTCGGCAAGTTTACAGAAGCAGCTGGCTTTGATTCTGTTGAAAAAAATTGTTATGACGTAGAAGATAATGACGGAGATACTTTTGTAGATTGTTCAGATCCTGACTGCAATGAAAAATCCTGCGATGCAACTGGTGGATGTCTTTGTATAAATCGAAAAGCAAAAGAAGTTAGATGCTGGGATAACAAAGATAATGATCATGATGGAAAAGTAGACAACGATGATCCAAACTGCATCTAAGTTAAATTTAAATACTACTAACTTTATTCCTTAAATCAATGAAATCTAAAACCTTTGACTGTTGTTGCTGTTGTCAATAAGACAATCATAGGTTACCTTCTTTTTCAAAAATTTCTTTACTAGTGACTTTTTTAAAAGATTGCAGGGATAGCAAAACTCGGTTATGCGCGCGCCTGCAGAGCGCATGATGGGGGTTCAAATCCCCCTCCCTGCTTCATTTTAAAGTATTTAAGTAAGTAATCTATAAACAGGTAATCAGATGACTCTAAAACTTTACAACACCTTAACCAGGAAAAAAGAAATTTTTAAGCCGCTCGAGCCTGGTAAAATTAAGATGTATGTCTGTGGGCCAACTGTTTATGATTATGCACATCTTGGACATGCACGTGCGTATGTGTCTTTTGATATTGTTAATCGATATTTACGATATAAAGATTTCAAAGTTACGTATGTGCAAAACATAACTGATATTGAAGATAAAATTATCAAGCGAGCGCAGGAGGGGAAAATCCCCCCGCTCGAGCTTTCTGAAAAATTTGCTCAAGAATTTAATACAGATATGGATGCTCTTGGAATCCAAAAACCTGACTTCCAACCAAAAGCAACTGAAACAATCAAGGAAATGGTTGAGGTTATCAAAGGTCTGATTGAGAAAGGGTTTGCATATGAAGTGCAAGGTGATGTTTACTTTTCAGTTTCCAAATTTAAGAATTATAATAAATTATCCGGAATGAATTTGGATGAAATGGAATCTGGAAAACGCATTGAAGTTTCTCAACTGAAAGATGAGCCTCTTGATTTTGCTCTTTGGAAAAAAGCAAAAACCGGGGAAATTTCTTGGGATTCTCCTTGGGGTAAGGGCCGACCTGGTTGGCATATTGAATGTTCTGCAATGTCAATGAAATATCTTGGAGAAACAATTGATATTCATGGTGGTGGGCAAGATTTAATTTTCCCCCACCACTCAAATGAAATTGCTCAAAGCGAATGTTATACTGGAAAGAAGTTTGTGAAATATTGGGTACACAATGGATTTGTAACAGTTAACAAAGCAAAGATGAGCAAATCCCTAAAGAATTTTTCAACAATTCGAGAACTTCTAAAGCGATATGATGCAAGCACATTGCGATTCTTCCTTCTTTCAACACATTACCGATCACAAATTGATTTTGCAGATATTTATTTGGAACAAGCAAAAACAAATCTGAATAAATTGCTTAATACTATTAATAATATAAAGCACGCACTTGGTGTTGTTGCAAATGAAAAAGAAACAGCAAATGATAAAAAAGTTGTAAAGGATATTGCTCGAATTAAAAAAGAATTGCTTGCAGCACTTGATGATGATTTTAATACAAGTATTGCTCTTGCAAAACTTTTCGAATTAGCAAAGCTTGCAAACAAATACATTGGTGAAAAACATACAAGTAAAGTTCTTAGAAAATTCCTTGAAGAATTTGAAGATCTTGATACGATTTTTAATTTGTTTAATCCTGCAGAGCCGCAAGTAACTGAAGAAATTGTGGATTCTCTTACAAAACTTGTTAAAGATTTGAAAGATGATAAAACCAAATTCAAAACGTTTGGCGATTTAATGGAATTAGTTATTGAAATCCGAGATCAAGCGAGGACTAATAAGGATTATGATAAATCAGATAGAATCCGAAACGAGCTTGACAAGTTTGGGATTATTTTAGAAGATACAAAAAAAGGCGTTAAGTGGAAATTAAAACGATGATTACTTTTTAGGAATTTCTGCGATTTAAAATACTTGAATAACCTTTAAATAGTGTCGTTATTATTAATTTGTCACGACAAAGGTTGGAATGGCAAATAACTAATACTTATATATGACCTATGTCACTACTGAACTGGAGTAACAAATGACTAAAGTTTCAAGAATTCATCATAAATGCAAACATTGCGAAAAAAAACTCCACCCAACTTCAGACACTTATTATAAGTGTGATGGATGCGGTGGTATAGTTTGTGATTCCTGTCACAATCAACACGAAGGAAAAGATTTGTGCAAAAATTGTCATCACAAAGCTACAAACAAAATCGCAGGATTCTCCGCAGGACATATTAAAATCGGAGCATTTGTTGGAGCTCTTTTAATTCTTGCAATTTTCTTTACATGGTTTTCAAATACTGGAGTAGCATCCCCAACTGGAGCATTAATCAGTAATTTCCAAGACAATTCAGCTGACGCTTCTCTTGATCTTTTTGTTATGAGTCAGTGTCCTTATGGAACTCAAGCTGAAGATCTTGTAATGCCTATTGTTGAAAAATTCGGTTCTGATATAAACTTCAACTTATACTTTATTGCAAACCCTACTGGTGATGGTTTCACAAGTTTGCACGGCCAGCCAGAAGTTGATGAAAATATGAGGCAACTTTGTATTATTAAAAACAATCCTGAAAAATTCTTTGATTATCTAAAATCATTCAATCCTAATTACAGAAATGCAGAAGAATCATTTGCAGATGCTGCAGCTGAAGTTGGAATTGATGCTGAAGCCATAATTTCTTGTGTAGAAAGCGATGAAGGTAAAGCATTATTCACAGAAAATATTAAGAAATCTAATGAGCTTGGTATCGGTGGTTCACCAACTTTCTATATTAATGGTGAGAAATATTCTGGCTCCCGAAGTGAACAAGGAATTACCGAAACACTTTGTCAAGCAATCCCAGATTCAGATATCTGTGAAAACATTGAACCAGCTGATCCAGTTTTCTTAACAGTAGTAAATGATCTTGATTGCGAACTTTGTGATTCCTCTTCACTTGTTTCACAATTGAAAGGTATGGTTCCAGGTTTGAAAGTAGAAACAATTTCTTATGATTCAGAAGAAGGCAGTGCAATTCTTAATGCATTTGGTGCAACTGCTCTCCCAGTATTAGTTTTTGATTCAAGTATTGAAGCTTCATCTGGTTTTGCAGCACTTCAATCATATCTTGTAAAACAAGGTGACATATCCATGCTTCGTGTTCCTGGTGTAAAACAAATTAACAGAGATGAGCAGGAAAATTCAGTTGATCTTTTCATAATGAGTCAATGTCCATACGGAACAATGGCACAAGGAACTTTAAAAGAAGTAGCAGAAGCAATGCCAGATCTTGAATGGGATATTTATTTCATTGCAAATGATAAAGGCGACGGAACATTTGACAGCTTGCACGGACAGGCAGAAGTTGATGAGAACATTGAACAAGTTTGTATTCTAAAATATGCAAGAAACAAATACTTTGATTACACAACTGCATACATTGCAGAATACGATGCATGTGGCGCAACAATGCAAGAAACACAAGATTATGCTGCATATTCACAATGCCTTGAAGATATTGATAGTTATCCATTAATGAAAAAAGTTGGAATAAGTGATTCTAAAATCAGAGCATGTGCTGAAGGAACTGAAGGTATCAGTTTGTTTACTGAAAATATAGCTCTTGGGAATGAACTTGAAATTGGTTCTTCCCCAACATTCTTGTTTAACAATGTTATACAAGGAAGTGGTTCATCTGCTGAGCAACTCAAACAAAGCATCTGCAGTATGAACGCTGACATGGGTGGTTGCGATCAGGTATTGAGTCAAAATCAGGCAGCAGCAAGCGGTCAGTGTTAAATTCTAAAAAGCAATTAAGCTTTTAAACTAGTACAGCGTATGCTATATTGATGAAAATGAAAAACTTTTTTGCTTTATCTGTATTAATAATTCTACTTGTAGCATCAAGTGGTTGTATCCAAGCTGAGCAACCTGCTACTGAATCTGATTATATTGAACCAATTGACATTGAAGAACCAGAAGAAGTTGAGGAAATTGAAGAACCAGAAGAAGTTGTTGAAGAAGATATTGTTGTTGATTCAACATTAGAATTTGGGGATTGGTGTGATCCAACTGATCTTAATATTTTTGTGGATCCATACATTCCAATTGACAAAGTTTTAATTTTTGTTAATGAAAACTATGATTATGAATTTGGTCCTGATGAAATAAGCAAATCCTTTATTGGAGATAATGTTATTGGTTATGTTGAGCCTACAATTCCAGAAAATATGAAATATTCCAATCTTGTTTTTGAAACCCGATTTACAAATCAAGATGATTTTTCTATAGTTGAAAAATTTGCAGAATCTGATTTATCAAAATATGGTTCTACTTATTATCAACATAGTGAAGAGTATCTAATTAAAAATGAAGGCAATTTAAGTTTTGAAGTAAAAATATCATATAATACAAATGATAAAGGTTTCCAAACGCAATGCGAACAATATACAATTCCTGTTGAAGCAGACAGTTTAACTGATGTTTCTGATCTTATTGATTTCAATACTATGGATTATTCTAGATCAAGAATTTTCCAAATGTCTGGTAATTTTACAGAAGATCTTTATGATGAATTAAGCAGAAATTTTGAAGCAACATTCTTAGCTGAAAATATAGAAGACTCTGAAATTAAAGTTGAAGTTCCGTTAGAAGATATGAACAAAGTTGTTTGTGTTGCTAATAGTTGCGCTTTCAAAAGTGAAGTGAATATACCACGCAAGGATTTAAACGATTTCACCTCATATGAACAATGGTGTGGTGATGATTTCAGAAGAAGTTTCAGATTTGACAGAGGATCTGCTCAACCATTTTACGCAAGTATTCCTGTTGACATTACTTCTTTAATGTGTAACAAATTAACTACTGGAGGTTAGATGAATTTTTTCATCACAATCTTGCTGGTATCATTTGGTTTAGCATATCTTTTTGTTGTTTCTTTAATGTCATTTAAACAAAGAAGTAATGTTATTTGGATTGTGTTTTTGAATATTGGACTTTTCATTTACTCTTACTTTTTCGCGCCTGAACTTATTACAAAATACGCATTATCTGGGGCCAAAATCGCTACTGGTCATGCATATACGTTATTTACTTACATGTTCTTCCATGCAAGTCCACTGCATCTTTTCATAAACACGTTTGGTTTGTTATTCTTTGGATATAATCTTGAAAAACAAATGGGCTTTCCACAATTTTTAATGGTATATGCTATTTCAGGATTATTAGCTGGTGGCTTTTACACCTTATTTACGCCACCAACAATAATGGTTGTTGGGGCATCTGGAGCAATTTTTGGTCTGCTAGCTTACTTCACTTTAATAAGACCATTCATGATTAGTCCAATGCCATTTCTTATTCCAATGCCAGTTTCTTTAGCAGCAGTTCTGTATGTAATTACTATTATTCCAATAATGACATCTGGTGATTTCTCTGGAACAGTAGCGCATACTGCGCATTTCGGTGGTATGATCGGGGGTGCCCTTATGGCATTTGGTATGAATTATATGCAGGCACTAAAAGGTATTGTAATCGTAACATTTATAGCGTTCCTCACATACATTTTGCCACGTCTTTTATAATAAAAAGAGGGGAGAAGTGACAACATGGAAGATTATGTAGGGGTAAAGTTTAAACCAAAACTAACTCATAAGGGAATTCGACACAATTCTACAAAAGAAATAATTACTGCAGGTAAGAAGCTTGATGCAGAAGGAATGGTTTTTGTAAACGCAGGAAACATTTCAGCTAAAATTAAAAATGCTTTTATCATAACTGCTGCAGGGTCAGAATTAAATTCACTTGATTCTAATGATTTTGCAAAAGTTACTGCATGCGATCTTAAGCATCGTGTTGTTATTGCTGAAGGAAAAAAAGATCCATCATCTGAATCCATAATGCATCACTTGATTTACAAAACTCATCCAAATGTAACTGCAGTTGTTCATGTTCATAGCGGCGCATTTTTGAATGAAAGTAAAATTATGAATTCTGGTTTTCTTTCAACAAACACATTCATTGAATATGGAACTCTTGAACTTGCTTATAATGTTGTTAAAAATTTAGGCAAAGAAAATTTTATTATTATTAAAGGTCATGGTGCTATTGCTCTTGGTTCATCTGTTAAAGAAGCAACTGATTTAATGATTAATAATTATCGTTTACTCAAAGGGCTTCCTATTAGATTAACTGATCAGCCAATTTCTCGAAAAGTTAAATCAGTTGATTCTGAATTGATTGAGGATGTAAAATCTGAAGAATCGGAACATGATGAAAATCTTGAAGAATTTTTGTCTGAAGAAATCAAAAAGCCCGAACCAGAAGAGCCACAAGTTCAAGAAGAACCAGTGGTTCTTGAAGAGGGTTTTGAAGAAAAACTTGGTGAAGAAGAACCTGAGGAAGAACCAGCTGAAGAAAAAGTTGAATTACCATATGAAGAAGTTCAACTTCCTCCAAGAAAAAAACTTTCAATTAAATTCCCAAAATTAAGAGTTAAATTAAGAGGTTTTACTTCAACTGTTATTTGTCCAACTTGTGGAACCAAAAAAAGGTTTGCTGCAAAGAGTTGTGATAATTGTGGTTACTTTTATGGCATTGATAAAATTTCTTATAACACCAGTAATTTTATAAAGATTGAAAAGAAACAGAAATGAGGGAGCAATGAATCGAATCTTATTAATTTCTCACAAGGGAATTATTGATGAAGGAGATCGTGGTAATACTCTAATTGATTTTAAAAAAGCGCAAGAAGCCGGCGTTGATATGGTTGAAATGGATATTCGCAAAACCAAAGACGGAGTTTTAGTTACACATTATGAAGAAGATATTAGTGGAGTTTTCTTAAAAAATATTACATTTGAAACTGCACAAGAACTTGCTGAAAAAAAAGGATATAATATTCCTAAACTTTCAAAAGTTATTTCTGAGCTTTCCAAAGTTATGTTTGATTTTGAATTAAAAGAAGAAGGGTATGAAGCTGAGTTTGTTGAATTTCTAAATGCTAATCTTCCTGACCAATCTCGTTATATTATATCATCTTTTAATGACCGAAGTATAACTCTCATAAAAAATAAGGATCCGAAAATCAAAGCAGGTCTACGCTTGTGGAGAAAGAAACCAAAAGAATTTATTGAAACTCGAGTTTCTGAGCTTTTCCCATTCAAAAGAATTGAAGAATGTGGTGCGGATTTTATTTGTCTTAGTTGGAAACTTCTTCCAGCTGGATTGTTATGGCGAGCGGAAAAACGAGGAATCCCTGTTTATGTTGCTTGCATTAAACCTCCTTCCAATCTGACTCCTTTTCTTAAAAATCCATCATTAAAAGGAATTCTAACTGATAATTTTCATGAATTCCAAAAAGTTATTGCAGATTTAGGTTAGTCTATATATTATAGTAATAATAATTTATTTTTTAATAGTTTCTGAAAAAGACATAAAAAATAACGTTTATATATGATGTCATCTATAAGATGTCTCATGGCTAATAAAGCTTCACATAAAAAATCTAAAACTATTTTTGGTAAGGGATTTATTTCAGAAAATAAGTTCCTCGTCCTCGGCGGTATTTTCCTGCTTACTGTTGTTGTTCTTGCTGGTTTCTTGTTTACATCAAGTCCTGGTGGAGACATGGCTGGAAGGTTTACATATAAAGCTCAGTTTGAAGGTGCTAGTGTTGAATATTTAGGCGCTCCTACAAACTCTGTATTTGACGAAGCTGAAGAGGTTTCACTGTATCTAAGAGCAGGCTCTTCACTTGGGATGCATGCTATAACTTTCAATATAAATTATGATCCTACTGTTCTGTCACTAACAAATGTTAAAGCATATGCTGGTACACTTCAAGATCACCAAAAATTTGATGATGCAAATTCAATTCCTCTTCTTATTAAAATGGACGATGTTAACAAGCCACACACTTTCAAGAACGGCGATAATATGGTCAGATTTGATTTCAAGGTTGTAGGCAAGTCTGGAGCTTCCAATGTTGTAAGTATTACTAAATTAGTTGTCAGTACACAGAAAGATAACAACCAGGTAACTACTTTTTCACAAGGCGACAACAAATTTGAAGAAACTATTAATATTGTAGGTGCGTGTACTGATTCTGATAGCGGTATTGAAAGTTCTGTAGGCGGAACGTGTACTGATTCTGTAGGATCTAATGATGATGGCTGTGATGGGAATGGTAAATTAGAAGAATGGTACTGTGGAATAGACAATAAATGTGAGAAGAAGGTAATAACTTGTCAATCGGGATGTAATAAAATAGATGAGGGCGAAGAAAAAGAGAAATTCGGTGTTTGCGGTCCTGGTGTAAAAAAGCAGTGTACCGATGATGATGGTGGTTTGGATCCGTATAAATCAGGTCAAGTAACTTCTTTTTATTATGGCACAAAAACAGTTAAAAAAGATGAATGTGCAGATACTTCAAATCTGAATGAAGTTTATTGTGTTGATGATATGCTCAGAGTAGCTAAAGTTCCATGTGCAGAGGATATGCGATGTGTTGAAGGAACTGGAAAGTGTCTAAAACCATATTGTGGTGATGTTGGTGGTGGCGATGACGGTCCTGACTTTATTGCAAGTGGGCTTGATATACCTCCTACTGAAATTTGTTATGCTGGTATTACTGCTTTAATAGAGGAAGGAAAATTCAATTGTGATAATGCTGACTGGAATCTTGACGGTAATGTAAATGCACCGGATATAACCTTTGCTGAATTGTTTAATGCTGATTTAGTTGAACTTCATAATGATTGTTTCGAAGGCGGAGCAATGTCTATTTGTGGTAATGGTGAATATGAACCTGGTGAGGAATGTGATGACGAAAACACAGATAATGATGACGGCTGCAGTTCAGAATGTAAAATTGAAGGAGAAAGTGATGATGATAAGCTTACTAATATCAAGAAAGTGCATGATGTTGAAGATGTTGCAAAACTCTGTGATGATGGTTTAATCCTAAAAGTTGCTGGTGAAGAATGTGATGATGCTAATAAAGTTGACACTGATACATGCAGAAACGATTGTACTTTGAATGTATGTGGTGATGGTGCGCTTCTAAAAGGTGTTGAAGAATGTGATGACGGCAACAAGGATGACGGCGATGGGTGCAGTTCAGAGTGCAAGCTTGGTGCAAGTTGCGGTGATACTATACTGCAAGGTAACAGTATTACTCTAACTGAAGACCTTCACGTTACTGGCGCTGGCGATAATACTTGTTTAACAATTGGTGGTAAAGGTGGGAAACAAGTTTCCATAGATTGCGCAGGACACAAAATTATTGGAAATGGTGCTGGTGTTGGTGTTCTGATTGATAGTGCTAATATTCTTGGTGAAGGAAAGGGCGCAATTGCAAAAATAATTGTAAAGAATTGTGAGATTTCAAACTTTGATACTGGAATAAAAATGGTTGGTACAAAGGACCAGACTTTCACTAGACCAACCATCAGTTTTAATACAATAACAGATTCTGTGTATGGTATCTACTATAATGCCAAAACTCAGTCTGATAACCAACAGATTACAAGCAATACCATCCAAGACAACAAGTATGGTATTTATGCAGAAACTATGGCTGATGGTAATTTATATCTAGAGAAAAACAAAATCAAAAACAATGAAGAATATGGTGTTTACTTCAACTGGGCTGATGGTGATTATGGAGGGTTTACTACTAACACTGTAAGTGGTAATGGTATTGGTCTTAAGATGGAAGGTGTTAATTTTGACCAAACCAACTTCAAAGCAAATACCATTTGTAGAAACACAGAAACCGATGTATCCTGTCCAGGGTTTAGTTCCTTTTACAAACCAGAAACACAGATAAATAATGTGTTTACAACTATTGATGGTAAATGTGAAAAAGAGTCTAAGTGGCCAATCAAGGATACACACTACACAGAATGTGTTGGACAGTATGCTTTTGTAACCTCTGAAGTGTATGATGGTAATCTTGGTGGTAAAGCAGGTGCTAATGAGAAGTGTAATGCATTGGCTTCTGCAGAAGGTGCATCAAAGGTGCTTGCTAATAAAAAGTTCCGAGCATGGGTCTCAACAACTGATGAGGGGGAGGAGGGTTGGATGGGTCATATTCAAGATGATTTCCAAGTAAAAGACGAGCCATACTATCGTGTTGATTATGTGAAAATTGCTGATGATTTCCAGGATGTGATAGGCGACAAATATCTGGATGTTCCAATATCTGTTACTGAAAAAGGTGTTGATTTGTCAAAGGCTGAAAACGTAGAACTCTATGTGTGGACTGGAACAAAATTCAGTGGCCAGCATCACCCAATCAATTGTGTGGATTGGAGCGATAATACTGAAGATGCTGAGGCCCGAATTGGTATACTAACTAGCAATTATGTTCCATGGACAAGTTCATATGAAAACGAGCCACCAGCTGCAAGAGACTGTTACAGTAAGCACCGCCTCTACTGTTTCGAAGATGACTTTAAAGAGTAGAACAAAACAATCTTAGAGTGGGCTTAAACCCCCGCTCTCCTTTTTTCTTTTAAACAAACTTTATATATCTAAAAAACTACTGTCCTTCTATGAAAAAAATAATAGCAATTTTCGTTTTGATTTTCTTAATGTTGTTGCCATGCGCTTATGCAGGTACTGGTCTTACACTTACTGGTCCGTACGATGATGGAGAAAGTGATAACATCATTGTCCGCGTCTACGCAACTGAGGTTACAAAGTTTGATGTAGCAACATTTACTATTGATTACGACTTGAATGCTCTTCAATTCGTATCAGCTGTACCTGGTTCCTTTTCGCCTAAAGCTAGTGTTGTTGAAAATATTGAAAACGGAAAGGTTGTTGTTAATGTTCCTGGTTTCCAAGGGATTTCAGGATCTGGAATTATTGCAAAGCTTTCTTTTACTCCTTCTGCGGAATCTTCAATACAATTAGAGGAGATTCTTCTTGGTACTAATTTAGGTAAGAAAATCGAGGCTCCACTAATCAGCAATTTAATTTCTTATGATCCTAATGCGGATCTTCTTATTGAAGCTGAAGTGGATGATGCTTTTGTAGATCCTAATGGGGATGATTCTGATGATAATGTTCCTGGTGATGTTGAAGAGGATATTGTTCCTGATGACGATTCTGATGATGATGTTATTGTTGACGATTCTGATGACGATGATGCTACTGACGATTCTGATGATGATTTAACTGAGAGTTCAACTGATGATAATAGAGGTACTCCACGGTCATCTCCTGACCCAACACCTTCTCCAAGTGTTCCTAGTAATCCTAATGTTCCAACTACCCCTGCAGTAGGAACTCCTAGTGCTGCACCAGTTCCAACTTCTGGTGATTCTGGAACTGATGTTAGTGGAGAAGATACTGTTGGGTCTCAAGCAAAAGGAGAAGGTATAATTTCAAAAGTAGCTACTAATCCAATTTTAATTATTTCTTTAATAATAATTGTTCTTGGTGTTGGAGGATTTTTCACATACAAACACTTTATGAGAATTAAGAAAGAAAAAAGTGAAAAGAATGATTTCCAAAATAAATTGCAAATGCCTGGTAGTGTTTCTACTGGCAAAAAGCCAGTGTCTGCTCAACCTTCTGTAAAGCCAAAACCATTAATGCCACTTAAACCTGTTGCAAAACCTATACCAACACAATCTGCTAAACCAGCACCAGTTAAACCAGTTCCAACTGGCGATCCTGGTATTGATTATATTAAATCTTGCAGAGCGCAAGGATTTACAGAGGATCAAATCAAAATAGAATTGAAAAAACAAGGTTGGTCTGATCAAGATATATTGCAAAAGATGGTTAAAGCAAAATAGCTTTGATTAAATTTCTTTGAAATAATTCTTATCTGTAATGTAAATTATTGGCTCGTTTTTACTGGACATTGCTATTAGTTTTGCAATTAGTTCATAGCTTTTTTTGCGAGCATCTTCTTTATTTACAATTGATTTTATTAAATCGC
>CAZMMZ010000012.1:0-14613 GCA_964567575.1 Candidatus Undinarchaeota archaeon
ATGCTGATATATCAAAAGCTTCAAAAGATCTTAATTACAAACCTAAAACTCCAATTGTTGATGGTTTGAAAAAATATGTTGATTATATTAAAGGTTGATTAATATGGAAGAAAAATCCGAAATAAAATTTAATAAAAAATACATCATCTACGCTGCACTTTTTATATTGCTTCTTCTAGGTGGGTACTTGCGTTTTCATCATGCGGATTATCCTGTTATAGGATATCACAATTGGAAAGAAACTCACTATCTTACAGAAGCGAGAAACTTTAACAATGATGGATTTTTCAAAAACGGATTCTTTGTTCCTGAATGGGATTACCCTTCTATTGGTTCTGATTCTACTGGGGTGCATGCGGACACCTTCCCCACAACAAGTATTCTTGTAGGCCTGGGTTTCAAAATATTTGGGGAGTCTCTCGTTGTCGCGCGTATGGTGGGGATTCTATGTTCTCTTGGCTCAATCTTTTTAATGTTCAAAATTTGTAAGAAAATGTTTGGTCGTGATGATATTGCATTTGTTTCTGCAGGTCTGATGGCAATCAGTCCTCTTTTTGTTTTCTTCAGCAGAAATGTTCAGCTCATTAACCCAGCGCTTTTGTTCATGATGTTGTCTTGGTATTTCTTCCTTGATTGTCGAAAAACATTTTCTTTGAAAAGCGGAATTCTGACAACTGTATTTTTAATGCTCGCAGGATTAACAAAATATCCTTTTTTGCTAATTGCGCTTCCAATGCTCGCTACAATTCCTTGGAAAAAAGCATTAACTGATGTTAAAGCAAATATCAAAAATTATGTAATTTATATTGCGTGTATGCTTCCGCTTCCGTTGTGGTTTGTATATTCAAAGATTATTGAGGGCCGCGCTGGAGTTACAACAGTTTCAGGTGGTTTAATTGAGTTTGAAGCAATTTTCAGAAATGCGTGGTGGACTGCGATGAAATCATATGTTGCTGATAATTACACTTTGATTGGTTTTGGTTTGGCAATTGCTGGACTTTTGTTAGTTTATTTCTTCAGAAAAAAACACTTTGGAAACAAATTCATTCTTTGGTATGCAGCTGCTGCAGTTCCTTGGATTATTGTAATGGGTGACAAACTTGGTCAGCACTCTTACCACCAATATCCAATTGCTCCGCTCATAATAATTTTGATGAGTTATGCTATTGTTGCTATTGGAACTAATCTCGCTGGTATTATTGGAAAAGGGGCAGTTCGTGATTATGCGAAAATTGGAATTCTTATTGTTCTTGTTGTTTTAATGTTAAGTCCAGTTGGTTCTTTAACTGCTATGAATCGCCAGTTTGATGTGCAGTTCTTTGGTTTGGAAGTGGCTGGAGATTATATTAAAGAGCATAGTTCTCCTGAAGAACGAATTCTTTTCCCACGTGGCCAATCATTCGGAATTCTTTGGCATGCAGATAGAAAAGGATACGGAATAAATAATCCAACTCTTGATCAAATTAAACAAGCTGAAGAAAAAGGAGTTACTTGGATCTTTGCATATCAATGGGGTTTGCAACTTATGCAAAATGAGGAAGCTGTAGCATATTTATCAAATACATATTCTCTTGAACAAGTTGGGTTCATGAATAATGGCCAAGAAGCCCAATTAGCATACCTCTTATTCAAGAAAGGTGGTTCATTCACTCAAGAAGAGTTACAACAATTCCCTGCGAACCACGGAATACAAACAACACCATATGACTTTTCATATGGAGCTGTTGAGTTAAGTCACTCCTCAAAAAATTAAAATGAAATTTAGTAAGAATATCAAAATCGTGTCTGCAATTGTTTTGACAGTTGTGCTTGTCTGGCTATTGGGGATGCAAGTTAATCTTATTGATATTTTTTCTCTTTTGAAAAGCATGCCAACTTATTTACTTGTTTCAAGTTTTGCTCTCTACATCTTTGGTCATGTTGGGCGAACTGTTAGGGTTTCAAAATTAATTGGTTGGAAAAAATCTTTCCACGAATTATTCGGAGTTGTTTGCGTTCACAATCTTTTTGTGAATGTATTGCCTGCAAGAACTGGTGAACTTTCTTATTTTTATTTAACTAAGAAGCGAGGTTTCTCTTTAACAAAAAGCGGAGCTGTTTTAATTATTGCAAGAATTCTTGATATTGTGGCAATTTCAATCATTCTGTTGATAGCGATTTTGTTCGCTGGAACTCTTTCACCATTATTACATCAACTTTCTTATTTAGTTGCACTTCTTTTAGTTGTTTGTCTTGTTTTGTTATTCTCATTAGTTTATTCTGGTAAGCATTTTATTTCAGGGCTCAAAAGACTCTTTTCAATGATTGGTCTGGGAAAATCCAAAATTGTTGAATGGCTTATTGACAAAGGCGAGGAAGTTGTTGATGCTTTTAATGTTATTCGATCAAAACGCAAATTCTTAGAGCATCTTGGATATTCGCTTTTCATTTGGGGAGTTCGATTTGTTTTGTTCTATTTAATCACAATCGGGCTTGGAGTTAAAATTGGTATTTGGATTGGGATAATTGGCATAATGTTCCCAATGATTTCAACATTCTTACCAATTCAGGGTCTTGGTGGTTTTGGAACCTTTGAAGGGGTGTGGACAATTTCTTTCATGTCTCTTGGAATTTCCAAAGAAGTAGCAATTCTTACTGGATTTGGATTTCACTTAACGTTCCTTATGTTTGCAATTATTATGGGGGTATACGGACTACTCACTCTAATGAATTTTAATCGTAAAAAATAGAATTACTTTTTCTTCTTTGTTATTTCTTCTATATTGTATGTTCTTTTTGGATCGTAGCCAGATCTTACAAGCATTTCTGCAAGGAATCCTGTGAAGAATAATTGCATTCCCATTATACCAAGCAGAACAGTAAGTGAAAGCAGTGGCCTGTTTGATATTGATTTTCCGTAGTAGAATTTATCAACAACTAAGTAAAGACCTGAAGCAAAACCAAGCATTAATGTTAGGAATCCAATTGTTCCGAGAATGTGAATTGGTCTGCTTCTATATTTCAATAAGAATTTCAAAGTCAATAAATCAAGAAGTCCTTTGACAAGTCGTCCTGCGCCGTATTTTGATTTTCCGAATCTTCGCGGTCTGTGATTAGATACAACTTCTGTGATTTTGTATCCTTTTCCTGCAATAAGTGCTGGAATGTATCTGTGCGTTTCTCCATATAATCGTATATCTTCAATTGCTTCTCTTTTGTATGCGCGAAGTGTGCATCCTGAATCATGAATAGGAACTCCTGTGAATTTGCGATTTAGGTAGTTTGAAATTTTTGAAGGGATTTTTTTAAGGAAATTATCTTCTCTGTGCATCCGCCATCCGCAAACAACATCAAAACCTTTATTCAATTTTGCAAGCATTCGTGGAATGTCTGCTGGATCATTCTGCAAATCTGCATCAAGTGTTAAAATGATTTTTCCAGTTGAATGGTTGAAACCAGCAAGCATTGCTGGTGTTTGGCCGAAGTTTTTCCTTAGTTTAATATTTACAATATGTGAATCTTTTCTTACAAGTTCTTTTATTACGCGAGGTGTTGTGTCTGTTGAGCCATCATCTACTAAAAGAATCTCGTATTTGCTTGTTAATTTTTTGAGAACTTCAGTTAACTCATCATATAATTGCTGTACGTTTTCCTCTTCATTGTAAACAGGAATCACGACTGATATATCCATACTCTTTTCTCCGCTAATTCTGTATATATAGGTTATTATTTTCTTTTCTCAAAACTTAAATACACTTCAGAGTAGTCTTTTCTTAATGGATATTAAATTCAGCACAACTGGTATTCGTGGTATTTCCAATGAGGATATGACTGCAGACTTAGCTTTGAAGCTCGGCAAGACGTTCGGGACCTTCATGAACGGCAAAGGGACTGTACTAATTGCTCAAGATCCACGAACTTCCTCTGAAATGCTTTCAAGTGCAATTATTTCAGGCCTGCTTTCAACTGGTGTTAAGGTTGTTAATGCTGGGCTTGCTCCTGTTCCTGCGCTTTCGCATGTTGTGATGAAAGATTATGACGCTGGTATAATGGTTACAAGTTCTCACAATCCTCCTGAGTATAATGGTGTTAAATTTATCCTTGGTGATGGTGTTGAAATTTCTGAATCTGAAGAAAAGCAATTTCTTGAGCTTTTCAAAGCTGAGCCAATTAAAGCAAAATGGGATTCTGTTGGTTCACTCAAACAAAAAGACATTCTTGAAAAATATTCAAATGCATTAATTGATTCTATTCACAGTGAAACTGTCAAATCCCGCAAATTCAAAGTTGTTGTTGATACTGGCAACGGAGCGCAGAGTATTCTTATTCCTAATCTTTATCGCGAACTCGGATGTGATGTTATTGAACTTAATACAGAACCAAAAGGAATTTTCAATAGGCCTTCCGAGCCTCGCCCAGAATCTCTTGGTGAATTGAAAGAGAAAGTTGTTGCAGAAAAAGCAGATTTCGGAATTGCTTTTGATTGCGATGGCGATCGTTGTATTTTCGTAACTGAGAAAGGCGATGTTGTAATGGGTGATGTTACTGGTTCTATGTTCGCTCGTGAATTGCTTAAGCAAAACAAAGGCGGCAAAATTATCACAACTGTTTCAACATCAAAAATTATTGATGATGTTGCTTCTGCTGAAGGTGGCGAAGTTATTCGTACTATTGTTGGAGCAAAGTATGTTGGTGAAGCTTTGATTAATGAAAAAGCAATTTATGGTTTTGAGGAAAATGGTGGAAACATTTTCCCTGATATTAGTTATACTCGCGAAGGTTCAGCAACTGCTGTGAAGATGCTTGAGTTGCTTACAAAAACTGATAAAACGTTTTCTGAAGTTGTTGCAGAATTTCCAAAATATTATCAAGTTAAATTAAAAGTTGAATGCACTGAAGATAAGAAAAAGGATATTCCAAAATTGAAAGACAAAGTTGATAGAGATAATGTTGAGATTCTCACGCAAGACGGTGTTAAGGTTGTTTTCGAAGATGGTTCTGTGCTGTTGCGGGCTAGCGGTACTGAAGCTATACTTCGTGTTTATGCTGAAGCTAACTCTAAAGAAAAAGCTGATGAGTATGCGAAGTGGGGCGAGAAGTTAGTTAAATTACTTCTTTGATTTCTTTTTCTTCTTTTCGGTTTCTTCAAATTTTAAAGCTACTTTTCTAACTAAATCTGTTATTTGTCTTTGTGATTCTTGATTTCTAATATAGACATGGAAAACCATTGCATATGCTCCGAGAAGTCCGAGTACTACAAGCGCGTCAATACCTCTGCTAATATTTGTGAAAATGTTTAGGAAATTTGCAAAAGCAATTGGGAATAATGCTACGATAAATATTCCAAGTGAAACAGAACTCCAAATCAGGAGATCCTTTCTCTTGAAATGTCCTCTTTTGTAGAGAACTCTGGTTTCAAAAACCATGAGCAATGAGATTGCTATTCCTATTAGTTGAATTCCAAGTACTTTTAATTCCATTATTTCTTTATCCCTAAAGTGCGGAGTATCATGCTCCACACAATATGAAGGCCGTTCTTCCACGGCATTTGACCAGTTCCTCGCTTCACGCTTCTGTCATCATAGATAGCTTTTATGGGTATTTCAATTATTCGCATGTTGTGATGACCGAGCTGATGAATTATTTCTGAGCTGACTTCGTATTTGTCGCAGAGAATCATCAGCTTCTGTGCAGCTTCTTTGTTGAATGCGCGTAGTCCACTTTGCGAATCTGTGATTGTTGTATCTGCAAGGAGATTTGTAACTCCAGTTAACATGGTGTTTCCAATTCGTTTGATTGATGGCATTAATTCCTTATCGTGTTTGCTTAGGAATCGTGAGCCAATTGTTGCATCAGCTTTCCCATCCTGAATTGGTTTAATTAAACGATAAACATCTTTTCCCAAGTGTTGCAAATCTGCATCGAATGTAATTATAATATCTGCTCCGCTTTGAACAGCTGCTTGTATTCCTGTGCTGAGCGCTGCTCCAAGCCCGCGGTTGATTATGTGAGAAAGTACATTCCCGCCATTTGCAATAGCAAGTTCTCGTGTTTTATCTACTGATCCATCATTAACAACAAAAACATCACGTCCAGGAAACTGTCGTCTAACATCTTTTAAAGTTGCTACAATTGTTTCTTCTTCATTATACGCTGGTATTACAAACGCGAGTTTTTCTTTCATTTATACTTCTTGATGCTGATTTTAGTATTATAAGGGTTATGGAATTTAGATTACTAGAGTAACAATTCCTAGCCCGATTTCTATGAACCATATTGCAGCTACAACTTCCCACTCTCTGCGCAAGCCGAGCCACATCATTACTTTGATTAGTGAAATGTATTTTCCGCGTGGTACAAGTTTCTTATTTTCAATTCCGGTTGGCTGGTGCTCTTTGCGGTTCATGAATCCTACACTAATGAATTTCAGTCCAGCGTCAATCGCATATGGAATCATAAGGATTAGCAAATTCAGGAGCGGAGCTCCAATCAAATACGCTGCTACCATCATTGTTCCAATTGGTAGTGTTCCAACATCTCCTGGGAATACAACTGCTGGGTATTTGTTGAACAAGAGGAATGCGAATAAACAAATTGCGTAAATGTAAAGTGTTACACTCGCTGGGTTGTTGCTTGCAAACCCAAGGAAAAAGATTGCAATCATTCCTGTTCCAATTTCCAAGCCATTGAAACCTGCAAGCATGTTTGTCCAATTTGATATTATCGAAACTAATACTAGCAAAACCAGAACTGGTATGATTTTCCACGGAATTAACCAAATGAGTGGGATTGCCCCGCAACTAACTAAAACAAATTTTGTTTTTGGCGGGAATCCAAAAATATCATCAAACAATCCTATTGCTGCACTTACAAGAAATGCTAAAAGTATTATTAAAATTATTAAATTTTTACTAATAAAATATTGCACAAGCATTAATACTGTAAATGCGCCTGCAATAGCAATGCCGCCGCTTATTGGTTTCTTTGGCTTGCCTTCTTTGTGAAAGTCTTCAGAAATTAATCCAATCTTTGCGAATTTGTTAATAGCAATTTTAGTGAGTAGAATAGTTAGTACAAAGGCAGCTGAAAGTAAGTAAATTAAATTGCTCATATTTCAAGTGCTTGCCGGATTTTAATAAGAGGGTCTTCAAATTCTCCCATTACTTCTTCAGCAAGTTTGCGAGTGTGATATTTATTTGATTCTTTTATTATTCCTGCAATCTGTGCAATATCCTGACTGTGTTGCATCAACTTCTTTCCAATTAGTAATCTGTCAACTTCAAGCAGGTCTTGCGGATAGCAGGAAATTGTTGGAGTTCCAAGAAGGCAAGCTTCTCTTGTCATTGTTCCACCTTCACCAAGGAACGCTTCAGAATAATAAACAAGACTGTAAAAGTCTATTCCATTTTCTGAAACTTTTGCTCCACATTTTTCAAAAAGTTTCTTATCGTTTTCATTTCTTGGAAAAGTTATAATATCATAATCATTTGTTAGTTCAGTAATATATTTCTCTAAATTAGTTTTCTTATTGAAATAACCGGCATCGAGCGGCCCTGTTCGTATGGTTAGTATTTTACCTTCTTCAAGTTTCAAATCATCTAAAACTTTTTTATCTGGTTTTACTCCAGAAATATTTGAAACTTCACTCACACCATTGAAAGAAATTAATTCTGTTCCACCATAAAGTAATTTCATTTTCGCTTCAATACATTCTGGTAAAACACATTTGTCTGCAAGTGGAATCATTAAATTATTTTGATGTGTGCTCTGGTCATTATCTACTGCAATAACACTTGGTATATTGAGTCCTGATGCAACGCGTGTTCCATCTACAGAGTATTTGCATAGGAATTTATCAGGATTGACTTCTTTCACAACTTTAGCAAGTTCTTGAATTCTGTCAGTGCTTGCAATAAGTTTACCATAATTATCTTTGCCAGCGTGCTCACCAATAATCTGAGCGTCAATACCTTCTTTTTGTATAAGATCTTCTAAATAACCATATTTCCGCGCTGTAATGAGCAGTTCGTGCTCATCCTGCAATTCTTTTATCAAACGCCTAAAGAATAGTACGTGCGGTGCATTTGATAAGTCAATCCAAAGTTTCATTTTCTCCCTCAACAAAACTTAATATCAGCTCTATAAATACGTTTTCACAAGTGAAATTGTTTGCAATTGTTAATTCAGTTTCAAAATATAAGTTTTCCCACGTTTTTCTCGAGTTACTTTTCCTTTCTTAATTAAATCTTTAATAGTGCGCGTGACTTTCGGTCGTGAATAACCAGTAAGCTGCGGCACATCTTGTTGCTTCAGCTTTCCTTTACCATTTTGTATTAATGTAATTATTTTTTGTTCATCATCTTCTAATAGCTGAGTTGGAATTTCTGCTCTGGATTTTCTGAACATTACTGCGCCCCATAAACTTGAAACTAAAAAGATTGCTAATCCTCCAACAATAAGTCCAATCATAAAGAATGTACTTTTTCCTGGCTCTTCGTGAGTCACAGGTCTTACAATTGTTTGTTGTAATCCTCCAAGATCAGCTAAATCTCCTTTAACATCTTCTGAAGCTTCTCCAATAAGAATAATTCGTGTAGCACCGAGTCGAGTGATAGCGGTTTTAATCTCTTCAGGAAGTGAATCTCCTTTTGTAAGTAGTAAAGGACTGTTGTATTCTATTGCAGTATTCGCTGCTAGTAACAGTTCACCTGGATTTCCTTGTGTTACAACAACTGTTTCTGAATTGTCCCATAGTGTCATTGCTACACGCGCAGAGGTTCCATAACGGTTCCAGTCCCATAATCTAACTGTTTCATACCCCATTGCATTGAGTTTCGTTTCTATGTCAAGTGGTATGGCTTCAACTCCTCCAATTATCAGTGCGTCATTGTATCCTTGTTCATTATAGCCTGCAAGCTCGTCTTTTAGTTCATCAATAAGCCATCCAGTTGTGACTGTGACCATTGGAATCGCCGCTTTACTGGTGTATGCCTGTGCAACAAGCATGTCAACAGGGATATCTCCTCGTACAACAACAAGATCAAAGTTGCTTTGCGCAAAAGCGCAAGCTGGCAAAGCAATGAGAATTGCCAGTGTTATAAGTAAAAGATGATTGCATTTCGATTTCATACGATTTCATTATTATGAAATCGTTATTGGTATATAAAATTAGTGGTTAATAGTCTAAATCAAAATCTTTTTTCAATAGTTTTTCGATAAGGTCATTTGTATTTCTTTTTTTAGTAATGAACAGCCAATTTCTAAAAAAGAAACTATTTTTCCATTTACTTCAGCTACAAGGACACGGCTTCTTCCTGTTTTAATTAATTCTTCTTTAAAGCCTTTCCCTCCTCCATACACTCCTTGTTTTTCTAGAAGTTCTAATATTTCTTCGTCATATTCTCCCTCTACCATTCTTTCAAAGAATACATTTGCCATATTTGTTATTATTTCTATTTCTTTTGGTTCTTGTCGCATAAATCTTATAATTGCTGTGCTTCCATCTTTTAATGTAGCTTCCCAATCACCACGTACTTTTTTCTTTTTCTTGTTTTTCTTACTCATTTCTTTAATTTCTTCTCCAAAGCATCTGCAAGTTCACCTATAACTTCTGGTTGTACAAGTATACATTTTTTTGTATTGCCAACAACTTCTTGCACACCACCAATATCAGAGGCAATGCAGGGTGTGCCGCATGCTATTGCTTCTGCAAGCGCAAGACCATATCCTTCAGATCGTGAAGATAAAACAAATAATTCAGATTCATTTAGAAGTTCTGGAATATCTTTACGTTCTCCTAAAAATTCTACACGATCTTTTAATTTATTTTTCCGGATTATTGAATAAAGTTTTTTAAGATAATGATGACTTGCAATTCTTCCAGCAATTTTGAGATTGTATGCTGGATATTTGTCAGCTACTCGTGCAAATGCTTTCAAAAGAATATCATAACCTTTGCGCTCGTAAACACTGCCAACTGCAATGATTTGTTTTTTCCTTTTTATTCCAGGTATGCGTTTGAATTCAGGTCCAATCTTATTTCGTTTTATTTGCACAGATTGGTTTGTTATACCAGAGCTTTCGATTTTCCGCTTCAATGCTCGGCTTACTACATAAACTTCCTCAGCGTTCTGCAGAGCTTTCTTCGTGAGCCATTTGTGTGGCCATTTGTTAAGATTGATTAGAATGTCTGAACCGTGGCAAGTTACTGTGTAAGGAATACTGAAAATGAGTTTTGAAAGATAAGCAATGAATCCATATGTTGTTGCAAAGTGAGAATTAATTAAAGTCAAATTTTTACTGTGTTTGCTGATTTTCAGAAGTAAAAGAGGAATATCTTCAAAGAACGCACGCTTCTTAATTAAGCTAAGATTGTCTCCTTTTCGTGCTCGTTTGCTAGTTCCTATAAACAACCCTCCAACTCGATCGTGCTCCTGTTTCGCTATCACTCCTACACCTTCATGCGGTGGTGGATAAGGTCCTAGTATTGCTGTAGTTTCCATTTCTCCCCCTAGAATAACTGTTACAAAAACCTTTTTATAACCTTCTCCTACCCTATTTCTACTTCTGGGGTGTTAAATGGAGATATTAAAACGATTAGATAATGGAAGTGTCCTTGCGCTTGTGAACCTAGATAGGATCAAATGCCACGAGGACATAAAGGAGGATTATCTGGATGAGCTCTTTGCAATAATCGGAAAAGATGGAGAGTTATTCAGGCCTATTCTAGTTGCTAATCCTGATCTTGTTGTTCTTGATGGACATCACCGTTATCACACCTGCAAAAAGCTCGGCTGCAAGCGAATAACCTGTATTCTTGTTGATTATTTCCGTGATGATATTGAAGTTACTTCTTGGAGTCCTTTAGTATTGGAAAAAGAAGAAGCTGACCTAGCATTTGAAACAATCAAGAGCGCAGGATTCGAAATCCAAGAAGTTGAAACAGAAGAAGAAATGCATAAAGCCGTTGACGCACGTGAAGCAGCAATTGGGTTAATTGTCCACGATGGGCCATTAGACTTTTTCATTGCAAAATCAATTGAGCAAGGCGATAACAAGAAAACCTTCAGTGAAGCCATGAAACCAATTGTTAAGGATATGCGTTCAAGACGAAAACTCCCAATTCTAAAATACACAGCAGATTTTGACAAAGCAAAGCAAATGGTTGTTGATGGCACAGCAAAAATGCTTATCAAAGTTCCTGTAATTGCAAAAGAAAATGTTATTCGAAGATCAAATCTTGAAGAGAAGTATCCACCAAAAACCACAAAGCACATGCTTCCTGAAATTCAAGATTATCATGTTTCTTTAGAACGATTGAAAAAATCAAATCCAGAAGAAGATGTTGAAATGACTGACGAACAGCGAATCAAGGATGAACAACATATGAAAGAACACATGGAAAAAGAAACATTCAAAGCATCAATTGAATACTGGTTTAATGATAACTAATTTCTAAGCTCCGTAAAGTTTTTCTTTTCCAGCAAGATTCATTAAAATCAATAAAAGATCTGTTCCGCGAATTCTTCCTACTCCCCCCTGCATACAATTCTTTTCATCAAATCCTCGCGATAAATCTACGCGAGTTGTAGGGCCTTTAATAACAAGTGGGACAGGGTCGCCTGAGTGCGCTTTCAAAGAGCATGGTGTTGTATGGTCACCAAGAATTGCAACAACAAGATTTTTGTTTGTTTCTCTTACAATTCCTCCGAGCTTTGCATCAATTTTCTCAATCATTTCTGTTTTCCCTTTGAAATTCCCATCATGACTGAAATTATCAGTTGCTTTGATATTAATTAAACAAAAGTCGCGAGTTTCAAGAGTTTTCAATGCAAAGTCAAGTTTGCATTTGATATCAGTATCTGCTCCGCCAGTTGCACCAGGCACATTAATAATTTCCAAGCCCATTGATTTTGCAACACCTTTTACAATTGCAGTTCCTGCAACACAGCTTCCACGAATTCCATATGCGTCCTCAACTGTAGAATTTTCATGATAAACTCCAGCTCCGCGCAAAAGCAAAGCATTTGCAGGGGGCAATTTATCGCGTTTTCTTTCTGCATTAAGTTTGCATTCTTCCAAAGCTTTTTGAGCAAGATCAGAAAATTTATTGACAATTGATGCTGAACTAACAGATTCCTTTGATTTGTCAAGTGAGTTGCACTTTCGTATTGGAACTTCAGTTTTGTGCGGATCTGTGCTTGTAATCTGGTCAGAGAATTTCTTTCCGCGCAGAACAAGAACTCCACGATGGTCTACTGTTTGTTTGAATTCGAAGTTGCAAGGAAGTTTAATATCATTAATTGCTTTTTCAAGTTCAGAAAGGTTTCCTGAAATTCTACCAGCTCTGCGATCTTCAATTTTATTTGTGCGAGATTCAAGTGTTGCAAAATTAGTTCGGAAGCAAAGGTCACCTTCTTTCAGTGTAAGACCAGCGCCAAGCGCTTCATACGGCCCGCGGCCCATGTAAACTTCATACGGGTTAAAACCAAGAAGTGATATGTGAGCAGTATCAGATCCAGGAACTATTCCTGGTCGTATTGGATCAACTAATCCAGTCATCCCCTCTCTAGCAAGGGAATCCATATTCGGGGTTTTCGCAGCCTCAAGAGGTGTGCGCCCACGTTTGTCTGGTCGGTCACCAAGACCATCCAGCACGAGCATTAGAAACTTCATTGTATTGCCTTTTAGTGGTTATATTACAAAGGTGTTTAAATAGGATATTATTGTCTATATGGACAATAAACATGTGAATAAAAAAGAGATTTCATTCAATCTCTTCCAGAATAACTCCACCAAGATCAACACCAGGAGTTTTGCTAGCAATCTCAAGAGCTTCTTTTAATTTTTCTTTGCTCTTAGCATAAATTGTGTAAAGCACATCTCCTATGTGAACTTCCTGTCCAACATTAACATATTTGTAAATGCCTGCGCTCTTGTCTTTTGGTGCACCTGCAGTTTTTGCAATTCGAGAAATAGTTTTGTTATCAATGTGTTTAATCTTTCCAGTTCCTTTTGATTTCACATCTACTTTTTCCGGGCCAATTTTAATATCATCTGGTTTGATTTTAGGGTTTCCGCCTTGCGCTTTTATAATCTCACGCATTTTCTTGTCAGCTTTTCCACTGCGGAGAATTTCAATAGCCATTTCACGGCCTTTGCCTTCTTTTGCTTTTCCAACCATTTCAAAAAGTTTTCCAGCAATATCACATGATTTATCAACAAGCTCTTTTGAACCTTCTCCTTTCAAAGCATTCAAAACATCTTTTGCTTCAAGAGCCGGGCCGATTCCATTTCCAATTGGCGCGCTTCCATCAGTTACAATACAATCAACTTTAATTCCGATTTTGTCACCAAGTTCAATGAATTTGTGAGCAAGATCTTTTCCAGTATTAATATCTCCAATCTTCGCACCTTTTCCAACTGGAATATCAATAACAACATAATCTGAGCCAACGGATTTTTTCTTTGCCATAATTGAAGCAAGAAGCATTCCTTGTGGATCAAGAGAAAGTGGATGCCTGACACGAATTATCTTGTCATCAGCAGGAGCGAGATTAACTGCACCTGTCCAAACAATACACCCTCCACTACTTTTCACAATACTTTGAATTTTCTTAACAGAATGATTAACAGGACACAACACTTCCATAGTGTCTGCAGTTCCTGCTGGGCTTGTAATAGAACGCGAACTTGTTTTTGGCATTTTCAAACCAGCAGAAGCAACAATTGGGACAACTAACATTGTTGTTCTGTTTGCTGCAACACCGCCAATACAATGTTTATCAACAACATGATCCCCAAAATCGATATGCTCCCCTATATTTACAATTGCATTTGTAAGTGCAGCAGTTTCATTCATGCTGTAGCCGCGGATATAAGACGCTGCAACAAAAGTGCTTAATTCAACATCACTCAAATTTTCATTAACAACATCCTTAACAATTGCTTCCATTTCTTTTGAATTGAGTTCACTTCCATCCAATTTCTTTTTGATAAATTGAACAGATGCTGGTTTCTCTGCTACTTTAACTTTGACAATACTTCCTTCTTTAGCTCCAATATCTTTTCTTGCTTCATCAAAAAGACCAATATGTCCTTTACCAATTCCATCGTCAGAAAGATCAAGAATCGCTGTAATACTTTTCTTTCCACAAGAAATCAAAACACGATCAGACATGTGAACTGAAAGTTCTTCAGCATCATCCCTGTGCAGAATTACAATTGCCTTTCCGGCTTCAATCTTCAAAGATTTTGCTTTTAATTTTAGCATTTGTTTGTCCTATTTGTGAAAGGCATCTGGTATCTGGCTTCGGGTATCAGGCCTGATCCCTGATGCCCGATACCTGTTACCTAATTCATTAAACTTATTTTTATTGTTGAAACATTAACATTCTCATCTTCTTTGCTTTTCAATTCTTCAGTTCCAATATCAATATTGTTAATTTTCAATTCATTCATAAATCGCTTCCTTACAATCTCTGCAACATCTACAGCCCTGCTAATCGCACGGCCGCGAGCCTCAATGTGAACATCTTTATGTCCACTATTGAATTGAGTGACCACTGCTAGAACATAATTCATAACAGGTTTACTGCCGACAAATACGACGTTTTCATTTGATTTTTTTACTGG
>CAZMMZ010000013.1:0-12670 GCA_964567575.1 Candidatus Undinarchaeota archaeon
AAACATGACTAATAAAAAAGCACAAGGAATTTCTATAAACATGATAGTAGTCATCGCCATTGCAGTCTTTGTAGTGTTCTTAGTTCTTGGATTTGCAAGCGGTGGATGGAACTATTTCGCAGGAGCATTCGGCTCTGCCACAAAAGGAACTGGCGGATATGAAGCAGCTAAAATAAAATGTGACACTTGGTGCACAAGTTATCAAGGCGGCGGTTGTCCAGATAGTGGATATCTATACAACAGAATGTACAATGAACAAGGAGCAACAGCAGACACTGATGGAAATGGTGCACTAGACGATTGTTTCAGTTGTTTAGGAGATACGGTATCATGTGATGGAGAAAAGATACCAAATGTTTTAGGTGGAAAATGTGATTGTGCGGCCGGCGTTGACGCTACAGATCCCGTATAAAACATTCATAAAATAAAATGCTAAACATCAAAGGAATTTCGCTTAGTATAACTGCAATTGTAATTATAGCAGTTGCAGTAGTTGTCTTAGTTACTGTGCTCGGATTCTTTTTAGGAGGATTCCAAAGTAGTGGAAGCACGTTGAGAGATGTTAGTTCTGCAGCTGATGTAAGTGCAAAAACAGATGTTACTTCTGGAATGGGAAATATAGGAGATCTTTGGAAAGGTGGAGCAGGCGACGATTGTATTGCTGCTGAAGATTGTAGGAGTAATATGGCTTGCACTGGATCACCACGAGTATGCAAAGGACTGCCTGGATATAAATGCAAGATTCCTGCTGATTGTAGTAGTGATGAATGTGGTTCTGATTATGCAAACAAATGTGATTAAATGAAATCTAAAAAAGGAATGGAGATGAGTATAAGCACAATTGTTGTGCTTGTCATTGCAGTTGTTGTTCTTGTTGCAGTTGTTAGTTATTTCTTAAGTGGTTTTGCTGAAACAGGAAGCACTGTAAGAGATGTTTCAAAAAGCGCTGATGTCGATTCTGGTTGGGAAGATAAAATGAGTGATGCACTTGATGTATTTTCAGACAAGTGTGTAGAGAATGGAGATTGTGATACTGGAGAAGAGTGTAAAGAAGAACGGTGTGAGGAAATAGAGTAATTTTTATTGAACAAAAGAACGTTTATATATTGTATTAATAATATACCTAATAGCATGAGAAACAAAAAAGCTCAAGGCGGAGTTGCAATGCGACCTATTATTATAGGAATTATGTTGGTTATTGTTTTATTAATCGTTGGTGGATATTTTTTAACTCAATTTAGTGCATCAGCAGAGAAAACTGAAAAAGCGCAAGAAGCAACTGTAGATGAAGAAACAACACAAGAATTTATTGGAAAAATAGAAACATCAACTAAGAAACTTGAACCAATTCTTCATGGGTGGTGTTGTAATGAGGTTGGGTGGGAAGCACTCGAAAGCGCTTCTTTTGATGCAACACATCACGCAGCTGAAGAAGGAATTCAGGAAAACTGTATTACAGATCAAAGTAAAAGAACTTGTGAGCAGAGATGTGTTGAAGCTGGTTTTGGAACAGGAACAGAAATCGGTGCAAATGGAATAGCAGGAACTTGTAATAAAAATAATTATTGCCAGTGTTCTGGATGGACATCTGCAACAACTGGATTTAGCCAAGCATTTATGGTTGACAAATGGTGCTGTGAAGAATACAATGAATTTGGAACATGGATACCATATTATCTTAGAGATAAAGAAGCTACAAAACACCAAGCAGTTGATGAAGGAAAGTACCAAGACAAATGCGCTTGCACAGGATATTCTTGTATGACAAAATGCAGAACAGAAGGATTTTTAGGTGGGATTGAAGTTGTAAAAAAACCAAGAGAACTTGTTTCAACATATTATTGTTCAGAAGAAGCAGAATGGACAGAAGATGAAGATTTGTCAGTTGTTGGAACACGTTGTTTAGAGGAAGGTGCTCTTAAATGCGAACAGAAATGTGAAGAAATAGGACTTGCAGGAGAATTCATAACAGATGCAGAAGGAACTAATGATAATCCTATAAGATGTGAATGTACTAAAGAAACGAATGAGAATGTTGGAGATGGTCAGGAAGGAATTTGTGGAGAAGAAAGATTCTGCCAGTGTATTGGAGAACCAGAACAATTCTGCTGTGACCCACCTGAAGAGGAAGATCTTCCAAAGATTATTGGTTGGAGATGCAAACCAGATCCAGAAGGAAATGAGAGATATCTTTTTGAAAGAATAAGTGGAACAGGAACAAAAGGATCCTTTAATGCTTTCAACAAAGTACTTATTGGAAATTGTTATCTTCCTGGACCAGTGTTAGAAGTTGTTGATGGAGAAAACAAATGCCAAGATGAAGAGGATGTTGGAAACAAAGTACAATGCATATCTACAGCACCAATTGATAACTGGCAATTATTCAGTCTTGATGATGCAACGCTCCAACACCATGGTGTGGCAAAATACATAGACAAAACATGTACTGGAATCGAAGGTGCGCCAGCATTAACTTGTAAAGAAAAATGCAAAGCTGAAGGATATGATATTGGAACAGAGGAGGGTGCGGATAAAAAAGGAGAACCAGGACAATGCACACCAGCAAAAGTATGTAAATGTGAATTTAGAGATACACAACTTTTTGAGAATTATTGCGAAGTTGAAGATGAGGAGGATATGCTTGGAAAAACAGAATTTACTTGTTGTCTAACAGGTCCGCCAGAAGATGAAGATACAATAAGTGTTTGGCAATTTGGAAACTGGAAATCATTCCAAACTTGTGAATATCAACAAAGTTATGAATGTCTACAAGAAACGTGTGAAATCGCGTGTATAGACAAGTATGGAGCTGGAACAGGTGCCACAAAAGTTGGGGCAAAATGCAGTTGCGCAGTTAGGGAAGAAGTAGTATACACAGCAACACTTTATTGCAGTGCTGAATTAAAATATGGAGAAAGTAAACAAGATTTCTTAGCTGCACCAGATGGAGATAAACTAGAAGTACTTGACAAAAAGAAAGCAGGAAACGAGGAATTTGATTGGCAGAATTGGAAAAGCAAAGGAGGATCAAATATTAATGATGCTTGTTGGGATATAAGTTGTAAAGATGCTTGTGCTGAGGCTGAGATTGACATTGGAGCAGGGAACTTTTACAAAGACTTTGCAGAAGGGAAAGTTGGATTAGACAAAGAGAGTTGCGTATGCACGCGTCCTGTAATAGGTAACAAGGAAAGATATCTCTGCTGCAATTCTGGACCAGAAACACAAGGATCATGGTATTTGTCTTGTGAGGATGGATCAACAGGTGGAGCCTGTTGTAGTCAGAACGCAGTTTACGGAAGTTCTGACACACGCTTTGATGACTCAGTAAGAAGTTGTAGCAATGACGAATGCCTTTATGAAATTTGTGGGGATGGATATAGCGGATACACCGACGCTGGCTATTGTATTTGTAAAGAAGGAGAGTTGAAACAATGGTGGGAAGAATTTAACAACAAAGCTAATCTCACAATGGAATGTACTACTGAGTATGCTGAAGAAGATATGCTAGATGAGAGTGCGTGGGTTGTTGTAGGAGATAAGACTGAAAATCCAAACACTGCTGATGAAGATTTCTGTGCCAGATCAGATCAGGTAATATATGATAAAAAATGTAACCTTGATGCGGATTGTTTTGGGAGATGGAGTTGTAATAGGAATGGAAAATGTGAGCGAAGATGCAGAAATGCAAATGAGTGTACTGTAGAACCTTCTCTATTCCCATCAATTGATGAAGGAACTGCTTGTGAAGGTGGAAAGTGTGTAGTTAAGCAGAATTGTAACCAACATTGTAAAGATAATGGGTGGGGTAGTGGAGAAATGATAGGATCTGGATTCACTGGACCTAATAAGAGACGCTGTGAGTGTAAGACACAGTTGCGCACATCCACATCTTACTGTTGTGAGGATGATGGAAGATGGAGTGGAGTAGATTGCAACTTCAAAGCGTATAACAAAGACCTTTCAGAGTACAACACACAATGCACTAATAACAAGTGCGAAGAATTCTGCACAGGGTTTGGAAGAGACCCTGGGAAAAATGAGTGGGATACTGGCTTTAGTGAGATTTCAGGATGCTGGCCAGAAGTTTATGATAATTACAAAGAGTATGAATGCGTTTGTTATAATACAGAAGAATGGACAAATGGGTATGACCCTCCAGAGGACAAAGACTGTGATGGAACTACAGATAGAGTAGACATAGATGATTTGAATTATTGTTTAGAAGATGATGTGGACGGGGATGGAGTGCCTGAACATTTAGGAGGTGTCTGTCCGGTTTCTCAATATCGGGATGGAGGCGCATTAACACCTTGTAAAAAGACACACGAATTAGAAGATGATGAAGAAGAGCCTGCAGAGTATGATACAAATGATGATATTGTTGGAGAGATGTGCTACTTCACTATTTTTGGTAATGATGATATTGAAACAGAGTTTACATATGAAAATTATAGAGGAGTCACAAACCTAACACTTGACAGATTCCCAACTGATCCAGAGGCGAGTCAGGACAGAGATTGGGATGGATGCCCAGATGAATGGAATCCAGGATATGAAAATGCTGGTGATTCTGGACTTGTTCTAGATAAAGATCCAATGAGATTTGATAATAGTTGTGGTGGGGTTGAAGATAATGATTGGGATAATGATGGTGTTCCAAATGTAGATGACAAATTCTTTTACAATAGGTATGCAAGTGAGGATACTGATTTAGATGGGTGCCCAGACAGGTGGAATCCTGGATACGGTATTGGGAGTGATTGCAGAACATATGGGTGTATTGGAAGCAAGGTTTGCATGAGGAATTTTGACAATACTGCTTATGTGTGCGCAAATGCAAAAGAGTATTACTGTAAAAGGAGCGCAACGTTCGCACATAAATGGACAACAAATAAGGATGAGTCTGGTCAGTACAAGTATTCTGCTACACCAAGAGAGTGTAATGAGGCAGATGCTGGTGGAAATAATATTATTGGATGTCCGAATGGGTTAGCTGGTTGTGATTGTTCTGAGCTATGTGGTAATGATGATAATTGGAAGTTTGACAATAATGCATGCACGTGCTGGAGCAATGAACAGGCAATAACAGAACCTAACACTAAGCTAAAGCTCGACACAAGATCTAATGATGATAGCTTAGGTTGTAAAGAGTTTGCAGATCCGATAAATCAACAATGTAGTGGAGAATGGGATTATGTATTCTGCCAAGTTGGTGTAATAGAGCCGGAAATCACAGCCCTGTGTTGTGGTGACAATCCTGGATGGTGGGACACAGAAGCAAATTGGGAAAATGGAGATACTTGCTCTGGAAACAAGGAAGAAAAATGGTGGAGAGGTTGTGGGAATCCAGCTTGTCCACAAGGTTCCTCACAAGTGCTGGGAGGTATTACATACAACAGGTGTTTGAAGCCAGAAACTCCTATATATGAATGGGTTGAGAATGGAGCGTGTGAAGGTGGTGATCTTCAGAAATACGCACTAAGCGCGTCTGATGAAGAAGTTGGAGGATGTCAGGCATTGTGCGATGATACGTATGGAGAGAATATTCGCATTGCGAAAAAAGTGTTAGTAAATAGAGGGATGTATACAATAGTAACTTGCGATTGTGAAAGACTGCCAGTGGGAGGAGTGCCTGAGCAGACACTATGGCTTTGCAATAGAACTCCACAAGATGATTACTGGCATTGGGAACGTATAGGATGGGATGGTGCGCAAGAGGGTAATATAGGAGCGAACATTTATGCTTCTGGAACCGGAGCTTGTAATGTTGACACTAACTTGTTACAGAGAGGTGATTTAGGATGTGAAGGAGACGTGTTATGTCCAGATGGATGGACATATACGTGCACAGGTGGAAGAAACCTTGTGAGTTGCTGTCCAACAGATCACACAAACATTTGCGGGTGTATTCCACCAGCAGGACAGATACTACAAGATGATTTTGAAACCAGCAAGGAGGATTGGAGTGTTGCATATTCTCCTATGATTATGAGTGGAGGAAGAGATCCGCAGCCTATTCCAGAATGCAACAAGAACGACTTTGAATGGGATGAGATTGAACTTAAGTCAGGAGCTCACTCGTATTATTTGAAAGCTGGGAAAAATATTAATATTTTTGCTGGAGGCATTGTTGGGGCTAGAGACTGCAAGACATTCATTACCAAAACTTTTGAAGTAGATACTCCTGCTGGAAAAACACTCTCATGGTGGTACAAATCAGAACAAGGAACTAATGGTAAGAGGTTCTTTAATGTTTATGTAAATGGTAATAGTGTGTGGTCTGCACAAGTTGATCAGGTAGATGAATGGCAACAGGAGTCAATTGTCTTAGGTGGTGGCGTCACTTCCCCAGTAACTGTCAAACTCGAAGTGTTTTATGACGGAGCATGGAGTGCTTCTACAAGTGGTTGGTTTGACAAACTAGAAATAACGGAGGGAGGACAAGAAGAATTCGAGCTTCCAGAAATTGATTGCAGACAGAGCGCGTGCGGAAAGGGAATGGATTGTATTGAGGAGAATAATGCTTGGGTTTGTGCTGAGAACTATGAAATATACTTCTGCGGGGGCGGGGCTGGTTCTAGAAGATGGGATACAGATGCTGATTGTCAGGCGCGGGATGGACAGGACTGTGAGGCTGTGTATTTCGGAGCATGTAATGCACCAAATTGTGATACCTATTGTACAAATACAGCAGGATTCGTTAGAGGAGTGACATCAGGAACTCGTACAGGCAGAACTGGAGATAGGTACCAATGTAAATGTACTGACGACCAAGTATTCCGCGGAGGAAATTTAGGATAGAAAATGATAATATACTAGGAGGATAAATTAAGAATATGAAAAATCAAAAAGGAATGGAAATGGCTCTCGGAACAGTCGTAACTGTAGTGATTCTTTTAATTGTATTGATTGTTATTGGCTCCTACTTCCTCGGCGGAGTTACAAAAAGCGGAGAGAAAGTTGAGCAAATTAGTGATGAACTTGTTGAAGGAGATGAAGAGGGAAAAGGTGGAGTTAGTGATATTGTTGGTGGACTACGAGGACTAGTAAGCGGATTTAAACGAGACAAAAGTTAAGTAAGCATAGAAGAATAGATTTTTAAAGCTATGAAACGTTATGAATATCATGAGCCTTGAAAGTATAAAACAAACTATTAACAACATTCGTGGTGCTGAGATGGCACTCTCAACAGTTATCACGATTGTATTATTGCTTATTGTTCTTATTGTTGCTGCTAGTTTCTTCATAGGCGGATCAGAAGGTGTACTTAATCCAATCATGGGTGTTGGAGATGCAGCAGCAGGTCAAGCAGGCGAGGCACAGAATTTAAATTGGCTTCAATGAAAAAAGCACAAGCAACAGGATTTATGGTATTAATAATAGGACTAATGTTGCTTGTATCAATTGTATTTGTTACATATGAATCAGTTACAGGAATGAATATAGCTGAAATCATGACTGCAAATGTAGCACAAGATATGACAACTGGAGTGAATATTATAATGATGTCACCTCGCGGTGCAAGTGGAATAGTAAACTGTCCAAAAGGATATGATGTAGAAATAAACAATGGAAGAGTGACAGTTCATATTGACAAATTATATAGAAAAGCAACAGTAACTGCATATTATGTTGTGCCTGACGGAGTTGAACTTCCTCAAGATGTTTATGCTGTTTGTACTGGTGATAATTTTTTAAGAGTTGAAAAATGGCAAGATGAAGATGGAAAACAACATCTTTCAATAGCAGAAACAGATGACCTTGGATACACTGCAATGCCACAAGAAGAACCACCAGAGCAGGAGGAAATCGAGATATGAGAAATAGAAAAGCTATGGTGGGGTGGCCAATAATTTTCATGATGACTGTAGCTGTGGTATCAATGACCCTTGTTGCAATGCATACAACTCGAGTGAATCAGATAAACATTGTTACAACAACTGCAACAGAAGATACAGCAAACCTTCTTGTTAATACTCTTATGAATCTGCCAGAATGTTTCGCATATGAAGAAAATGGACGAGCAGTTGGAGGTGTTATTGATGAAAATAAATTGAAAGAAATGGCTTCAAGGGCTTCGTGTGTCGGGATTGGACCAATTGTTTGGAGTATGGAAGTTGAACAGATTATACGTGAAACACGACAAGAGAAAGTATATTGTTGGAATGAACTAATGTATGCAACTGGAGAATTCAGTCCGCCGCCTTCTAATCCTTTTGACAGGCGCGCTAAAAGATCATTAGAAGAAGCCTTAGGATTTGAACAACTAGGAATGTATTGTTGCGCAGAAAAAAGAAAAGATGAAGTGGAAAGAGAGTATGATGTAAATGACATACTTTTATCTATTGACGCGATGTGTATCGAATATAAGGATTATCCAGAAATGTGGGAGATTGAAGATGAAATAAAAGATAAGTGTGACGCCGCTTGTATAGATTTGGGATATGAAACAGGGAAAAGTGACCTAGTTATAGGAAAACCAGGATTGGATGAGAATGTAGAAAAAAACTACAACTGTGATTGTAAAACAGAAGGAACTGAATTTACAATGGGTTACAAAGAAACAATCAAACAAGGAGATTTGATGTTTTATTGTTGTCAAATAGATGGCTCATTGAAAAAATGGTCATTGACTCCATGTTGGGCGCATGAAGAATCGGATTGCAGTAAATCGTGCAATCACGTGTGCAAAGGTATTGGATATTTAGAATCTGACATGGTAGGAAATGAAGAAGGAACAGCTGCAAATCGATATAAATGTAAGTGCACGGAAAATATTTTCGGTGCAATAAATCCAGTGGACGATCCTGTACTTGATAAACCATTAATTATCAAAGAAAAGAATGTTCTTGTGAAAAATGATGAAGGAGTATACAATGCAAAAATGAAAGTGGGAATTTCAGCACGAACTCCTCAAATAACACTTACAAACGATGAGTATAATGAATTTGATGTCACGTTTATGTCTGATGATTACGCAAACAAATGGGTTGCAGAAGCGATTATAATAAACATGACAGATCATTCTGAGGGGTGTGGAGAATTAACAACTGAAAATATATGGCTTGAAGTTCTAGGAGCAGCATATGTAAGCCCAACATGGAAAGGGTATAACTATGATGAAGGGGATGATTTTGAAACTAATGATTGGGAATTTAGAGAAGAAGGAACCTGCAATCAGAATCAATATGTATGGGATACCGGCACATCTTCATCACCAAGTCACTCTTTTTATTTGAAAGCTGGTTGTGATAACGGGTGTGCAAAAAACTGTTTGTCAAGAATAACTAAAACATTTTTTGTGGAGGATGTAAATGCTATGAAACAATTCACATGGAAATATAAAATTGAAAAGGGAAACAGTGAAAATACCAAGTTCCGAGTTTATGTTAATGATGAAGTTGTTTGGTGGCAAACAAACAGCGAAACAAGTGTTGACTGGCAAGAAACAAGAGCAACAATACCACCAATGCAATATGAAGTTATAAATGGAACTGGAACAGCAACTCCAAAAGGAGAAACAGAACCTTTGGTTGACATTGTATTTGAAGTTGAATATGATGCTACAACCGGAGATAATACTTCAAGCTGGTGGATTGATGATTTAGAATTTATTGAAACCGCATTTGAACAAAGAGGGGATAAATATAATTATAATGTCTTTGATCACAATACAAAACTTAAATTTAAAATCAGGAACAGCGCTAACAAAAATTTAGAATTTGGCGGAAAGGAGAAAGGTTGTGGAATAAAATTCTTACTATATCCTGATATTAATAATCAAAATCACCCTTCGAGTAGAGAGGTTTATGAAAACGTTTTGATAAAGGAGTTGCCATGAATAAAAAAGCACAAGTTAAAGTCGGATACATTATAGGTGTTTTAGTAATAACACTTTTTGCTGTAGCAATGGTAATGGGACCAGTAGCTGGAATACAAATTCAAGCTATTGAAGATCTTTTTGGTGGAGGAGAAAGCGTTATCGGAGGGAAGTATATTGTTGAAATTCAAAGTAGGGAGGACACTGGATTTGATTTTGACGGACAAGGAGAACAAGAAGGAATAATGAAAAAAGGGAGCAGCAATGAAGATATAATAGAATATAATTGCAATTATCCAGAAATGAGCGAATTTTTATTTTACAGAAAAAATCAAGAACATGACTCAGAATGGATAATGACAATATTTAATGGCGAAATACTCGCACTTGCAGAAGATGAGTATGGAGATAGTTGTAATAGTTTTGGAAGTAAAAAATATGAAAAACAGGCAGGAACTCGAGTAAAAGCTGGGACAAAAACATGTGTTAAAACCAGCAATGGGCATGTAATAAAAATAAATTGGTTAACCCCAACGAAAATGGAATACTGGTTTGAAGAATTAAATTACGCATATTCTGCTGATGATATTGAACCAGGATATGTAACACTAGACAAATATTTACTAACTGTTCCAAAAGAACATTTTGTTTCAGATAAAATAGAAGGAGAAGGTGGAAATGTAAAATGGTATGGTTATGATTTCGACAAGCAGATGCCTACAAGCGGTGGAGAATATGAACTCGATAATTTAGAAGAAAGAAGCGGAATTGACATGTGGTATAATGAAGAGTATGGCCTGCTTTTTGATTCACAATGTGGAAAAGAAGGAAAATATGTTTGTTGTGAATCAAATGTTGGAGGTACGGCGTTTACTTGTGAATTTGATACTGAAGAAGCATGCCAGTTTAAATGTGAAAACCACTGCAATATCTTAGGACATGAAAATAATAAGCTTACATTTGATGCGGAAACAGGAAAATATACGTGCATATGTAGTACAAAAGGACGGCTTGCGTGGGAAGACTATACTCTTCTAAATGAAAAAATAAGTATTTGTGAGTTTGATAAAGAAGAAGATTGTCAAGAACACTGCAAAAGTGATTGTGTTATGGCAGGATATGAAAAGGATAATCTGCAATGGAAAGAGAGTCAAGGAAAATATGTGTGTACCTGTAGTGAACACACCACAGGATGTCCAGCGTATATGTATCCTCACCCAGAATCTGCATGTGCTGAAGATTATGTTCAACGAATGGATTGTAAGGGACTAAATGAGGGTTGTGAGTATGATGAGGAAACACAAATTTGCACATGTCCAAACGGTTACAACTTTCAACGCTCTTTCTATATGGGAACCACAGATAACATAAATTGCAATGAATTGCCTCCGATGTTTTATCACCCTAACTGGCAAGATTGGGGTGGGGGAAGCGGACAGCCAAGTGCATATTCGCCACCAGTGAATAAGAATGCGTATTATTGCATAATCACAAATGAGAATCGGGTTGTAAAGGTTCAATGGAAGAGTAATCAAGGAGAGGGAGGTAAATTTGAATGGGAATACGACTAAAGAATAAAAAAGCAGCAATTGAAATTGGAGCATTAATCCTAGGAATAGTTGTTATAACAATTGCATCTGTGGTTTCAACAACTTCATTATTTTTTATGCAAGGAAACGACGAAGCTGGAATAAATAAATTATATATTGTGTCAGAAGGGAATACATATGTGGATAATACTTTAGAAGCGCTTTTGAGATATGAAACTGGTGGAAAAACAACAAGAGAACATTTGAAAAGCAACACCCCAGTTAATGAAGTTTTAGGTTATATGAAAAACAGTCTGGATACGCAGGAGATTAGAAGAAAATACCAGATAGATATTGTTAAAGACGGATCAACAGATGTGATTGGACAAGCAGATCCTTTAAGATCTTACACCTCTGAAATTGAAATTTTCCAGGAAAATGAAAAGAAAATAAAAGTAAAACTCATGGTAGGAGTTGAACCTATTTTTATGTGCGTTCAAATTGCAGATATTGGCAGTGTCTGTCCTAATAATTATTGGAAAACACATATGTGGAACACTTTAGAAAGCTGTGAGGAAACTAGAGATGATACTAGCGAGCCAGTTGGGTCACTTTGCAGTGATTATTCATGCACTTGCAGGAAGGTGGCAAATTGAGAACAGTTAGAAATCGGAAAGCAATGGTGGAAATGATTGGATTACTTTTAATTTTATTTTCAGTAACAATAGGAGGAGTTGTGTTCTCAAAGTACATTGCAGCATCTGTTGCAGGAAGAAGTGCAGTATATCAATACTCTTACAGAATTCATAAAGATCATATTGGAGCTGAGAATTTTTATACAGATATAGTTGAGGATCAAGTAAGAAATTATCTTATACTAACTGGATATGATTTGAATAATTTTTGTCCGAATGATGTTGATACAGCAGCACTGGAAACATATATGGAAACACGTTTAGATATGTTTCTAGAAAGTATAAAATACAAATACAAAACCCATAAATTAAAGAAAATGGAAATATCAAAAATTGAAAAAAATGCAAACGAACTCTCAGTTACAATCAAAGCAGTGGAACCAATTAAAATCACATATGATGAAATAAGCCATGTGATGACAAGCATTTCAACTCCAGAATATATTGAAACTTTTTCTGTGTCTGGAATTGGATGTGTAGCTGAAGAAAGATAACATTTAAAACCCTTTATCGCATACCTGTTTATTAAGATACATGCAGTCACGGAGATAAAATGACAGAAGAAACACCAGTAAAAAAATCAAATGAAAACGTCGTATTTGTCGGCAGTAAACCTGTTATGA
>CAZMMZ010000014.1:0-10623 GCA_964567575.1 Candidatus Undinarchaeota archaeon
TCATAGCTTTTTTTGCGAGCATCTTCTTTATTTACAATTGATTTTATTAAATCGCGTTGCTCCAGTGTATCTAAGTGACTTGATATTGTTGATTTTGCTTTTCCAATAAATGAAACAATTTCATCAAATTCTTTTGAAGCATCTGTAATAAAATGAATAATTCTCATTCGCGTTGGATCTCTTAATTCAATAATGTCTTTAGAAGTTGCATATAATTCAAAATGGCTTTTTGGTTCTGCTGGTTCATGTTCCATGTTTTTGCGTTATCCTCTGTTGTATTTAAGCTTATTTATTCACTGTTTAGTGGTAATATTTGTTCGGTGATAGCCGAACTATATTCTCTATTATACAAATGTTTATAAGCACTTTTGGCATTATAATTGTTCGGTGTTAATCGAACAAATATTAACTGTTCAGGAGTAAAAATGGAAAAACCAACAACAGAAACCACAGATCTCGCATTATTTGTAAGAACTTCTAGTTTACAAATTGTTAAATGGGATAAGCAGCGAATTGCTGAAGCTCTCATAAATGAAACAGATATTGACCCAAAAGTTGCGCAATTCATATGTGCAGAAGTTGAAAGTTTTGTTAAAAAAGAACGCATAAAATTCATTACAGCACCACTTATTCGTGAACTTGTTAATGCAAAACTCATAGAATATGGGTATGAGAATATCAGAAAACAGCATACTCGTCTTGGTTTTCCTATTTTTGATGTTGAGCAAATCATTACAGCACATAATAAAGAAAATGCAAATGTTCCTCATGGTCCAGAAGCAACAAATCTAACACTTGCTGAAGGTGTGAAAAAAGAATATGCGCTTCTGAATGTTTTCAGTTCTGATGCTTCTGATGCTCATATGAATGGGGATATCCATATGCATGATCTTGGTTTTATTGACCGGCCATATTGTTCTGGAAACTCTCTTGAATATGTAAAGAAATACGGACTTTCTCTTCCAAATTCACTTTCAATTGCAAAACCAGCAAAACATCCTGAAGTTCTTATTGGTCAAGTTATCAAATTTAGTGCAGCATTGCAAGGAACTTTTGCAGGTGCTATTGGATGGGATGCTGTTAATCTTTTCCTAGCTCCATATCTAAAAGGAAAAACCGACAAAGAATTAAAACAATATGCACAGATTCTTATTTTTGAATTTGCACAACAAGCAGTTGCTCGTGGTGGTCAAAGTATCTTTTCAGATTTGAATCTTTATTGGGAAGTTCCAAAACATTTTGCTGATGTTCCTGCAATCGGCCCTGGGGGAGAATTTACTGGATTAACTTATCAGGATTATGGTGAGGATGCAAAACGTTTCATTAATGCTTTGTTTGATGTTTATATTGAGGGAGATGCTCGAGGAAGACCTTTCTTTTTCCCAAAACCAAATCTCCACATCACTGAGAAATTCTTTAAAACTGATGGTAATGAAGAGTTCCTAGAAAAAGCTGCGACTCTATCATCAGAAATGGGTAATACTTATTACTTATTAGATCGCGGAGACACTGCAAAGATTTCTGAATGTTGCAGATTGTCATTTAAATTAGAAGCTGATGATCTTGAAGATGCAAAAACTCCTTGGAAAATGCGATACAGTGCAATGCACATCGCAACAGTTAATCTTCCAAGACTTGCATATCAAGCAAAAGGTGATGATGATAAATTGTTTGAACTTTTAAGAGAACGTCTTCAATTAATTTGTAAAGCACATTCACAAAAGAGAAAGTTTGTTAAGAAATTACTTGACATGGAACAAAAAGGACCTCTTGGCATGTTAACAATGAAAGAAGATGGTGAGAATTATTACCGATATCATAAGGCATCTTTCTTAATTGGAATGCTTGGTCTTAATGAACTTATACAATTCCACACTGGTCATCAACTTCATGATTCTGATGATGCATTCAAATTTGGTTTGCGAGTTGTTGCAACTATGAAAAAAGAAATTGAAAAACTTATGGAAGAATATGATATGAAATTTGTTCTTGAACAAACTCCTGCTGAAAGCACTGCACATCGACTTGCGCGTCTTGACATGCAAATGTATCCTACTGAAACCAAGAGTGTTATTAAAGGTCATCCAGAATTAAATGAAATTTATTACACAAACAGCACGCAGCTTAATATTTCTGTGCCAGTAAATCCTATCGAGCGCGTAAAGAAAGAAGGAATGTTCCATCCAATGATTGAAGCTGGGAGCATTTCTCACTTGTGGCTTGGCGAATCACGTCCTGATCCTAGTAGCATATCCAACTTTGTAAAGAAGGTTTTCAAAGAAACCTTGAACGATCAAATTGCGTTTAGTCCGGAATTCACGCATTGTTTGGGATGTGGAAAAACTACTAGAGGTATACCGGAAGATTTTGGAGGTATGTAAAATGACTGAAGAAGAAAAAGGAAAACCAGAAATGGGAACTTGCTTTAGTTGCGGTTCTGACAAAGTTGAAATAATGACAAGAGTTACTGGTTTTTTCTCTAAAGTAAATTCATGGAATAAGGGAAAAATTGGCGAACTCAAAAAAAGAAGAGATGCAATTAAAGGAAATAACCAAGCTCTAAAAATGAAAAATGAAACTTAAAGTATTTACAAAAAAAGAGTGTCCAAATTGCCCAGCTGCGAAGAAATTGGTGAAAGAATTAGAGGAATCTGGAATTCCTGTTGAATATTATGATGTGGAAGATGTTGATGGTATGACTGAAGGCAGCTTCCACATGGTAATGGCAACCCCAACAACCGTGCTTGTTAATGATTCTGGTGACGAAGTTGATTCTTGGCGTGGTGCAGTTCCTGATGCTGAAAAAATACGCGAATACTTTAGTGGTGGGGTAAAGGAACAAAAGGATGAAGTTTAAAGGTTTTGCAGAAACAAGTTTTGTTGATTGGGATGGTAAAGTTAGTTCTGTTGTATTTACTCCTGGTTGTAATTTTCGATGCCCATTTTGTTTTAATAAAGATCTAGTGCTTAAACCAGAGACTCTTGAAGATGTTCCTGAAGAATTTATTTTTGATTTCTTAGAAAAGCAAAAAGATTTCATTGATGGTGTTAGTATCACGGGGGGGGAGCCAACAATGATGGTGGAGCTTCCTGGTTTTTGTGAGAAATTAAAAGAAAAAGGTTTTCTTGTAAAATTGGATACTAATGGTTCAAATTTTGAAATTTTAAAAGATTTAATTGAAAAGAAACTTATTGATTTTGTTGCAATGGATATTAAAGGTCCTTGGGATATTTATTCTAACTTTACTGGAGTTACAAAAGATGTGGAGTCCATTAAAAAAAGCGCCGAGTTTTTAATGAGTTCAGGAATTGATTATGAATTCCGAACAACTGTAATTCCTAGCTTACATTCTCTTGAAGTTTTTGAGAAAATGGTTACTCAAATTAAAGGCGCTAAGAAATATTGCATACAAAAATTCCGACCTGGTATGTGTATTGATCCTTCATTTAATAGCGAAAAAGCTCAAACTGATGAAGAAATACAACCATATGTGGAAATAGCGAAAAAGTATGTTGACAAAGTAAAATTTAGAGGAAAATAATTACGCGCGGTTTCTTATTACCATAAATAGTCCTAAAGAACCTAATCCACCTATTATTGAACTTATTGTTGTGGCGATTGCTGCGCCTTCTATTCCATAAAGTGGTATCAACCTGAAATTTAAGAATAAATTAACAGTTGCTGCAGTGATAATTACATACATTGGTATTGATGGCCAACCAATTCCTTGGAAAGACCCAGAAAGAACAATATGTATGCTAATGAAGAAAGCTCCTATAATTAAAATTCTAAATGCAAAAGTTCCTGCCACATATGCTGGTCCAAATAATGTTCCAAGTATCCAGGGTGCTGCAAAGTAAAGAACAGTCATCAATGGAACTGCTGCAAGAATATAATAGAATAAAGATTGGTATGTGTGGTGTTTTATTTTCTCTTCATTATTTTGTGCGCGTTTCTCTGCTACAATTGGAAGTATTGTTGCCGAAATCGCAACTCCAATCGCTATTGTTAATCTAGCTGTTGGAGATGCTGCTGCATAAATTCCAACTGCAGTTGTATCCATCAATTTTCCAATTAAGAAAATATCAGTAAATGCAAAAATAACTGTTGCTAAACCTGAGATTGAAGTTGGAATTGAGAATTTGAAAACTTCATAAAAAGTTTTGAATTTTGCTTTTGTATATTTAATATCTAATTTTCTAAATAATAAATATCCTACTAATACTCCAAAACCAAAAGCAAGCGTTGAACCTAGTATTGCTCCAATTACTTTATATCCTAACCAAACAAGAATCACTGCTAAAACTACTTTAAATAATTGGTGTGAAATTATTGTGTAGCTCATCCGATCCATTTTTTTGAATCCTTGGAAGAATCCTGTGAAAATAGATACAAAAACTCCCAATGGAATTCCAATTGCAGTTATTTTTATTATCAATGCAAGTTCTGCTATATTAAAAAAGGAATAAGCAAGCCAATCAGATGCAAAGAATACAATTACTCCTAACGCAGTTGCTCCAATCATGTAATAAAGCAGAGTTGATGAATACAGTTCTTCAAGTTTGTTTCTTTCACCACGACCAAGATGTCTTGCTGTAAAGCGTGCAATACTTGGTGCTATACCTATGGAGGTGAGCATAATTATTGTGAATTGAATTGGAAGCGCTAGATTAAGGATACCAAATTCTCCAATTGTCAGTGCGCGTCCCATAAGAACTCGATATAAATAATCTAAACCTCGCATTAACAAGTTACTTGCTAAAAGTATCAAACTCCCGCGCAAAAGAATATTCTTTGGTAATTTCATTAGAACTCAATTAAATTAAGGCTTTAAAAAGTGTTTGAAACTTCCTTACTCCTCTGTTGGTTCCTGAACAACTCGTATTTTGTCGATTCTTTTCTCTAAATCTTTAACAAATGGTGCATTTTCTGTATGTTCAAGCTGATTACTACATTTCATACATCTAAATCCCATATCAGATGCTTCTTCAAAAACTACTCGCGTGCATTTGCTTTTACACTGATAGAAATGGTTATTTTTTTCATATTCTAACATTTCCATTAATTCTTTGAGTTGTTTTTCTTTATCCTGATTTATTGCATTTGAAATTCTTTCTGGGTGTATTTTCCAATAATAAGTATACCAGCCTGTTTTTGATCTGTGTCTTCTGTAAGTTACAATCCCAGCTTCATACATTGCATACAAATGTTTACGGATGATGTTTGCTTTCAGTTCCATTTTCTCTGCAAGATCAACATCTGAGCGCTCTTTGCGAGAGATTTGATTCACAACTTGCATTCCTTCTTCTCCAAGAAGGTTTTCTAAATATCCTGATAATTGTTTATCTTCTAAGAATGATACTTTTTTTCGAGAAACTCTTTTGGTTTTCTTTGCTGTGACTTTCTTTCCTTTTGCTGTAATCTTTTTACCAGTTAATTTCTTTTTTACTACTTTGATTTTCTTTATAGCTTTTGGTTTAATCTTTGTAGATTTCTTTACTACTCTTTTCTTAGAAATAGTCTTTTTTGTAACTGTTTTTTTTGTCTTCCTACCCAAGATTTTCTTGAGTAATGGTAATCGCTTTTTTGTAACTTTCTTAGAACTCTTTACGATTTTGGCGGTTTTTTTCTTGTTAGTTTTTACTTTACCCCTCATGACTTTACCCGTGTGCACCTTCTATTATATACTTTACTGCTATCGGTTTTAATGTCATTACTCAGTGGTAAATTTATAAAATATATGGTCCAGCTAGATTAATTATTATCATTAAAAGAGAAATCGCACTCAAGCCTCTTACTAAAATTTTCGAAAGTGCTGGTGCTTTTCTTTTTGTTATTGCTTCAACCATCAACCCACCATCAAATGGTTTTAGTGGGAGTAAATTAAATAATCCAATTCCTAAATTCAAGATAACTATCCAATTGAATGCCCCTACTCCAAACCAAAATACGCTCTTTGGAACAAAAGAATGTGGTTTATAACAAAGTGGATTTACTAAAGTTTTTGAACAAATAACAGCTTGTATTCCTATGTATCCTCTGCCATTTTTTTCTCCTAATGTGATCGGGAAGGAACCTTGATCTGTATCTAGTGTTATTACCTGTCCTGGTTTCAAATCCTTTGTAACCTCTGTAAACCCTTCAAGAGATTCTACTGGAGTTCCTGAAAAAGTAGTTAGCACTGCTCCGTCTTGTAAACCAGCTATCTGCGCTGGTCCTCCGTCATCAACAGTTACAATATGTGCTCCTGGTATGAATGTTGTTAATGTTGGGACTAAAACAAAAATAAGTAAAAGGAAAGCAAGTATAGCGATTATGAAATTCATAAATGATCCTGCAACATACATCCGAAGTTGTGAAAGTGTTTTTGCGTTTTTTAGTTGTTTTTCATCAGGTTCAACAAAAGCACCAATTGGTAAGAATCCAAGTGAAGCAAGACCAACTGATTTTAATTTTATTTTTTCTGTTTGAGCGATTATGCCATGTGACATTTCATGGAAAACAAGAACTGTAATTAATCCAATTATTCCAACCCAGAATGGGATTGTAACTCCTGGAATAACAGGAACTGCGCCTGCTACTGCTCCTTTGGTTGTAAATATTAAGATAGTATTTTTTAAAAGCGCATAAAATATGTAAAACATTGCAATGAAACCAATTCCAATACCAAATGTTGAAAATCCTTTCCAAAAGCGTGGTGCTTTATTTGCAATTTTTTCTATTATTCTAATCCCCTGTTTTGTATGAAATAATGCTAAAGGTCCAGTGACTTTGAAATTTTTCTTTTTCCTAAGGACAAAAGTTCCGCTAATTACAAGCGCTAGTAATATTCCTATTACATAATATCCATTCATATCTCGTTTTAACAAATTGAACTATATAAAGTTGTCTTATAACACGAAAGCAGCAATAATAAAGGCAATATAACCTGTTAAAAGAATCGCTCCTTGCCACATATGTATCTTTTTACGGTGCCATAAGAATACTAACATTAATGCAGTTACTCCAAGCATTATTGGCATATCAAATATAAACAGGCGTGGGATTGCTTTTATTGGACGAACAATTGCAGATAAACCAAGAACTGCTGAGATATTGAACATATTGCTTCCAATAATATTTCCAATTGCAATTTCCTGCATTCCTTTCTTTGCAGCAACAATTGATGTGACAAGTTCTGGTAATGAAGTTCCTATTGCTACAATTGTCATTCCAATTACAATTTGTGAAATCCCTAAAAATTCAGCTATTGTTGTTGCTGACCTTACTAACAATGTACTACCAATAATTACTCCAACTAACCCGATAATACAAAATATTATACTTCTATGTATTGGTTCTTTTGTTATATTTTTTACATCTCTTTTATCTTTACTTAGAAGATGTTTTAGGTAGACTATCAAACAAGCGAATAAAATTAATCCTTCAAATCGATTTATTCCACCCCACATCAAACCAAAACATAAAATCGAAACAAGAAACATTATCAAACCGTGTTTGAAATCTTCTCTTTTTATCTTTACTGTGAATAATAATCCGGTTACTCCTAAGACAAGTGCAATGTTTGCAATATTTGAACCCACAACGTTTCCTGCTGCAATTTCACTGGCTTTTAGGAAAGAAGCAACAACTGAAACAGCCATTTCTGGCAAAGAAGTTCCAAAAGCAACGAGTGTGAAACCAATTACAAATTTGCTTATTCCAAGTGTACTTGCTATTTTTGCTGAGCTTTCTACAAACCAATCAGCTCCTTTTAACAATAATGTAAATCCAACTAACAACAAAAGCACAGTTATCATCATACTCATTTAGCAAACCTTCTTTCAATAATCTGCTTAATAATTATCACTATATAAACTATTGCGGATACTCCAAGGATCCAAGGCCAAATTGACAATGGTAGTGCTACTGTATGGAACAATGTCTGCAGTACTGGCAAATAAATTATAGCAATCATTAGTCCAAGTGATAGTAAAATAGCAAGCCATACCCACTTATTTGAGTTCCATTTTACATTGTAGCGTCCACGAACTATTTGCACACTAACCATTTCAAGTACAATCAGTGCAGCTAAAGCAACTGTTCTTGCTTGTGCTTCTGGCATTCCCGTGTACAACACCCACTTGAATAAGCCAAGAGTTGCAATACACATGAGTACAGATGCAAACAGGATGCTTTGTATCATTGATTTTGATATTGTATTCTCTTTTGACTTTCGTGGATTCCTGTTCATTATTCCAATAGCAGGCGGATCCAAAGCTAATGCTACTGCTGGCAAGCCATCCGTAAGCAAATTCACCCACAATATTTGAACTGCAAGTAATGGGAGTGGCATTCCAATCAATGCTGCAATAAATATTATCAAAACTTCAGCTCCATTACTCATTAAAAGAAAATGCAAAAATTTCCGAATATTGTCATAAATTGAACGTCCTTCTTCAATTGCATGCACAATTGTTGCAAAATTATCATCCTCAAGAACCATGTCTGCTGCTCCTTTTGCAACATCTGTTCCTGTTATGCTCATTGACACTCCTATGTCCGAATTTTTCAATGCAGGTGCATCATTTACACCATCGCCGGTCATTGCAACTATGTGTCCTCTCCTTTGCAATGCTTTGAGTATTCTTACTTTGTGTTCTGGTGAAACTCTAGAGAAAATTGAAACTTTTTCTATTATTTTATTAAGTTTCTTTTCACTCATCCGACTTAATTCTTCTCCATCAATTGCAAGATCCCCTTCTTTGAACAATCCAATTTCTTTTCCAATTGCCACAGCGGTTTCATGATGGTCTCCAGTCACCATTATCGTTCGTATGCCAGCAGTTTTGCATGTTTCAAGTGCTTCTTTTACTTCTTCACGCGGAGGATCTATCATCCCAACTAGTCCAACAAAAGTAAGTTTGTTCTCGATTTCATCTGCCTTGAACTTTGATTTTTTTGGCAGTTCTTTGTAAGCAAATGCAAGAACTCTAAGTGCTCGGCCAGCCATATCATTAATATTTTTAAGTATCTCATCCTTTTTCTTTTTAGTCAGTCTTTTTTTCTTTCCCTCATCATAGTAAACGGAACATCTGCTCAAAATTATTTCAGGAGCACCTTTTGAAAATGCAACAAGTTTATCCTTATGCTGATGTATTGTCGTCATTCTTTTTCTTATTGAATTGAATTCAAATTCATGCATTCTCAAATATTCTTTATTAAGTTTTGACAAGTCAAATCCGCCTTTTACAGCAAGTGTAAGCAAGCAACCTTCAGTTGGGTCTCCATGCATTTCCCATTTTCCTTTAACTTCTTGCAAATATGAATCATTGCAAAGTGCACCGGTTTTCAAAAATAGTTTCAGATGCTCTTGTTCTTTCTTTGTTGTTTTTCCCAATAATTTTATTTTACCTGTTGGATTATATCCGGTTCCAGTAATCTCAACAGTTTTCCCATTCAAGTATGCTTCACGAACAGTCATCTGATTCTTTGTCAAGGTTCCTGTTTTGTCTGTGCAAATCACATTTGTTGAGCCTAGTGTTTCAACAGCTGGAAGCCGCTTTACAATCGCATTCCTGCGTGCCATTTTCTGCAAACCCATTGCCAGTGTTATTGTGACAACTGCAGGCAGTCCTTCTGGAACAGCAGCAACTGCCAAGCTTACTGCTATCATAAATACTGGAATTAGTGCTCCTCCTCTTAGCATCTCAACACCAAAAACCAGTGTACAAACAATTAAAGTTGCAATTCCAAGGAATTTTCCAATTTCTCTCAACTTTTTCTGTAATGGTGTTTCTTTTTCAGGTGCTTTCTGAATCATCTTTGCAATTGATCCGATTTGTGTTCTCATTCCAGTTTCAACAACAACTCCTATTGCGCGACCAGTTGCAATTGTTGTATTCATAAACACAATATTTGAAAGCTCAGCAATTGATGTAACATCTCTTGAAAGAATATGCGTATCTTTGTGCACAGGAACAGATTCTCCGGTTAGAGCTGATTCATCAACAGTAAGATTTGCGCTTTCAATTAATCGAATGTCTGCAGGAATACGATCTCCTGCTGCAAGAACAACAATATCTCCTGGCACTAAACTTCTTGAAGAAATTCTTCCACGCAAATTATTTCTTATTATAGTTGCTTTTGGAGCTGACATTTTTTTCAAAGCTTCCATTGCTTTTTCAGCTCGGTATTCCTGCACAAAACCAAGAACTGAATTGAGTAGAATGATTAGAACAATAACACTAGTGTCTATAATTCCTTCAGGATCTTTATTGTAAAAACCAACAGCTGCTGATACAATTGCTGCCACAATCAATATTGCAACCAATGCACTTTTGAATTGTCTAAAAAAAATCTTAAGTTTTGTATCTTTTTTCCCTTCTTTTAATTCATTTAATCCATATTTTCTAAGCCTGTTTGTAGCTTCAAAATTAGATAGGCCATCTTTTGTTGTTTCAAATTTTTTTAAAACTTCTTCTATTGTTTTTGAACTGTACATATTCTTCATTTGCTAAATTTTGTAATGACATATCTCAACATTATAGGTGCTATTATTACAGTTAGAATGATTGAAGATACAATTATTGTGTAAATATCTGCAGAAATCTAGTTTAATGTTTTGAGAGTTACCCTCTACG
>CAZMMZ010000015.1:0-9481 GCA_964567575.1 Candidatus Undinarchaeota archaeon
AATCTTTCAAGTAATGCATCAGGAACTTGGAGTATCAGTTTCACAAATACTTCAGCGAATTTAACAAATGGTAGTACTCAGGTTATTAATGCAAGAATTAATGTCCCAGGTACAGCACGACCATCAACTGCATATATTTTCAATATCAGTGCCTCAATTGGTGGAAGAGTTGGACAAGCAAGATCTGATTCATTCCTTTACACTTTGACAACTAATAATACTACAGCTCTAGCTAACTTTGGACACTCGGTTCAAAATGCATCTCATTGGTTAATCCAAAATTCAACTAATGGTAGTTTCTGGGGAGAAAATTCAACTTACTCAACTGCATGGGGACTATGGGCATTTAATTTATCTGATAATACAAATAGCACAACAGCTCAACCAATAATTATAAACAAGACTCTTGAATGGTTAAATACAACTAATTCAACCAATTCCAAAGAAGCAAATGAATACTGGGTAGATGCTACTGGTGAAGAAGGAAATCAAACAACTGCATTAATTTTACTTGCACTGATGAATGGTGGTTTTTCAGATACTCCAAACGCTGAGAATCATTATTTGAATTTAACAACAACGATTGAGTATCTTCAAAATCAGACAAATGAAACTAGTGAAGCGTATATCTGTTGGGGTAATGCATCTGCAAATTGTGATGCGTATAATACTTCTATAATGCTATCCGCGCTTTGGAAAACTGATAATAAAAATCTAACTATTGTAAATAATGCAACTAATTGGTTACTTTTCAATCAGAGTCTTGATGGTTCTTGGAATCAGAATTTAACCCACACTGCTTGGGCAATTTATGCTCTTCAAGCAGCTAGCAACAATAGTGTTAATTTAACAAGGGCTGTAACTTGGTTAGAGAACAAACAAAATATTGATGGTTCTTTCGGTAACCCTAAAAATATCCATGATACTGGTTTAGCATTACTTGCTTTGAATGCAGCTGGAAACGCAACCTGGACTGTTGATGTTGATCAAAATACTACTCGATCAACCTCTGATCAATATCCTGGTTCAATAAAGTATGCACTTGATTTCATATTAAGAGATCAAGAAGAAAATGGTGGTTGGGGTTTCTCACCTGCTAATGCAAAAGGTGCTGCTCTTGGTGCGCTCGCAGTTGGAAATTACGGAACTCTTAAAGGAAACATATCTGGTTCCGGTGCTGCTGTAAGATATGGTAGAATCTCTAATGTAACTGTTAACTTAACCAGCAGTGGTGGAACTGTTTATTCTGCTTTAACTAATGTTGAAGGAGAATATATTATTAATGCTCCTGCTGCTTCTGGTTATACACTTACAACAAACCACTCACTGTTTGAGATCAATAATACTAATTCAAGTGTAACAATTACAACTGGTACTAATCTAACACAAAATCTAGACATGCTACCTGAATTAATTGTAACTGGTAATTTTGGTGCAAATGGATTCTTTGATCCAATTGGTCCATCAAGTGGAAACACGTATGCGATTGAAGGTTATGTAAATTATACATATAATCTGTCCCAGGCATTTAGTGGAAATTACACAATCCAAAGTAGTCCTAATGGTGTTACAAAAGCCAAAACTGGATTTATTAGTAATGATTTCTCTACTGGCAATCTAGAAGCTCCATCAGCAGATATATATGCTGTTTATGTTTTTGTTGAGGATGATAATGGTAGTAGTTACAATTCCTCTCAGTCTTTTACTGTTGGTGGTACTGATGAAGAAGAAACACCGGTTACTAATAGTGGAAGCCCAGGTGGGAGCACTCCTACTGATTACTCAATGTCTGTGACTAGTTATGACAGCCAAGTTAGTGTAATACAAGGTGAGTCTTCTTCAACAAGTTTCACTATTAAGAATAATGGTGCAAAAGCACTTGAAGATGTCAAGCTTGAAGTAATTGGTATACCAAGTTCTTGGTATACTGCTAAAGTTAAATCAACTGGTCTTTCAACTGAAGATCTTGCTTCTAGTGAGTCTGTAACTTTTGATATTACATTCAATCCTCCAAGCGATGCTGAACCAAAGTCCTACACTATTACTCTAAAAGTTAAGGACTCTGATGGACTTGCAATTGCTGAGAAGAAAGTTACTTTCAAAGTTACAAAAGTTTGGGATACTGTAAAGATTAGCACATTAAACACACAAATTGAAACCATTAAAGAAGATCTTGCAACTGCTAAAGCGGATGTTAAAGTTCTTGACGCAAAAGGATATACAACAACCGAGATGGATGCTGATCTTGAAGCGTTCTCAACTGCTTTGCAAAATGCAATAACCAAATACAATGCTGGTGATTACACAGAATCTGAGCGTTATTACAAAGAAGCACAAGTACTTCTTGAGAAAATCCAAAACGCAGTTGCTTCAGCCACAGCACCAGAAAGTAAAATTGCTACATGGCTCAGTGGATTATCACTTGGAATTGTTTCAATTGCTATCATAATTATATTAATCGGCGGTTTTGTCGGATTCATATTATGGTATAAAATGTTCAGAGTGATTCCAATATCTGAAGTAAAGAAAGATCCAGACTTATTTGTAGAAGGTGCTCGAATTGAAGGTGTTGTCAAGAGTATTACTGAAACTAAAAAAGGTAAAGTATTCCTTGTGCAAGATCAGAAAAATAAATTGCATGTAAGATACCCATTCTACACAACAATTGAAACAGGAAATCTCATACGTGCAGTTGGTAATGTCAAAACGTACAAGGGAGTTCCTTATATGGATGCTTCAGATGTTCACAGGGTTACTGTAAAACACTTTGGCAATTTCATGAAGAAAAAAGGTGGCCATGGTTTCAAGAACCCTGCGAGCGCATTCCTTAAACGATTTAAGCGCTGAGTAATTTAAACAATTCTTCAGCGCGCTCTTTTGTCCTAGCTTCTACTGTTATTCTTAATATTGGCTCTGTACCGCTAGGCCGCGCCATCACCCAAGCGTCTTTGAAGTCTGCGCGCACTCCATCAATTTCTAAAATTCTTTCAGCGCCTTTCAATGAACGAATTTTTTCATAAAGTTCATTGCATTTCTTTTCTTTTTCATCTTCTTCACATTCTATTTTTGTTCTTTTTGTAAAATAGTCTGGGAGTTCTGCAATAATTTCAGAAAGTGGTTTGTTTTTCTTTTCAATAATTTCTAAAACTTTAAGAGAAGCAAGTATTCCATCTGGACACCAGTGAACTTTTGGAAATATGAAGCAGCCGCTTGGTTCTCCACCGAAAACTGCATTTGTTTTTTTCATTTCTACAGCCACATGCACGTCTCCAATTGGTGTCATGCTAACAGTTCCACCTGCATTTAGTATTGTTTCTTCAACAAGCAGTGAAGTATCAACTGGGAAAACAATATTTCCTCCTTTTTCAATTTCATTTAATGCAAGAAGTGCAAGGAGTTTGTCTTTCTTTACAAAATTTCCTTTTTCATCAATAACACCTAGCCTGTCCCCGTCTCCGTCATGAGCAAACCCAACTTCAGATCCTGTTTCAATAACTTTCTTTTTCAATTCTTCAAGATTTTCTTCTGCTGGTTCGCTTTTTCTTCCTGGAAAAGTTCCATCTGGTTCGCTAAAGATTTTTGAAACGGTTCCGACTTGCGAAAGAAGCTCTGGGGAAACTACGCAAGCAGCTCCGTGTCCACAATCTAAAGCAATTTTGTGTTTTTGTTTTATTTCAGCTGCTTTCAAAATTGTTTTTGTGTAATCATCAAGAATATCGACTTTTTCTGAGCCTGCAATTTCTCTCCAATCTGCTAATTGTGATTTAGAATCTACCTTTTTCTCAATTTCCTTTTCCATTTCTGGGGTGTAAGCACTTGTGTCTGCGTTCCAAAATTTTATTCCATTATATTCTGGGGGATTATGAGATGCTGTGATTATTATTCCTGCTTGCATTCCAAGTTTCTTTGTTGCGAAAGCGAGAGCAGGCGTCGGTACTACTCCTGTTCTAATAATTTTTATTCCAGTGCTTTCTACTCCAGCTGCAAAAATATTTTCTAAAGTCTTTGAAGTCAGTCGTGTGTCTCTTGCAAGCAATACTTTGCCTTGTTTCAAGTAAGTTCCCAGGGCTTTTCCTACATTTAATACAAATTCTGGTGTTATTTTTTCTCCGTATTTTCCTCTGATCCCTGAGCTTCCGAAAAGTTTTGTCATAACTCAAATCTATGTTGTTGGACTTAAAAGCATTTCTTTAAATAAATTTTTAGTTTTCCTTAAATTATTTATACACAGAGTTGGTATACTATCTAACATGCCCATTCCTAGTAATTGGAAAACTGCAGTTCTTCTTGCAGATTTTCCCGGTCAAAATCCAGGAACTCCGTTCCTTGAAGTTTATGGAGAGACTTTATTAGAGCGAACTTTTCATAAAGCGCGGGCGTTTTTCGATAAAATTTTTATTGTTGCATCTTCATTAAGAATAAAATCTGATCTTGAAAGAAAATTATCAGATGCTGATGTTATTTTGAATTTGAAAAACAAAGGATTGCTTGGGGATATCCTTGCAGGATTAAAAGCGTGCACAAGCGACTATGCTTTTATCGGAACTTGTAACATGCCATTTCTAAATAAAAAAGTTTTGAATCATCTTTTTTCTAATTTAAATGAAACTCAAGCGGTAATTCCCAAATTTGTCAATGGGCAAATCGAACCTTTGCATTCAGTTTACAAAACTCAACCTACAATCCGGGCTTTGCAAGATGCAATTGGTGATGATAAGAAAGAAGCTATTAATTTTATTCAAAATATTTCTCAAGTTAATTATTTGCCTGTCGGAGAGTTGTCGGATTTTGATAAAAAGCTTGAAACTTTTTTCAAAGTGAAATCTGAACAGCAATTTTCAATTGTTAAGGATCGTTTCAAGAAAAAAGTTTACAATAAACGTCTGAAAAAAGCTGATCATCTTTGTAGTGGTATAATAAAAGAGAATGAAACCAACAATACAATTTATTTCAAGGTTCCTGGGACCGATGAAACTCATGACGTTACTTTTAATAAGAGAAAAAACAATTGGATTTGTGATTGTAAGTATTACACAATGAAAGCGTGCTACTGCTCGCACATTTTAGCAGCACAAAAATGTTGTGGGAAGGAATCTGGGGGTAAAAATGATTAAAGATTTTCCAGTTAAGGGAAGCATTCGGAAATTATTGAAGAAACCAATGGGAGAAATTTTATCTGAAAAGGATTTTTCTAAGAAAAAATTTGAAAATCTTATTTGTATTGGTGATAATGTTTCTGAAACTGCAATAAAATATAATTTGAATCCACAATTAATTGTTTATGATAAAATTGAGATGCGAAAACCAGTAGCCAACAGCACTGTTAAAATTCTTAAAAAATATGGTTCACTTTCTTTCAAATGTAAAAATCCTGCGGGGGTTTTATCTTTGGATGCATGGAAAACTGTTGAGAATGCTATTTCCTCTGGTTCTCCAGCGCGACTTTGCGTAAAGGGTGAAGAAGATTTGCTTGCACTTGCAGTTCTTTTCCTTGCGCCTGTCGGTTCTACATTAGTTTATGGCCAACCAAATGAAGGAATTGTTGTTGTTAATGTAACTGATGAGCTAAAACAAAAATATATTTTGAAAGTTTTTGCTGAAGTTGGGAAAGTTTTCCTTCAAAACCTTAAAGGAACTACTGTAATTGTTCATGATTCAGATACTGATGGTTGCACATCTGCTGCAATCTTTGTGCATTATCTGGAACAGCGCGGATTGAAAGCAATTCCTATGGTTACACGTGATGCAGTTATCTATCCTAATGTTCAACGACAAATCGATAAGCTGCAGCCGGATAATTTAATCATTCTGGACTTTGGTGGAGAAGCTCATGATTATATTCGCAGTAAATCTCGTCATATGAAAATTTTAGTTGTTGATCACCACAGATTAAAAGAAAATTCAGAGTATGGTAGGTCAGATATTGTTAATCCACATCTTTTCAAAATTCCAGAATATCTTAATCCGCCAACAGCATACCTTGCATATTTAATTTGCGATAATTTGGATTGGGTTGGAGCACTTGGGGTAGTTGCAGACAAAGGACATCCTTCTTGTCCAAACTTTTTGAAGCAAATGCAAAAGAAATATGATGTTGATTTTGAAGTTCTTAAGAATTATACGAATGCTGCGGACGTTCTTCGCGATTCTGAATATATTGTTACTGCGCTTTTAGAAGCAAAAATACCACAAGATCTTTTGAAAAACAAGAAACTTGTTGCATATGAAGATGAATTTAGAAAAGAAGTTACTCGTTTAATGGATATTCACAAAGAAAAAGCCAGGTTTTTCGAAGATGCGAAGCTGGTTATTTACGATATTGACACAAAATATTCGCTACGTGGCGGCATAGCAAATACTTTGCAGGAAAAATACAAAGGTTGGACTGTTATTATTGGGGATGAACAAGGAGATCATTATGCAATGAGTCTTCGAACAACGTCGCATGATGTTGATCTTGTTTCTACAATTAAAAAAAGTATTTCAACTCTAAAAGATGCGTTTGGAGGCGGTCATGCAAAGGCATCTGGCTGTAAAGTTCTACTTAAGGACAAAGAGCGCTTTATAGAAACGTTTATAAGACTTTTAAACGAAATTAATACTTAGTATGAAAAAGCATATTTGGAAAGTGTTTGAATTTTCAGGCTGGTTTATCACGTTAATTGGAATTATATTCGGTCTGTTATATGCAAGTATTGCTGTTCAAGCTGAACTTGTTGGTGGAATTATGCTAGCAGTTGTTGGTATTGCATTCATTCTTATTGGGGAATTCCTTCTTGAAAAGCAGGAGAAATCCAAATATAAAATGGTGTGGCACGCTATGTCAATTGGCGGTGCATTCGCACTTGTTATTGGAATCATTTGGTTAGTTATACAATTCTTTGATGCGTATGACTCTTGGTTCAGTGTTATTCTTTTACTGGCGCTTGGTGTCGGTTTAATCCTCATCGGAGAGGCGGTGAAATTAAATAAATGAATAAAAAAGCTGCAATTTTAATTACAATACTGATTGTCTCACTTATGGTAGTCAGCACAGTATATGCTGCTCGTGAGACTCGCGAAGCTGCTTCATCTAAAGTTGAAAGTAAAGGTGTTGGTGGACAATTCATTGATGGTACAGTTTGCTTGTTCAAATGCGGTTGGCCTGCATGGATCTTATTAATCCTACCGCCTGTAGCTATCTGGTTTTACAAGCGATTTATCTCTTGGGGATAAGGGATATATACTAAAAATCATATAATATAATCGGAGAAAATAATGAAGAAAAACATAACAGATAAAATTCCACAAATAAAATTAACAGCCACTAAAATCGAAGAATTGGTTACTAAGAGAGTCATAGACGCTACTCCAAAAAAGTTAAGTCCAAAAACATTTTTGGATATTGCTCAAGATAGTTTTCCAATTGATTCTCCGTATGTGGTTCCTCTTGTTCCATTAATGAGAAAACCCCTTGTAGGAGAGAAACGTGTTTCATTAAATGAAGCTCATGATATTATTAAATTTGTTAAAGGAAAACTTTCAGGTGCTTTACTTGAGCCTGATTCAAAAATTGTTGAGATCCTAGGATTTTTTGGAAGGGAGAATAAAAATTATGTAAACCTTTCAAATTTGGAAAATGCATTAATTATTTATGCAAGTGAAAACCGCAATCTTAAGAAGAAGTTATTTGTTGATCCTCTTTTTACAACACTTGTTCGTTTGTACTTTGCTGAATACATTGGTGAGCTTGTTACTGTAGAACACCTTCTTGCTTTCATGGGTAAACGTGGAGCAATAACTGCTCGCAAAATAAATCTTATGGGGAAGACGTATGTTAAACTTGTTGAATGGGAAAGATGGGCAAAAATTTACAAGAAGGTTACTGGTGATAAACTTCCAGATTCAAAAGATTCAAAGGAAAAGAAACTTCGAACTATGATTGAATCTACTTACAAAAGTAGTATAAAATCTGTTGCAGGTTCTGGTGGAAGTTTGAGTAGAATGCTTTCAAAAATAGAACGGGCAGCCGCTGCTGGTTTCTCTGATGTTGAAATGGTTCGTGCAAAACAAATTGCATTAACTAAAATAGGGAAACATGGGAAAGTTTGGGTTGCAGAAGGGGAAGAAATAATTAATAAAGTACAAGCATTCCTTGCACAAAAAAAGAAAGTTGTTCTTTCTGATGCTGAATTTATTGAACTTTGTAAACAAGCTGGTGGTGCACACTTTAACACAATCGGTATACAAAGTGCTTTAATGCAAATCATGTCTGAAGGTATAACTAATAAGCTAAGTGTTGCAAGGATTATTGCAGATGTTCCTGAATTTTCAACATTACTAAGACTTTATTTTGGTCTTTTAATTATGAAACTTGGTGTTACTGAGCTCTTCATGGTGGTCTTTGGTGAAGATACTCTTCTTGGTCGTATTCGCGGCGGTGGGATTGGTAGGGATTTCAATGCATTAGTTGTTGAAGAAACTTACACTGATCTTGTTAAACAAGCTAAAGACACAATTAAACAGGTAAAGTCATTTAAAAAATAAGATTAATATTCAAAAGAGGGAATAATTAATCCCTCTTTTATTTGATTTTTATTTCTAAAGTTCGTCTGCTAGTTTTTTACCTGTAGTTTTCCCTACAAATAGTCTGTTGAATTTAACTCCTTTTGTTTCTAGGGCGTGGCCTAGCGCTTCTGTTGCTTTAGGTAAGTCTCCTTGTGCAGTCAATGCCGTACCCCATCGAACTGTTTTTTCCAAATCTTCCACAATGTGGTGGAATTCTTCTTCAACTTTTGGATCTTCATTCATAACGCCTGCTGTTTTTAATCGTGTTTTATAGTATGCTGCAATTGATCTGATAATATAAGTGGTTGTAAACAAACTTATTGCAAAATCTTTGTCTATTTTGTTTAAATCTTCATGAATTTCTTTTTCTAATTTCTCTTTATCCTTATCTTCCAGCGGTTTCTTAGTACTGTTTATTTTTTCTTCGAGTTTTAGTATGTGATTTGTCTTTTTTTCCACATCTTTCATAAGTGTGGCGAGGTCTTTGTGTTTGAATAACGTGATTGGGTGTACTATTCTGCTAATAATATTTTTTACAATTTCTTTTTCTTTTTTTATGTTTTCACAAAGATTGTCCATCCCCTTGAGGATTTCTTTGTGTTGCTTAAGATTGTCCTTAAGCATTTTAGATTGTTCATTTGTATCTTGCACTTGTTCTGGTAGTTCTTCGTCCATTTAAATCACGCTTTATTTATGGTTTTATGGGTTTAAATGCTTTTTCAGGGAACTATTGTGTCCAGCTTGTTATGGGTACAGAAAATAAAAAATGTACCCTGACTTCATGGAGATTTTATGCTTCTTTCTAAAACCGTTATCTTGCGTAGTGTTGCACTACGGGTCAGCTAAACACCTTATTGACATATGTCACTTCACATAATACTTTTAAACTAGTTCTTACATAAGTTACTTGGGTTACGCACATGGTATACAAGAA
>CAZMMZ010000016.1:0-8438 GCA_964567575.1 Candidatus Undinarchaeota archaeon
TCAGCCATCTTGTCAACGATTTTATCAATTTTTCCTTCTGAAGCTTCCTTTTTCAATTCTTTTAATTTATCAACAAATTTCTTTTCTGTATCAAGTTCTTTCAAATCAATTCTTTTCTCTTTTCCACCTTCTTTGTCTGCTGCTGATTTTAATTGATCTTCAACATCTGCAGATGAGTGTTTATCAACTTTCTTTTTCTTTATTTTTCTATGAAGAATTCCACCTACAACAAGAATTACTGGTAGTAATATTATTTCTTCAGCGAAACTTGAAAGAAAACCTAAGTCTATTCCTAGCAACCCACTTCCCATTGAACCTAGGAAAAGCATTGCACATACTCCAATAACTGTGAATCGTGTTATTTTTCCAAAAGCTGAGTCACTTTTGAATGCAGATTTTTTTAATAAAATTTCATTAAGAATTGGGATTCCAATTACAAGAATTCCGATAGTGATTGCAAATCCAGAGGTCATATTTCCATCTTGCTGATAACCTCCTGAGAAAATTGCTGCAAACGCACTTGGCATTGTAGCAAAGAGCGATGCTATAATTGTTGAAAAAAAGAGTTTCTTGTTTATCTTCATAAACTCTATAGTATTATTATAATTATATAAAATGTTCGTTTTGGGTTTATTCGCCTTTGTTCGAAAATACAAATAGCTCAGCTTTATTTGGATTAGTATTTTTCAAGCTTCCTGATCCAACTCCACCATCCAATAAACCGTGTGCGTATTCCACAGATCCGAATGCAGTTCGCAAATCTCCTTTCTCAATGTAATGCTTTGCATCTGCCACATATCGCTCTGCCATATCCAACACTTTTTCTCCGTATTCATTTACAGAATCGATTGACAGCAAGGCTTCTTCTGTTTTCTTTAGAAGTTTTTCAACTTCAATTAAATATACTGTGTTGCTCATTTGTTATATTAATGAAAGGTGTCGGGCATCATATCTTGATGCCTGATCCCTGTTACCGGATCCCTTTTAACATCTCCTCTTCTTTAAAGTGCAATTTTCCCGGCACAATAATTGTGTGCAATGGCCCACCGAAGTCTTCATTCATTAGGTTTTTAACTTTTCCGAATTTCACAAGTGGTTCTTCTGATCCTGCGCGCGCAATCACAACAATTTCTGTTTCTTCTGTGAAAACATTTTGCTTTTGTTTTGCTTCAACATCCAAAAGCACTTGCATGCCTTCGTTTGCAGTCATGAATTTGCCGTGGCGAATATCAAGAAGACACAAAGTGTGCAAACCATCTTTTTTGTTTTTCTTAATAACATCATAGTGTGAAGTTATTTCAAAATTTTCTTCAGGGAATGTGATTGATGTGCTTCTTCCGAATTTGTAAATCTGTAATCCTGAAAGTCCTGCAGCTGCTGTATAAATTGATGTGCCGAAAATTATTTTCACTGGAATGTTTTCTTTCTCTGCTTCGATCTTAAAATCGATATGCGTCGTTGCAGTCATGCAGTCACCTGCAATTAATAATCCAACACTTGAATTCTTTGCTTCATCAATTAACCATTTACTATTCTCAACTTTTTCTCTTTCTAAAACTTCTATTTTCTTTCCAATCTTTTTTTCAAGTTCTTCTTTAGTTGTTCCGAATAGCTTCGCTGTGTAAAATTCTGCGTAAAGCTTGTCGCACTTCTTTGCTTCCTCTAAAGCCCGGATTGTCATGCTATTTTCATTCCATAATCCAAGGCCGATTATTGCTAAAGTCATAGTTTTTTGGGTAATTTTCCTCTTTATGAAGTTTGTTATGTGAGGTTAAAGTTACAAAATGTGAGGTTAACCTCACATTTTAGATTAAATATCCGAGTAATGCAGCAATTCCAATTGCTGCTGGTAATCCAAAGATCCAAGAGAATGCAATGTTTTTGATAGTTCCTCTTTCAAGTCTTCCTCGCGCAAGACCAACTCCGATAATTGCACCAATCAATGTCTGCGTTGTTGAAATCGGTATGCTGAGCCACAAAAACACCAACATTACAAGTCCTGTTGCCATCTGCACAGAGAATCCTCGGCTTGGACTAAGGTCAGTTAGTTTCATTCCAACAGTTTTTGCAATCTTATAACTCCATGTCAGAATTCCTAACACAACTCCTGCGGCTCCTAAAAGCTGAAGCCAACTAAATGAAATTTTTTCAGCAAGAATTCCAACAGCTACACCAACTGAATTTCCTCCAACAGCAAAAGATAACAGAAGAAAACCGATAATAGCCGGCCATACGAACTTCTTTTCGTAATTCTCTCTCGCAGGCGCGCTTTTAATTTTATTTATTTGGAACCGCCGGATTCCCATATAAAAAAGATATCCAATTACCAGTGCAGCAATTGGTGAAATAAATAAACTCAAAAGAATTTCTTTCAAAATACCAAGTTCAAATGCAATTCCACTTGCTAAAGAATATCCTGCAATTGCTCCAATGAACAAATACGTTACGAAAATCGGCATGCTGCGATAGGTTGTGAAAGTGATGATTGAACCTGCTGTTACAAACACAATTAAAATTCCAATCATATCAAGATGAGCAATCTTCTCACTCATTGTAATCATAATTCTTTTTGAAAGAAAAATCGCACCAAGTCCTGTGAAAATTCCAGATAAAATCACAGCAGTTCTTAATTTTAAAATTCCACTACCGAGATTAATTCCTAGAATCGTCCCTACCGTATTAACACCAACACTCCAAGCAAAGTATGCAGCGAGCAGAACTGTGATTTCCAAAATCATACTAACACATAAATACTACCCTAATTTAAACCTTCTTCATGGTTCAATTTTTCCCAATGCTCAAAGGAGAAAAGTCTGGAGGATTCTATGAGGAGACCGACTTGTTCACCCAAGAAGTTGTAAAATGCATTACTCATCTTAGGGAAACTATTCATCATTATTGCGATGGAAACCACCAGCTTGCAAAGGAATCTGCAGCAAAGGTTGTTGCATTAGAAGCAAAAGCTGATGGAACAAGGCGATCAATTGAAAAGAAATTATACACTGGAGTTATTGTGCAAATGGGAACTGAAGACAAATACGCACTTCTTGAAGCAATTGATGATGTTGCAGATAAAGCAGAAATTCTTGTTAGAATGGCCGATGTTTCAAAACTTGAAATCCCAAAAATTATCACAAAAGATTTGGAAGAGATGGCAAATAAAATTGAAATCTCTGCAAAACTTCTTAGTGATGCTGTTTCAGGTCTTCAATCAGATATTGAAACAACAATTAAAAAAGCAAAGAAGATTGAAATTATTCGCGAGCAAGTCCGAGAATCTGAATTCGCAGTTTTGAAAAAATTATTTGCAAATCAGCAAACAGTCAAGGCAGTTATTTTGAAAGATGTTATAACTTTAACTGGTGGAGTTGCTGATAAAGTTGAAGAAGCCGGGGATCGATTAATTTCTCTAGCTCTAAAATATAAAAGTTAATTCTTGATAATTTCTTGTGGATCAAAAACTCCAGCTTCAGTAATTATTTTTGTAACAAATTCTGGTTCAGTTACATCAAAAATTGGATTTCGAATTTTTGCTTTTGGAAGTTTCTTTGGATCTATAATTTCTTCAGCTGGCCGCTCCTCAATTACAATCTGATTCGCGCTCCTAACTTTGTCAAGTTTCAACATTTCTGTTGCAACATAAAAATCTTTATTAAAATGTTTTGCAATTAAAGCAAGTCCAGCAGTTCCGACTTTATTAATCACAGCACCGTCTCTTGTTATTGTATCTGCGCCAACGAAAACTTTACTGCATTGCTCCATAAAAGTCCACGCAGCATTATCAACAATTAATGTGGTTGGGATTCCATGATCTGATAATTCTTTCACAGATAAGTAACCCTGTCCCCATGGTCGAGCTTCCATTGAAAAAACTTCAAATCGTTTTCCAGAATTATGAGCTTCTTTCAAAATTTCCATAACTGTGCTCGAGTGGCAGTGTATCATAATTGAATCACCGTCCTCAACCAATGTTGCGCCGATTTTTGCAATATCTTGCAATGAAATTTTTATATGCTCTGTATATTTCTTTGCAATTTTAATTGCATCTTTTTTCAAATTAGAAAACTCAGCTTTACTTTCTCCAACTTCTTTAATAAATTCCTTAACAGCATTTGGCAAGGCGACTGCACTCGGTCTTGTGCTAATTAAAACATCTCCAGCATCTCCAAGTTCTTTCATAAATTGCTCGCGAGTCTCAGCTTTGCTCTCTTCAATTACAGATTCCATTGCATTGGCTGCAGCAAGCGCTATACTTATTGCTCCTTGAATATGCATTTCTTTAATATCTTTAGCTATTTGCTCGAGCTTTTTATTCATAAGAATCAATAGTAATCTCGCTTATTTTAATCTTGGGGTTCGAGCACTTTAAATATTAGTTTAACACTACTAAATGTATGACACTTAATAACAAACATCTTGCAATTGGTGGATTTATTTTGATAGCTGCAGTTTTTGTAGCTGGAGTACTATTCGCCCCTTCTGGTTTTATTTCCGCACCACCAGCTGGAACAACACAAGGCGTTGCATGTATTCAATTAAATACTGCATATGATCTTTGCGACAGTCCAAACAATTTCTGGAAAGAAACTGAGTTCAACTCTAAAATGCCCTGTCAAAACGCTCACGATAAAGGTGCAAAATCTTGTATGGAACGTGGTTGCAATTGCAAATACATCCCTCTTGATTAAATTATAATCATGGAAAAACAATATCTCGTCCTCGGTGGAATTGCTTTATTAGCAGTTGTGTTAGTTGCTGGAATGGTTTTCACTCCTTCTGGTTTTCTTTCAGTGAACATTCCAAAGATGAATTATGCTTGCACTAATGCGCAAACAATGGACCGGTGTGATGGGCAAAATGATTACTGGAGTCAGTATCACTGGTCTTCTGAAGAAAGTTGTCTCAATGCTCGTGATGATTTTATGAGACCATGCCAAACTTACACAGACTGTCATTGCACTACCCTAAAAGAGGAATAAAATAATAATCATGAATCAAAAACAAATCATAATTGGAGGCATTGCTCTTCTTGCAGTTATTGTAGTTGCTGGAATTGTTTTCTCACCATCTGGTTTCATACCAGCAAGAAAAGGTGGAAGTTACGGTGCAGCTTGTGTTAAACTCGGAACAAATAGTGAACGTTGCGAAACAAGTGAATACTGGCAAGAAACAACTTTCAATTCATTGCAAATTTGCGATGACCAACTTGATCCTAATGGATTCAATTGCCGACATAGAGAAGTTTGCACATGCAAAGTTCTTGACGAATAAAAACAAAACAGCAATTCAAATTCTGTAAGTTTTATATAGTTGCTTAACTATTGTTATTTTTATGAATCAAAAACAAATCATAATTGGAGGCATTGCTCTTCTTGCAGTTATTGTAGTTGCTGGAATTGTTTTCTCACCATCTGGTTTCCTTTCAGTTGGTTCTGAAAGTCCAGAACAGTTTGCTTGTCTAAGTATTAGCAAAGACGGAGTTCGCTGTGGCGGATCAAATGGTCTTTGGGAAGATAATACTTGGGACACTCTTTTAGATTGTCAAATTGAACATGATGAAGCAGGAAACAATTGTGGTTCTCTTCATTGCGAATGTGAGATTATAAGAAACTAAGTTTCCGATTGTTTTATAGAAGTTTTATATAGTTGATTAACTATTGTTATTTTTATGAATCAAAAACAAATCATTGTTGGTGGAATTGCACTTCTTGCAGTTATTGTAGTTGCTGGAATGTTCTTCAGTCCATCTGGTTTTATATCTGGTAAATTCGACGCTACACACGAAGTTGCATGTATGCAATTAGTTGATGGAAATGAATTATGTGATGGTGAAAGTAATTTCTGGAAAGAAAATACTTGGAACTCTCAGATGATGTGCGAAGATGCTATAGACCCTGGTAACGGCTTTAGAAAATCATGCAGCCACTATGAGTGTAAGTGTAAAGATATAGGTTAAATTTTATATCGCAATACAGAAGCGATATCTCCTAGCCCATGCAATTGGAGTCCTAAATCGTGTTCGGTACTCACAATCATAACTTTGCTTTTCACAGCTTCGACAGTTTTTATCATATTATTAATACGCTCGTTTCTGTCCGCTTTTGCAGCTCGTAAAAATTTGTTAGTAATTAAAAGAGTTTTCACAGCTCCGGCATTTACAGCACTTTCCACTTGATCCAATCCGTAAATTGAAAGTCCAGAGTCTTTTGCAATTTCTGTGAAGAATTCGTTCAGTGCTGTGACTTCTTGTTGGATTTTTGTATCTTTAACAACGCGCTCAACAACTCCTCGTTTGATAATTTCCTGCAATCCTTTCTCTCCTCCCATTGAAACGCTTTCAGTTATTACAAGTTTTGCAAAACTTTTATTATTATCTTGAAGGAATTTTTTGAAATTATCTTTTGTAAAACCAGGACCCGCCACTATAATCTTATCAACGCCTTCAACGTCTTTCTCAATTGCATCTGAAACTTTTACAAAAAATTGTTTTGTTTCAACTTCTTTTTCTTTGATCTCGTCCTTGCCTGCAATATTATGTTTAACAGACCCGGCTTCGCGAATTCCGTAATTGCGGAGGAAGCCAATTGCAGCTACTCCGTCTTCAATTGCCACCATCATTATATTAGAGCGGATAGCTTTTGAAGAATCTTTTACTTTAATTAAGTCAGCTTCTTGCCAAGTTTCTTTTTGAATTGTTAATGTCATTCCGGGTTTCAAATTCAAAGTATGAAATGCTCCTGGTGGAATATCTTCAGGTCCGGAAACAATTTTGCCACCAATCCGGAAGCGGTCGACATTCTTATCAAACTCTGCTTCTTTCACTTCAACACCTAATGTGAAAGTTTTTTTCTCTCCGCGATCCGCACGCTTCTTTCCAATATCCTTTTCAATCCTTCTCTGGGTTTTGGAAATCACAACATCTCCTGCTCGCACTATTTCTGATAAGTACCAGAGATCATCAACTACTTCAAGGCGGAGGACAATTTTTCCATTTTTCAAATCGCGTTTAATAACTTTCATTGAATGTGAATTCACAACACAGGTTTATATTGTTTCCTAGCTCTCCCCTTATCTTTATATATAGTAAAGTCTATACCAATATATTATGTATAAGAAAAAATCTAAGCGAGGTAATGTTTAGATGGGTTTTTGGTTGGTATTTATCATTGTAACTGTTTTAGTTCTTATTATTGGGCCTTTTGCACTTGCGTTTATACCTGTTGCTGGTCCAATTCTTTCACAAATTCTCAGAACGATTAGAAGTGTTATTGTTAATATTTTAAAACCATTTGCAAAAATAGCATTGAAAATCTTAAAAGTCGTTATTTCTATGATTCCTACAGTTCTCCTGTCTGCAGTTATTCTTGTTGTAATGGGTCCTGCTGGTCAAATTGGATTTTGGGTTTCTAAAGGTAATTCTGGAAGTACCCTTGCTGATACTGGAAAAAAAGTTGCTGATCGTTTCAAAGCAGCTTTAACCGGTAAAAAAGATACCCATGGTTATAATGAAGCAAAAGAGGGTGTAGTAAATGGTAAAGCTCAGTACGCTGCAGATAAAACAAAAATTGCTGCAGAGAAAAAAGCGCATGATGAAATGCGAGCTGATAATAAAGCGCATGCAGAAGCTAAAAAAGGTGCAACTCCTGAAGAGAAGAAAGAACTTGATGAAGCAAAACATAAAAAAGAAACAGCAGAAATAGAAGAAAACAAGATTTCTGAAGATGAATTCAAAGCAAAAGAAAATGCAAAAATTGAAGCTGACAAAAACATTACTCAATTAAAAGCTTCAAAAAGTGAGAACATCGCTCGAGTACGTGCAAGTGATTTAACTGACAAAGAGAAGAAAGATCAAATAGCAGAAATTAAAAAGAATGCTGATAAGCAAATAGCAGATGAAGAAGATCGGCACAAAAAACTTGAAGATGATCTTCACAAAGCTGCAAAAGATAGAACTAAAGAAATTAAAAAAGAATCAAGAGAAAAAGGTCCAAGTGTTCGCCACGAGCATCCAGTTGTTGCATATACTTTTTACTTGTCAATTATTCTTCTAATTGTTTTAATGGGCTTTGATGTTCCTGATACATTTAGAGTTGCTGTTGTTATGGCTATTGTAGTCTCTGGTATTGCGTATATTATATACAAGAGAAAGGCCTCTGACAAAAAAACCAGTAAAAAATATATTGCTACTATTATTATTGTTGCAATTCTCGTAGTTTCAATGGTTCCTGGAATCTTTTGTACTTGGTCTACTGGTGTTCCACTCTTCAGTTTCACTTGTGCTCTTGAAGATTCTGTTTCCGCACCCCTACGAAGCATTGTTGGAGGAACAATTAGTGGTGTTTTTTCTAGTGTTAAGAACTGGGGCTTAGGTGTTATTCGAAATATGTTGCCAAACAATCCGCTCATAAAGAATCTCAAAACGCAATCGTGTTATCCAT
>CAZMMZ010000017.1:0-1879 GCA_964567575.1 Candidatus Undinarchaeota archaeon
TCAATTTCCTTTTCCATTTTTACAAATTGTTGAGGTTTTAACTTTGCTATTTCAGAAACACTCCAAATCTTTTTCTCTCCTATATTCTTGCCTGTATCTTTTTTAGTAGTCGTTACAACTTTAGCCGCTTCTTTTTTTAAATCCCTGTCTGATTTTTTATGACCAGAAAAATTTTTGTCCATCTTATACAAGTCAATGGCTCTTGCACATAATATGTGATTTTCACTATTATCGTACAACCATGACTGTATCGTCTGGTCTTGATTTTTAGCCCATTCATGAAAATCATTAGTTTCACGAATTTGTTTAAAATCAGGATGAATTTTTAGAAGTTCAATTTCAGCCTTATCCTTTGACAGTTGAGTCTGAGCTTGTTCTAAATTCTGTAACTTACTTTCTACAGACTTTGCTTGTTCCTTCGATTCTCCAATGGCTACGCTTTTTATAATATCATAGACATCCGGATATTTCAGTTTCCACGTTTCCAGTTCCTGTGCCGATTTAGGCGGAACTATATCCGTGTTTTCAAGCTGTTTTTTAAGAATAGAAACTTCACCTTTATGTTTTGAAAGTGTAGAATCATAATGGCGTTTAAGGTCGTCATATCTTTTCTTAAACACCTTCTCTTCAGCGTTTACAGGGCGTTCTTCATCGGGAGTGGCTGCCTCTTCTGAAGCAGTGTCCGTAGGAACGGTAGCTGTTTCTGAATCCTCCTTATCTAACTCCTTTTTATATTTGTTTTGATAGGGAGTCGGTTCTAATAATTCCGTTACTTCATCTTTTGTTTCATCAACAGAAGTTTCCGTAACTTCCTCATTTTTATCCAATTTTTCTTCTTCCATTTTATTCTCCTTTGTGGGTGCTGTTGGAAGAACAGGTGGCCCTTGAGTTGTTAGGGGCTACACCATTGCCGGTGCAGGTCGCCTGTCCATTGTTGCCGCCTCTGCACCACTTGGTACATTGGTGGCCATCATTCCTTCATCAGATTTATTAGCCATTGCCAGAACGAATTGGTCAATTTTTGACTTAACTCCTTCCGGGTCTGATAAAACATCTTCTGTTGGAATAATTAATCCAGATTTCAAATCCATATTTGCAAATACAGCATTTGATTCCTCTGGACTAATTCCTAAATTAGCCAAGACTTGTATTATTGCTTCTGCTTGACCTTTTGTAATATTTGTTAAACTTTCTTTTGCGTCTGGTGATACATTAGCAACTGCTTGTGCTAGTTGTGATGATTCACCCATTCTTTCTTTTCCAATTTCTGCTTCCAGTGGTACACCAGAATCTGCTATTATTGGTTCTTGATTTATTGCTGGAGGTGCTGCAACAGGTTGGTTACCCATTGGGTTGCCCATAGGCCCTGCCATGATTCCTCCGCCTGCTCCTATTGCCATGCTCGTCTCTCCTTATATGTTAATAGTAATCCTGTTATATAACAGATTGGTTCAAATATAATCCTGTACATTCTTCCCAGTAATGAAAATTTTGTACCAAACATTATATATTTAATATCCTTTGTTCGTTGCTTTGCAAAATGAGAACCAATTGCCGTTAATATTCTTGATTTTTTCATTCCCCTTACAAACGGTTTGAATAGGAAATGATAACCAACTTGATGTGTTGATGTTAAATATTTTTTCTGGAATAAGTACCAAAGTTTCATTGCTTCTTTCCAATCATCAAGATTAGTCTGCCTATACATTTCTGTACAAATTATTTTATCTTTTTTACTACTAGAACCAGTACTTCCTGCATTTCCACTACTAGATTCACTGCCACTACTACTGTCTCCTGAAGAACTTCCTGAAGAAGGAATTGAAAAATCCACTCCAGATACATCATCACCATAAGCATAACTTCCTGAAGAATCATT
>CAZMMZ010000018.1:0-1810 GCA_964567575.1 Candidatus Undinarchaeota archaeon
CTAAATCAACTCCACTTATTAAGGTATAACCTCTGGATGTTATCTCTGGCTGCTTTTCAATTATAACCTCTCTACAGTCCAGCCTGTCTGTGTCAAAATTAATATCAAATTCCACTACTTTTTTGTCCTTGTCTTTTACCTTAAATTTATTTTTGCCTTTCATCTCTTTCCCAATATCTTCGCTTTCATTAATAGTTACATTAAAGGCTTTTCTTGACTTAAATCTTCCACCAAAACAGGTAAAAGTGTCTTGGTCATCAGAAATGCCATCATTATCACTGTCAGTGTCATCCCAATCAGGTTCATTATCATTGTCATAGTCGGAATCTCCAATTGCAAAAGCTTGGGCTCTAGGAGCATTAACTGTTAAAATCAAATTTCCCCTGTCAATCAGCGTGTCAGATTCTACTTCTTCCCATTCATTGCATGTATCATCAGTAAAATTATAATCTTCACATACAAATGATTTTAATTCTGTATACCTTATATTCAGTTCCTTGAGCCTTTTGTCAAGTACACTTGAATAAGAATCAAAGTCCCATACATCATCATTTGCAAATATTTCATATAATACTAACCCGTTCTGTATGGCTGGCTCTTCAATGTGGGCTGAGGTAATATTTAACTGGGTGCCAAAAGTTGAATTGGTGTAAATAGATATAATTTGGCCTTCCTTGCTGGAATCACCAATCCACATATCAAGAGGCGCATCAGGTACGGTTAAAGTGAAATCGTCTGCGAAAGCCTCAACATTGCCTAATAAAAAATTTCTGGAAACTAAATTTCCATCTTTATCTGCAAAAGTTACGTTTATGTCTTTTGTTTTGAAAACTTTCACTGTATCTTTATCGAAGTTGTTTGATAGGTCAGCGTCATTTAAATCAATACTTGCTTCTATTTCAAACACACCTTCTTCTTCCGGAATCCAACTAAGGGTAACAAATTCACCCCGTTTTGGTTTAAGACCGTCAACAATAACACTGTCTGCTTGTACTCCATTGGCACTAAGAGTAAGGTTAAATTCAGGTGCATCCTTATTGCCAAAATTTTGCACAAAGATTCCAAAAGATGCACTGTTGTCAACTAAAATAAATTCAGGATAAAATTCTATAGTTGGTTTTCCATCAAAGTCCCTTACTAAAACACGTATGAACCTTTGGTTAACATTATTTTCTTTATTGTCATCATTGGATGCTTCTGTTACAAACTCAAGAAGTGTTTCTCCGGAGGATGTTGGAGTCCAATTAAAGCTCAAATCAAAAAATGAATTAGCTGAAACAGTTTCTATATTCCTGTTTTCAATAAGGATTCTTTCATCGTCTTTAACCTCATACAATGAAGCAGAAACATCAAGTGCATCTATTTTTCCGCGATTTCTTATATATCCATCAATTGTTACATTATCTCCAACAAATATATCCTTCCTGAAGTAAAATAATCTTGGGAATATGTCAGAACCTTGCGGAAGAACATCCACAAACTCTATATCGTCATTATCTTCTGCATTGATATCATGCTTGGTTTCTGCCAGAAGCAATAAGAAACTTTCCCCTGCTTTGGTAGGGGTCCAATTGAAACTAATTGTTTTTGACTGTCCTTGGCCTAAAACATCTATTTTTGAAGTTCCTAATAATTTCTTTTTAAATTTCGTTATAAATTCCAATTCTTTTTTTTCTTTTTTATCATCCTCATCGTCATCATCCTTTTCCTTTTGTTCATACAATGTCACGCGTATATTTTCTGCGTCTTCAGTGCCCAGATTTTTTATTTCAGCATCAATTTCTGATTCGCTGTCTACAATAAATTCATT